>DPRS01000027.1:0-97015 GCA_003537575.1 Oxalobacteraceae bacterium
TGTAGACCTCGCCGCGCACTTCCAGTGCCGGCGCCTCGCAACCGTTCAGACGCAGCGGAATTTGCCGGATGGTGCGTATGTTTTGCGTGACATCTTCGCCTGTAGCGCCGTCGCCGCGCGTGGCTGCCTGCACCAGTACGCCGTTTTCATAACGCAGATTGATCGCCAGACCGTCGAACTTCAACTCGGCGGCGTATTCAATGGGCGGCGCGTCGGCGCCCAGGCCGAGTTCGCGCCGCACCCGCGCATCGAAGGCAATCGCGCCGCCAGCGGTGGTGTCGGTCTCGGTGCGGATCGACAGCATCGGCATCGAGTGGCGCACCGGCGCAAACTCGGGCAAGGGCGCGCCGCCGACGCGCAGGGTCGGCGAATCCGCGCAGCACAACTCCGGGTGCTGCTGTTCCAGCGTGCTCAGCTCGAGAAACAGCTTGTCGTATTCGGCGTCGGGAATGGCCGGATTATCGAGCACATAATAGGCGTGAGCATGGCGATTCAGTTCGGCGCGCAGCCATGCCGCCCGCGCGGCCGCATCATCCCGATTCGGCGCAGCGGCGTCCGCGCCGGAAAAAAAATCAGTCTGCATGCTTAATTGAACAGACGCAAAGCGCGTATCGACCCGGCCGGGATTTCGGCCACTTGCATGTCCTCATAGAAGGCATCGACCTGGCGGGCGATTTCCGCCAGCGATTCCTCGGAGAGCGGCTGGTTGCCGTCATCCACCACGGTGCCGCCCAGGCGGGCCGCCAGCGCCCTGGCGCAGGCAGTCATGGCGCCGAAGCCGTCGCGTTGCGGCGCCACGCAAGGCACGTCGAGCAGCAGAGTCAGGCGCGAAGTGGTGTCGGCGGCAAGTGTGACGTTGGTCGACAGCGAGAACAGCACGCCGCCATCGCCGTCCGGCATTACCAGGCGACCGTCTGGACGCAGATCGAAGCCTTGCCGCTCCAGCGCCGCCAGCAGGGTATTGATTGCCCATGGCGCACCGTTCGACTGAACATTGACACTCAGCTTGGCGTCGTATTCTGCAACGAATTGATGCAGCGAACGTGCCGCCGTCATGACCGCGGTCATGTCCGGCACATCTGGCTCGGCATTGACTTCATCGGCCACTTGCCGCAGGCGCGTCACCAGCTCGGAATATTCCAGCTCGTTCAGGGCACTGGCGCGGTTGGCCAGCTGCACACCGGCCAACAGGGAGACATACACGCCACCGCGCACGATCGGCTCCCATTGGCCGTCTTCGCGACGGCCAATGAAATGCACCGGCTTGCTGCCGACGTGGCGCAGGCCCTGCAGCGGCAGGATGATTTTTTCACCGTAGGCAGGCGCTTCCAGCGCCAGCGGAATTGCGCAATCGACCAGGGAATCCACCGGCAAGTCACGCTCTGGCGCTGCCGGCGCCGGCTGGCTGACGGCGTCAGCCGAATCCATGCCCTGCCCGGCGGCGCCGGTTTCATCAATCGCTGCCGAACCAGCCTGCTGCGTGTCGCCATCAAGGCTCGGCTCCTGCCGCAGCTCATGGCTGGCATGAGCTGCAGTGCCGGGCTCCATCAGCACATCGTCGGGCGTCGTCGAAAAAGCGCGTTCAACGCTCTTTTTAGCCTTGTATTCCTGCCACTTGTTATAGGAAATCACACCGACAACAATTGCGCTGCCGATTGCAATCAGGCTTGTCTGTAAATCGGTCATACCGCTTATGTCCTGGAAACGTGTTCGATGTTGAATTTGATGTTGATCAGACACATTATACGTAAGCCTTAGCGCCAAAACAGCATTGCCGAAGAATTCGCATAACTTCGCAGCTTTTGCAGTGCAATTTATTGCCGTTTGGCTAGTTTTTCTTAAAGGCTTTTTAAACTGACGTTCATAAATTGACAGCAATCAAAAAGAAAAATTTTTCAAATAATAAACTGTCAATTATTGTGATTTGGAATGAGTCACAGTCGTAGCGAGATGAAAGTTTCTTCAACAAAAAGTTTCATCAGCTACAAAGCAATCATAAGCAACATTTCCCATGCAATCTTTTTGAAGATTGCTTTCGGGATCGCCATTGTAGCCACCACATTTTATCGATAGCCATTACCGGGAAGGTGCATCATGCTCAAACAGAAAGAACTCCGCTTCCAGGAATTAGCCATGCTTTCAGTCAGCCCGATTCTGCGCAATATTCATCACTGGTGGCTGCAAAAAGCCGAACACCACTATCTGATCTGCGCCGACGTCGAAGAAAAACGCGCACGCGAGGCTCATCAGAACGTCGCCTATTACCAGAAACGCGCCGCCATGGCGCGCTCGGCCCGCATCTAATCTTTTCTCAAGCTGCCTGCGCTTCGGTGGCGAAACTCGCCGCCGATTCCATATCCACCGCCACGATCCGCGAAACCCCCTGCTCCTGCATCGTCACACCGATCAACTGCTGTGCCATTTCCATCGCAATCTTGTTATGCGAGATGAACAGGAATTGCGTTTGCGCAGACATGCGCTTGACCATGTTGGCGAAGCGTTCGGTATTGGCGTCGTCCAGCGGCGCATCCACTTCGTCCAGCAGGCAGAACGGCGCCGGATTCAGCTGGAACATGGAAAACACCAGCGCGGTTGCCGTCAACGCCTTCTCGCCGCCCGACAGCAAGTGAATGGTGGCGTTCTTCTTGCCTGGAGGCTGCGCCATGACTTGCACGCCAGAATCCAGAATTTCATCGCCAGTCATGATCAGCTTGGCATTGCCGCCGCCAAACAGGATCGGGAACAATTCCGCGAAATGCCGGTTGACTTTGTCGAAGGTATCCTGCAACAGCTCACGGGTTTCCTTGTCGATCTTGCTGATGGCGTCTTCCAGCGTGGTGATCGCCTCGACCAGGTCGGCATTTTGCGCATCGAGGAAATTCTTGCGCTCGGATGCCTGCGCCAGCTCATCCAGCGCCGCCAGGTTGACCGCGCCCAGCGCGGTGATCGCATTGGTCAGGCGCGTGACTTCGCCCTGCAGGTAGGAAGGCTTCAGATCCGGATTCAGTTTTTCCGACAGCGCCGCCTCGTCGGCCTGCGCTTCGACCAACTGCTGGGCATACTGTTCCTGGTTCAGGCGCGCCGCCTGCTCCTTCAGCTGCAGTTCGGTAATGCGGTCGCGTTGCGGCTGCAGGCTGCGTTCGGACTGCATGCGCGCTTCTTCATGGTGCCGCAGCTTCTGTGACAGCTGGTCCAGCTCGTGGCGGGCGTCGGCCAAAGCGCGTTCCTGCTCGCTGCGTTTTTCCAGCAGCGACTGCAAGCCGGCTTGCGCCGCCTGGTCATCCAGGCTTTCCAGCTCCAGGTGGCCCTGCTGCATGCTGGCGAACAGCTGCTGTGCCTGTTCCTGCGCGGTGGCGATGCTGCGCTTTAATTCCTCGATCTTGTTGCGCTGGGATTTCTCGGCGAATTCGGCTTCCTGCGCCGCTCGCTCGAGGTCGCGCAGGCGAATACGCGCATCGTTCAGTTGCTGCTCTTTTGTCAGATAGGTAGTCTGCCCTTCTTCGTGGCTCTCCTGCAGCTCGGCCAGTTCCATGTCGAGCTGTTCGAACTTGGCTTCCGATTCGGCCTTGATCTGCTGCTGCTCGGCTTCCTGCGCTTCGATTTCGGCCAGCTCGCCGGCGATCTGGCTGCTGCGCTGATTGAAGCGCTCCTGCACCTCGGACAGCTTCATCACTTCGATCTGCAAGCCGTGCACGGCCTGGGTCAGATTCTGCACGCGCGCGCGGTATTCCTGCAGCCGCTGCGTGGCTTGCGACAGCGCGGCTTCGGCGCGCACCGCGCGCGTCCTGGCTTCGTCGGCCAGCATGTGCTGGGCGCGCAGCTGCTTGGTGATGTTATCGATTTCCTGCTGGCGCGCCAGCATGCCATCCTGCTCCGAATCGGAAGCGTAGAAGCGCACGCTGGTCCGGCTGATGACGTGCCCCTGCTTCGTGACGAAATAGCCGCCATGCGGCAGCTTGGCGCGATCGAGNNAGGTCGGCCGGCGTTTCGGCGGCGCCGGCCGGTGCCGCATTGGTGCTATACAGCGCCAGCTTGGCCGGCGGAGCGTCGTTGAAGAAAGCCTTGGCCCAGTCGAGGTTGGACATTTCCAGCGCCGAGGTGCGCTCACGCAGCACCGATTCCAGCGCGGTTTCCCAGCCGGCGTCGATGTGCAGCTTTTGCCACAGGCGCGGCAGTTCGCCCAGTTCGTGCTTCTGCAGCCAGGGCTGCACCTTGCCTTGAGTCTGCACGCTTTCCTGCAACTGCTTCAGGGCGGCGAGGCGCGCTTCCAGCTGGGCATTGGCGGCGGTTTCGGCATTCACCTGCGCCTGCGCGGCGCGGCGCTCTTCTTCCAGCTTCGGCTGCAGTTCCTGCGCGTCCTCCAGCAGGTGCTGCGCTTCTTCCTGCGCCATCTGCTTTTCTTCCAGCTGCGCCTTCAGGTTGGCCAGATGCGTGCCGTCCGGCATGCTCATGCCATTCTTTTCCTGCGACAGGCGCTCGCGCCGCACCGCCAGGCTGGAAAGGATGTTGGAGGCATTGCGCTGGTGCGCCGATTCCAGCTCGATCTGCTGCTGGACCTGCATGATCTTGCTGCGCGATTCGGTGGATTTCAGCTGCGCTTCGCGCCAGGCTTGCTCCAGCGCCGGCAACGCCTCGTTCTGCTGCTGCGCGATCATCTGCGCTTGCTCGACGCGCGCGGCCTGCTCTTCCAGCATCAGCTCGGCTTCGGCCTGCTCTTCCTGGTACTGGCTGCCCTGGCGCTGCCACTGATCGCGCTGCGCGGTGAGCGAATTCAGTTGCGACTGCAAGCGGCTGCGCGATTCGATGACGAACTTGATCTGCGCTTCCAGGCTGCCGATCTCGGAGTTGGTCTGGTACAGGTGTCCTTGCGCCTGGTGCATGCGGTCGCCGGCGCCATAATGCGCCTGGCGCATCTGTTCGAGTTCCAGCTCGACATGGCGCAGCTTGGCGGTCTGCTCTTCCAGGTCGGTCTGCGCCTTTTCAATGTCGCGGAAGACCTTTTCCTGTTCAGCCTTGGCTTCATTCTTGCGCAACAGCCACAGCAGTTTCTGCTTTTCTTCCTGGTCGGCCTGCAGCTGATGGAACTTGCGGGCCACTTCGGCCTGACCTTCCAGCTTTTCCAGGTTGGCGTTCAGCTCGCGCAGGATGTCTTCCACGCGCGTGAGATTTTCGCGGGTATCGTGCAACCGGTTCTCGGTTTCGCGCCGGCGCTCCTTGTACTTCGACACGCCGGCGGCTTCTTCGAGGAACACGCGCAGCTCTTCCGGGCGCGCCTCGATGATCCGCGAGATCATGCCCTGGCCGATGATGGCATAGGCGCGCGGCCCCAGTCCCGTGCCGAGGAAGATGTCCTGGATGTCGCGGCGGCGCACCGCCTGGTTGTTGATGTAATAAGTGGAGGTGCCGTCGCGGGTCAGCGTGCGCTTGACGGCAATTTCGGCGAACTGGCTCCACTGCCCGGCGGCCTTGCCGTCGGCATTGTCGAACACCAGTTCGACCGAGGCGCGGCCGGCCGGCTTGCGATGCGTGGAACCATTAAAGATTACGTCCTGCATCGATTCGCCGCGCAGTTCCGACGCCTTGGATTCGCCCAGTACCCAGCGCACCGCATCGATGATGTTGGATTTGCCGCAACCGTTGGGGCCGACCACGCCGACCAGCTGCCCCGGCACCTGGAAATGGGTGGGGTCGACGAAGGATTTGAAACCCGATAATTTAATGGATGTTAAACGCACGTTATCGACTTTATCCAATAAGATTCGACAAAATGACCGCATCCGATGACCAGGCCCGCAGTCGGGCAAGGGCGATCCGGGCGGCGCGCAAGGGGCCAATCATATCATTGAAGAAGCGCCATTCCGCCATTTCGGCTTCCCGGGCGGCGGCCAGGCGGGAACATGGGCGGTATAATGTTGCACTTCCGTATGCGCTCAATTTTGTTGGCGTTTTGTTATCAATTCATTCCCGCCGCCGTGAATCCACTTTTAGACAAGCTGCAACCCTATCCTTTCGAAAAGCTGCGCAAGCTGTTTGCGGACGTGACGCCCAATTCGGCTTACTCCCCCATCAGCCTGGGCATTGGCGAACCCAAGCATGCCACCCCGACCTTCATCCGCCAGGCGCTGGCCGACAGCCTCGACGGCCTGGCCGCCTATCCGGCCACGGCCGGCAGCGAAGCCTTGCGCGCGGCGATTGCCGGCTGGCTGGAACGCCGCTACGGCTTGCCGCAACTGGATATCGCCACGCAGATTCTGCCGGTGTGCGGTTCACGCGAAGCCTTGTTCGCCTTGGCGCAGACGGTGGTCGATCCACAGAAAGGGAATGGCAATGCCCTGGTGGCGTGCCCGAACCCGTTCTATCAGATCTATGAGGGCGCGGCTTACCTGGCCGGCGCCGAGCCCTACTTCCTCAATTCCGACCCGGCGCGCAATTTCGCTCCCGATTACCGCAGCGTGCCGCCTGAGATCTGGGAGCGCGTGCAGCTGCTGTACCTGTGCTCGCCGGGCAATCCGACCGGCGCGGTGCTGACGCTGGACGACTGGAAAGAGCTGTTTGCCCTGTCCGACCGCTATGGTTTCGTGATCGCTTCAGACGAATGCTATTCGGAGATCTACTTCAAGGACGAAGCTCCGCTGGGCGGCATGGAAGCCGCTTACAAGCTGGGTCGCGCAGGCTACCCGCGCCTGATTTCCTTCTCCAGCCTGTCCAAGCGCTCCAACGTGCCCGGGATGCGCTCGGGCTTTGTCGCCGGCGATGCAACGATCATTAAGAAATTCCTGCTGTACCGCACCTACCACGGCAGCGCCATGAGCCCGGCTATCCAGTCGGCATCAATCGCTGCCTGGGACGACGAGACGCACGTGCAGGAAAACCGCGCGAAGTACATCCAGAAATTCAGCAAAGTCACGCCGCTGCTGGCCGAGGTGCTGGATGTCGCCCTGCCGGATGCTGGCTTCTACCTGTGGGCAAAGGTCGACAAACTGGCGCCGATCTCCGATGTCGATTTCACCAAACGACTGTATGCCGAATATAATGTGACGGTCCTGCCGGGCAGCTACCTGGCGCGAGAGGCGCATGGCGTCAACCCTGGTCAAAACCGCATCCGCATGGCCCTGGTCGCGGAAACCGCGGAATGCCTGGAAGCCGCGCAGCGCATCGTCGAATTCACCCGCAAGCTGGCCGCCCATTGATTTTCCACCATTGAACAAGATAGATACCGATATGACTCAGCAACTGCAGCAAATCATCGAACAAGCCTGGGAAGACCGTGCCAATTTCTCGCCGAAATCCGCTCCCGCCGAAGTGCGCGACGCCGTCGCCCACGTGCTGGGCGAACTGGACCAGGGTACGCTGCGCGTGGCGCAGAAAGTCGAGGGCGCCTGGAACGTCAACCAGTGGATCAAGAAAGCCGTGCTGCTGTCCTTCCGCCTGGAAGACAATGCGCCGATGCCGGCCGGTGGCAGCATGCAGTTCTACGACAAGGTGCCGACCAAGTTCGCCAATTACACCGCCGAAGACTTCGCCAAGGGTGGCTTCCGCGTGGTGCCGCCGGCAGTGGCCCGCCGCGGCAGCTTCATCGGCAAGAACGTCGTGCTGATGCCGTCCTACGTCAACATCGGCGCCTATGTCGATGAAGGCGCGATGGTCGATACCTGGGCTACCGTCGGTTCCTGCGCGCAGATCGGCAAGAACGTCCACCTGTCCGGCGGCGTCGGCATCGGCGGCGTGCTGGAACCGATGCAGGCCAATCCGACCATCATCGAGGACAACTGCTTCATCGGCGCCCGTTCGGAAATCGTCGAAGGCGTGATCGTCGAGGAAAACTCGGTAATCTCGATGGGCGTGTACATCGGCCAGTCGACCAAGATCTACGACCGTGCCACCGGTGAAGTCAGCTACGGACGTATCCCGGCCGGTTCGGTGGTGGTGTCCGGCAGCCTGCCCTCGGCCGACGGCAAGTACAGCCTGTACTGCGCCGTGATCGTCAAGCGCGTCGATGCCAAGACCCGCGCCAAGACCGGCATCAACGAATTGCTGCGCGACGCTTAATTTGTTGGCGTAGCTTGTTCGCGCGGCGCCGATTACGAGGCGCCGCGTATTTATACCGGATCAGTTTTGTCGCCGTTGAATAATTAAAGCACCCCAGGGAGAACACCATGGCAATGGAACGCTTGTTTCAGCTGATGCAGGAAAAATCCGCTTCCGACATGTTCATGGCGGTGAATTCGCCGATCCAGCTGAAAATCAACGGCAACATGATCCCGATTAACCAGCAAAAGCTGGACAATGGCGCCATCATGTCGCTGCTGGCGGAAGTGCTCTCGCCTGCCCAGCTCGATGAACTGGACCGCAACAACGAACTGAACCTCGGCATCCCGGTGCCCGGCATCGGCAGCTTCCGCCTCTCGGCCTTCCGCCAGCGCGGCACGATTTCCACGGTATTCCGCTACATCCCCGGCACCATCCCGGAACTGGAAACGCTGCACCTGCCGCCTGCCCTGGCCGACATCGTCAAGCAGAAACGCGGGTTGATCCTGGTTGTGGGCGCCACCGGCTCCGGCAAGTCGACCACGATTGCGTCGATGCTGGACCATCGCAACGCTCAGATGGCGGGCCATATCCTGACCCTGGAAGACCCCATCGAATTCCTGTTCAAAAACAAGAAATCCATTGTCAACCAGCGCGAGATCGGCGTCGATTCGAGCAATCTGAATATCGCCCTGAAGAATGCCCTGCGCCAGGCGCCGGATGTGATCCTGATCGGCGAAATCCGCGACAAGGAAACCATGTCGGCGGCGCTGGCTTATGCCCAGTCAGGCCACCTGGTGGTGACTACCCTGCACGCTAACAACAGCTACCGGGCGCTCAACCGCATCATCGGCTTCTATCCACTGGAAACCCGCCAGGCCATGCTGCAGGACCTGGCTTCGACGGTGCTGGCGATCGTTTCGCAACGGCTGGTGCCGGCGACCAATGGCAAGCGCATCCCGGCAGTCGAAGTGCTGATGAACACCCGCCATATCGCCGAACTGATCGAGGAAGGCGAAATCGGCCAGATCAAGGATGCGATGGAAAAGAGCATGTCGCCCGGTTCGCAAACTTTTGAACAGGCGCTGCTCGGACTTATCAAGGAAGGCCTGATCACGCAGGACGAAGCCCTCGCCTACGCCGACTCCGCCACCAACCTGTACTGGCTGCTGAACAATGAAGCCGCCGACAAGAGCATGAAGCAGGACGAGCAGAAGGACGATGGCGCCAGCTTCACCGAATTCACCCTGAACGTCTGACTCCATGAGCATTACTCTCTTCGGCATCGCCAACTGCGACACAGTCAAGAAAGCCCGCACCTGGCTGGAAGCGCACGGCATTTCCTATGTTTTCCACGACTTCAGGAAGGCTGGCATCAGCGCCGACCTGGTCGCGGGCTGGCTCAAGGATGTCGACTGGGAAGTGCTGGTCAATCGCAAAGGCACCACCTGGCGCGGCCTGGATATCGCGCGCAAGGAAGCCATCGTGGATGTCGCCAGCGCCACCGCGCTGATGCTGGAGTCCCCCGCCATCGTCAAGCGCCCGGTGCTGCTCAAGGATGGCCGCGCCCACGTCGGCTTCAATGACGACCACTACCGACAAATTTTCGAGAAACCCTGACCCCATGAGCCAGACGCTCGCTCTTACTGAAGAATTGATCGCCCTGTCCTCCGTCACTCCGGAAGACAAGGGTTGCCAGGACCGCCTGGCCGAATTGCTGACCCCGCTCGGCTTTGCCTGCGAAACCATCGCTTCCGGCGGCGTCACCAACTTGTGGGCGCGGCGCGGCACCGCGCAGCCGCTGCTGGTGTTCGCCGGCCACACCGACGTCGTGCCGACCGGCCCGTTGGAGAAATGGCAGTCGCATCCGTTTACGCCGACGCAACGCGACGGCAAGCTGTACGGACGCGGCGCCGCCGACATGAAGACCTCGATCGCCGCCATGGTGGTGGCCGTGGAAGAATTCACGCAAGCACATCCGGACCACAAGGGCTCGATCGCGTTTCTCATTACCAGCGATGAGGAAGGCCCGGCCACCGACGGCACTGTGATCGTGTGCGACAAGCTGAAAGCGCGCGGCGAACAGCTCGACTACTGCATCGTCGGCGAGCCGACTTCTGCCGACAAGCTCGGCGACATGATCAAGAATGGCCGCCGCGGCAGCATGTCCGGCAGGCTGGCAATCAAGGGCATCCAGGGACACATCGCCTACCCGCACCTGGCGCGTAACCCGATCCACCAGGCCGCCCCGGCGCTGGCCGAGCTGGCCGCGGAAAAATGGGATGATGGCAACGAGTATTACACGCCGACTTCCTGGCAAATGTCCAATATCCATGCCGGCACGGGAGCGACCAACGTCATTCCTGGTGAAGTGGTGGTCGATTTCAATTTCCGCTTTTCCACCGCCAGCACGGTGGAAGGCCTGCAGCAGCGCGTGCATGCCATCCTCGACAGGCATGGCCTGGAATACGAGCTGCAATGGACCGTCGGCGGCCTGCCCTTCCTGACACCGCGCGGCACTCTCAGCGAAGCCCTTGGCCGCGCCATCCGCGAGGAAACCGGCGTCGATACCGAACTCTCGACCACCGGCGGCACCTCCGATGGCCGTTTCATCGCGCAGATCTGCCCGCAAGTGGTCGAATTCGGTCCGCCCAACGGCAGCATCCACAAGATCGACGAGCATATTGAATTGCGCTACATCGATCCGCTGAAAAATATCTACCGCAAGACGCTGGAAAACCTTTTGCTGTAAGTTTCGTCCAATCCAGTAACGCTGCATGCACTCTCCGCTTCATTCGCGAAGCGGAAGAATCCATTAATCCAGGCAATTTTCCAAGCAATCTCCATGACGCCCAACGATTTCTCCACCCTGCGCGACCTGCTGCGCCATGCCGTCAGCCGCTTCAACGGCGCCGGCGTATTCTTCGGTCACGGCAGCAGCAATGCCTTCGACGAAGCCGCCTACCTGCTGCTGCATACGCTGAAACTGCCGCTGGACCAGCTCGAGCCCTTTCTTGACGCCCGCCTGCTGCCGGACGAAGTCGCCGCAGTGCTGCGCGTGATCGAACAGCGCGCCGGCGAACGGCTGCCGGCTGCCTACATCACCCGCGAAGCGTGGCTGGGCGAGTACAAGTTCTATGTCGACGAACGCGTGATCGTGCCGCGCTCCTTCATCGCCGAATTGATTCCCTCGCAGTTTGCTCCCTGGGTAGTGGTGCCTGATGAAGTCACCGATATCCTTGACCTGTGCACGGGTTCGGGCTGCCTGCCGGTCATGCTGGCGGACGCCTTCCCGCATGCGCGAATCGACGCGGTCGACATCTCCGCCGATGCTCTGGCTGTCGCTCAGCGCAATGTCAGCGATTATGGACTGCAAGACCGCATCACCCTGGTCGAATCCAACCTGTATGCCAGGCTGCCGCAAAAGAAGTACGACATCATCGTCAGCAATCCGCCCTATGTGAACGCCGACTCGATGACCAAGCTGCCGCAGGAATACCTGCGCGAGCCGCAACTGGCCCTGGCCGGCGGCGCCGACGGCATGGACCTGGTGCGAAGCATCGTCGCAGGTGCGGCCGAGCGCCTGAATCCGCAAGGCATCCTGGTGGTGGAAATCGGTAATGAGCGTGAACATGCCGAGGCCGCTTTCCCGGGCCTCGAACTGACCTGGCTATCGACTTCGGCCGGCGATGACATGGTATTCCTGCTGACCAAAGAACAATTGCAGGCAAAGAAAAAGAAATGATCCGTTTTCAGCAAGTCAGTCTCATGCGCGGCGTCAAGCCGCTGTTCGAATCCGCCGACGTCACTCTCAACCCTGGCGACAAGATCGGCCTGATCGGCTCCAACGGCGCCGGCAAATCCAGCCTGTTTGCCATGCTGCGCGGCGAATTGCACGCTGACGCCGGCGAGATCGATTATCCGGCCAAATGGCGCGTGGCTTACGTCGCCCAGGAAACCCCGGCGCTGGACCGCCCTGCCATCGAGTACGCCATCGATGGGGACGCTACCCTGCGCCGCCTCGAGGACGAGCTCGCCTACCTGGAAAGCCAGCCGGAAAGCGCCGATAACGGCACCCTGATCGGCGAACTGTACAGTTCACTGGCCGATGCCGACGCCTATACCGTGCGCTCGCGCGCCGAGCAATTGCTGCTGGGCCTGGGTTTTTCGATGGCGCAAATGGAGCAGCCGGTGGCCAGCTTTTCCGGCGGCTGGCGCATGCGCCTCAATCTCGCGCAGGCACTGATGTGCCCGTCCGATCTGTTGCTGCTGGATGAACCGACCAACCACCTGGACCTGGATGCCATCATCTGGCTGGAAGACTGGCTGAAACGCTATGCCGGCACACTGGTCATCATTTCGCATGACCGCGATTTCCTCGACGGCGTCGTGAACGTGATCGTGCATATCGACGAGCGCAAGCTCAAGCGCTACTCGGGCAATTATTCTGCCTTCGAACGCCAGCGCGCCGCGCAAATGATCCTGGCGCAAGGCATGATGGAAAAACAGGCGCGCCAGCGCGCCCACTTGCAATCTTTCATCGAGCGCTTCAAGGCCAAGGCCAGCAAGGCCAAGCAGGCGCAAAGTCGCGTCAAGGCGCTGGCGCGCATGGAAGAAACGGCACCCTTGCGCGCCGCTGCCGAATTCTCGTTTGAATTCCGCGAGCCGCTCTCTGCGCCGAATCCCCTGCTGGTGCTGGAAGACGTCAATGCCGGCTACCGCATCGAGAATCAAAAAGACTATAGCGTCACTGAAAAAACGATCGTTTCAGGCATCAATTTTTCGCTGCAGATTGGCCAGCGGATTGGTTTGCTTGGCGTTAATGGCGCCGGCAAATCGACCCTGATCAAGACCATTGCCGGAGAACTGGCGCCGCTGACCGGCGAAGCGCATACGGGCAAGGGCCTGACCATCGGCTACTTCGCCCAGCACCAGGTGGAAATGCTGCGTCATGACGAGTCGCCGCTGTGGCACCTCGTCAAGATCGCGCCGACCACGCGCGAGCAGGAATTGCGCAACTTCCTCGGCGGCTTCAACTTCCCGGGCGACATGGTGACGGCCAAGATCGCGCCGTTTTCCGGTGGCGAAAAGGCGCGCCTGGCGCTGGCGCTGATCGTCTGGCAGCGGCCCAACCTGCTGCTGCTGGATGAACCGACCAACCACCTGGACCTGGAAACGCGCGAAGCACTGACCGAAGCGCTGGCGCAATTCGAGGGTACCTTGATGGTGGTGTCGCATGACCGCCATCTGCTGCGCGCCACCACTGACCAGTTCATCATCGTTGCCGACGGCAAGCTGCAGCCTTTCGATGGCGACCTGGATGACTACAAGGATTGGCTGTTCAAGACCAAGCTGGCGAACGCCAGCAAGGACAAGGCGAATGCGGCGGCGCTGCCAGTCGCCAGCGGCAGCGCCAAAATTGCCTCGCCGGTCGCAAGCACGGCGCCGGCTGCATCCAGCGCCGACAAGCGCGAGCAGAAGCGTGCCGAAGCGGAAGACCGCCAGCGCCTTGCTGCGCTTAAAAAGCCGATCGAATCGAAGCTGAAGAAACTCGAGGAACAAATCGCCAAGCGCACCGCGCAAAAATCGGCGGTGGATGAAAAGCTGGCCGATCCGGAAATCTATGATGTCGCCAAAAAGAAGGAATTGAAAGTACTGCTGACCGACCAGGCGTATTACGCCAAGGAACTGGAGCAACTGGAAGCGGAATGGCTGGAGCAACAGGAAGCGCTCGAGCAAATCGCTTCCTGATGTTTGCCATGCCGGTGCCTGCCTGCTGCAAGTTTGCAGCGCTTCTGCACCGGCATTTCCTGGTCCAGCGCGGCTTATTTATTCGGCTTGCTGATTTCGTGACCGATGACGCCGCCCACGGCGGCGCCGCCGATCGTTCCGCCTGTGCTGCCGCCCGTGAGGATGGAACCACCAACCGCGCCGGCGCCGGCCCCAATCACCGTGTTTCTGTCTTGCGTGGACATGCCGGAACAGGCGCCGAGTCCAAGCAGCATGACGAGCGCTGAAACACGCAAACATGAATATTGCGAGGTTTTCATAAGAGCCTCCTCTTGTCGGGACAAGAATTGCTCCCTGTTTGCCGGCTCACCTTTACTTCTTGCGGCCAACTTTAACGATTAGACATAGTTGCCGGCAGAATGTTCTGTTTTCCGATAGTCAAACAAGTTCAATCAATTCGGATTCAACCGGTTTGCCTTCCATCATAATTCCACGCTTTCCAGAAATTCCGGCACGCGGCAATTCCAGCCGAGTTCATCCTGGATGCGCCTGCGCAATGCGTCGGCGGCATCGGGCTCGCCATGCACCACAAAGGTCTGGCGGGGCGGCTTTTCGAAACCGGACAGCCAAGCCATGATGCCATCGCTGTCCGCATGGGCCGACAGGGTTTCTATTTGCGTCACCTGTGCGCGCACCGGCACCTGCATGCCGTGTATCTTGATGCTGTCCGCGCCGGCGATCATTGCCGCGCCGCGCGTGCCGCCGGCCTGATACCCTGCGAACAGGATGGTATTGCGGTGATCGGGGGCGAACGCCTTCAGGTGATGCAGCACCCTGCCGCCGGTGGCCATGCCGCTGGCGGAAATGATTACTTTCGGCACCTGCTTGCGGTCGATTTCCTGCGATTCCTCGACCGAACTGACGATTGTCGCCGATTCGGAGATGGCGCGGCACTGCGCCGCCGTCAGGCGATGATCCTCGTGATGCTTCGCATAGATCGCCGTAGCCTGCCGCGCCATCGGACTGTCGAGATAGACAGGCAATGACGAGGGAATTGCGCCGCGTTCCTTCAGTAAATGCAGGTAATACATCAGTTCCTGCGCGCGGCCGACCGCAAATGATGGGATGACGACAGCCCCGCCGCGCCCGATGGTTTCGTTGACGGTTTGTTCCAGCACCGACAGCGGATCATCGCCGCTGTGCCGGCGGTTGCCGTAGGTCGATTCAACCAGCAGGCAATCGCTTTGCGCAATGCGGGCGGGGGATTCCATGATGGGATCGTCGGCCCTGCCGAGATCGCCGGAAAAAGTGACGCTGCGCTTGCCGTCGCGGATGGTGACGATGGAGGCACCAAGGATATGCCCGGCAAGCGCCAGTTCGGCGGTGAGATCTTCGGCGACAGTGAAGCGGGCACCGAATTTCACCGGCACGAAGCTCTTGAGAGAGCGCACCGCATCCTCTTCGGTATACAGCGGCATGGCCGGCGAATGCTTGGAAAAACCGTGGCGGTTGGCATAGGCGGCGTCTTCTTCCTGCAGGTGACCGCTGTCGCGCAAGAGGATCTTGCACAGGTCGAAAGTGGCTTCGCTGCAGTAGATCTTTCCGTGAAAGCCGTCTCGCACCAGCAGCGGCAGATAGCCGCTGTGGTCCAGGTGCGCATGGGTCAGCACTACCGCGTCGATCTCGGCAGGCCGCACCGGCAGCGATGACCAGTTGCGCAGGCGGAGCTGCTTGTATCCCTGGAACAGGCCGCAATCAACCAGTATCGTTGCCGATTCAGAACGCAACAGGTACTTCGAACCGGTCACCGTGCCGGTGGCGCCGAGAAATTGAATGTTCATGCAAGGATCCTTTCCGCTTGTTTTTCTGCTGCGGTTCTCCCGCACCCCGCCGCTGCGCTAATCATGCTCCAGGTCCCAGACCAGGTGCGCGTCGATCAGCAGGCCGTAATACGCCTTCAGCGCGGTGAGCTGTGCCTGCAGCGCATTGCTCATCGCCGCCGACTGCTGACGGCGCGCCAGCAGCAAGGCTTGCAGTTCGGCTTCGCCAAGAGCGTAGGCGCGCTGCATCAGTTCGGCATTTTCCCGCATCGCCGCCGCGCCTTCGTTGGCGATCTGCAGGCTTTCGTAGGCGCCTTGCGCGATGGTCAGCGCGCTGGCTACCTGCGCGCCCAGCTGGCGCCGCCTGAGCTCGACATCCTTGCCAGCCATTTCGGCGGCAGCCTGCGCCCTGGCGCTATTGGCGGAGCGTGCGCCGCCCGGAATCGGAATGCTGATCGTGACGCCAGTATACCGCTCGCGGCCGCCGATGTCCGATCCCGTGTGAACGCCAACCGTCGGATCTGGAGTGCGCTCTGCGCGCGCACGATCGAAACGTCCTTCGGCGATGCGCAGCTGCGCCTGCAAGGCCTTGAGCTCGTCGTTCTCGTCAAGAATCCGTTCGCGCCAGGCGCGGCCATCCTGAACGATCGGCAAAGGCGACGGCAACGATATCGCTTGCTGGCCTATGCCGGGAAAGCGCGTCGACAAACGCATCCAGCCAGCCAGAGCCTGCGTTTTCGCGTCATTGTGCAGGCGGCGCTGCTCCGCCAGTTCAGCGCGCGCCACGCTCGCATCCAGCTTCGAGGCATCGCCGGCACGCAATCGTTTTTCCACCGCGACCAGGCTGGATTGGGTGGCTTGCAGGCTGTCAGCCGCCAGCTCGCTGGCGCGTTCGGCACCCAGCCAGTCGACCCACAGGTTCATCAGCTCGCGCGCGGCTTCATGCAGCGCCTCGCCGTAACGAGCCTGCGATTCTTCGATGGTGGACTGGCCGATGCGGCGGTCGGCTGCGGCCTTACCGGGCAGCCTGAGCGGTCGCTCGATGCCGACGTTCCATTCGTTGTAGCGCGGGCCGCTATCGAGCCGGCGGCGCTGCCCGTTAGCCTTGGTTGTCCACTCGTAAGTCGAACTATCCAGGATATTGGCTTCCTGCTGCGCCACTTCCAGGCCGGCGCGGGCGGCGGCGACCCCGGGATCCTGGTCCAGCAGCGGTCGTGCCAGCCCGGTCGGCAGAAATCCGGGGGGCGTCACGGGCGCCATGCCCGGTTGTGCCGCCCGGGCGAACGCCGCCGTCGCCAGCAGCACGGAAAGTATCAGTCGTTTGAGCAGATGGCGCATCATAAAAGTTCTCCCGCTTCGAGCACCGCCGCTACCCAGTAGCGCAACCCGGTGCCGGCAAAATTCCGGCGAATCTCCTCGATCAATGCTGCCTTGCCGGCCGCGTCGGTGAGCACCTTGACCTCGACAGCTTCGGCCCGGCCCAGCACCTGTTCGGACTCATTCAGCCGGTTCGGCGGCAGGCCATGTGCCGACGTCGGCTTGCTGGTAAAAGTAATCGTGGCGGGCGACATCAGCAGCAGATCGAGCAGTTTTGGCGCGATCGGCGGCGAGCAAATGAAATTAATGCAGACTTCAGGCATGGGACACCTCTTGTTTCGGGAATGCGAAACGCAGATACAGGATGGGGAGTAATAGCAGGGTAAGGACCGTGGCGGTAATCAATCCGCCAATTACGACGATCGCAAGGGGCCGCTGGATTTCCGAGCCGGGGCCCGACGACAGCAGCAACGGGATCAGGCCGAATGCAGTGATCGATGCGGTCATCAGCACCGGCCGCAGGCGCCGTCGCGCGCCCTGCACCACCACTTCATGCAGCGGCATGCCTTCGCCATGCAACTGGTTGAAGTAACTGACCAGCACCACGCCGTTCAGCACCGTGATACCCAGCAGCGCGATGAATCCGACCGACGCCGGCACTGACAGATACTCTCCCGTAATCCACAGGGCGACGATGCCGCCGACCAGGGCGAAGGGAATATTGCTCAGGATGAGCGTGGCCTGGCGCACCGAGCCGAAGGTCGAGAACAGCAGCACGAAAATCAGCCCAAGCGCCAGCGGCACCACCACCGCCAACCGGGCGGCCGCGCGCTGCTGGTTCTCGAACTGGCCGCCCAGGGTAACGCGGTAGCCGGTCGGCAAGGGTAGCTTTTGCGCGAACAGCGCCTTGGCATCCTCGACGAAACCGACCAGATCGCGGCCACTGACGTTGGCGATCACCACGCTATAGCGGCTGCCCATCTCGCGATCGATCTTCACCGGACCGGCGGCGCGCTCCAGCCGTGCCACGCTGGAAAGCGCGATCGTGTTGCCATCTTTCGTGGTAATCCGCGTCGCGCCGAACTCCGCCGGCGACATCCGGATCGCCTCGGCGCCACGCAGGATGATCGGCGTGCGGCGATTGCCCTCGATGACGATACCGGCGCGCTGGCCTTCGATTTGCGTGCGCAGCGCATCCTGGATTTCCTCCACGGTCAAGCCCAGCCGGCCTGCCTGCAGGCGGTCCACCGTCACGCGCAGATATTGCACGCCATCGTTCTGCAGGGTGTACACATCCTGGTTGCCGGGGATAGTCTTGAGCAGCGCTTCGGCCTGCCCGGCGAGGCGATTCAACTGTTCCAGGTCCGAGCCGAAAATCTTCACCGCCAGGTCGCCGCGCACGCCGCTGATCATTTCCGACACCCGCATTTCGATCGGCTGGGTGAAGCTGTGCTTGATGCCGGGCATGGGCTCGAGCACCTTGCGGATTTCATCCATCAGCGCTTCCTTGCTCTTCATGCGCCACTCGCCTTGCGGCTTGAGCAATAGATAAGTGTCGGTCTGGTTCAGGCCCATCGGGTCAAGGCCGATCTCGTCGGAACCGCCGCGCGCTACCACGCCGCGCACTTCAGGGATCGCCTGCATGATGGCTTGCTGGATCCGCAGGTCGAGCGCCGCACTTTGCTCCAGGCTGATCGAGGGCAGTTTTTCGATGCCGACGATCAGATCGCCTTCATCCATGGTCGGCATGAAGGTCTTGCCGACTTGCGTGTACACCACGCCAGCCAGCACCAGCATGGCGACGGCGATGCCAGCAACCATCTTCTGTCGGCGGATTGCCCAGTCAAGGGCCGGCTGGTACAGCGCCAGCAACTTGCGGGGCAGCCAAGGATCTTCATGACTGGCTTCGCGCACCAGATAGGAAGCCAGCACCGGAATCACGGTCATCGACAGCAGCAGCGAACCGGCCAGCGCGAAGACGATGGTCAACGCCACCGGCACGAAGAATTTTCCTTCCAGTCCCTGCAGTGTCAGCAGCGGCAAAAAAACCGTAATGATGATCAGGATGCCCGAGGTGACCGGTAACGCTACTTCACGGACGGCGCGATACACCGTGTGCAGGCGCGGCAACTTGCCGGCAGTAGGATCGGTGGCCAGGCGCTGGACGATATTTTCCACCACCACCACGGCGGCATCGACCAGCATGCCGATGGCAATCGACAGGCCACCCAGGCTCATGATGTTGGCCGACATCTTGAAGACATCCATCAGAATGAAGGTAAGCAGCGCCGCCAGCGGCAACACCAGCGCCACCGTCAATGCAGCGCGCAAGTTGCCCAGGAATAGCACCAACAGCACCACCACCAGCACGGCGGCCTCGAGCAGCGCGGAAGACACGGTGCCGACCGCGCGCTTGACCAGCGAGGAGCGGTCATAGAACGGCGTGATCCTGACGCCCTTCGGCAAAGTCAGCTGCAGTTCGGCGATTTTCTGGCGCACGCCGTTCACCACCTTTTGCGCATTCGCGCCGGCTAGGCCAAGCACCAGGCCCTGCACCGCCTCGCCCTTGCCATCCTGCGTCACCATGCCGTTGCGGGTCGTCGAACCGATCTTCACCTCGGCCAGGTTGCCGACCCGTACCGGCGCGCCATCCTTGGTGGCCACCACGATGGCGCGCAGATCATCGAGGCTGGCGATGCTGCCTTCACTGCGTACCAGCAGCACTTCTTCGCCTTCGCCGAGGCGGCCGGCGCCATCATTGCGATTGTTGGCATCGATGGCTTCACGCATCTGCAGCATGGTCACGCCGGTCGCTGCCATCCTGAGCGGATCGGGCACGACCTCGTAGGCCCGCACCACGCCGCCCAGCGCGTTGACGTCAGCCACGCCGGGCACGGTGCGTAGCGCCGGCCGGATTACCCAGTCGAGCAAGCTGCGCCGCTCGGCCAGCGACATGCCGTCCGCATCCACCGTGAACATGAACATCTCGCCGAGCGGCGTGGTGATCGGCGCCATGCCGCCCTGGATGCCGGTCGGCAGGCTATCGGTCAGCCCGGCCAGGCGTTCGCTGACTTGCTGGCGTGCCCAGTAGATATCGGTGCCATCCTGGAAATCGATGGTCACATCGACCAGGCCATATTTGGTCACGGAGCGCAGGATCCGGGTATTAGGAATGCCCAGCATTTCCACCTCGATCGGCACGGCGACGCGGCTCTCGACTTCCTCCGGCGTCATGCCGGGGGCTTTCATGATGATCTTGACCTGGGTGCCGGAGACATCGGGGAAGGCGTCGATCGGCAAGCCGGTCCACGCATACCAGCCGGCACCGGCCAGCAACAGCGTCGCCAGCAGGATGAACAGTCGCTGCGACAATGAAAACTTGATCAGGCGGGCAAGCATTACTTGGTCTCCCTGGCGTCAAGCCAGGCGCCCTTGAGCGCCACCACGCCACTGACAGCGATCTGTTCGCCGGCTTTCAGCGGCCCCTGCACGCGCACGTGCTGACCTGCGCTGGCCAGCGTCTGTACCGCCCTGGCTTCGAAACCGCCAACGCTGCGCACGAACAGGTAGGCTTGCTTGCCGTCATACACCAGTGCCGACAGCGGCACATCCCAGCCGTCCTGCGCCGCCGCCCCCGGCAATTCGACCGTGACGAACTCGCCCGGATGCAGCTGATCGGCCTTGCCTTCGATGGCGGCGCGCAGCACCAGGGTCTGGCTGTTCGGCGACACCGTCACGCCCGTGCTGAGGATACGTGCGCTGATGCCGCGTCCGGGCACGGTCACCCGGGTGCCAGCAGGCCAGCGCGAGCTTGACGTCGCCGGCAACTGAATCTCCAGCGCCAGGGTATCGGTCTGCGCCACATGCAGCAAGGCCGTTGCGGCATCGACCCGTTGTCCCGGCTTGACTGAAATCTTGGTCACGATACCGGCGCGCGGCGCGCTCAGGGTAATGCTGTCCTGCGGCTTGCCGGTGGAGGCGATGCGATCGATCTCCGCATTGGGCATGCCGGCCAGGCGCAGCGCAGCCTTCGCCTGGTTCAGTGCCGCCTGGTGTTCCGCCAGCGCAGCCTGCGCTTCCTGCAACCGGCGTTGCGGGATGATGCCTTCGTCGAACAGGGATTTTTCGCGTTGCACCGCCTGGCGCGCCAGTGTGGCGCGGGCGCTGGCTTGCAGCAATTGCAGCTGCAACTGGCCAAGCTCCGGACTGGCGATGCGCACCAGCGGCGTGCCGGCACGCACGGCCTGATTGGGTTGAGCCAGCAATTGCGACACCATGCCGGCCACCGGAGAACTGACCACCTGTTCAGCGCCGGAAGGCACGACTGCCTGCGCGGGATAGCTCGCCTTGACGGACTCTCCTTGCGCCTGCAGGGGCATGGTCTGGATGCCGAGCGCGCGGATCTGGCTGTCGGCTACCGCCACCTTGACCGGTGCGGAGGGCGGCGCAGCCAGGGCTGCAGGGGTAAAAACGTAGTACAGCATGGCGAATGCCAATGCTGTCAGCGGAAGAGATGGCTTTTTCATCAGACGAACCTCGATATGTGTCTGTCAGCGTCGATATTGCCTTGCAGGCGAAATGAGGCGAAGATATCGCGCAAGGCAGTAGAAGAGAGGTTCGCGCGGCCGCCGAGCGATACAAGGCTCGAAGCTCAGCGCGATGCGCCAGTCAGGCGCGGTATGCGGCTATGGGGGGGCGAAACAGCGGTTCAGGGTCGGCTGCAAAGATAGCGCCTGAACGAACGGGAAAGTGGATTGTCCAGAAAGACAAATCGTGCAAGCCATCGGCAATGGCTGCCACGAGCAGTGGCTGAGCGGGATCGGCTGAATGCAGGAGCTTGTGCACGACATTGCTCATTGAGCCTGTTGTCGAGCCCCGGCCAGCATATTCGCCGTGCCCGCCCTGACTGACCTGCTGCAGGTCAGTCAGCTTGCTATAAGTGTTGCGGCTGTGCCCGGCATTCAAATCATGCGTCAGCCAGCTTGTGTTGAAAATATGCGTACCCAGACTCAGCATGAAAATACCGAGCATGATGCAAGAAACCATTCTTCGCGAAAAGGGACGCATAGTAGTTTCATTATATCAAATCCCGCCGCGGGTACCAGGTTCGGACCATTCGCGGTAAACTGATTACTCTGATATCGTTGTTGCCAGGTTTCTCCATTGAACGCTTCCCTCTCCATCCTCGGCGCCGGCAAGGTCGGCAAATCCCTCGGCAAGCTGTGGGCAGGCAAAGCGGCGTTCAGCCTGCAGGACGTGTTCAACCGGTCTCAGGCAAGCGCGCAATCCGCCGTGGCATTCATTGGCGGCGGGCGCGCAATTAGCGATTACGCTGCCCTGCATGCCGCCGACATCTACCTGATCGCCACGCCCGACGACCAGATCGCGGCAAGCTGCACGGCGCTTGCCCAGGCCGGCGTACTATCGTCGGCCAGCATCGTTTTCCACTGCAGCGGCGCCCTGCCCTCATCCATCCTGCAAGCCGCCATCGAGCAAGGTGCGGCGGTTGCCTCGATCCATCCGATCCGCAGTTTCGCCTCGCCCGCACGGGTGGTGCAGGATTTTTCCGGCACCTGGTGCGGCATGGAAGGCGACAGCCGCGCGCTCGACGTACTGGCGCCGGCCTTCACAGCCATCGGCGCCAGGATGGTCGTCATCGATACGGACGCCAAGATCCATTACCATGCCGGCGCGGTGTTCGCCTGCAATTACCTGGTGACGCTGCTTGACGTCGCAGTGCAATCGTACGGGCGGGCGGGGATCGCACCGGATATCGCCTTGCAGATGATAGCGCCGCTGGTGCGGGAAACCGTGGAAAACGTTTTCAGGATCGGAGCGGAGACGGCGCTGACCGGACCGGTGGCGCGCGGCGACTTGGCCACCGCCAGCCGGCAGCAGCAGGCGGTGGCTGCAGCTGATGCCGCCCACGGCCAACTGTATGAAGAAATGATGCGGCTGACCGCCGATCTCGCCGCCCGGCGTCGCCCGTCCGCAAAGTGAGGCCGGCATGTCGATTGCCCATCCTATCGTCATCCCGGAAAACGAGATCGAGCTCAGCCAGGTTCGCGCGCAAGGGCCGGGCGGGCAGAATGTCAACAAGGTTTCCAATGCCATCCACCTGCGCTTCGACATCCCCGCATCTTCCCTGCCGGAGCATTACAAGGAGCGGCTGCTGAAGCTGCGCGACCAGCGCATCACGCGCGACGGCGTAGTGGTCATCAAGTCGCAGCAATCGCGCAGCCTGGAAAAGAACAAGACCGAGGCGCTGCGCCGCTTGCATGAACTGGTCGAGAGCGTGTCGACGCTGCCGCCGGTGCGCAAGCCGACAAAACCTACGCGCAGTTCCCAATTGAAGCGCGTGGAGAGCAAGGTCACGCGCGGCAAGGTCAAGGCCCTGCGCGGCAGAATCATGGATTGAGCGCGTTGCGTAATATCCAATCTACTTGATCGCCGCCATTGTTGGGACGGCAATCCTCCGCTAGAATCATTCGCGGAACATCCCGCAAGGGAAATCGCGTTCCAGCGTCGCTCGGACGGTTCCGGGCGCTTACGGAGAAAATTCAATGGCTCAACCCCAGAAGCCGCGCAGCTTTGCGCGCATCAATCGCCTTCCCCCCTACGTTTTCAACATCACGGCCGAACTCAAGATGGCTGCGCGACGGCGCGGCGAAGACATCATCGACCTGTCGATGGGGAACCCTGACGGCCCGACGCCGCAGCACATCGTCGACAAGCTGATCGATACCGTCAAACGTCCCGATACGCACGGTTATTCAGCATCGAAAGGCATTCCGCGCCTGCGCCGGGCGATCTCGCACTGGTATCGCGATCGCTACGATGTCGAAATCGATCCGGATTCCGAGGCGATCGTCACCATCGGTTCCAAGGAAGGCCTGGCGCACCTGATGCTGGCCACGCTCGACCGCGGCGACACCGTGCTGGTCCCCAACCCCAGCTATCCGATTCACATCTGGGGTGCGGTGATTGCCGGCGCTCAAATCCGCTCGGTGCGCATGAGCCCGGAAGTGGATTTCTTCGCCGAGCTGGAACGCGCCATCCGCGAGAGCTATCCGAAACCGAAGATGATGGTGCTGGGCTTTCCCTCCAATCCGACCGCGCAATGCGTCGAACTGGACTTTTTCGAGCGCGTCATCGCGCTGGCGAAACAGCACGACATCCTGGTGGTGCACGACCTTGCCTATGCAGACATCGTCTATGACGGCTGGAAGGCGCCGTCGATTATGCAGGTCCCGGGCGCGCGCGAAGTCGCGGTGGAATTCTTCACCATGTCCAAGAGCTACAACATGGCGGGCTGGCGCATCGGCTTCATGGTCGGCAACCACGAGCTGGTGACGGCGCTGGCGCGCATCAAGAGCTACCATGACTACGGCAGCTTCACGCCGGTGCAGGTAGCGGCGATTGCGGCGCTCGAAGGCGACCAGGGCTGCGTGGAAGAAATCCGCGCGCAATACCAGAAGCGCCGCGATGTGCTGGTCAAGGGCTTGCATGAAGCGGGCTGGATGGTCGACAAGCCGAAGGCGTCAATGTATATCTGGGCGCGCATTCCGGAACAGTACCGCCATCTCGGCTCGCTCGAGTTTTCCCGCCTGCTGCTGGAAAAGGCCAAGGTCTGTGTATCGCCGGGCATCGGTTTCGGCGAATACGGCGATGAATACGTGCGCATGGCGCTGATCGAGAACGAGGCGCGCATCCGCCAGGCGATCCGCGGCATCAAGGCGATGCTCAAGGAACGCTAGAAGTAAAAACCGGCCGCTGCCGCATGGCGGACAGCGACCGGCATGTTTGCCAGGCTTGCGCTCAGGCGGCGGCTTTGGAAAACTCCTCGAAAGCAGCCAGCGCATTGGCTGAAAACATCAGCGACGGTCCTCCTCCCATGTACACCGCCATTGCCAGGGCTTCCTCCAGCTCAGCCTTGGTGGTTCCAAGCTTGACCAGCGCCTGCGTATGGAAGCCGATGCAGCCGTCGCAGCGCGCCGCCACGCCCAGGCTGAGGGCAATCAGCTCCTTGGTTTTCTTGTCCAGCGCGCCGGCGCGGCTGGCAGCCTTCCCCAGGTCGTTGAATCCCTTCATGACTTCGGGAAGATCATCACGCAGCACTCCCAGGTTTTTGCTGATGTTCTGCGTCAGCTCGCGGTAATTCACGGTGAATTCACTCATGACTCGGCTCCGGATGGGTCAAAGAAAATCCGTTCAGCGCTTCAGCGGACAGGTGTTCAGGCCAATCAGCTTGTACGCCGGGCAACGGCTGAAGAGGCCGGTAGCCAGCGGCACCACGCCGATCCAGCCCCATACGCCAATCGCACCTGCCAGGGTGGCGCCGATCAGGGCCAGACCTGCGATGATACGGATGATGCGGTCGAAGCCGCCTACGTTTGCTTGCATGTTTTTCTCCTACCTGATTAAAAAAAATACCGCTTCAAAAATTGTTCGTTATCCCGTCACAGCGCATTGATGGGAATCTTGAAATAACTTACGCCATTGGCCTCCGGCGGTGGCATTTCGCCCGCGCGGATGTTGACCTGGATTGCGGGAAGAATCAGCACCGGCATATCGAGGGTAGCGTCACGCGCCTGGCGCATCGCCACGAATTGTTCTTCCGTGACACCGTCGTGCACGTGGATGTTGCTGCGCCTCTGCTCGGCCACGCTGGTTTCCCAGGCCGGTTCGCGCCCGGCGGGCGGATAATCGTGGCACATGAACAGCCGCGTTTCGTCCGGCAGCGACAGCAGCTTGCGGATCGAGCGGTACATGGCATGCGCATCGCCGCCCGGAAAATCGCACCGGGCAGTGCCCACATCAGGCATGAACAGCGTATCGCCGACAAAGACCGCATCGCCGACCTTGTAAGCCATGTCGGCCGGCGTGTGACCAGGCACGAACAGCACTTCCGCATCTAGCTTGCCGATCCTGAAGCGCTCGCCCTCCTTGAAGAGGTAGTCGAACTGGCGGCCATCGACGGAGAGATCTTCGCCCAGGTTGAAGATTTTTTTGAACACGCCCTGCACAGTGCGGATGTGTTCGCCGATGGCGATCTTGCCGCCCAGCTGCTGCTTGATAAAATGCGCCGCTGACAGATGATCGGCATGGGCATGGGTCTCGATGATCCATTCCAGATGCAAGCCCTGCGCCCGCAGGTAGTCCACCACCTGCTGTGCCGACACCGTGCTGGTGCGGCCTGCCTTGGGATCGTAATCCAGCACCGGATCGATGACGGCAGCCTGGCCGCCTGGCTCGTCGTACACCACATACGTGATGGTGCCGGTCACCTTATCGAAAAAGGATGCAATCTGTGGATGCATGCTGGCACTCCTTGTTGTGCACTTCGTTCTATTGATTTATATTTTATCTTAGTATATATTATAGTCAAGTGAATTTTTTGAATATCGGAGAATCGATGGAAAACGCGCATCCTGACCTGGATATCGAACGCATGCGGGTCGCTGCCGATCGTGCAAGCGACGTGCTGCATGTCCTTTCCAATCCGGATCGTCTGCTGTTGCTATGCCAACTCAGCCAAGGTGAGCAATCGGTCAGCGAACTGGAAGAGTTGCTCGATATCCGTCAGCCAACTCTGTCGCAGCAATTGGGCGTATTGCGCAACGATGGCTTGGTTACGACGCGCCGAGATGGCAAGCGTATCTACTATTCGGTTGCAGATACAAAAGTATTGACCCTGCTAAATGTGCTGTATGACTTGTACTGCCCTGTAAAGATGGCAGGCTGATATGAATATGGACTGGAATCATTTCACACCCTGGACAGCGCTCCTGGGCGGCATGCTTATCGGGCTTGCCGCAGCAGGCTTTGTGCTGGTCAATGGCCGTATCGCCGGCATCAGCGGCATCCTCGGCGGCTTGCTTGGCACCAGGCCCGGACCCGACTGGTCCTGGCGCATCGCCTTCATCGGCGGATTGGTCATCGCGCCGCTCGCCTATCAATTGTTCGCGGCACTGCCGCCGGCGCAAATCGAGGCCGGCTGGCCCGTTCTTGTGATTGCCGGACTGCTGACAGGGATTGGCACCCGCTATGGCTCCGGCTGCACCAGCGGCCATGGCGTCTGCGGACTTTCGCGCTTGTCGCCGCGCTCGCTGGTCGCCACCCTGAGCTTTATGGGCGCCGGTTTCGCCACGGTTTTCGTGATCCGCCATCTTTTCGGAGCCTGATGCGATGAATACCCTGTTTGCGTTCGTATTCGGCCTGCTGTTCGGGATCGGCATGATCGTCGCCGGCATGGCCAATCCCGCCAAGGTGCTTGGCTTTCTCGATCTGGCCGGGCTGTGGGACCCTTCTCTCGCGCTGGTGATGGGCGGCGCCGTTGCGACTGCAACCGGCGCCTTCGCCCTGGCCAGGCGCCGTCCCCGATCCCTGCTGGGATTTCCCATGCAGATGCCGAACGCACGGCATATCGACAAGCGCCTGGTAGGCGGCAATCTGCTGTTCGGCGTCGGCTGGGGCCTGGCCGGCATCTGTCCTGGCCCCGGCCTGGTCTTGCTCGGCGCCGGTGCCAGCGAAGGCCTGATTTTCGTCGCCGCCATGGCGGCGGGCATGGCGATTTTCGAACTTATCGAACGCAGTCGCGCCAAACCCGTGCCGGCGGCATGAGCATTACCCTCATCCTCGGCGTCCTGATCGGCGCCGTGCTCGGCTTGACCGGCGCCGGCGGCGCCATCCTGTCGGTGCCGGCGCTGGTGTTCAGCCTCGGCTGGAGCATGCAGCAAGCCGCGCCGGTTGCCTTGGTCGCGGTAGCGATCGGCGCCGGCATCGGCGCCGCCGAAGCGCTGCGTCATGGCCTGGTGCGCTACAAGGCAGCCTTGCTGATGGCGACGGTCGGCGCCCTGCTCACTCCCTTGGGCATCCGCCTGGCGCAAGTCATGTCGCAGACCTGGCTGATGGTGCTGTTTGCCCTGGTCATGCTGCTTTCCGCCGCGCGCCAGGTCTTGCAAAAAAGCGGCAATGCGGACGAGACGCTGGCGCCGCGCAAGGCTGGCTGGGTCAACCCGGAAACCGGGCGTTTTCACTGGAACTGGCCCACCGCCTTGCTGCTCTCGGTCATCGGCGCCATCACCGGCTTTCTTGCCGGCCTGCTGGGAGTCGGGGGCGCTTTTGTGATGGTACCGCTGCTGCAGCGTTTCACGAATGTCTCGATGCATGGCGTGGTCGCCACGGCCTTGATGGTCACGGCGCTGGTCAGCGCCGGCGGCGTCGTCAGCGCCCTGCAGCATGGCGCAGTGCTGCCGGCCGACGTTACGCCCGCCTTCGCGGCTGCCATCGCCATCGGCATGGTCGGCGGACGTATGCTATCCAGGCGCGTATCCGGCCGGCAGGTGCAACTTGGCTTTGCCGCCATCCTCGTTGCGGTCGCCGCCATCATGCTGGCAAAGGCGCTGGCCTGACGGGGCTGCCCCGCCCGTATTGACGAGGCAAGAAAAAGGGGACGATCAGTTCGTCCCCTTTTTTCTGTCCGTTCGAAAATTAGCCTATGAAACCGGGCCTATCTGTTACCGCAGTGCTTAACGGCGTCCCGGCGCGTAAATGTTGCGGCCGGCTTCGTCGATCTGGCGCCGCAGCTCGCGGCGTTCCTCCGGCGACATGCGGCCGCCCCGCCGCCCTTCGTCCGGCGGCGCCTGCCAGTAGCCGCCCTGCTGCTGCGGCGGCGGACCATTGCGGAACTGGTCTTCCTGACCATTGCGGCCATTGCGGCCATCATAGCCGCCACGACCCTCGTCGCCGCCGCGCCGTTCATGACCTTGCTGCCCGCCATCCCCGCGGCGCGCCAGTGATGCGCGAGCCCATTCCATTTGACGCTCGATCCGGGCCGTTTCGCCATCCTGTGCGTTGTATGCCGCCGGCCGGGCCATCGCTTCCACCATGCCGACCGCAAGCAAAGCCGCCATACCCAATTTCCCGAATGCCATTTTCATAAAATCGTCTTTCCAGAAGCTTTGACAAGATTCAAGCTGTACACTTGTACACCCCTTGCTTGCTTATCCTGATGATGCAAGTGTATGCCGCTTGCAATGCCTCCATAAGGAGCAGTTCGGTAAAGTGTGTAACAGTTTGTAATGCGTCTCCGCCTCGCTATTGCCAAACAGAATACTGACGGTACTATATCAGCATGAACACGACTAATTCCACTGCCAATGCCACGTCTCCCTCGCAAACCAGGGTGCTAGTGGTCGATGACGACCTGCGCTTGCGCGATCTGCTGCGCCGCTATCTGACCGAACAGGGCTTCCATGTCGTCACCGCCGAAAATGCCCAGGCCATGAACAAGCTCTGGCTGCGCGAGCGCTACGACATGCTGATCCTCGACCTGATGCTGCCTGGCGAGGATGGCCTGTCGATCTGCCGCCGCCTGCGCGGCGCCGGCGACCAGACGCCGATCATCATGCTGACCGCCAAGGGCGAGGATGTCGATCGCATCGTCGGGCTGGAAATGGGCGCTGACGATTACCTGCCCAAACCTTTCAACCCGCGCGAACTGGTGGCGCGCATCAATGCGGTCCTGCGGCGCAAGGGCACGGACGAGGCACCGGGCGCGCCGTCGGAGAAACCGCAGGTGTTCGAATTCGGCGATTTCGTGCTGGATCTCGGCACGCGCACCCTGAAAAAGAATGGCCAGCCGGTATCGCTGACCACCGGCGAATTTTCCGTGCTCAAGGTATTCGCGCGCCATGCGCGCCAGCCGCTATCGCGTGAAAAGCTGATGGAACTGGCGCGCGGGCGCGAATATGAAGTGTTCGACCGCAGCCTGGATGTGCAGATCTCGCGCCTGCGCAAGCTGATCGAGCCGGATCCGTCCAACCCGCTCTACATCCAGACCGTCTGGGGACTGGGCTACGTCTTTATCCCGGAAGGCCAGCCGCGCTAGGCGGCCGGTTCTTTGCGGCCGATCGCCCTCGATGTCCAAGCTCGTCAAGCGCCTGTCCTGGCTGAAAAGCGGGCTGTTCTGGCGCACCTTCATCCTGCTCGCGCTCTTGATCACTACCAGCATGGCGGCCTGGGTCTACGGCGTGCGCTCGGTCGAGCGCGCCCCGCGCGCGCGCCAGATCGCTGCGCAGGTGGTCTCGATCGTCACCATCACGCGCGCCGCCCTGACCCACTCGGCGCCGGACCTGCGGCGCGAACTCCTGTTCGACCTGGCCAGTAACGAAGGCATCCGCGTATATCCGCTGGAAGAAACCGATGCCGTAGTGCCTTCCACCGGCGGCAACCTGGCGCCGCTGGTGCAGCAACAGGTGCGCGACAAGCTCGGCGAGGATACCCGCTTCGCCCGAGAGGTTAACGATGTCGAGGGCTTCTGGGTCAGTTTCAATATCCATGACGACGCCTACTGGCTGATGCTCGATCGCGCCCGCATCGACCGCTCTTCCGGCGTGCAATGGCTGGGCTGGGGCGCGGTCACGCTGCTGCTAGCGCTGATCGGCGCGCTGTTCATTTCCGGCTTCGTCAACCTGCCGCTGGCGCGCCTGACTGCAGCCACGCGCGCCGTCGCCCGCGGCCAGCAGCCAGAAAAACTGCCGGAAAAAGGCCCGCATGAAATTTGCGAAGCCAACCGCAGCTTCAACCAGATGGTCGGTGATCTGCAGCGCATCGAATCCGACCGTGCCCTGATCCTGGCCGGCATTTCGCACGATTTGCGCACGCCCATTTCGCGCATGCTGCTGGAAGTGGAAATGGCGAACCTGGACGCGGAAGCGCGCGCCGGCATGCAGGCCGACCTGGCGCAGATGGATGCCATCATCGGCCAGTTCCTCGATTACGCGCGGCCGGACGATCCGTCCGCGATGCGTCCTACCGACCTGTCGGCATTGCTGCATGAAGCCGTGCAGGATGCCGCGCGCCTGCCTGACGTTAAGATCGATGCGCACATCGATGAAGCAATCATGGTCATGGGCCAGCCCACCGACCTCAAGCGTGTAGTCAACAACCTGGTCGAGAACGCCCGCCGCTATGCCAAACGCGAAGAAAGCGCGCAAGTCAGGCTCGAACTGCGCTGCCGCCGCGAGGGCGAAGTGGCGACGATCGAATTCGCCGACGATGGCCCCGGCGTGCCGCAAGAGGATATCGACCGCCTGCTGCGCCCCTTCACCCGGCTGGACGCTGCGCGCAGTCAGGCCAATGGCGCGGGACTGGGGCTGGCAATAGTGGAACGCCTGATCAAGCGCCACCATGGCAAGCTGCGGCTGGTCAATCGCAGCGGCGGCGGACTATCGGTGCAGATCGTGCTGCCGCTGACGCAAAGCCAGCAAGCCGCCAGCGCGGCGTAAACTAGATAACGGCGCATGACAACGCTACGGGGAAACGTCGCAAGGTATCGCCGCAAGGTATCGCCGAAAAAACGCCGCAAGGAAACGGTGGCTTGAAGGCGTGCCGCTATTCAGTCCTCATGCTTGTCGGTGATCGGCCCCTCGCCAAACAGCGCTTCGCGCAATTCATGATCGAACTTGCCGTCGCGGCGGCGGATCCATTCAAGCACCATTGCCGCGTGTTCCTTTTCCTCGTCGCGATTGTGTTCCAGAATGTGACGCAATTCCGGATCAGCGCAGGCATCCATCCGCTGGTTATACCAGTCGATCGCTTCCAGTTCTTCCATCAGGGAGAGAATGGCACGGTGCATGTCCATCGTCTCGACGGACAGTTTCTCGCATGATTCATGAAAACCTTCGCTAGCCATGGGTCCTCCTTGCTAGGCGACATAAAAATGGAAAGTAAAAGGCGTTAGTGAACGGCAATATTGGACGACCCAATATTGAACGGCATGAGAGACTGCAATCCCCCATAATTCTATCTTACGTTATTTGCATCATGGGCTACTCCTGCTTTGCGCAAGCCGCAAGTCAGGGTTTAACTTTTTCATGAAAATAAAAATTCCATGCTGAACTTCGATTTCCATAATCCAACACGCATCCTGTTCGGCAAAGGCCGCATCGCCGATCTCGCCACCACGGTGCCGCTCGCCGCGCGCGTCCTGGTTCTGTATGGCGGCGGCAGCGTCAAGGCCAATGGCGTGCTGTCCCAGGTGCAAGCCGCACTGAAGGGACGCGCCGTGCAGGAATTCGGTGGCATTGAACCCAATCCCAGCTATGAGACCCTGATGCAGGCGGTCGAACTGGCGCGCCGCGAACGGCTGGACTTCCTGCTGGCGGTAGGCGGCGGCTCGGTCATCGACGGCACCAAGTTCGTCGCTGCCGCAGTCAATTACGAAGGTGACGCCTGGGATGTCGCCCGTAAATGGGGTGGCAGCATCGAGCGCGCCATCCCCTTTGGCAGCGTGCTGACCTTGCCTGCGACCGGATCGGAAATGAACAGCGGCGCGGTCGTCACCCATAAGGTCAAGCGCATCAAGCAGCCGTTTTCCAGCCCGCACGTTTTCCCGCAATTTTCCATCCTCGACCCCACTACCACCTTCACGCTGCCGCCTCGGCAAATCGGCAATGGCATAGTCGATGCCTACACGCATGTGATGGAACAGTACCTGACGTATCCCGTGAATGCTCCCTTGCAGGACCGCTTTGCCGAAGGCATCCTGCTGACCCTGATCGAAGAAGGGCCGAAAGCGCTGGCAGAATCAGATAATTACGATGCGCGCGCCAATCTGATGTGGTGCGCCACCATGGCGCTGAATGGCGTGGTCGGCGCCGGCGTGCCGCAGGACTGGTCTACTCACATGATCGGCCACGAGCTGACCGCGCTGTATGGCCTGGACCATGCGCAAACTCTGGCAATCGTGCTGCCGGCGATGATGGCGGCGAGGCGCGAAGCCAAGCGCGCCAAGCTCCTGCAATACGCCGCGCGCGTCTGGCAATTGCGCGACGGCGACGAGAATGCGCGCATCGATGGCGCCATCAGCCGCACCCGCGCCTTCTTTGAAAGCATCGGCGTCAAGACCCGCTTGTCCGATTACGGCCTGGGTGCGCAACACCTTCCCGCGGTGCTGGAACAGCTGGAGACGCGCCGTCTGGTCAGGCTCGGCGAACATGCCGACATCGACTTGGGCGTCAGCAGGCAAGTGTTAGAAGCCAGCATTTAATTCACCCGTCCCAGTCCTGGCGTATGCGCATACGCTCAGGGATGCCAGCCGGTGGCTACAGAACAAATTCCCGGCATGCCAGTCCAATTGGCATTCATCATTGGGGGATAGTCATGCAAACGACCTGGATACTTGCCGCCGACAGCAGCCGCGTGCGGATTTTTCAAGAAATGGATGCCCAGCATCATCTGGAGGAAGTGCAGGATTTCGCCAATCCCGCTGGTCGTGCGCAAGACCGGGACTTGTTGACCGACGCTCCCGAGCGGCGCAAGGTGCCCCAGGGAGCGGTCGGCAGTACGCATGATGGCGAGCCCGAGACTGATGCAGTTACCCATGAAAACGAAAAATTTTCCAGGGACGTCGGCGATTTTCTGGAAAAAGCCCGCAACGAACAGCGCTACGACAAGCTGTGCTTGATCGCCTCGCCCAAATTCCTTGGATTGTTGCGGCAAAATCTCAGCAAGGAATCGCAAAAGCTCGTCGAAAAGGAAATCGACAAGAACATTTCCTGGTTCGACAAGCGCGAGATAGAGCAATTTGTGCAGAGTAACTGGAAGCACTGATCACTTGCGTTTCGGCTCTTTCATTGCTCCTGTGAAATACCGCTGACACTGTGGAATCTGACTCCGGGCAGTGTGCAGCATTGTCTGCCCATGGTCACATGCGCTTTACCAAGCCCACGTGACCATGCTCTTTACCGATTCACAAAAAGAGCATTCCTTTGATATTCCATAAATCGCCTGCGCGATGCATTTGGCAATGTACTGTACATTCATACAGCCAAATTAAATATGAAACACGCTACTTCATGCACTGCGTTTCAGGCGCTGCCGCTGCGGCTGCTCGATCACCTCAGGCAAAGCCTGCATGATCATCATTACAGCCAGCGAACAGAAGAAACTTATATCTATTGGGTAACGAGATATATCCTTTTCCATGGCATGCGGCACCCCGTGAACATGGGTGCAGGGGAAATCCGGGAATTCCTTTGCCACCTGGTGAATGAGCACAAAGTTGCAGGCACAAAGTACATACAGGCACTCTGCGCATTGCTATTCCTGTATAAAAAACTGCTGAAAATCGACGTCGGCTGGATTGACAGCAGCGAGCCAGCGGCTGGTTCAGCAAAAAGCGCGGCAGCACTCGCGAGCCGGCAACTGGAGATGCCGCTACCCCAATGGAAAAACGAAGCGTGGCACCCGCCACGCTCTGGTCGCCTGCAATAGGCTCTACTTCATGCCGGAGGCAGCCGGAGCGCCGCATGAAAAACAGAAACGGGCAAAAGCGCTCTTGCGCGCCTGGCATTGCGGACAGTTGTCATGCAGGGTGATGCCGCAATGCGGGCAAAAGCCGTTCGCCTGATTGTCCAGCTTGACGACGCGCTCGCATCCCGGGCAAACGCCTTTGGCCAGGCGGGCGAATGCGGTGTCGTAGTTCAGCTCTTCCCGCCGGGCGACATCCGGCTGCTGCTCGGCCAGCTTTTGCTTCTCCAGGTAGCGGTTCAGGGCGATGATGGTCTGGCGCCCTACCAGCGCCGTGATGATGATGCCGGTGATATACCGCACATAGCCGCCATAACTGGGCAGGTAAGGCACCAGCTCCACGAAAAAGGCGAACAGCGCGAAAAAAATGAAGCCCCACACGAAAGGCCAGTAGGTGCTCTTGCGCTTCCTGGCGAACAGCCAGCCGGCCAGCACCAATAAGGGCAGCGTCAGCGCCAGCCGGTAGAGGAATACCCGCAACTCCTGGCTGCGCCGGGCCGATTGCAGCTTTTTGCCTGCCTCCTGCTGAATTTCGTTCAACTGGCGCTGCGCGGCTTCCTGTCCCTGCCGCGCATTCAGGGCAGCCTGCTGCTGAGCCTCGACAAGGGCGCGCGCGCGTCGCTCGGCTGCTTTGATATCGTCCAGCGTCCTGGTCCTGGCAATCAGCTCCTGGTCCTGGTCGGACCGCATGGTTGCATGGCGGGTGGACAGCCAGTTGCTGAAAGTGTCTTGCGCAGTGCGGGAATTGGACTGCGCCACCTGGAACTTCAGCTCTGCCTGCGCCAGCACGTCGTTGGCCGCGCGGGCGTTATCCTGCGCAAGTTTGATGGCATCGCGCGCCTGCTGCGCCGCCGGACGCGCCTCGAAATCTTCCAGCGTATAGGAGCGTTCGACTTTGGGAAGATTGGAGATGAGCGTACCGCCCAGTCCGATCAGAAAAGAGGCGAATACAAGAGCAACCAGCCACAAGCCGCGTCTGAACCATTTCTCCGAAAGTCTCAATGATTTATTCATTACGATTCCCCCTGTGATTTTCTACAAACACGCAATGCAATGCCGACTGATCTGAAGTCGCCATCGCGGCATCAAGTGTCAATGCTTATTATTCATTCTTGTTAGATGAGGCATTATTTGTGTGGGCTGCGCAATTCGATGACCTGGTTGAGCGACAGCTCTGACGTAACTTCCGCAGGCTGCGCCAGATTGCCGACTGTGAGCGCAATCCCGGCATCCACGCCAGAAAGCGCATCAGGAATTCCGGCGCCAGGATGAAGATGCTGAGGGCGATCACAGCATTCAGCAATGCGGTGGCAAGCAATACCTGCGGAATGTTCAGGCCAGCGCTGAACATGCCGATCACCATGCCGACCGACAGCACCATGAACAGCGCATTGAGAATGTTGTTGCCGGCAATGATGCGCGAGCGGTGCGCCGGCTCGCTCCTGATCTGGATCAGCGCATACAGCGGCACGATATAGAAGCCGCCGAACATGCCGATCAGGCACAGATCGATGATCAGCCGCAGGTGCGAGCGGTCCGCCAGGAATGCCCAGACGTCCTGGACAGGATGCGCGGGCAGATAAGCCATGGCGAAATAGGCATCCACGCCGAACACTGTCAGGCCGATGGCGCCGAATGGCACCAGGCCGATCTCCACCTTGTGGCCGGACAAGCGCTCGCACAGCAGCGAGCCTATGCCCACGCCGATGGAAAACAACGTCAGCAGCAGGCTGACCACGCTTTCGTCGCCATGCAGCACATTCTTGGTCAAATTGGGAAACTGCGACAGGAAAATCAGCCCGAATGCCCAAAACCAGGAAATGCCCAGGATGGACAAAAAGACGGTACGGTTCTGGCTGGTGAACTTGAGGTTGCGCCAGGTTTCGGTGAACGGATTCCAGTTGATCTTCATGGTAGCCGCTTCGGCAGACGGCGGCGCAGCCGGAATCGACCGGCTGGAGAGATAGCCGACGACCGCAATCGCCAGCGCCGTCATGGCCACCAGCATGGCGCCGTTTTGCCTGGCGATCAGCACGCCGCCGAGCATCGTACCCAGTAGGATCGCGATATTGGTGCCCATTTCGACCAGGCCATTGCCGCCCACCAGTTCTTCCGACTTCAGGTGCTGCGGCAGGATCGCATACTTGACCGGCCCGAAGATGGTGGAGTGCAAGCCCATCAGCGCCAGCGCGCCCATCAGGAGATACAGGTTCTTGTAATAGAAGCCCAATCCGCCGAGCGCCATGATGGCGATCTCCAGCAGCTTGACGAAGCGTGCCAGCCTGGCCTTGTCCATCTTGTCGGCCACCTGTCCGGCAGTGGCGGAAAACAGGAAGAAAGGCAGGATGAACAAGCCGCCCGACATCTGGATCACGATATCCGGGCTCATCGAAGTGATCGATGCGCCCTGGAACGCCAGCAGGATCATCATGGCGTTCTTGTAGAGGTTGTCGTTGAAGGCGCCGAGGAACTGGGTAATGAAAAACGGACCGAAGCGACGCTGCTTCAACAGGGAAAACTGGCTGCTCATTGCGATGCTCCTTCAGCGGGTCTTGTGTCGGCATCAAGGCTTGCCGCCTGCTGCGCAAAATCCTGTGCAGAACGCTGTCATTCGGCACCCAGATAGATGTAACGCCCGATGAACACCGCGGCAATGATCCAGACAAGGGGCGTGACGCTGCGCGCGCGGCCGGTCAGCAGCTTCAGCGCCGCATAGCTGATGAAGCCGAAGGCGATGCCGTTGGCAATCGAATAGGTGAATGGCATCACTAGTGCGGTGATCACTGCCGGCACGCTCTCGGTCACCTCGTCCCAGTCAATGGCAGCCAGCTCGCGCAGCATCAGGCAGGAAACATAGAACAGCGCCGGCGCCGTCGCATACGCCGGCACCGAGCCGGCCAGCGGCGCGATGAACAGGCAGGCGAGAAACAGGACGGCCACGGTGACGGCCGTCAGGCCGGTGCGCCCGCCGGCCTGCACGCCGGACGCGCTTTCGACATAGGCTGTGGTGCTGGAAGTGCCCAACAGGGAACCGGCGACGATCGCGCCGCTGTCGGCCAGCAGCGCCCGGTTCAGGCGGTCGAGCTTGCCATCCTTGAGCAGGCCGGCGCGGCTGGCCACTCCCATCAGCGTGCCGGTGGCATCGAACAATTCCACCAGGAAGAATACCAGCACGATGTTGATGATGCCGATCGAAAAGGCGGCGCTGATGTCGAGCTTGAACAGCGTCGGCGAGAGCGACGGCGGCAGCGAGACGATGCCCTGGAACTGGTTGCCGCCGACGATAAAGCTCGCCAGCGTGATGGCGACGATGCCGATCAGGATGGCGCCCTTGACGCGCCACTGCTCGAGCGCCACCGTCAGGAAAAACCCGCCAATCGCCAGGAGCGTCGGTGTCTTGTGCAAGTCGCCAAGGGTGATGAAAGTGGCAGGATTGGCGGCGACGATGCCGGCGCTCTTGAGCGAAATGATCGCCAAAAACAAGCCGATGCCGGCGGTGATCCCCAGGCGGACCGAACGCGGTATGCCATTGATGATCGCTTCGCGCACGCGCAGCAGGCTGATCGCCATGAAGAGGCAACCCGAAATGAAGACCGCGCCCATCGCCACTTGCCACGGCACGCCCATGCCGTTCACCACGCCATAGGCAAAATAGGCATTCAAGCCCATGCCAGGCGCCAGCGCGATCGGGTAATTTGCATACAGGCCCATGATCAGCGAGCCGATTGCCGCTGCCAGGCAGGTGGCGACGAAGACCGCGTCTTTCGGCATGCCGGCATCGCCGAGGATGGCCGGGTTGACGAAAACGATGTAGGCCATCGTCAGAAAGGTCGTCACGCCAGCCAGCACTTCCGTTTTTATATCGCTACCCTGGCTGCGGGGCGCGAAAAGTTTGTCGATCAAGGTCATGAACGCTCCGTCGAATTAAGCCAGACCTGCGCTGGCGGATGAATGGCGCAGGCTTTTGATGATTACGCAGAATTGTGCAGAATCTTACCGCCGATTGCCGGCTCAGGCCGCCTTGTAAATCAAGGCCACGGCCTCCGCCGCAATGCCTTCTTCCCTGCCCAGCCAGCCCAGCTTTTCATTTGTCTTGGCCTTGATATTCACCTGGGTCGACGGCACGCCAAGATCTTCCGCCACGTGCGCCGCCATCTGCGGGATATGCGGCGCCATTTTAGGTTTCTGCGCGATGATGGTGGCGTCGACATTGCCGATGGCATAGCCGGTCGCATGCACGCGCCGGCAAGCCTCGCGCAGCAGCACGCGCGAATCGGCGCCGGAGAAATTCGGGTCGGTATCCGGAAAATGCCTGCCGATATCGCCCAGGCCGGCCGCGCCGAGGATCGCATCGGTGATCGCATGCAGCAGGACATCGGCATCCGAATGGCCGAGCAACCCGGTCTTGTGAGGAATGGTCACGCCGCCGATGATCAGCTTGCGGCCTTCGACCAGCGCGTGGCAGTCATAACCCTGGCCGATGCGGAATGGTGAAAATGCGGACGGCAATGCGGGGGGTATGATCGGGGCGGAGCTCATTACAATCCTTTTAATAGCAATTCGGCCAACGCAATATCCTGCGGCAGGGTAACCTTGAAGTTGCGCACGCTGCCTTCGACCAGCAGCGGCGCCAGGCCCAGCGCTTCGATGGCGCTGGCTTCGTCGGTGACTTCCTCGGCTTCTTCCAGCGCGCGGCGCAGCAAGGCATAACGGAACATTTGCGGGGTTTGCGCCCCCCATAGTCCGGCGCGCGGCACCGTTTCAGCCGCCCGACCATCCGCATCGCTGCGTTTCAAGGTATCGACCACCGGCAGCGCCAGCAAGCCGCCCACGTGATCGTCGCGCAGTTCGGCGATGAGCTTCTCGATCAGGGCCTCGTTCAAGCCGGGTCGCGCGGCATCATGCACCAGCACCCAGTCGCCGTCATCGGCTTGCGCGCGGATTTGCCGCAAGCCGTTCAGGACCGATTCGTGACGGGTTGCGCCGCCATGCGGCAGGACGGTGACCCTCCCGGCAAGTTGCGGTGCGGCAGCGATTATCTCGTCGATATAGGCATCGCCGGCGCTGACGACCACAAAACAATGTGCAATGGCAGCACAAGCGGCGAATGTTTCCAGCACGTGCAGCAGCATGGGCTTGCCGGCCAGCGGCAGGTATTGCTTGGGGCAGGCGGCGCCGAGGCGCGCGCCCACGCCGGCGGCGGGGACCAGGGCGAAATGACGGGAATGGGCCATGTGGCTAAACGGCAAAATTGAGAAATGATACAGCAGCCGCGCCCAAGCCATCGTTTATAATTTCGTATTGATCCCGCCCTGCCAAACCGCCTATTTCGCGCTTTGGCCTTTTTGTCTTTGTGCACCACCCTTTGCATGTCTTTCGATCTCAAGAAATCCTTGCCCAAGCCGGGCCACCGCTTTGTCCTGCCAGCCGTGCACGGCTCCGCCGATGCCTGGGCGCTGGCGCAAGCCGCCGCCGAACTGGCGGCGCAAAAGCGCATGCTGGCGGTGGTGGTGGCCAATGCCACGGATGCCCAGCGCCTGCTGGCGGAAATCCGCTGGTTCGGCGCCAGTGGCAACGCTAATGAGGCAACGCAGCTGCGCTGCCACCTGCTGCCGGACTGGGAAACCCTGCCCTACGACGCCTTTTCACCGCACCAGGACCTGGTGTCCGAGCGACTGGCCACCCTGCACGAGATCAGTAGTGGCCAGTGTGACGTGCTGATCGTGCCGGCCACCACGGCGCTGCTGCGCATGGCGCCGCCCTCCTTCCTGGCGGCCTATACCTTCTTTTTCAAGCAGGGCGAAAAACTCGACGAGGCGCAGCTGAAGTCGCAATTGACGCTGGCCGGCTATACCCATGTGGCGCAGGTGATGTCGCCCGGCGAATACTCGGTGCGCGGCGGCCTGATCGACCTGTTCCCGATGGGCTCGGCGCTGCCCTACCGGCTCGACCTGTTCGGCGACACCATCGAAACCATCCGCACCTTCGACGCCGATACCCAGCGCTCGCTGTACCCGGTCAGGGAAGTGCGCCTGCTGCCAGGGCGCGAATTCCCCATGGACGAAGCCGCGCGCACGGCTTTTCGCGGCCGCTGGCGCGAAGTTTTCGAGGGCGATCCGTCGCGCTCGGTCATCTACAAGGATATCGGCAACGACATCGCTTCGGCCGGCATCGAATATTACCTGCCGCTGTTTTTCGAGCACACCGCGACGCTGTTCGAATACCTGCCGGCCGATGCCGCCTTTGCCCTGGTAGGCGATGTCGACGCGGCGATCAAGCGCTTCTGGAACGATACCGGTTCGCGCTATAAATTCCTAAAATCCGACCGCGAGCGGCCGTTACTGGAACCGCAACAGCTGTTTCTGACCGACGAAGATTTCTTCACCCTGGTCAAACCCCACGGACGCTGGGTAATTCAGCAGGATTCGGCCGCCTCGGAGCTGTCGGCGCCGCTGCCGGATATCGCCGTCAACCGCCGTCTGGACGATCCCGTCACCAACCTGCGCTCGTTCCTGCTGCAGACTGACAAGCGGGTCCTGATCTGCGCCGATTCGGGCGGGCGGCGCGAAACCCTGTCGCAGTATTTCCGCGAATACGGGCTTAGCCTTGCGGCTTGCGACAGCTATGCCGATTTCCTTAGCTCGTCGGAAAAGCTGATGCTGGGCGTGGCACCCTTGCAGGCCGGCTTCCAGCTGCTGGCCAACGGTTGTGATCTCGCCTTCATCACCGAAACCGAGCTGTATGCCGGCTCGGGGCGGCGCGCCGGACGCCGCAAGCAGGAAGGCGCCAGCCACGTCGAATCGATGGTGCGCGACCTCTCGGAGCTGAAAATCGGCGACCCGGTGGTGCACGTCAACCACGGCATCGGCCGCTACATGGGCCTGGTGAGCATGGACATGGGCGATGGCGACACCGAATTTCTGCACCTGGAATACGCCAAGGAATCCAAACTCTACGTGCCGGTGTCGCAACTGCACGTGATTTCGCGCTATTCCGGCGCTTCGCCGGAGGATGCGCCGCTGCATGCGCTCGGCTCCGGCCAGTGGGAAAAGGCACGCAAGAAAGCCGCCCAGCAAATCCGCGACACCGCCGCCGAACTGCTGAACCTGTATGCCCGCCGCGCCTCGCGCCAGGGCCATGCCTTCCAGTATTCGGCGCACGATTACGAAGCCTTTGCCGAAAGCTTCGGTTTCGAGGAAACCCCGGACCAGGCCGCCGCCATCCATGCCGTCATCACCGACATGACCTCCGGTAAACCGATGGATCGACTGATCTGCGGCGACGTCGGTTTCGGCAAGACTGAAGTCGCCCTGCGCGCTGCCTTCGTCGCCGTCATGGGCGGCAAGCAGGTGGCGCTGCTGGCGCCGACCACCCTACTGGCCGAGCAGCATGCGCAGAATTTTGCCGATCGCTTCGCCGACTGGCCGGTGAAAATTGCCGAGCTGTCGCGCTTCAGGAGCGGCAAGGAAATCACCCAGGCCGTCAAGGGCATGAGCGAAGGCACCATCGATATCGCTATCGGCACCCACAAGCTCTTGTCGCCGGAAATGAAGTTTTCACGCCTTGGCCTGGTGATCATCGATGAGGAACACCGGTTCGGCGTGCGCCAGAAGGAAGCACTGAAGGCCCTGCGCGCCGAAGTCGATGTGCTGACGCTGACCGCTACGCCGATCCCGCGCACGTTGGGCATGGCGCTGGAAGGCTTGCGGGACTTTTCCGTGATCGCCACCGCGCCGCAAAAACGCCTGGCGATCAAGACTTTCGTGCGTTCCGAAAATGCTTCCGTCATCCGGGAAGCCTGCCTGCGCGAATTGAAGCGCGGCGGCCAGGTATATTTCCTGCACAACGAGGTTGAAACCATCGAAAACCGCCGCGCGATGCTGGAAGAATTGCTGCCGGAAGCGCGCATCGCCGTAGCGCACGGCCAGATGCACGAGCGCGACCTGGAAAAGGTGATGCGCGACTTCGTCGCCCAGCGCTTCAATATCCTCCTGTGCACCACCATCATCGAAACCGGCATTGACGTGCCAACCGCCAACACCATCGTCATGCACCGCGCCGACAAGTTCGGCCTGGCGCAACTGCACCAGTTGCGCGGACGCGTCGGCCGCTCGCATCACCAGGCCTATGCCTACCTGCTGGTCAACGACGTGCAGGGCCTGACCAAGCTGGCGCAGCGCCGGCTCGACGCCATTCAGCAGATGGAAGAACTGGGCAGCGGCTTTTTCCTGGCCATGCACGACCTGGAAATCCGCGGCGCCGGCGAAGTGCTGGGCGAAAGCCAGTCGGGTGAAATGGTCGAGATCGGCTTCCAGCTGTATTCCGACATGCTGAACGAAGCAGTGCGCGCGCTGAAAAACGGCAAGGAGCCGGACCTGGCCGCGCCGCTGGCTACTACCACCGAGATCAACCTGCACGTGCCGGCGCTGATGCCTGCCGATTACTGCGGCGACGTGCAGGAGCGCCTGTCGGTGTACAAGCGCCTGGCCAACTGCACCTCGAACGAAGCGATTGACGACTTGCAGGAAGAATTGATCGACCGTTTCGGCAAGCTGCCCGACCCGGCCAGGGCCCTGCTGGAAACCCATCGCCTGCGCGTGGCGGCAAAGCCCCTGGGGATTATCAAAATCGACGCCCATGCCGAATCCGCCGTGCTGCAGTTCGAGCCGAACCCGCCCATCGACGCCATGAAGATCATCGGACTGATCCAGAAGAACCGCCACATCAAGCTGCACGGGCAGGATAAACTACGCATCACGGCCGGCATGCCGGATCTTGCAGCGCGGGTGAACCAGGTCAGGACCACGATCCGCGCACTGCTGGCATGACGCAACCATTTTATTTGTCAATTACCCAACAAGAAGCATGAACCTGATTTTGCAAGGCGCCGCCACCGAGCGCGCCGAGATCGAACGCATTGCCGCCCTGGCCCAGGCCGAATCCATCGCCGCCCTCGACACGAGCACGAGTATGAGCGCGCCGCCCGGCGCCTGGCGCTGCGCAGGCGCGTTGCGCAACGAAGAAACCGCTGCCGCGCTCGATGCCGCCTGCCAGGCCGCAAAGCTTGACTATGCCTTCGTCATGCCCAACCAGCGCCTGTCCGACTTCAAGCTACTGGCCATGGACATGGATTCGACCCTGATCACCATCGAATGCATCGACGAAATCGCCGACATGCAGGGCTTGAAGCCGCAGGTAGCGGAAATCACCGAAGCCGCCATGCGCGGCGAGATCGAATTCCGCGAAAGCCTGGCGCGCCGCGTGGCGCTCCTGAACGGCCTCGATGCCGCCGCCCTGCAACGCGTCTATGACGAACGCCTGAAACTCTCTCCCGGCGCGGAAAACCTGCTGGCTGCGGCCAAGGCAGCGGGCCTGAAGACCCTGCTGGTATCCGGCGGTTTCACCTTCTTCACCGACCGCATCAAGGAACGTCTCGGCCTGGACTATACCCATTCCAACCGCCTGGAAATCAACGACGGCAAGCTGACCGGCCGCGTCATCGGCGGCATCGTCGACGCCGAGGAAAAGAAGAATACCGTGCTGCGCGTGTGCCGCGAGATCGGCGCATCGCCGGCGCAGGCCATCGTCATGGGCGACGGCGCCAATGACCTGGCGATGATGGGCGTGGCCGGCATGTCGGTGGCCTACCGCGCCAAGCCGGTGGTGCGCGCGCAAGCCGACGTGGCCTTGAATTTCACCGGCCTCGACGGCGTCCTGAACCTGTTCGACGGGGTCGCATAACTAATGCTCAAGGTCGGTACTAAGTCAGGATGCATTGCATCAAAATTCAAAATGACACACGCGGCTCGAGCCGGATACTCCCCCTGCTTGAGTGCCGGCGCGATGCCTTTCATGAATGCATTAGACGCATCTTCTTGAACATGGTAGTTGGTTTCAGGAGGAAAATGCAGCGTGGCCGGCAAGATAGTCAAGCGTCGGGCCAGCTGGAATAATCCCGCTGGGATTGAGCGATTTAATCGAGTAATAACCGGCTTTGATATGGTCCGGGCGAACGCTGGAAGCGAATGCCGGGATGGATAGAAGCCGCCGCAGATAGGCCAGCACAGCGGGATAGGCGGAAAGCGGCCGAATATTGCACTTGAACAGACCGTAATACGCCAGGTCAAACCGGATCAATGTGACGAATGCGCGGATATCGGTTTCCGTCATCTGATCCCCGACCAGCCATTGCTGTCGTGACAGCCTTTGCTCCATCGAGTCCAGCGATGCGAATACTTTTTGCACGGCCTCGTCATATGCCTTCTGGGTGCTGGCAAATCCTGCCTGATATACGCCGTTGTTGAAGTCTCTGTAGAGTGCTTCGTTGACCTGGTCAATGTCAGCTTCCAGAGCAGCAGGCCGCAGGTCAACGTTGTTGCTCGCAAAAGCAGCAAAATCCCGATCAAGAATCTGCAGGATATCAGCCGACTCGTTATTGACAATGCTGCGCGTTTTTTTGTCCCACAACACAGGCACGGTAGCGCGACCGGTATAGTCCGGATCGGCCATTGTATACAGTTCATGCAAATGACTGGCATCGTTCACTGTATCCCTGTCGCTGTCCATCTCGCCGCTGAACCGCCAGCCCTGATTCCCCAGTCGCGGGTCGACAGCGCAGACCTCAACCACGGACTGCAATCCTTTCAACCCTAAGGCAATCAGTGCCCTGCTGGCCCACGGGCAGATATAGGCGACATACAGCACATATCGACCGGCTTCCGGCATGTAAATGCTCTTGTCTTCGGATCCAATTCGCCCCCGGAATCCGGAGCGCTGGCGCAGAAAACGGCCGTCGCTGTCGCTTGCCTGAATTGGATGCCAGTTTTCCATCCATCGTCCATTGACCAACATATTTCCATTCTCCTATACATTGCCGGGCTCACGCGGCGAAGCTGAGAGCGCCTATCAAAATACTGCTTGCAGCGTTGCGCTGCCTTGCCGTCGGCATTTCAGCCCTTTGACCATATTGCCAGCGCCGATAATCCTTACTTTCATGATGTTTCCTTTCAGTTTGTCATTAAGTAAGCCATCATCCCGACCGCCGATGAAGGCACTTTACTTGTTGATGTATTTGAGATAAATAGTCATTTAATGGATTATTTGTTTCAATATTCAAGACAATGGATAAATTTCAGGAAATGCAGGCATTTGTTGCCGTGGTGGATAACGGAAGTTTCGTACGTGCGGCAGACGCTCTCAATACCTCGAAAGCAGCTATCTCGCGCCAGGTGGCCGACATGGAGCAGCGCCTCGGGATAAGGCTGCTCAACCGAACGACACGCAAGCTCTCGCTGACCGACGAGGGCCAACTGTTTTATTTGCGTTGTACGGACTTGCTCAATGGGCTGGAGGAAGCGGAATCGGAGCTGAGTCTGCGTAGTGGCGAACCGTCAGGGCATCTTCGCGTCAGCGCACCGGTGACGTTTGGAATATCGCATCTGGCTCCGCTCTGGGGCAAATTCCTGCAACAGCATCCGAAGGTGTCAATGGAAGTGTCACTGTCGGACCGCACCGTCGATTTGGTCGAAGATGGATATGATCTGGCAGTGCGGATCTCCCGCACGCCACATCCGACGTTCATCGCACGAAAGCTTGCGTCGACGAAGATGGTGCTGTGTGCCTCTCCCGCGTATCTGAAGCGGCACGGAACCCCTAAACATCCGCAAGACATCAGCGAGCATAACGTGATTTCCTATACCTACTGGACTTCGAAGGACGAATGGGAATTCACTGATCCAGGCGGAAAAGTCGAAGTCGTTAAAACAAGGCCGCGATTTCATGCGAACAGCGGCGACACCTGCGTCGCTGCGGCTTTGCAGGATCAGGGAATTGTCATGCAGCCGGATTTTCTGGTGTACGACGCACTGCGCGAAGGAAAATTGAAATCGCTCTTGCCAGGATACCAAACGGTTGAACTTGGCATTTATGCCGTCTATACCTCTCGCCGACAATTGCCATTGAAGTTACGGTCCTTGATCGACTTTCTGGTCGATTCATTCGGCAAGCCTGTATGGACTTGAGCAAATCTGGCAGCCGCCAGGGTATCAAGCCTGATTTGCCAAGCATAAAAGCCGCATGAAATCCGCATAAAAAAACCGCCGGATGATCGATCCGGCGGCTACCATGCAGCAACATCGGCCTGGCGCGCTTCCGCGGCCAGGCCTGCCATACGCCCGATCAGGCGCTGGCGTCGAAGGCCAGTGAAACCGGCATGGCCTGCTGGTCTGGATTGGGCCAGCGCTGGGAAACGGTCTTCAGCTTGGTGTAGAAGCGCGCGGCGTCCGGCCCGAACATGTGCGACTCGCCGAACTTGGAGCGGCGCAGGCCGCCGAAGTTGAAGTAGCCCACCGGTAGCGGCACCGGCACGTTCACGCCGATCATGCCCGCCTCCACCTCGCTCATGAAGCGGTGCGCCGACTTGCCGTCGCGGGTGAAGATCACCGCGCCGTTGCCAAACTCGTGCTTGTTGGTGATGGCGATGGCTTCGTCGAAGCTGACCGGGCGCATGATGGCGCGCACCGGGCCGAACACTTCCTGCTTGTACATTTCCATCTCGGTGGTGACGTGATCGAACAGGGTCGGGCCGATGTAGTAACCGTTTTCATGGCCTGCCACCTTGATGTCGCGACCATCGATCACCATTTCGGCGCCGGCGCGCTGGCACTCGTCGATGGCGCGCAGCACGGTCTGTTTCGATTGCGCCGAGATCACCGCGCCGAAGTCTGCCGCCGGGTCATTGTAGGGACCGACCTTGAGCGCATTGATCTTCGGGATCACCAGTTCGCGCAGGCGCTCGGCCGTAGCCAGGCCTACCGGCAGCAGCAGAGATACCGCCATGCAGCGCTGGCTGGCCGAACCGAAGCCGGCGGAGACGAAGGCCGAAGCCGCGGCTTCGAGATCGGCATCGGGCATCACTACCATGTGGTTCTTGCCACCAGTGAAGGACGCCACGCGCTTGTTGTGCGAAGTGCCCTTCTGATAGATGTACTCGCCCACCGGGGTCGAGCCGACGAAGCTGATGCCGGCAATGCCTGGATGCTCCAGCATGCCGTCGACGATTTCCTTGTCGCCGTGGACGATGTTGAAGACGCCCTTGGGCAAGCCGGCCTGCTCGCACAGGCGGGCAAATTCCATCGCCGCGCTCGGCACCCTTTCCGACGGTTTCCAGACGATGCCGTTGCCGACTGCGATAGCCATGGCCATCATCGCCACCGGCACCATGATCGGGAAATTGAACGGCGAGATGATGCCGACCACACCGATGGGCACGCGCATCGAGTAGACATCGATGCCGCCGCCGACATTAGTAGCGTATTCGCCCTTGGTGACATGCGGCTCGCTGCAGGCGAATTCGATCGCCTCGACGCCGCGGCCGATCTCGCCCTTGGCGTCGGCGATGGTCTTGCCATGCTCGCGGCCGATCATCTCGGCCAGGCGGTCGGTATTGGCGATCACCAGTTCGCGCAGCTTGAACATTACCGCCTGGCGCTGCGCGTGCGATTGCTGCCCCCAGCGCTGGCCGGCTTGCGCTGCCGTCGCCACTGCGCGGTCGAGGGTGGCGCGATCGCCGTAGTGCAGGCGCGCGATTTCCTCGCCGGTGGAAGGATTGAAGACCGCGCCGGTGCGGCCGCCGCTGCCGGCATCGAGTTCGCCGTTGATGAAGTGGGTGATGGTTTGGCTCATGATGTCTCTCTTTCCTCTTGACTGTTGGATGGGCGCCCGCCGCCTGCGACGCGGCGCCCGGTGAATTCTGATATGCGACTGATCAGGGCTTTGCTACGGCGAACATGTTGAAGATGCTGCCGCAGTCAAGTTTGCCGTTGCCGGCGGCGCTATGCATGGCGAACAGATTGCGCGCCAGTCCGCCCAGCGGCACGCTGGCGCGGATATCGGTAGCCGCTTCCACCGCCAGGCCCAGGTCCTTGAGCATCAGGTCGGTGGCGAAGCCGCCGCTGTAAGCGCGCGACGACGGCACGTTTTCCAGGGTGCCCGGGCAGGGATTGTAGGAATTGACCACCCAGCTGGCGCCCGAGCTCTTGCCGATAATTTCCGACAAAATTTTCGGATCGAGGCCGTTGGCGATGCCCAGCTGCAGCGCTTCGCAGGTGCCGCTCATGATGATCCCAAGCAGCATGTTGTTGCAGACCTTGGCGGTCTGGCCGGCGCCATGATCGCCGGCATGGAAGATATTCTTGCCCATCTTTTCCAGCACGGCGCGGGCACGCTCCAGCTGCGCGCCGTCGCCGCCGACCATGAATGTCAGGGTGCCGGCGTCGGCGGCGGCGGTCCCGCCCGAAACCGGCGCATCGACCATGTCGATGCCTTTGGCCCGTGCCGCCTCGGCCACTTCGCGCGCCGCGCTGGCCGAGATGGTGGAGCTGTCGATGATCAGGGCGCCGGGCGCCATCTGCGCCAGCAAGCCTTGGGTACTCTGGGCGCCCTGCCCGCCGCCCAGGTAGAGCGACTTCACGTGCGCCGCGGCAGGCAGCATGCTGACCACCACCTGCGCGTCGCGTGCCGCTTCGGCGGCACTGTCGGCAGCCTTGCCGCCGGCAGCCTCAAGCGCCTGCAGCGCCGCGCCGGACAAATCGAAGCCGGCAACCGAAAAGCCGGCCTTGACCAGGTTCTTCGCCATGGGCAAGCCCATGTTGCCCAGGCCGATGAATGCGATTTTCATTATAAATATCCTTTGCTTACTTCTTCACCAGCGGGCACTGCGACTGCGCCAGCGGCTGGAATGCCTTGTCGGCGGGGATGGTCGCCTTCAGCTTGTAGTAATCCCACGCCCCCTTCGACTCTTCCGGCTTCTTGACTTCGACCAGGTACATGTCATGGATCACGCGGCCGTCCGGGCGAATGCTGGCATTGCGCATGACGGCATCCTTGATCGGCAATTCACGCATCTTGGCCGCCACCGTAGTCGCATTGTCAGACTTGGCGGCCGCCACCGACTTCAGGTAATGCAGCACGCTCGAATACACTCCGGCATGCACCGAGTTTGGCTTGGCCTTGTGGATCTTTTCAAAGCGCTCGGAGAATGCCTTGGTCTGCTCGTCAAAATTCCAGTAAAAACCTTCGGAGAAAATCAGACCTTGCGCCAGCGGCAGCCCCAGCGCGTGCACGTCGGTAATATTCAGCAGCAAAGCCGCCAGTTTCTGGTTCTTGCCGATGCCAAATTCGCGCGCACCCTTGATGGCGTTGATGGCATCTTGCGTCGAATTGGCCAAGCCGATCACCTCGGCCTTGGAGGACTGCGCCTGCAGCAGGAAGGATGAGAAATCGCTGGCATTCAGCGGATGTTTCACCGCGCCGACCACGTTACCGCCATTGGCCTTGACCTGTTCGGCCGCATCCTTTTCCAGCGAGAGGCCGAAAGCATAGTCGACCGTGATGAAGTACCAGCTCTTGCCGCCGGCGCGCGTCAGCGCCGCCGCCGCGCCGGCCGAGGCCGAGTAAGTGTCGAACATCCAGTGGAAACTGTTCGGCGCGCATTCGTCATTGGTCAGGCGGGTGGTGGCCGGGCCGTTGAACAGGCCGACCGCGCCTTTTTCGCGCATCAGCTTCTGCACCGCGATCGCCCCCGCTGAATTGGTCAGGTCGGCAAAGGCATCGACCTTGTCCACGTCCAGCCACTCGCGCGCCTTGGAAGCAGCGATGTCAGCCTTGTTCAGATGGTCGGCCGACAGCACCTTGATCTTCATGCCCTTGCATTCGGCTTTCAAGCAATCTTCAATGGCCAGGTTGGTGGCGACCACCGAGCCTTTGCCGCCAAACACGGAATACGGCCCCGACATATCGGTCAGCACGCCGATCCGAACTTCGTTATCCGAGATTTGCGCCTGAGCGCCGAAAGACATGGCCAGTGCCAGGGGTAATACGGCTTTGCGCAAGAACTTGCTAGTCATCGCTGTCTCCTTCAGTTGTTGGTGTAATGTGAAATAATTGTAGATGACATTTTTGAGTTTGGCTCAATGAAAATCGCTGTGCTATTATGCATTTATGCATAGCAGAGAAAAACGATGAAACAGGTCGACTGGGATGACTTCCGGGTATTTCTGGGACTGGCGCGGGCGCACTCCGCGCTGGAGGCTTCCGAAGTGATGGGGATGAACCAGTCCACCCTGTCACGGCGCTTGCGCAAGCTTGAGGAAACCATCGGTGCCAAACTGTTCGACCGCAATTCGCACGGTCACCACCTGACCAGCGCCGGCCACCGCCTGCTGGAGCATGTCGAAAAGCTGGAAACCACCCTGGCCGCGGTGGAGGCGGACGTTTCCGGCGACAGCGTGGCCTTGAGCGGCGACATCCGCCTGGGCACCACCGAAGGTTTCGGCAGCTTTTTCCTGGCCCCGCATCTGGCGCAGTTCTGCACCTCGCACCCGGCCATCACCATCGACCTGCTGCCGCTGCCGCGCCATGTCAACCTGTCCCGCCACGAGGCGGATGCTTCCGTCACCATCGATCGTCCCACCACCGACAGCTTCGTTACCGCCAAACTGGCCGATTACCGCCTGCTGCCCTATGCCACCCCGGCTTACCTGGAGCGGCATGCGCCGATTCGCTCGGTCACCGACCTGGCCGGCCATCGCTGGATCGATTATGTCGACGACCTGATTTTCGCCGACCAGCAAGTAACCTTGCGCAAATGGCTGCCATCAGTGAAACCCTTCCTGCGCAGCACCAGCGTCATCGCGCAATACCAGGCGACCCGCTCGGGCTTGGGCATAGCCTTGCTGCCCTGCTTCATGGGCAACACCGCGCAGGACCTGGTGCCGGTTCTGCCGCAGGAAATCGACATTACCCGCTCATTCTGGCTGGTAGCTCCGGCCGAACGCCGCGAAGTTGCGCGCATCAAGGCGATGTGGAATTACCTGCGCAAGGTGGCCGACGCCAATGCGGGGTTTCTGATGGGCCGCACAACGGCCATTCAATGGCTGTACGAATGAGCAGACGCAATATTGGTGCTGCCGCAAAGTACTGGCAAACACGATAAACTTTACCCTTGTAACTTCCTACATTGTCAGCTTACCGCGATAGCATTACGCAGATACAAAGCCAAGGAACCTTATGAACCAGGAACTCGTGTTCGACCCGCAGACCCAGGCCCAAAGAGATCTCGTCTGGTGGCTGTATATTTTTCACGGCGCCAGTCTGGTGGTATCGCTGGGATTGCTGAACTGGGTGCCGCTGATTGTTAATTACGTCAAACGCGATGATGCCCGTGGCACTTTTTTATACAGTCACCACAGCTGGCAAATTCGTTCATTCTGGTGGTATTTGTTCTGGATGTTACTGGGTGGCGTGCTGTTCATCAGCTTCGTCGGTATTCCCCTCGCCTGGCTGGTCTGGTTCGTTGCACCGATCTGGAAAGCATACCGCCTGATCAAGGGATTCCTGGACCTCCTTGCGAACAAGCCGATGCCGGCCTGAACCGACTTTTCCGGCAGATAAGCCGACACAGAGTTAAATAATTTGCGTAGAAGAAATTTGCTGCTTCGCACAAAATAATTACCACGAATTACCTCTGGCGGAATAGCCACAAATATCTGAATTCCCCAATAATTATTTGCTATTAAACAAAAAAGATTGCATATTGGCGAAGGCAAAATAATCCGCTATTTTTTCTGGCTTACAATTAATTTTAATAAAGCAAATTTAGCGCTGCCGCTGTCCACTGCTTCCAGACGCGGCCTCGCAACCGCTGACCAGGATACCCGAGGCGTCGATCCGTGCAACGCAACTATTCCTCATTGCTCAAGCAGCTCAAACAGCTCGGGGCCGACCATCCCGGCGAGCCGCCCAGTCTTGAGCGATGGCTGGAATTTCTCGAGCATGTCAGCATTTCCTGCGCCGACCTGGCGCTGGACCCGGCCGGCGCTGATCGCATCAGGGATTTCTCCTTCTCTGAAATCCAGGAATTAACCAGCCGCATCGAAGAAACCCAGCGCATAGCCGGCCTGGGCGACTGGTCCTTCGACCGCAGACTGGGCCAGGGCAAATGGTCGCGCGAATGCTTCCGCATCTTCGGCCTGTCGCCTTCGGCGCCAATGCCGACCTACAAGGAACTCTCGCGCCAGGTGCACCGCGACGACCGCCTGTACGTCAAGGACCGCGTCGAAGCGGCGCTGCACGATGCCCGCAAGTTCGAAATCGAATTCCGCTACCACCTGCCCGATGGCGAAGTGCGCTGGGTGCGCGCGCTCGGTCAGCCCGTGAAGAATGCCCGTGGCCAGGTTTGCCGCCTGTTCGGCACGGTCATGGACGTCAACAACCGCAAGCTGATCGAAGTGCGGCAATCGATGGAACACACGGTCGCGCGACTCCTGGCCGAGTGCGATTCGCCGGTCGAAGTGATTCCCGAGATTATCGAAACCATCTGTGCCACTTTCGGCTGGGCGTGCGGCGCGCTGTGGATGCCGGACAAGAAGGCTGGCGTGCTGCGTCGTGCCGCCACCTGGACCCAGCCGCGTCCCGACATCGAGCGATTCTTCGGCAGCACGCCCGACCAGATTCCCTTGCCGGCCAGCGGCGCGCTTTCCAGCCGCACCCTGCGCGTGGCGCGCGCCGACTGGTTCCCGGACGCTTCGCGCGGCGAGCATTTCGAACGCGCCAAGGTAGCCGCCGCCAACGGCCTGCACGGCTGCCTGGCCTTTCCGCTGCAGGCGGCCGGCGAAATTCTCGGCATCATGGAATTCTTCAGTCTGCAGCCGCATGAAGCCGACCGCGAAACCATGCAGAGCGCGCACTTCATCGGCCGCCATATCGGCCAGTTTTTCCAGCGCAAGCAGGTCGAACTGGCCCTGCGCGAGAGCGAGGCGCACTTCCGCGCGCTGGTCGAGCAGGCTTCCGACAGCTTCTATGTGCATGACATGCAAGGCCGCTTCATCGACGTCAACCAGCAGGGCTGCGAAGGACTCGGCTATACGCGGGACGAATTGCTCAGCATGTCGGCGCAGGACATCGATCTCGACCTGACGACCAGGGAGCTCAAGAAACTGACCGGCAAGCTCAAGGCTGGCGCGCCAATCGCGCGCGAAAGCCGCTACCGGCGCAAGGATGGCTCGACCTTCCCGGTCGAGATCCGCATGGGGCCGATCGACATCAACGGCCGCCAGCACCTACTGTCGCTGGTGCGCGACGTCACCGAGCGCAAGGAGATGCAGGATCACATCCAGCACCTTGCCTACCACGACTCGCTGACCAACCTGCCGAACCGGGCAATGTTCAACCGCCACCTGTGCCACGCGATCGATCTGGCCGGACGGCATGGCAAGTCGCTGGCGGTGCTGTTCATCGACCTCGACCGCTTCAAGTACGTCAACGACACCCTCGGCCACGACGCCGGCGACCGCCTGCTGCAGGAAATGTCGCGCCGGCTCGGCAACGCCCTGCACGGCGATCTGGTGGCGCGCCTGGGCGGCGACGAATTCGTGGTGCTGCTCGAGGACATCACCGATTCGGAGCATGTCAGCCACGTCGCACAAAAGATCCTGACCGCGCTGGTGCAGGAATTTCCGCTCAACGGCCAGCTCATCCACATCACCGCCAGCATCGGCGTGTCGATCTTCCCCGAGGATGGCAAGGACGAGTTCGCGCTGATGAAGCACGCCGACATCGCCATGTACCGCGCCAAGGACCGCGGCAAGAATAATTTCCAGTTCTATTCCGCCTACATGAGCCAGCACGCGGCCAAGATGCTGGCGCTGGAATCCAGTCTGCGTCGCGCCATCGAACGCGAGGAACTGGTACTGTACTATCAGGGCAAGGTGGAGACCCGCACCGGCCGCATCACCGGCGTCGAATCGCTGGTGCGCTGGCAGCATCCGGAACTGGGCCTGCTGTCGCCGGACCAGTTCATTCCGCTGGCGGAAGAAACCGGCCTGATCGTGCCGCTGTCCAAATGGGTGATGCGCGAAGCCTGCAAGCAGGTCTGCTCCTGGCAGCGGCAGAACCTGCCGCCGCTGAGCGTGGCGGTCAACCTGTCTGCGCGCCAGTTCGTCGATGATGGCCTGCTGGAAGACACCGCGCAAACCCTGCGTGAACTGGGCATGGACCCGACCCTGCTGGAGCTGGAGATCACCGAGAGCATGATGATGTACAATCCGGAGCGCACCATCCAGATGCTGCAGGGATTGAAGGCAATGGGCATCCGCATCGCCATCGACGATTTCGGCATCGGTTATTCCTCGCTGTCGCACCTGCGCCAGTTCCCGATCGATATCATCAAGATCGACCGTTCCTTCATCCAGGACGTGCCAGGCGACCCGGCCGACGAAGCCATCACCGAAGCCATCATCGCCATGGGCAAGAGCCTGAAAATCACCGTGGTGGCCGAAGGCGTGGAAAAGAGCGAGCAGCTGCAATTCCTGTCGGACCGCAGCTGCGAGGAAATCCAGGGTTATTTCTTCAGCAGGCCGATGCCGGCCAAGGAATTCACCAAGCTGCTATGGAAGAACCTGGCGCCGGTCGTCGTGCCCAGCAAAAAGCCGGCGGTGAAATAATCGCTCTGCCTGCCACCATCGCCCTCAGCCCCATTCCGCCCTGGTTACTTCAGGCTTAGTCCCAGCTGTTCGGGCGCGCCTGGGTGCGATGATAAAGCGCATTGTCGCGTCCGACAGCGAACACTTCCAGGCGGCCATCGGCATTTGCCGCCACTGTCGGATCGGTGATCAGGTTACCGCCCAACGAAGTCCATGCGGTCCAGCTATTGCTGTTCGCTGCCGTCTGTGCCCGATACCAGATCGCGTTATCGGTGCCGAGCACGATCGCTTCCAGCCGGCCATCGCGATTGGCGCCGACTGCGATGTTGCTGAGCACCCCGCCGCCAAGCGATTGCCAGCCGCTCCAGCTATTGGCATTGGCAGCGGTTTGCCACTGGTGCCACAATGAATTGTCATTACCCAGAACGAACAATTCCAGCCGGCCATCATAGTTGCGCCCGACCCGAACCTGCCCTTTGATGCTGCCACCCAGGTTTTCCCAGCCAGTCCAGGTGGTAATCGACTCTGTCTGCCTGATGTGGTACACGGCATTGTCCGATCCTTTCACGAATACTTCCAGCCGGCCATCTGCTTGCGATGCCACGGCTGGCTGACTCGTCAGCACGCCGCCCAGCGATGACCACGCGGACCAGTTGCCATTTACCGACGTCTGCCATTTATGCCAAAGCGCGTTATCGGTTCCGCGCGCAAAAATCTCCAGGCGGCCATCCCCATTGATTCCCACGGCGATATTGCTGGTCAGATTTCCTCCCAGCGAAGACCAGTTCGACCAGGTGTTGCCATTCGGCGCCGTTTGCCATCGGTGCCATGCCACGCCATTGGCATCCAGTATGAAGGCTTCCAGGCGACCATCAGTATTCTTTACCACAGTCGGGTCAATCTGACTGTATCCGGCCAGCGATGCCCATCCGGACCAGCCATTGTTTGGCGCCACTTGCCATTGATGGTGCAAGGCATAGTCAGATCCGCGCACAAAGACTTCCAGGCGGCCATCGGCATTGCTTCCGGCTGTAATATTGCTGCTAACGTAGCCGCCAAGCGATTGCCAGCCGGTTTGTGCCATCGCCCCCGGCGCCAGCAAAAAAAATTGCAAAACGAGAGTAATCAGGCCGATCCAGCGAAATGATGATTTGCCGTGCCCCTGCATTGGCACGGGGCGCAATTTGCTATCCATGGCGTACTCCTTCAATAAGCTAACGATATTTACAGGATGAATTCATCTACGCCACGCGGTCGTGTGGCGGATGCTGTTTCTCTGCTTGATAGGTGGCTTGCCAGGAAATCAGTACAAGCCAGTCAGGAAGATTGCGTGACCTTCAAAGCCCGATGGCAAGGGCTTTGTGTTTTTGAATTGATATTTGCATTGCCGCACATGAGCCATGCGCGTGTCACTTTTTGCCTTTTTCAAAGCGGATCAGCTTCGCGAAATGCCTACCCTTGAACCACATTGCATCTCTTTTCCACTTTATTCAGAACCACTGAAAAAATAAGAAAAGACGAGTGATACCGTTTGATATAGAACAAATGATCGAGTTGATGCGTACGCACAGGGAAATGCTGAGAAATTTTTCTGGCAAGCGCAGGCGTAACCGCTCAGCAACTTATGCAGCCAATTACAAGGCCCGCAGCGCCTGCTCCAGATCCGCGATCAGGTCGTCCGGCTCTTCCAGGCCGATATTCAGCCTGACCAGCTGCCCGGGATGCGGCCAGTTGCTGCGCATGGCCGGCATGCGGTAAGGCACGCACAGGCTGTGCGGGCCGCCCCAGCTGAAGCCGATCTTGAACAGCTTCAGGCTGTCGACGAAACGGTCAGTCTGTTCCTCGCTGTAACGGCGATTGAATATGATGGAAAACAGCCCGCCCGCGCCGGAAAAATCGCGCTTCCAGTTTTCATGGCCGGGGCAATCCGGCAAGGCCGGGTGCAGCACGCAATCGATCTCGGGACGCGCTTTCAGCCAGGCCGCCACCTTGCGCGCGCCGGCGTCATGCGCGGCGAAGCGCAGCTTCAGCGTCGGCAGGTTGCGCAAGACCAGGTAAGCGTCGTCCATGCCGATGCCGTAGCCGAGCCGCATGTGGGCCGCTTCCAGCTTGCGGTGCAAGGCCGTGTCGCGCGTGATCAATGCACCCATCAGCACGTCCGAGCCGCCCGACTGGTACTTGGTCAGCGCCTGCATGACGATATCGACGCCCAGGTCGAAGGCGCGCAGCGCGATGCCGGCCGACCAGGTATTGTCGAGCGCCACCGGCACCCCCTTGTCGTGCGCGGCGCGGCAGATCGCCGGTAGATCCGGCACTTCCATCGACACAGAGCCCGGCGCCTCGGTCCAGATCAGGCGGGTATTGGGCTGGATCAGGCCAGCGATGCCGGCGCCGATCAGCGGATCGTAGTAGCGGGCCGTGACGCCGAAATCACGCCCCAGCCAGTTGCCGAGCTCGCGGCTGGGGCTGTAGACGTTATCGGGAATCAGCACATCGTCGCCGCTTTTCAGCAGGGCGAAATCGGCCAGCGCGATCGCCGCCAGGCCGCTGGGCGCCAGCACGCAATGTTTGCCCTCCTCGAGCTCAGCCAGCCGGGCTTCGAGGGTGAAGCTGGTCGGCGTGCCATGCAGACCGTAGGTATAGGCCGACTTGTCTTGCCAGTTGCGCGAACGCAGCGCCGCCACGTCGGGAAAGACAACCGTGGAAGCGTGATGGATGGCGGTTGGAAAGGCGGCAAAGCCGCCGGGGGCCATGTAATCGCTATGAATCAGGGTGGTCTGCAGAGATTTTTTTGTATCGCTCAAGCCATGCTCCCGCATAGTTAATTATCGCCGGACAAGGCCATAGACTGACCGGCGCCGCCCTGCCATCAACCCAGCCACTTCCGCGAGAATTACGCGGCGGCCCACAGATCGTGGGCGTCGGCGGCGGTCACATCGACCTCGACGAACTCGCCGACCTTCAGCTGCCGGTGCGGCTCGAAGGGGCGCTTCACATACACGACGCCATCGATTTCCGGCGCATCCGCCGCCGTCCGGCCGACGCCGTTGCCGTTGGGCTCGACCTCGTCGATCAGCACGCGCATGGTCTTGCCAACCTTGGCCTGCATGCGTTTTTTCGAAATCTCTTCCTGCAGCAGCATCACGCGCGCGCGGCGTTCCTCGCGCAACTCTTCCGGCACCGGATTGTCCAGCTGGTTGGCGGTGGCGCCCTCCACCGGCGAATAGGCAAAGCACCCCAGGCGGTCGATCTCGGCTTCCTTCAGGAAGTCGAGCAGGTAATCGAACTCGGCCTCGGTCTCGCCCGGAAAGCCGGCGATGAAGGTCGAGCGGATGGTCAGGTCCGGGCACATCTTGCGCCAGGCGGCGATGCGCTCGATATTCTTTTCGCCGCTGGCCGGACGCTTCATGCGCTTCAATACTTCCGGATGCGCATGCTGTAGCGGCACGTCCAGGTAAGGCAGGATGCGCCCTGAGGCCATCAGCGGGATGATCTCGTCGACGTGCGGGTACGGATAGACGTAGTGCAGGCGCACCCAGGCGCCGTATTGCGCGGCCAGTTCGCCCAGCGCCGTGACCAGCTGGGTCATGTGGGTCTTGACCGGCTTGCCGTTCCAGAAGCCGGTGCGGAACTTGACGTCGATGCCGTAGGCGCTGGTGTCCTGGGAAATTACCAGCAATTCCTTGACGCCGGCCTTGAACAGGTTTTCCGCTTCCAGCATGACATCGGCCACCGGGCGCGACACCAGGTCGCCGCGCATGGAAGGAATGATGCAGAAGCTGCAGCGGTGGTTGCAACCCTCGGAAATCTTCAGGTAGGCGTAGTGCTTGGGCGTGAGCTTAACTCCCTGCGCCGGCACCAGGTCGGAGAAAGGATCGTGCGGCTTGGGCAGGTGCAGGTGCACCGCGCTCATGACTTCGCCGAGCGCGTGCGGACCGGTGACGGCCAGCACCTTGGGATGCACCTTCTGGATGATGTCATCGCCGGCGGCATCCTTCTTGGCGCCGAGACAGCCGGTGACGATCACCTTGCCGTTTTCATGCAGGGCTTCGCCGATGGCATCGAGCGACTCCTGCACGGCGGCGTCGATGAAGCCGCAGGTATTGACGATCACCAGGTCGGCGCCGTCGTAGGATTTGGCGGTGTCGTAGCCTTCGGCGCGCAATTGCGTCAGGATATGTTCGGAATCGACCAGCGCCTTGGGACAACCAAGGGAAACGAAACCGACTTTGGGATTGGAAGAATCGTTGGGCATGAAAAAAGGGTACAAAAGCTGAATCCGCTATTGTACCCTCTTGTGCCGCGCCAATTGCGCCGCAGGCTGCCTATCCGAATCAACGCGAATACAGCGGCACCCTGGCCTGGCAAGTTCGACTACTTGTCGTCCTCTTCCTTTTTCTCAACCGGTTGCACGAAAGGAAAGACGCCAAACATGTTCTTGGTCTGGCTCTGCATCTGCTCCTGCATCTGCAGGAAGATATTCTTGCTTTGCTCGATGTAATTGCTCATTACGCCTTGCATCATCGGCCCCTGGACATTCATGAACTGCGTCCACATTTCCGGGCTGAAAGGTTTGCCTTCATAAAAACCCTTGGAGCTTTCGGCCAGCTTGTTCTGGATTTCGATGAAAGCCTGGATATTCTTTTCCAGGTAAGAGCCCATCATGCCCTGCATNNTGATCTGCAGCAGGATGCTGCGCGTCAGGTCTTCACTGGTCTTGGCGTCGACCACGGCAAAGTTCTCGTTGTCGAGCACCAGCTGCTTTACATCGCTCAGGGTGATGTACGAGCTCGTTTGGGTGTCGTAAAGACGACGGTTCGGGTATTTCTTGATCAAACGTTCAGAACTTTTTGGTCCGGTAGTCATTGAACTTCCAGTGTATTGCGCCGCAACGCATGTCGTGCCGAAAAAAGGATGGCGCGTCCTAACGCGCCCCGAAGCTAATCATTATATTGCGATAAAACAAAGATTTACGCAAATTTGACGAAATTTTACGCTGATTATTGCATCGCAGGGGGACTTGTGCGAAGTCCCTCTTCTGTCCTTCAAGCCTAGCTATTCTTCAAGCCTTGGCTTTCACATAACGGCCGGGCGCCGGTTCGATCGGCATGTAGGTCTCGTTGCCATATTGCGCCGGCGCCTTGACTTGCTTGCCGGCGTGTTTTTCAAGAAAATCGGCCCATTCACCCCACCAGCTGCCCGGCTGCTCGGTGGCCGATTCGAGCCATGCTTCTGCATCGGTAAGCGGTTTGTCGCTGACCCAGTAGCTGCGTTTTTTCTTGGCCGGCGGGTTGATGACGCCGGCGATATGGCCGGAAGCGCCGAGAACGAAACGGTTGCGTTCCGGCTTTTTCGGATTCAGCAGTCGCATGGAAGCGAAGGCCGAGGTCCACGGCACGATATGGTCTTCGCGCGAGCCATAGATGAAGGTCGGAGCATCGATGGCGCCCAGATCGACCGCCTCGCCGGCAATTGTCAAGGCGCCCGGCTGCTTCAGCTTGTTTTCCAGATAGGTGTTGCGCAGGTACCAGGCATACATCGGCCCGGCCATGTTGGTGCTGTCGGCGTTCCAGTAAAGCAAGTCGAAGGGTGCAGGCGCTTCGCCCTTGAGATAATTTGCCTTGACGTAATTCCAGACCAGGTCGTTCGGGCGCAGGATGGAAAACACCGATGCCATGTCGCGCCCCATCATCAGGCCGCCGCGGCCGAGGGTTTCCTCACGCATGCGCACATGGTTCTCGTCGATGAAGACATCGAGTATGCCGGTATCTTCGAAATCCAGCAGTGCGGTCAGCAGGGTCAGGCTGGCGATGGGTTTTTCACCGCGCGCATACATGACCGCCAGCGCACTGGAAATCAGCGTGCCGCCGACGCAGAAGCCGAAGGCATTGATCTGTTTTTGCCCGGAGATTTTCTGCACGATATGGACAGCCTCGATCACGCCCTGATCGACGTAGTCATCCCAGGTGGTTTTCGCCATCGCGGCATCCGGATTGCGCCAGGACACCAGGAACACCGTATGGCCGAGTTCCACCAAATGGCGAACCACTGAATTCTGCGGCTGCAAATCGAGAATGTAGTATTTGTTGATGCATGGCGGCACCAGCAACAAGGGCTTCTGGTAGACGGTCTCGGTCTGCGGCCGGTATTGAATCAGCTGAAACAGGTCGTTCTCGAATACCACTGCACCTTCGGTGGTGGCGAGATTCTTGCCGACCTCGAAGGCTGATTCATCGCTTTGCGATATGCGCCCCTTGCGCATGTCGGCCAGCAAATGGTTGATTCCCTTGGTCAGGCTTTCGCCCTTGGTTTCAATGACCTTCTTGTGCACTTCCGGATTGGTTGCAAAGAAATTGGCTGGCGACATGGCATCGACAGTTTGCTGTACGGCAAATTGAATGCGCTGCTTGACTTTCGCAGGCGCCTGCACCGCATCGACCATCGATTGCAGAAAGCGGGCATTCAACAGATAAGCGGCCGCCGTGAAGGCGTGCAGCTTATTCGATTGCCATTCTTGCGACGCGAAACGGTTATCTTCCAGTACCGGCGTCTTGTCGGAAGCCAGTTCTTGCCAAAGCGATGTGAACTGTTTCAGGTAATCGCCCTGTAATTGCGCCATTACCATAGGATCGAACTTGACTTCGGCATCGCCGACCTTGAGGGCGAAGGCGTCAAGGCCGGTTTGTGCCGACTTGAGCAAATCCTGGAAGGCGCCGGGATCGGCGATTTGGGTCATCCACATGGTCGGATGCAATTGCAGTGGAATATTCATGGCTGTCGGCTGTGTCAATTTGCGGTATCGTTGGAATCTATTGATTGGAATACTTACGGATTTGCCTATGCTGCTGATTATTGCGATTGCCTGGATTTACGTCGTATTGATGATGTCCATAACGGAACACTCAGTGATCGCAGGCATTATGACGTTTTTACTATATTGTGTGTTGCCGTTGGCAATTATTTTGTATTTACTTGCGACACCGCAACGTCGACGTCGACGCAAATCCGAAAACAGCGAATCAAGACCGCAGCCAGATCAGTGAAGCCATGCGTCCGGTGATGCCATCGCGCCGATAGGAATAGAACCGTTCCCGCTCGGTGACGGTGCAAAAGCCGCCGCCGGAAATCCGCTCGATCCCCTGGCGGCGCAAGACCAGCCGCGCCAGATGATAAATATCGGCGAAATGCTTGCCGGGCGCCTTGATGTTCGGCACAAACGCGGCATCGGCTTCAGCGTCGACGGCGATAAATGCCTGCCTGACTTCTTCGCCGACCTCGAAGCGCGCCGGACCGATTGCCGGCCCCAGCCACGCGAGAATCTCGCCGGCACCAGTCGCGCGCATGGCGGCGACGGTGTTTTCAAGCACGCCGGCCGCCAGTCCGCGCCAGCCGGCATGGGCCGCGCCCACCACGCGACCAGGCGCATCGCAAAATAATACCGGCAGGCAATCAGCCGTCATGATGGCGCACACGCTTCCGGGCGTGCTGGCGATGCTGGCATCAGCCGCTGGCGCGCCATGCACATCGACGGCATCGAGCACGGCAGTGCCATGCACCTGGGTCAGCCAGGCCGGTTCGGCTGGCAGCAAGGCGCGCAGGATGGCGCGGTTTTGCGCCACCGCGTCTGGAGCGTCGCCGACATGGACGCCGAGATTCAGCCCGCCACCACCGTCGCCGTCGTCATACGGCGCCCGGCTGACGCCGCCGCCGCGCAGGGTGGATAGCGCGCCGACGTTCGACGGCAGGTCCGGCCAGTCCGGCAGCAGCACGGCAGGCGCAGCAGCCGGAGTCATTCCGGCAGGCCGATGCCGGCGCGTTCCAGCAAGGCGGCGAAATCGGCTGCCAGCGGCACGCTCCATTCGCAAGCCTGGCCGCTTTGCGGGTGGTTCAAGCCCAGGCGGCAGGCCTGCAGAGCCTGGCGCGGGAATGCCGACGCCAGATGGGCCTTGCCATATAGCGGGTCGCCCACCAGGGCAAAGCCGAGCGATTGCATGTGCACGCGAATCTGGTGGGTGCGCCCGGTTTCGAGGCGGCAGCGCACCAGGCTGACGGCGCGACCGTCGAGCGCGCCGGTGGCGACACGCTCGAAATGGGTCAGCGCCGGCTTGGCGCTCGGGCTTTCGCTGACCGCCATCTTCAGGCGGTCGCGCGCATGGCGGCCGATGGCGGATTCGATCCTGCCGCGCGCCACCGGCGTGCCCCACACCAGCGCCAGGTATTCGCGCTTGACGCTGCGCGCCTGCAGCTGGCGCACCAGGTCGGTGTGCGCTTCGAGGGTCTTGGCGACCACCATCAGGCCGCTGGTATCCTTGTCCAGCCGGTGCACGATGCCGGCGCGCGGCACGCCGGCCAGCGCCGGCAGGTGGTGCAGCAAGCCGTTCAGCAGGGTGCCGGACCAGTTGCCGGCGGCCGGATGCACCACCAGGCCAGCCGGCTTGTTGAGCACCAGGATGGCCTCATCTTCATGCACGACAGGCAAATCCATCGCTTCCGGGGTGAAAGCCTTGTCTTCGGCGGCCGGCTGCGGATGCACCAGCACGGTCTCATCGCCCAATACCGTCGTTTTGGCCCTGGCCGGCTGGCCGTCCAGGCTGACGTGGCCGTCTTCGATCCATTGCTGCAGGCGGCTGCGCGAATATTGCGGCAGCAATTTCGACAAGACTTTGTCCAGGCGCTCGCCGCCGGCATCCACGCTCAGGCGCAGTTCGATCGGCGCGCTTTCCACGCCCTCCGCGCCCTCCTCGCCTTCGCCCTGGTAATCCTCGGGTTCGTCGTCATGCAAAATTTCGGCCGGTTCCGGCGTTACGGGTAATCTCACGGTAAATCCCATCGGCTATAATCCGCCTATTGTCCAATTTGTAGCACATACACATGCAAAGAAAATTTCTGAATGCGGCGACCCTTGCCCTGGTTTTGCTGGTGTCCGCCTGCAGCTGGCTGCCGGAACAAATCGACGAGACCAAGGGCTGGTCAGCCGGCCGATTATACTCGGAGGCGCAAACGGATATCGCCTCCGGCAACTACGACAACGCCATCAAGAACCTGGAAAGGCTGGAGTCGCGCTATCCTTTCGGCACCTATGCGCAACAGGCGCAAATGGATATCGCCTATGTTTATTATCGCCAGGGCGAGCAGGCGCAGGCGCTGGCGGCGACGGAACGCTTCATTAAGCTGCACCCGAATCACCCCAACGTCGATTACATCTACTACCTGCGCGGCCTGATCAACTTCAACGACAAGCTGAGCCTGTTCAACTTCCTGTCGCGCCAGGACCCGAGCGAGCGTGACCCGAAAGCGGCGCGCGAAGCCTTCGAGGCGTTCAAGCAATTGACCAACCGCTTCCCGGACAGCAAGTATGCCCCGGACGCACACGACCGCATGCGCTATCTCGTCAATGCGATGGCCACCTATGAAGTCAATGTAGCCAATTATTATTATCGCCGCGGCGCCTATCTGGCCGCCGCCAACCGGGCACAGATCACGGTGCGCCAGTATCCCGACACGCCGCCAGCCGAGGAAGCGCTGTTCATCATGACGCGCTCCTACGATGCTCTCGGACTGGACGTGCTGCGCGACGATGCCGAGCGGGTGCTGAAGCTGAACTACCCGAACAGCGATTTCCTGCGCGGCGGCCGCGTCAAGTCCAAGTCGTGGTGGAACGTGTTCTGATTGCAGCGCGCTAGCACCGCCTTGTCCCAAGCCCCGCCCTTCAGCATGGCGGGGCTTTTTTATCAGGCTGCCAGCCGGCGCCGGAAAATCCAGTCATGTTCGCTGGAAGCGCCGGCATCGAAGCGGTAGCCTTCGCTGTCGAAGGCTTGCAGGCTGGCCGGACGGGTGATGCGGTTTTGCGCTGCGTAACGCGCCATCAGGCCGCGCGCCCGCTTGGCGTAGAAGGAAATGATCTTGTACTTGCCGTCTTTCCAGTCCTCGAACACCGGGGTGATGACCGGCGCGGACAGCAGCTTCGGTTTGACCGACCTGAAATACTCTTCCGAAGCCAGGTTCACGAGGGCTTCGGCACGACGTTCGGCCAGGACCGCGTTCAGGCAGGTACTGATGCGCTCTCCCCAGTATGCGTACAGATCCTTGCCGGCCGCGGTCGCCAGGCGGGTGCCCATTTCCAGGCGATACGGCTGCATCAGGTCGAGCGGGCGCAAGACGCCGTACAGGCCGGATAAAATGCGGACATGCGCCTGCACAAAGTCCAGTTCGGCAGGCGCCAGCGTCGATGCTTCCAGGCCTTCGTAGACATCGCCGTTGAACGCCAGCACCGCTTGCCTGGCGTTCTCGCGCGTGAATTGCGGCGACCAGGCGGCATAGCGGCCATGGTTCAGGGCCGCGAGCGGATCGGATATTTTCATCAGGCTGGCGATCTGTGCCGGCGACAGCTGGCGCAGGCGTTCGATCAGTTTGCCGGCTTCCGGGATGAACTGGGGCTGCGTACAGGTATCGGTGACGGCAGGCGTTTCAAAATCGAGGGACTTGGCGGGCGACAGGACAATCAGCATTGAATCAGACTCTTTGAAAGCAAAACCCCGTAATGATACCGAATCGCGTCGTTCTCGATACCAATGTCTGCCTGGATTTGTTTGTCTTCCGCGATCCGCGTTGGCATGCCCTGCTGACCGCCCTGCGGGACGGCAGCGTGCAGGCGGTCACGCGCGCCGACTGCCGGCGCGAATGGCAGATCGTGCTGGGCTACGCGCACCTGCGGCTGGACGACGGCGCCAGGGAGCGTTGCGAGGCGGACTTCGATGCCCTCATCCGCCTGCTGCCCGAGGATGAGCTGGCGCCGCTGGCGGAAATCCGCCTGCCGCTGTGCCGCGACCCGGACGACCAGAAATTTCTCGAACTGGCGCGCGACGCCCGTGCGCATACGCTCATCACCAAGGACAAGGCCCTGCTGAAGCTGGCCAGGAAAACGGCGAAGTCAGGCCTGTTCCATATCGTCGCACCGGACGCCTGGCCGCTGGCGGCATAGCAACCCCATCAACAGCGCGCCGGCAAAACGCTAGAATGGCGATATCCTCCTGCAACGCAATCTTTTAATCTTCTTCCTGCCCTATTGCCATAACGTCATGAGCACATCAGCCTTGCCCGCGCAGCCTGCCACCCCGGACGCACACGCCATCGATGCCTCGCGCCCTGCCCCGCATCCTGCTCCCCGCCTTGCTTCGCGCCTGCCGAAGGTCGGCACCACCATCTTTTCCGTCATGTCGGCGCTCGCCGCCGAAAAGGGCGCGGTCAACCTGGGCCAGGGGTTTCCCGATTTCGACTGCGATCCGGCGCTGGTCGATGCGGTTGCCGCCGCCATGCGCGCGGGTTTCAATCAGTATCCTCCGATGGCCGGCATTCCCTCCCTGCGCCAGGCGATCTCGTCCAAGATCGAGGCGCTGTACGGCCACCCGTATGACGCCGGCAGCGAGATCACCGTCACCGCCGGCGCCACCCAGGCGCTGCTGACGGCGATCCTGTGCTGCGTCCATCCGGGCGACGAAGTGATCGTCATCGAACCCGCCTACGACAGCTACGTGCCGGCGATCGAACTGGCCGGCGGCAGCGCCGTCGCGGTGCAGATGGCTATCGGTCCGGATGGCTACCGCGTGCCCTGGGATGCAGTGGCCGCCGCCGTCACTTCCCGCACCCGGCTGATCATGGTCAATACGCCGCACAACCCGACCGGCTCGATCCTGCGCGCCGCCGATCTCGATGCGCTGGCGGAGATCGTGCGCGGCACCGATATCCTGGTGCTTTCCGACGAAGTCTACGAGCACATGGTGTACGACGGCGTGCGCCATGAATCGCTGTGCCGCCACCCCGAACTTGCGCGGCGCGCCTTCATCGTATCGAGCTTCGGCAAGACTTACCACGTCACCGGCTGGAAGGTCGGCTATGTTGCCGCCCCCGCCGCGCTGACGGCGGAATTCCGCAAGGTCCACCAGTTCAATGTCTTCACCGTCAATACGCCAGCGCAGCACGGGCTGGCGACCTACATGGCAGATCCGGTGCCTTACCTTGAATTGCCGGCGTTTTACCAGCGCAAGCGGGATTTGTTCCGCGAGGGCTTGAAAGACACCCGCTTCAGGCTGCTGCCGGCCGAGGGCACTTATTTCCAGTGCGTCGATTACTCCGCCATCTCGGACCAAAGCGAGAGCGAATTCGCCCAATGGCTCACTGCCGAAATCGGCGTGGCGGCGATTCCGGTGTCGGCCTTTTACCAGGCGCCGCGTGAATCGGGGATCGTGCGCTTCTGTTTCGCAAAAAAGGACGAGACTCTGCGCGCCGCTCTGGCCAGGCTGGCGGCGCTGTAAAAAGGCAACGCTCCGTATTGACAACAAGAACGAGAAAGGCATCTAATAGGCTGACAAGCAACGCCCGCGAACGCCCGCGAAAACAGGCGCATGGCAGACTTCTGACGCAACATAAAATTAAAAGAAGCCGCCTGAGCATCCGGTAAATTTTCCAGGAAGAGACATGGAAAAACACCGCATCATCATGGCCGACCTGGTCATTGGCGAGCCCCTGCCCTGGGATGTATTCGACGCGACGGGACAACTTCTGCTCGTCAAGGGACATGTGCTCGCACATGAGCGGCAGATTGAAGCCCTGTCTGATCGCGGCCTGTTCATCGATGCTCAGGCCCATAACAGAAAACGCCCGCCCACGGCGCAAATCAGCGAACCACCTTCCACGCTGCGCATGATCAACCTGGTCAACCGGCGGCTGGAATCCTTGCTGGTGAACCTGCCCAATGAAACCCAGGCTGAAGAAAAGCTGCTGGAGACGGCTGCCGTGCTGGAGCGCGCCGCCATCGCCGAACCGGATATCGCCCTGGCCAGCATCCTGCTCAATCAGCAGAGCGGCATTTATCCGGTGCGGCACAGCATCGATACGGCAATCGTGTCGCTCCTGGTGGCACGGACCATGCGCAAAACTGAGGATGAAGTCAGGCTGATCACGGCGGCAGCCTTGACCATGAATGTGGCGATGCTGCGCCTGCAGGAAAAGCTGCAACATACCGGGACGCCGCTCAGTCCGGAGGAAAGCCAGCTCATCCATGAACATCCGCAAGAAAGCGTACGGCAATTGCAGCAGGCTGGCATCGCGCAGCCGGACTGGTTGTCGTGGGTATTGCACCATCATGAGAACGAGGATGGCAGCGGTTACCCATTCGGCAAGAGCGCGGCCGACATCCCCGAGGGTGCCAAGATCATTTCGTTGGCGGACCGCTACTGCGCCAGGATATCGGCGCGTCATTACCGCAAGTCGCTGTTGCCGCATGCCGCCTTGCGCGACATTCTGCTGACAGACAAGAAAAACGTCGATCCGACCCTGGCCGCCACGTTCATCCGGGAACTGGGAATTTACCCGACCGGCACCTTCGTGCGCCTGCAGAACGGCGAGATCGGCGTGGTCACTGGGCGCGGCCCCAGCACCACAACGCCCAAGGTGCATGTGCTGATCGGACCGCGCGGCGCGCCTTTGGCGCAAGCGTTCAAGCGAGACACCGGCAAGCAACTGTATGCGATCCGCGACGTGCTGAGCGAAGAACAGGCCGCGCTGCGTTTCACAATGTTGCAACTGTGGGGCGCAGCGGCTGCCCTTTGAACTGCGCAGAGAGTACGACTGCGGCAACGGGCATTATTGCCAGTCAATTTCCTTCAGCAGCTTCTTCAGCATGGCCTTGGCCTTTTCAACTTGCAGCGGCGAACCGCCCTGGATCACTTCCTCGAGCAGCACGCGGGCGCCGACGTTTTCGCCGATCTCCTGATATGCCACGACCAGGTCGAGCTTGCGGGCCATATCCGCCATGCGCTCAGCGTCTTCTTCACTGGCGGCAGCAGGAGAAGGTACGACCGACGCGACTGCCGCAGTGGTCGCGTCGGTGAACGCCGCCGGCGCCGGCGCCACGTCCACGACCGGCAGCGCCATCTCGACGTTCAATATTTCATATGCAGAGGCCGGCGCCTGCGTCGCGGCCTCCAGCACATTCAGCACATTCAGCCCGGGCGTTTGCGACGGCATGTTCTTAGGCTCAGCGGTTTTCGGCTCAGCAGCTTTTGATTCAGCAGCTTTTGATTCGGTAGCTTTCGGCGCGACGATTTTCGACGCGACCTGCCTGCTGGTTGCTTGCCATGAAGTCGCCCTGTCGAACACCTCCGCTTCATCTTCGCTGATCAGCAGCGCGTCCTTGGCCGGCCGCGCAGATGGCATGCTCACTTGCTGGCTGATCAGGCGCGGCTGCGGATCGTCGAAACTCAACTGCTCGCGCCGCCGGGGCGTCTCCGGATCGCATGCAACACCAATCAGATGAATGATTTCGCGATATACCGCCAGGTCGAAGCCGACGCGCCCGCCCTCACGCTCATCAAGCAGCAGGCTCTCGAGATACGGCAGGATTTCTTCGCCTTCCCACAAATCTTCGATCGTCTTCACGACATGCAGATAATCGCGCAGGCTGCGCGCCGGTATTTCGGCATCCGGCTCAGACCAGGCAGGCGCGCTGGTATTGAATACCTGCTTCAGGCGTGCTGCCAGGGCCTGGTAATTTTCCTGCCGCCCGGTCACGCGATACAAGTCGAGCAGGTAGATCCATGGCACCGGAGATACCGGGCGCCCGGCATGCCGGGACGGCTCGAGGATTTCAATGGCGCGCTCCGGATCGTTCAGCAGCATCCAGAATTCGGCCTCCTGCATCAGATCGGAGATTTCCCCGACTTCCAGCAACTGCGCGCCGCCATTGCGTTTGTCGGCAGCCGCTTGCACGACGTCTGGGCGTTGTGGCGCAGCGGCAGCAGTTTTGCCTGCGGCATGCGACGCCTGCAAGGATTTTGGCGCTTCATGTTTACCTGGAGGCGAAGCTTGATGAGTTTGCCAGGTAACCGGCTCGGCATCCGGCTGCACGCCATCGTCGGGCAGTGTATCTTCTGCCGTATCGTCATGACGAAGATCGGCATTCCCTGCTTCCGGCATCTGCAATGGAGGCTCCTGCAAGGTCGCTTGCCGCGACGCCCAATCAACCGCCAGCGTGCCGTCAAGAGGAATACCGCGTTCCCAATCGGACGATCCGGACGATTTTCCCGCCTTGCGGGGATGGTTCATGGTTCCTGCCGTAACCAGGGTTTCATCGGTGCCCAGCGTGTTTTCCCAGTCGCCCGGCTCGGTGGGCTGGCCCAGGCTGGTCCTTGCCCACAATTCGGTGGATTGCTCGCGGCCGATTTCCCTGATCCGGTGATACAGCCAGCCGATCGCTCCCAGCGCGGCCAGCAGCAGCCCGCCAAGGGCGACAACCCAGCGCGACGACACCGTATCGCGGCGCACCCTGGCCAGCGCTTCCCGATCCGCAAGGCGCTGTTGCTCCCCCTGTTCCCTGAGCCGGGCCGTCTGACTTTCCAGTTCCTGCAATTTCGCCTGCATGTCCTTGAGTTGCATTTCGCCGTTCCGCAACGGATCCTCGTCGCGCAGCACGGCCGCGAAACGGTCGTAGGCTTTCTTGAGTTCGGCGGCTCCTTGCGCATCGCCGGTATCGCGCGATTCGGACAAGGTATCGGAAAGTTTCAGCTCGGGTAAAAAAGCAGCACCACCTTCGATGGCGACATCGTCGCCGGACAGCTTCAGCACGCTGCGCGTCATTTTGCGCGGCTCCTGCTGCGCAGCGACAGTTTTGCGGGTCGCTACAGGGGATGCGCCCTGCGCAGCGACAGAAACAGGTTGATCGTTTCGAGCCTTGCGCTCGGCGGCACGGCGAACTGGCGCAGGCGCCACGGCGTCCTCCATCGAAGCGACCATGGCTTGCTCGCGCAAGCGGCTCTTGCCGGTCTCGCTGCGGCTGCTTGCCTGCGGCGCTGGCTGCGGCAATTGCGGCAGGAACACCACCGGATCCAGCAAAAGCTGGTAGCTGCGCTGAATGCTGTTATCGCACGTCACCTGGAGGCTGAGCGTCACCGCCGGTTCATTCACCGGCTGCCGGGTGCTGAGCAGGATGTCCGCCGTTTCGCCGCCGGACGACACGGCGGCCCGCACTGCCATCATGGGAGTGCCGTCCGGTTGATCCAGACGGACCTTGATGCAGGATGGCGTCAGTTCCGGCATATTTGCGCCGAGCACCGACACGCTGGCGCGAAGAGGCTGCCCGAGCGCGGATTGCAGGCGGATCGACCCCAGGCCGGCGGCATGTCCGGCCGTCCCGCATGCCGCCATCACCACCAGCGCAATCGTGCGTAATGCAGGCATTCGATGACCACGCATGATCAGTTTATCCCCCAACTGTTTAACGGCGCATTTGCTTATTCTTGGTTCGAGAGCCTGATCAACTGGATTAAGTTATTCAACCTAATGCAATGATATGGCGGCGAATTCGCGTGCTTCGCATCATCTGTTCTTATATCCGTAATAATGCCTTAACGAGTCGCCGAACTCTGTTTCCCATCGATTGTAAAAAGGGATTTTGTGTTTAATTTACAACCAATGTTACAAACTGTTTAATTTGTCTTCGACGAATGCCTTCAGCGAGGCGGACAAGCCATTGCCAGCCTTGGCGCGGTTGTACGCCTCGATCGCTTCCGGTATGCGGCTTTCCGCCTGCAGCGAGATGCCTTGCCCCATCCACCATACGCCATTGCCCGGAGACTGGCGCAAGGCCAGCGCATAATGCTCGATCGCTTCACGGTGCCGGCCGTCGCGTTGCAGCAAGGCGGCCAGGAAGGCCTGGTAGTCGGCCTGGTCGGCCGCATGCGGCAGCGAGCGCTGCAAGGTTTCAAGTGCTGGCTTGAGTTCGGCGCGTTCCAGTTGCAGGCGCGCCAGGATCATTGCCAGGCCGCTCTGGCTCAAGTCGAGCTGCAGGCCCTCGCGCAGAATGCGCATCGCCTCTTCCTGCCGCCGCGCCTGGAGCAGCAGCGCCACCAGCGTCTGACGCGCTCCCGCATGGCGAGCGTCCAGCTGCAGCGCCTGCTCCAGTGCGCTGGCCGCCTCGGCCGAACGGCCCTGCTGAATCAGGCCGGATGCCTTGCGGTACTCGTTTTCTGCCTGTTGACGGGGTGTCAGTTCCCGTACCTGCTTGGCGATGGCGGGGGTTTCGGCAACGGCGACGGGCGTCGGGGTGGAAATCGCAGCAGACGCACGCCTGGCCACCTGAACTTGCGTGGATGCGGCGGACTCCGGCGCCTGGCTGGACGAAGGCAAGCGACCATCCGCGGCCGACGTCGCCACTTTGGCCGGAAACTTTACGATCGGAGCGGCAATTGAAGCCGGAACGGAAACTTGCGCGGCGACCACGGCAGCTTGCACTGGGGCTGAGGCCTGGGCTGGTGATGGAGCAGGAGCCGGCGTCGAGACCGAAGAGTCGTCTGCCACCGCGAGACTGACCGCCGGCGTATCAGTGCCCGGGATTGCGGACGGCGCTTGCGCCGGCAACTCTGGCTGCGCTGCCAGGTCGACATCGATCTTCAGAGGCAATGAGGCCATGACCGGCGCAGATGACGGCACCGGCATCGATGCCGCAACCTTTGCCGGTGCCGTGCGTCCCGATCCCAGCCACATCCATAGCCCGCCGGCGCACAGAATGCCCGCCAGCGCGAGCGCCAGCCACCATGCCGGATGCATGCCATGGCGCTGCGGCACGGCGCGGACCTGGCCTTGCAATACGCCACCCAGCGCCGCCGGTGCGCCGCGGGCATCGAGTTCCTGCAGCATCTGATTGATCAGACTCATATGAAATACACCCAAAGAAAAGCCGCTCCCGTGGCCAGCCCGATCAGCGCTGCCGCGGCATTCCTGTACCCGAAACCGAGGCGAGCGGAGACGGTATCCCTCGTGGCCGCGCGCACATGCCGGGCCTGCACCTGCTGGCGGCCCTCGCCATAGGCCAGCATCAAGGTCTTGTGCGCAAGGATGTTGACCAGGCGCGGCACTCCGCCGCTGGCCGCATGCAATGCCTTGACGGCGTCGCGCCCGAACAGCCGGTTGCCGGCATAGCCCGCCACCAGCAGGCGATGCGACAGGTAAAACTCCAGGTCATCGCGCGACAGCGGTCCGAGATGGTAATGAAAGGTGATGCGCTGCGCCAGCTGCCGGATCGATTCCAGCTGCAGCTTGCGATTCAGTTCGGGCTGGCCGAACAGCACAATCTGCAGCAGCTTGCGCTTCTCCGTTTCCAGGTTGGTCAGCAGGCGCAAGGCTTCCAGCGTATCCAGCGGCATGGCCTGCGCCTCGTCCAGGCACAGCAGGACCCGCTTGCCTTCGCGCGCCAGCACCAGCAGCCGATGGTTGATCGACTTGAGCAACTGGTGCTGGTCGATATCCTTTTCCGGCGTCAGCGCCAGTTCCTCGGCCAGCGCCAGCATCAGCGTGCGCGGCTCCAGCATCGGATTGGGAATGTAGGCGGTGACGAAATCGCTGCCCAGCGTCGCCATGAATTTGCGGCACAGCAGGGTCTTGCCGGTGCCGACTTCGCCAGTGATCTTGATGAAGCCCTCGCCGTTGTTGGCGGCGACCAGCAACGTGTTCAGCGCCTCCTGCGATGCCGGCGCGGCGAAAAAGTAACTGGTGTCCGGCGTTATACCGAACGGCAGTTCGCGCAAGCCAAAGTGTTTTCTGTACATCCGGCCGCCGTTACTCCAGCGGATTGCGCTGATGCAGGGAATTGCGTGGCTCCAGCGCCTGGATGCGGCGCTGACTTTCCAGCATATCCTGGGTCCAAGCATTGCTGCTGTCGACAATGGTCGGCTTAAGCAGAATAACCAGTTCGCGTTTTTGCGAGCTGCGGTTGGTATTGCCTAACAGCGTACCCAGAACGGGAACGTTGCCTGCCACCGGCACTTGCGAGCGGTCGGATGAGGCAGCCTGGCGCATCAAGCCGCCGATGGCGACTATCTGCCCATCTTTACCTCTGACAATACTGTCGGTTTCTGACACTGCGCTGGAGGCCAGCGGGAGGCTGAAGGTACCGGCACTGCCAAGGTTGATCGGCTTGTCGACCGTCGTCACGTCGCTTACCGCCGGATGGATGTGCAGGATGATGTTGCCGCTTTCATCGATCTGCGGCGTCACGTCCAGCGCCACACCGGAAAAAAACGGTTGAACCGTTACAGAAGGGCTGGTCGTAGTGGATGTACCCGTCGTGGTGGTAGTGCTGACGTTAGTGACGAAAAACTCATCGCGACCGACTTTCAGCACTGCCTTCTGGTTGTTCAGGGTGGCGATGCGCGGGCTCGACAATACATGCACCGAGCCCTGAGTTTCGAGGAAAGAGAGCAAGGCGGCGAAATTGCTGCTCTGGAACGCCAAGCCAAACATGCCGCCGACCAGCGCCGCCGGATCAGATGCAGCAACTAAATCCTGCCCCGCGCCGTTGGTCCCGATCTGGGTTCCGGAAATCGTCCCTGCAGGCCGCAACAGCGTCCCCGGCGAAATGACGCCGCCTGATGCCCGACTGCTGTGGCTGCCGGCGCGGAAAGCAGCCCAGTTCACGCCAGTCTGATAACTATCGTTCAGTTGTACTTCGAGGATCTTGGCTTCCAGAATAACCTGGCGGCCCACCGACAAGTGAGTCGCCTTCAGATAGGCCTCCACATCGCGCAACTCATTCCACATCGCCCGAACTACCACCACGCCCGACTGCGGGCTGATGACAACGCTACGCCCTTCCTTGCCGCTGCCGACAATGGCATCCAGCGAAGCTCTTAAATCCCCCCAGAAATCGGTGGAAGATGTCGTGCTGATTTTACTGTGATCCTGAGCCTGCGACGTGGCAGTCGGCGTCGTCGTGGTGGAAGCCCCGGCGGCGCCTCCCCCTCCGGAAGCGGAAGAAGCGTCACTGATCGATCCGGAAATCACACGAATTTCCGATGTCCCCTTGCGGGTGCCAGTCAGGTAGTTGACCTGGAATACCCGCGTTTGCATGGTCAGCGGCTTGACGTAAATGCGCGTGCCTTCCACCTTGTAGTCATAGCCGTACTGTTCGCGAATCGCATCCAGCGCCTCGAGCACCGTGACATCCTTGAGGTTGGCTGAAATCACCCCGCTCACGTCCGGATGGACCAGCATGCTGTAACGGGTGCCGGTGACGATGGCCATGAAGAATTGCTGGGCAGGCACCGAGCTGAACGCCAGACTGAACCGTTCTTCCAGCGGTTGCTTGGGTTTGGGAATTTCGATATTCAGCGGTGGCAGGAGCGCCGCCGACACTGCGTCGCGATCCGCCGCGCGCGCCTTGCTTTCGCCTGCGGCCTTGGTGATTTCCGCGTTGATCGCATCATAGGTATCGCGCTTGGATGCAACCGAAGTGCAACCAACCAGGCTAGCGATCAGAAGGGTTAATGTTATTTTATGCATGCGTTCTTTTCACTCATTGCTGGCGCTTATGGGCTTTGGCAGTTGCGCCGTTCTGGGTCCGCCGCTTCTCTATCCCTGGAAAAAGCTTCAATGTTTGCGTCCGCCCGCCCCGGACGAGCACTACTTCGGCTTCTGCAATCCTGGATACCCGTGCATCGTCTAGACGGTCGCCAACCTGCAAGGCCTCGCCATTGATGACAGCCACCTTGCGGTAGGGCGAAATCAGCACTGATTGCAAAACCGGAACGTCAGCCGTTTTGTCGGTTGTGCTGCCGGTTACCGCAAGAGTCGAAGGCGGCCGCGTCGGATCGGCCAGATTTTCCGCTGCGACTGTGGATAAGGGGCTGCCGGCCATACAGGCGGCACACATCAAAAACCGCAATGCCAACAGATTCAAAGGTTCAGCCATTTTTTATCCAGGCTAAGCGTAAATAATGTCAGGGTTAGCGTGGCCTTCGGGTGGACTTCAACTTCAAGCCTGGCTTTGCCCCAGAAAAGATGCCAGGGCATTTTTTCAAGTTCGGCCAGATATTCCAGCATGTCCGGATAACTCCCCTCCAGCGTGATTTCAACGCCGTGCCTGTAAAGCACTTCCCCTGCTGCGGCATTGCCGGCCTTGTCAGCTGGATCTGGCGTCCCGACCGCAGCACCAGCAGCAGCCGGTGCTTTCTGAACGTTTTCAAGTGTGTTGTTCAGTCCGTTCAGTCCCGCCACCGGCAAGGTTTTCAGAGAGAGTAAACGCAGCCTCCCTTGGCGTTGCAAAATATCTTCCAGCAAGCCCGCCATCTTGTCAGGGGTGACCAGGCTTTGCTGTATTTCCTGCAAATCGCCTTGCAACTGTGCTTGCTGCCGTTGTAATTGCTGCAGGCGTAAGCGCAAATCTGCATTGGGGTCACTGGCATACGACTTCATCTTCTGCTCGATTAACGCCTGGATCTGGTACAACTGCGCCTGGTCCTGGGCAATCTGGTCTGCCAGTTTCTTTTGCTGGATGAATTGCGGATTAATGAAAAGGGAATTGATCAGAAACAGCATGACGGCAACAGCAGCACCAAACAGGATCACCCGTTCGCGCAAGCTCAACGCGTCGATTTTCTTGGCGATTTCCAGGATTCGCTGCTTCATTTATTTTGCGCTCCTGTCGCTGTCTCAGGCTCAGAGGCAATCCCGCTGGAACGCAAACTGAACTCAATGTATCTGCCGGCAGCTTCCTGCGTCGCCACCTCATCCTGATTTGTCATACGTTGCTGCCGCAAATGCATTTCGAGCACGGAAAAGGACTTGCCCTGCAAAACAGCTTCTTTTTTCAATTTGCCGATAAATGTAGGAAGCAGTTCCGGGGTAAGCGCCCGCCCCTGCAAGCCTATTTCGTTATCGGCACCCTGGATGCTCAGACCGGTAAGCCACACGCCAGAAACAGTCTGGCGCGCAAATGCACGAAAATAGTCTGCATAACCCGTCTTGTTACCGAAATCTTTGCGCTGCAGAATATCCGATACCCTTTGCAGCGATGACAGTTCGGCCTCGGTATCTTTTACCTGGATTTCCAGCGCTTTGTCTTTCTGTCGCGGTGGATATTCGACGTTGGACTTTGCCAGCCGCTGCTGCGCATCGTTAAGGCGGGTTCTCGCCCCGGCGGCTTCCGACTTAAGTGCCGTCAGGCGATAGCCGGCATAGGCACCGACCAGCAGCGCTCCTGCCAAGATCAAGCCCAAGGCTTGCGCCATGGTGACAGCAGAAAAGTATTTTTTCTGCTGCTTGAAAATCGGATTGAACAGGTTGATCTGCTGGCTCACAGCATAGTCTCCTCAACCCGCAATGCCGCACCGAGTGTCTGGAAAAACCGCTGTTGCGTCTCCACCTGGCGCAGTTCTGGAACGTTGGAAATATCAAACACGTCTTCCAGGTCTAAAGCCTCTACTGGCAAATACAGGTTCGCCGCCAGATATTCACGCAGCCCGCCAGGAGTATCCCCCAACGGCCCCAGCACCAGCTTGGAAAGCGTAATAAAACTGAATTGCCTGTCGAAGTAATCCAGCGAGCGCTGCAACTCGAGCGTGATGCGATCATAGCTTTCAATACGCTGCGCTTCTTCAGCTTGCTTCAACTTTGCCAGGGGTATATCGATATGCCTCGCCAAGTAAAGTTCTCCGCCATAACTTACGGTCAGCAAGCCCCCTCGCGCATCAAAGGAAAGCAGCGCAACCCCACGTCCTTCCGGCTCCAGCAATGCCGAGATATTTCGCTGCGCCATCTCAGGCACATCGATGACCGACAAGGGAATTTTTGCCTGCGCAAACAACTCCTGGCGTTCCTGAATCATATGATTACGCGCCGCTACTACAAACATCTGCTTGGCTTGCGCAGACTGGCCTTTATCCACTGGGATATCCATCACATCAATCGCGGCATCCTCAATGTGATAGTCAAGCATGTCCTTCAGACGCCAGCGTATGGCAGTTTTCAGTTCTTCCAGAGGCACGTTCGGTGCCTCAACTGACAAAAGCTGACTCTCCCCTGACGACAACAGGGTCGAACACTGGTAACCGGTCGGCTCAATCTCACGTGCCAGCTTGTCAAGCGATGCACTTGATAGTGCCGCAGTGGTCGGGAAAAAGCCGATCAGCGTGACAACCGGTCGACTTCCATGCTCCCGGATGACGTGAGCGAAGCAAAGTCCGTCATCCTGGAAACTAATGACTAACCAGCCCGGATTTTTTTTAATTCTGGAGAAAAAGCCCATGCCGCCGCTCTATGATAATTCGCTTGAAAGTAATTTAATAAGGTATTGATGTCAATCATCTTTCAGCACTTTTGCAATGTTTTTCATTCTTAATGCTGATTCCCTATGAGCGCCGGGGTTATCGTGTAGCACCCGTGATCGCAAGCAATAAAAATATTTATTCAAGGCAATATTTTTGTTAAAAATTACCCTTTGCTTACTGCTTCTTCCTTTCAAAAAATAACGTAAGGATTTATTTTTCCAATACAGCTTGCAATTCACGCTCCACATAACCTGCGGCACCGACGGCACTGCCTGCCAGTACTGCCTTGGAACGGATACGATGCACTTTGACGGCACTACCTGCTTCGTCGTAAGGGCTGGCCCCGGCATGCGCGCAAGCCACTTCGACGCTGAATGCCGACAGGGTGCCGCCGAAAGTCTTCGTGGCAGAACTTGCGCAACTGTCAGCAACCTGTAGCTGATAGATGCCCCACTCGAGACCTGCACGTGCCGCCTGGTAGGCGCGCGCGCCTTGGATGTCCTGCGCCGAAGTGGTGTTTTGCACACTCGTCATCGTCACCATCAGAGCACCGAGTCCCGCCAGCAGCAGCAGCAGGAAAATGGCGGCAACGATCGTCGCCCCTCGTTGCTGAGGCAGAGATTTCTTGCCGGTTAGTTGTAAATGATCAAGGGACATTATTGACATGCACTTGGTGGATGAGTGAAACGGATTCATCGTCTTTTCTCATGATCAGCCGCATGGCAACTAGGCCGTTACTTTGCGTTAAGCCTGCTTCATAGGTAAAAACGCAGGAGTCGACGTTTTCCGCCACCAGCGCACTGCTCCGCGTGGCATTTGTCGGGCTGACCAGCGCATCGAGCTCGGCCACCGTATCGACCGCGCTACTATCCGCCTGGACCGCATATCCCCAATAACGCCGCAAGGTCCGCGCAACCGGATCGCAGATATACGTCACCGGCGTGCTCACCACATGAAAGCGCCGCCCGGGAGAATCCAGCGGGAATGGATTGGCGGATGTGAGCGGGATCTTGGCGAGCGTGCCGCCCGCCCCGCTATAGGCGCGCCGGTTATGGCTCGGACCGGTGTTGCCGGCATAGGCATCGGCACCTGGAATGCCGAGGTTGTAAATCACGATCTGGTCCCCTGCTGTCAAGGCAATCGGATCACCGAGGACATCAAAGGCGGTATCGTTGGCCGCAAAATCCAGCGGATCCGACACTGGCGCGGCCGGTGTCGAATCGATTGCTGCACGATAGCGCCCGCCGGTCCTGGTCGGAAAGAACTCGATCGCCCGCTGGTCGGCCGATACCCGCGCGCTGTTCGGCAAAGCCAGGTGAATCTCGCGCGACATGCGCCGCAACGCGGTATCGGCGGCATCCACCAAGGCGGTGCGACGCGCAATGTCGGCATAACTCCGGATCGGGGTACGGATGAAAAATCCGACCATTGCCGCCACAATGCCTGTAATGACCAGTGCGATGATCATTTCCACGAGGGTGAATCCCCTCGCTGTTGCAGGGCGCATGAACAAGTTCGTACTCATGGCGTGGACGCATAGCGGAAGCGGTAACCGGACAGCACCACTTCTTCGCCTGCCGGATTGGTAACGCGGACGTTGATCCTTACCGCCTCTCCTGCGGCCAACCCGAAATCCCCGCCGACCTCGGTCACGGTGACATTCGCGGTGTACTTCTCCAGTCCGGCAATGACGGTCGCGCCGTCGCTGATGGCATAAATGCCGTCGTTCATTGCAAACCCGTGATAATCGTTGACATTGTTGAACGGCGTCGCAGGCGAGTAGCGTGACTGCGGAGTCCCGTCGATGGTTTCCGGCCCTGCCCCTTCAGCCTGGGCGCAGGCTCCCATGGCCGGGTCATAGGCAGCAGGATCGCACACGGTAAATGGTTGCAGCATGACCTCCTCCAGCAGGGACTCGGCGACCGCCAGTGCCTGCTTTTGCAGCAGGGGATCCGCGCTGTGCAGAACTGTGCGGTTCATCAGGTTCAGCAAACCGACGACACCGATCCCCATGACCAGGATGAAAACGACCACTTCGACCAGCGATATGCCGGCCTGCGACTGCCTGATTGCATAGCGAGGCTCAGTGCACATAGCCGGTTTCCGCCTCCACTGTGATGGCACTGCTAAAATTGGCGATCGTGATCGTCGCCGCCGAGCTCGGGCTGCCGGAAGGCCTGAAATGCAATTCGGTGGGAAAACCTGCGGCGACGCCACCCAGAGTCAATCCTGAAAATTGCACATTGGCGTTGCCATACCTGGTATTTTCCGTAGCGTCGATCAGGTACGGCCTTTTGCCGTCCGGCCCGGTCAAGTCAGTGCTGCAGCTGACAACGCCATATGCGGAAGCGACCCGCAGCGTGATTTTTTTCGCCTCCAGCCTGACGCACACCAGGCGCCGTTGCGCAATCGCAGTCTTCTGGGCGTAGCGCAGCGCGGACACGGTTTCATCGTAGAGTCCGCGCTCCTCGAAACCGGTTGAGCCAAAAAAACGGGGCACCACCACGGCGGCCAGGATACCGGCCACGATCAGCGTTGCAATCAGTTCAATCAAGGTGAATCCTGGCTGGTAGCGCAGCGCTTTGCCGGTCATGGAAACAGCATTCATCCTGGATTCTCGCTCCCTGTCTGGAAGTGCACGGTCGGACCGACTGGCCACAGCAACCTGCTTGCGATCTTTCTCGAATGACCAATCGCCCGGCATAATAAAAAAAGGGGCACCTGTGTGCCCCTTTGCATGACTATGCACATCCAGTCTGCATATGCAATCAGCAGGCGCTGACTACCGCCGAATAGACTGGAGGAACAGTCGCGCTGGTTGCTGCAGTGTAATCCACCTTGCAATTGCCCGTATGGGCGGTGCTGTTATAGTCAGAGCCATTCTCATGCAGGATCGCCAGAACAGTCGTTGTACCGGCATCAAATTCCGGCGACAGATCCATGGCCTTCACCAGCTCGACGGTATCCTTTGCATAGCCGTAGACAGTGGCAACTGCCGTCCCGTTGACCGTCACCGATCCGGTTGCACCTAGCTGGTTGTTCGCCGCAGCCTTGGCATAGATCATGGAGTTGGCTGAGCGCATCGAGCCTTCCACGCCCTTCATCACGCCTTTTCGTGCATCACTGCCCAGATCCACGAACTTGGGCAACGCCGTTGCCGCCAGGATACCGAGGATAACGATGACCATCACCAGCTCGATCAGTGTAAAACCTGCTTGCTCTTTTTGCGCCATGTACTGTTTATTCATTTTGCTACTCCGTTTAAAAATTAGTCTTGTTTGGGGCCACTGCGGCTTACGCTGCGGCTACCCGGATATATTGATTAGCGAACCGGATTCAGGAACAGTTGGCCAGGGTCGCGTTGACAGTAAAAGTCGGCTGGGCATTGGCCGCAGCCGGAGTATAGGCGATCGTGCAATTCGGCAGACCACCGACGCCGGTGTGTCCGGCATCCGGGGCAGCGATCGCCGGCGCGGTTAATCCAGTCACGACATAATCAGGCGCCACCAAGCCGGCCAGCTGGATAATCGAGGCGGCAGTCGGATAACCGTTGGTATAACCAACCTGAATTCCTTCCACCACAATGCCTGAAGCTGCCGGAGCGGCGGTAAGATTAGGGCTCAAATTTCTTGCAAGCAGCATTGCATGTGCCATGGCAGATGCAGCCTTGACTGAACCCATGGCAGCATTCATTTTGGCTAGGCGGGCATCAGCCTGCAGAGCAGCAAAGCGCGGAATGGCAATTGCCGCGAGAATCCCCAGAATGGTGATCACAATCACCAACTCAATCAGGGTAAAGCCACTCTGTATTCTTTTCCTCATCCCATTTCTCCAGAAATTGACCAGAAATTGATCTTGGTCATAGTTTAATTGGGAAAATACTATATTCAATTGAGGAAATAAATCTATTTCTCTAGTGCTTAATCTTATTTTGCAGATTCAACATTATTTTTCAATTTAATGTGTCGCATTTATGATCGGCCGGAAATTCCTTACAAGCTCACGACGCACAAATCAGTTCATTACCGGAACCAGTTGTACATAAGGGGTGCTTTCCTTAGTTGTATCGATTTTGACACTCAGACCGCTGGAGACCGTTATCAATCGAAAACAAAACATCGTCTTGGCTGTGCCATTGCCGGCATCGAGATGCGGGCCCTTCCGCGCAAGATAGATCAGCAATCCCGCCTCTTGATCAAAGTACCAATTGCCCGGAGCCGCGTTTTTTGCTTCGGCAGCAGTCAGGCTGCCAAGGTAATTTGCCGGTTTCCGATCTAGAAAATCTACTGGATTTCCCGCTGCCAGCGCATGTATTTCCTGTGCCCGCCCCTCGACCAGCAATGTCGCGATACGCAACCGCAAGGCGCTCTTTATTGACCGTAGCGTGTAATCCATTTCGGCCTTTTCGACCATCGCCTGATAATAGGACATGCGCTCGAGGAAGATCGCAGAAACGATGCCGATCACAATCACGGTGATCAGCAATTCCAGTCGTGAAAAGCCGCGTGCCATTTGGATGGATTACTTGATGGCTGCCTTGCCCAGGTCCCAGATTGGCAGGAAGATGCCCAGTGCCAGCACCAGCACCAGCAATCCCAGGCCGCTGATCAGGATCGGCTCAATCTGGGCAGCAAGGGTCTTCAATTCGTAATCCACTTCCCGCTCATACATGCCCGCGATTTCCTCCATCAGGCTGTCCAGTTCGCCGGTTTCTTCACCGACCGCCACCATCTGCAGCACGATAGGGGTAAATACGCCAGTCGTCACTGCCGTTCGCAGGATGCTTTCTCCGCGCTCGACCCCTTCGCGCATTTGCTCGATGCGACTGGAGATGTAGGTGTTATCCACGGTTTGGGCTACGACAGTCAGGGCCTGGACGATCGGCACGCCGCTTTTGCTGGCCAGCGCGAAGCTGCGCGCAAAGCGGGCCAGAGTGGCTTTCAGCATGATCTTGCCAACGATCGGGATGCGCAACTTGATCTTATCCCATTGATAACGCCCCCTCGGCGTACCGATATACAACCGGAATCCGGCCAATGCCGCAATCAGCAAGCCGAACATGACCGGCCAGTGATTGACAGTAAAATTGGAAAACCCGATCAGAAGCCTTGTCATGAACGGCAATTCGGTCCGAAACCCCTCGAACACCTTGACGAACGCCGGAATGACAAACATGTTGATGACCACCAGCGCCACCATCATCGCCATCATGACAAACGCCGGATAGCGCAGCGCCGACTTCACCCGCTGGCGCATGTCCCGCTCGAATTCGAGGTGGTCATACAGGTGCAGGAATACCTCTTCCAGGCGACCGGTGGACTCGCCTACCCGCACCATGTTCAGAAAAAAATTGGAAAATACATCCGTGTGGCTGCGCATCGCCGCTGACAGCTCCCGCCCGGCATCGAGCGATTCGCGGAGATCCTTGAGCACCCGGGAAAATGCCGGGTTGGTGGCAGATTCCTGCAAGCCGCCCAAACTGCGCATGATGGGCACGCCCGCCTTCTGCAGCGTATACATCTGGCGGCTGAACAGCTGTACGTCCAGCGGCCGCACTTTCGGCTCGAACAGCCGTTTCAAGAAACCATCCTTGTTCTCGGCTGCCGGCTTGCGGGTCGCCGTGATTTCAACAGGTGTCACGCCCGTATTGAACAACTGGTCGGCAACGGCGTTGCTGTCGGCGCCTTCCAGCACTCCCTGCATCAATTCACCCCGGGCATTGCGGGCTTTATAGGCGAAAAATGGCACGTCAGTTTCCTGCTTTATTCATCAAACTGGTTACTGATGCGCATCGCTTCCGAGATGGTCGTCTTGCCATCCACCGCCAGTCGCACGCCATGCCGGCGCAAGGTATTTCCGCCCATTTGGGCTTCGGCCACCTTCATGAAATGCGCCGGGTCGCTATGGTTCGCCGCCTCGGCAACAGCTTCGGTCATCTCCAGCAATTCGTACACGCCGGTGCGGCCGCGGTATCCGGTGCCATTGCAGTGCGGGCAACCTCGCCCATGGTAGAACTTTCGCTCGCTGGCTTCTTCCTGCAGTTCCGACTTGAGCCAGGCGCGCTCAGCCGGCGTCGGATCGTAAGGCTCGGCGCAGCTTTCGCAGATCACTCTCACGAGGCGCTGCGCCAGAACCCCCTGCAGCGAGGTCGCCACCATGTAACGCGGCACCCCCATATCCAGCAGGCGCACCGGCGTGCTGACGGCATCATTGGTATGCAATGTGGACAGCACCAGGTGACCGGTCAGCGCCGCTCGCATGCCGATCTGCGCAGTTTCCTGGTCACGCATCTCGCCTACCAGGACTACGTCCGGGTCCTGGCGCAATGCCGCGCGCAGCACGCGGGCAAACGTCAGCTCGATCTTGTCGTTGACCTGCACCTGGTTGATGCCGGGGAGCCGGTATTCGACCGGGTCTTCCACCGTGATCAACTTGCGCTCGGTGGTATTGAGCTCGGCCAGCGCGCCGTACAGTGTGGTGGTCTTGCCGCTGCCGGTCGGACCGGTGACCAACACCAGCCCATTGGGGCGATTGACGATGGCGCGGAACTTCCTGACCATCTCGGGCGGCATGCCGATCGCATCCAGCCTCAGGGTCCGGCTGCCCTGATTGAGCAGACGCATGACCACGGATTCGCCATACTGGGTCGGCATGGTCGAGATACGCACGTCGATCTGCTGCTGCCTGACCTTGACGGCAAAACGGCCATCCTGCGGCAAACGCTTTTCCGAAATCTGCAATTCCGACATCAACTTCAGGCGCAGGGCCAGCGACGCGGCGATCTTGATATCGGCTTCCGTCTGCAGATGCAGCACGCCGTCGATGCGGAAGCGGATCTGCAGGCGCTTCTCCTGCGGCTCGATATGGATGTCAGAGGCGCGCACCTGGGTCGCATCGTCGAAAATCGATTGCAGCAGCTTGACCACCGGGGCATCTTCCGCGCCGACCGCGCCGCCAACCCCGCCGAAATCGATCACGGCATCGCCGAGGTCTTCTTCCAGTTCGCGGGCGAAGTCCGTGATTTCATCGGTACGGCGATAGATGCGGTCCACTGTGGCCAGCAGTTCGCTCTCGTTAACAACCGCCAGCGAAATGTTGCGCTTGAGGAGACGGGAAATTTCATCGTAGGCGAACAGATCCGTCGGATCGGCCATGCCGACCATCAGCGTCCCGGCCTTATCTTCCAGCACCAGGGCGCGAAAACGCCGCGCCTGGGTTTCCGGCAGCAGACGCAACAACTCCTGGTTAACGTTAAAAAACTTGAGGTTAACGTAGGGAATATTCAGCTGCCTGGCCAATGCCCCGGAAATCTGCTCTTCCGTAACGAAGCCGTTTTCGATGAAGACGCGGCCAAGCCGCCGTCCTGTGCGCTTTTGCTCGTTCAGCGAAAAGCTAAGCTGTTCCTCCGAAATCAGCTTTTGCTGCACCAGCAACTCGCCTAGTCGGATTTTTTCCGGCCTTGGCATGGGCACTCCTCCTCTGTCTATACGTGGCGCATTCTAAGCCACAATTTGCCGCTTGCGCGACATGTAATAATATTTCACGCACCCACCGTATCCTTCAGGCGTGCAGGTGCAGTCACGCAGGCAAAATACAAGAAAAACCACGCCAGGAAACAAGTTTTATCGAATCTCCGCGCCAATTGCGGCTACACTTCATTCGAAACGGCACGCCGACGATGATTAATAAATCAATAACTAATTTCAGGACCTGAAAACGACGCAGCCTCCGGCAGCGGGCCGCATCTCTGCCGGACGCGGCGCCTGCGCCAGTGTGATATTCGAATGACCAATATTTTTCATTCATTGCGCCACTGCTTACTTGCAGTCGGCCTCTGCTGCATGTTCATATCAAATGCAGCGTTTGCCGCCAATGGGTGCTCCGTCTATTCCGAATATGGAGGCAATAAAGGAAAAACCTGGTTCAACGAGTATTACTTTGGCCCAGCCACGGACAACTTTCTTGAGATATTCTCGAAAAATACCACTGTCAACCAGAATAATCCGAGCATCTGGAACAAGTGGTACATCGGCATCTACACATCCAATAGCACCGATTTCTACAGCCTTAGCAACAACACGACAGCATGCACGCTGAGCGGCGGGCGCACCTACATTACCAATCGTAATCCTGCCTTGAAACTAGGGAGTATCGGCGATGCGATAGTGGTTGTATTCGACGGCGTTCCGACTTCAGCTTCGAGCAAGGAAATCGACGCTTTCGTATTCAGCAACGATAGTCCGCCAAAGCCCTACAACAACACGAGCAAATTTTATACCCCGACATGTGCGCCGCTGAAGTCGGCACTCGACGCACAAGTCACCGCTCTGGGAAGCGGAAGCACCTATTCAGGACAAAATCTTCTGGTCCTGGGAAGCTATGGCACCAAGGATCTGGCGCGCGTTCCTGACGGCGTAGGCAATTGGGATCTGACTTCCTTTAGCGGTTCTGGCACGGCTTACACCGAGTGCGTGACGAATGATCCAGTCGATATCGTGAAATCATTTACCTGGTCGCCAACCATTACGACGCCGACATCATCAGGGACGGTGGATCCCGGCGCAATCGTGACATTTACCATTGCGGCCAGAAATGCGACCCAGGCATCGATGACGGGCGTAGAAATCAGCGATACTCTGCCCGACGGTCTCGCCTTGACCGGCACGCCGACAGCAAGCCCTGGGGCGTCCGCCAGTTGCAGCGGGGCGCCTGCGACTTGTGTCCTTACAGCTCCGGCCACGCTCTCGGCAAATAGCACAGCCTGGATGAGCTTCCAGGTGGTAGTTAGCAACAGTACCGGCTTTGCCGGCGCAACGATTCAAAATACTGCCATGCAAACTGCCGGCACCAGCCTAGTCCCGGCGCCATCGGCAGACGCATTCATTACCGTGGCCACAGGCCTGTCTCTTTCGCTTGCAGCGGACAAAAGCATCGCCAGTTCCGGAGATCTGGTGACATTCACCGTCGCTGCTCAAAATGCGACATCGTATCCCATGACCGGAACAGTAGTGACGATTCCGTTCTCTGCCGGTTTCACCTATCACGCCGGCTATACACCTACGGTTTCCAGCGGCAGCATCAGCTGCTCAGCAACCTCATGCACCTGGACTTTGCCCGCCACCCTGGCTGCCGGCGCCATGCCGACTCTGACGTTCCAGGCCACCGTATCAGGCAGCTCCGGACAGAGTCTGGCGCTGACAGCCACGCAAACAGCGGGCTCAACGCTTTCCGTCAACCCATATGCTACAGCCAGCGTTGCCATCGCCGGCCCGGCTACGTCTGGCTTCAATGCCTGCCACAATTTCAGCAGCTCAAGCTGCTCCCCTGCCACCGGGAGGTTGCTGACGCGGCTTGCAGGGACCGCCTTCACCATGGATATCGTGGCACTGAAAGCCGATGGTACGCTTCAGACTTCCTACGTCGGTTCCGGCGGAGCGGCAAAAACGGTCAAGGTTGATTTGATCGATGTGCTCAATGCCGATGCCATCGTTGCCACTCAAAATGCCACATTCCCGGCGAGCGACACCACGGGCCGCGTTACCGTGGCCTGGACCGACATCAATACGGCATACCCGCACTTGAAAGTCCGGATAGCGGAGACCGGCGGTGCCAGTCCCGTCACCAGCGTGTCCAGCGACGGTTTCGCCCTGCGTCCGCCGGCGCTGCTCGTCACCACTTCAGCAGCCGCAACCGCGGAACTCAGCGATTCAACTCCAGTTATCAAGGCAGGTTTACCGTTTACGGTCAAAGCGGTCACCAGCCCGACGGTCGGCTATGCGGCGACGGTTACCATCGATGCAGGCAAACTTGCAACCGACAATGTTCGTACCGGCGCCCTCACCCTCGCCGGTGCGGCGACGCCATTGAACCTGCAAGTCAATGCCAATCCGAGCAACAATGCGGCGTACGACGAAGCTGGCTACTTTTACGCGAAGCCAGGCGCGTTTCGCGACGATCTCTTTACCGCCATCGACCTGAACGCTCCTGCCGGCTGCGATCCCGCAGCCACTTGCGATTGCATTTCAAGCGCCACGGGAGACGCTAATCTGTCTGATCTACTCGTAGGGACAACAGACCGCTATGGCTGTTCGATCGGGAACAAGGCGACAGTTTCGTTTGCGCGCTTCATTCCGCATCATTTCGCGATGAAAACCACACCAACGTTCGTGGCCGGGCATACCGCTTGTTCATTCACATATATGGACCAGCCGTTTACTTTGTCTGCGGCGATCGAGGCGCAGAATGCCGCCGGTGGCAAGACGCAGAACTACCATGGCGCATTTGCCAACGGCACCGTCACCGTGCAGATAGAAAACAGCAACAGCGGTGCAGCCATCCCTGCTACCCGACTGAATCGTCCGGGAACCCAATCCTGGTCACAGGGCAGCTTTCCGTTCGCTGCAGACAAGTTCACCCGTCCTGCATCTCCGGCTGCACCGGATGGCCCCTTTGACCAGCTTGCCATCGGCATCAGCGTGACAGATGAAACTGCGCTGCCCCTGGCGCAAAGACCGCTATTGATCAACCGTGACATGGATGAAGCAACGACTGCCTGCACAGCTGACACGCCCGGCACATCTGACGGCACTTGCCCGGCCGTGAGCCTGATCCCAACATCTGGAAAAACCACTAGCTTGCGCTTTGGCAGGCTACGGCTAAGCAATGCTTACGGCTCGCCATTACTGGCTTTGCCCGTCCCCGTTCAGGCTGAATACTTCAAGACCGGCACCGGCTGGCTGGTCAATACGCAAGACAGTTGCACCAGCATTGGCGCCGGCAATGTGGCGCTGATTAATCATGCGCCTGCAACGTTCTCCACAAGCATGCAGGCAAACAATGTCACGGCCAGCGGCGCGCTTGCGAGCGGCAAGGGGATGATCAAGCTGCCCAAGCCCGCGCCGGCGTCGGCGGTCAAGTCGAGCGTGACGGTCTGCGTCGATCTCGGCCCCGACACGGCAAGTGCGACCACCGGCGTGCCGACACCGGCCTGCAGCGCAACCGCGTCGGCAAACATGCCCTGGCTGCAAGGACGGTGGACTGAAACCCAATATGACGATGACCCGTTTTCCCTCGCCACCTTTGGCGTTTACAAAAGCAGGCCGGTAGTCTATATGCGAGAATTATATTAGTAGATTGCCATCCTGGCGAATCAGGATGCGGCGCACCGTTAATGCAACATACCAAAAATTTTTGGAGAGCCTCATGATCGACGTCTATTCCGCCGCCACCCCCAACGGTCACAAGATCCATATCATGCTTGAGGAATGCGACCTGCCCTATCGCATCCACCATATCGATATCGGCGCCGGCGACCAGTTCACTCCGGAATTCCTGGCCATCTCACCCAACAATAAAATTCCGGCCATCGTAGACTCCGAAGGCCCGGATGGGGAGCCCATGTCGCTGTTCGAATCCGGCGCCATTCTTGTTTATCTGGCAAGCAAGGCCGGAAAATTCCTTGGCAATACCGACCGCGAAAAATTCACCACGCTGCAATGGCTGATGTTCCAGATGGGCGGCGTCGGCCCGATGCTTGGACAAGCCCACCACTTCCGCGTCTACGCGCCGGAAAAGATCGAGTACGGCATCAACCGCTACACCAACGAAGCCAGGCGCCTGTATGGGGTGATCGACAAGCGCCTGGCGGAATCGCCCTACCTGGCCGGCGAGCAGTACACCATTGCCGACATCGCCACCTTCCCCTGGCTGCGCTCCTGGAAAAACCAGGGCATCGACTGGGCCGATTATCCGCACGCCAAGCGCTGGTTCGATGAAATCGCCGCGCGTCCGGCGGTGCAGCGCGGCGTCGCGGTGCTGACGGATTTGCGCAAGCCGCTCACTGACGACAAGGCCAGAGAAACGCTGTTCGGCGCAAGCCAGTACGCGCGGCGCTGAAGCGCGGTCTGCCCCTTCCCTACGCCTGGCTGCGCAGGCGCACCATGCAAATCACCTTGGTCGTCGCAACCAGCTCGCCATGCTGGTTGCTGGCTTCCCAGCTGGTTGTCACCACGCCCCGATCCGGCTTGCTGGCCGAAGCGCGGGTTGACAGGATCACGCAGCGCACGCTGAGCGTATCGCCGCCACGCACCGGCTTGATCCAGCGTAGCTCGTCCAGCCCCGGCGATGGCAGATTGGCCGTCCGGTTCAACACGCCATCGACGATCAGCCGCATCATCAGGCTGCCGGTATGCCAGCCGCTGGCGATCACGCCGCCCATGGTCTTGGCGGCGTGATCGCGGTCGACGTGGAAAGGTTGCGGGTCATAGCGCCGAGCAAACTCCATGATTTCCTCTTCGCTCACCTGGACTTTTCCGACTTCGATTACCTGCCCAGGCTGAAAGTCTTCGAAATACCACAACTCCTGCGTCATACCATTCCTTTTTGATTGAATAAAGTTTCCGATGGGCACAAAATAGCATGATCGTTTTGCATCGTCACGAACTGCCTTTGTGGCATTGATATTGCTAAGCGACAATTATTTGAATTTAATTCCCTGTTTTGGTGCGCAGCATCCCTTCGGAAGTCGCACATCGTCAGAGGGAACCTTCTCCCCATGGTCAATTCTGCGTTACCCCCGGCTACCGACGCTGTCCCAGCCGCCCCGAAGATCCGTTTGTTGGACACCCTGCTGGCCAACATGGACGGCATGGTTTATCGCAGCCGTATCGATACTCATTGGACCATGGAATACGTCAGCCAGGGTTGCCTGGAGCTGACCGGCTATATGCCGGAAGACCTGATCCTGAATAAGCGCATTTCATATGATGCCCTGACGCACCCGGATGACAGGGAGCGCGTGCGCCAGGTCATCCTCGACGCGATCGCGCGTCACAAGCGTTTCATCATCGAATACCGCATCGTCAAGGCCGATGGCGAAGTGCGCTGGGTCGGCGAGCGCGGCATAGCAATCACCGACCCAGCCACGGGACATGCCGCGCTGGAAGGCTTTATCCAGGATATCCACGAGCGCAAACGCGCCTATGAAGCGCTGCGCGAAGCCGAGCGCCGCTACCGCAGCATTTTCGAAAACGCGGTCGAAGGCATCTTCCAGTCGACGCCGAGCGATGGTTATATCGAGGTCAATCCCGCCCTGGCGCGCATGTATGGCTACGCATCGCCACAGCAGCTGATGGCCGAACTGTACGATATCGAGCGCCAGGTCTATGTCGATCCCGGCCGCCGTGCCGAATTCCTGCGCCGCATGGAAGAAGATGGCGTCATCGTCAATTTCGAATCGCGCGCCTGGCGCCGCGACGGCAGCATCATGTGGATTTCGGAAAACGCCCGCGTCGTGCGCGACGAGGCCGGCGAGATCCTGTTTTACGAAGGTACGGTCGAGGAAATCACCGAACGCAAGCAGCATGAAGCGGCAATCCAGTTCCAGGCGACCCACGATGCCCTGACTGGCCTGCCCAACCGCACGCTGCTGTACGACCGGCTGGAGCAGGCGGTATTGCAGGCGCATCGCCATGGCAATATCCTGGCGGTGGTGTTCTTCGACCTCGATCAGTTCAAGTATGTCAATGACAGTCTCGGCCATCAGGTCGGCGACCGCCTGCTGAAAACCGTGGCCGGCCGCCTCAAGTCCTGCATCCGGCATGCCGACACGGTAGCGCGCCTGGGCGGCGATGAATTCGTGCTGCTGCTGGCGGACCAGTCCGGCGAGGAGGCGGTCACGCACGCTCTGCAGCGCATCCTGGCGACGGTGGCGGCGCCCTGGTTCGTCAATGGCACCGAACTGCAGATCACCTGCAGCATGGGTGTCAGCCTGTGCCCTGCCGATGCCATCGATGCCGACACCCTGCTCAAGCACGCCGATGCGGCGATGTTCCGCGCCAAGCAATCCGGCCGCAACAATTTCCAGTTCTTTGCCGCCGAAATGAATTCGGCCGTCAACGGCCGCCTGGAAATGATGTCCAGCCTGCGCCGCGCCCTGGCCAATGGCGAGTTCACGCTGCATTACCAGCCTAAGGTCCGCCTCGCCACCGGCAGCATCATCGGCGCCGAAGCCCTGATCCGCTGGCGCCCCCCGGACGGCAACATGATTTCGCCCGCGCAATTCATCCCGGTGGCCGAGGAAAGCGGCCTGATCATCCCGCTGGGCGAGTGGGTCTTGCGCACTGCCTGCGCGCAAGCCTTCGCATGGCAAAAGGCTGGTCATGCGCCGATCCCCGTTTCGGTTAACCTTTCGCCGCTGCAGCTGGAACGCGGCAACGTCGTCGACATGGTCACGCGGATTTTAAGCGAGACCGGCTTGGCGCCGGAATATCTCGAACTGGAAATCACCGAAAGCGTGGTCATGCGCGAAGTGGAAAAATCTTTCGCCATACTGGAGCATCTGAAGACGCTGGGAGTCAAGATTTCCATCGATGATTTCGGCACCGGCTATTCCAGTCTCAGCTATCTGCGGCGCTTCCCGGTCAACACCCTCAAGATCGACCAGTCTTTCGTGCGCAACATCGTCTCCGACCCGGACAATGCCGGCATCGTCAAGGCGATCATCTCGCTGGGGCATACGCTGAATCTGAACGTGCTGGCCGAAGGCGTCGAGACCGAGGAGGAATACCGCTTCCTGCTGGAGAACCGCTGCGATGAAATGCAGGGCTATTTCCTCAGCAAGCCGGTGGCGCAGGATGCATTCGTGCGGATGCTGCCGGCCCGGGATGCCTGAACCTGTACAATGTAAAAGCCTGTCGAAGACGCGGTGATTTCAACCGCGGCCAGGTTGCGTTCAAAAGACAAACCCGCTCCAGCAGGAAGCTTCCGAATTATGCTCATGATCGCCGCACTCACCTTGAAGAAAACGGTCACGCTGTTTGCGTTGGTAGGGCCCGTGACCATGATCCCGATTTTCCTTGCTGAAGCACAAGGACTGGATGCCGCGGCGAAGTCGCGCTTTGCCAGGGCCATCGCCGTCAGCGTCACGATCGCCCTGCTGGTCGCAACCTTCCTTGGCATGCCCCTGCTCGGCTTTCTCGGCGTATCACTGGGAGCGATGCAGGTTGGCGGCGGCATCATCGTCCTGCTGCTGGCGATCGCCATGGTGCTTGGCAAGGAAACCAGCTTCAAGGGCTTGCCGCCCGGCGCCGGCACGCGCGGCGCCCGCAGGGCCTCCATCGTGCCGCTGGCCGTCCCGCTGCTGGCCGGGCCTGCCGCCTTCAGTTATGTCATGGGTAACAATACCTGGCAAACCAAGGCCGACCTGGTCCACGTGATACTGCCGATCCTGCTGGTCGGCCTGGCATGCTGGTTCAGCTTCCGTCTTGCCAGCCACACCGAACGTCAGATCCGCCGTGCGACGCTCGACGTCGTCGAACGCATCGGCGGATTCATTCTCGCTGCAATGGCCATAGAAATGATGGCTTCCGGATTGCGCCAGCTATTCCCGCTGCTTAGTCCGGCGCAGTGACGCAAGCAGGCGATACGTCGCAAGCCTGATGCTCACGCCTGTGGTTAATCCGCCAATCTGACTCATGCAGATTGAGAGGGGTCAATGGTGGCAGCAGACAGCTGCATATCATCAAAGATCCATTATCTGCGGATGCTCATCATGCAAAAATACGAATTCACCCGGCGCGATTTCATCAAAGGGACTTCAGCATTTCTGGTGGCGGGCATGCCTAGCCGGGACTTGCTCGCGCAGACGGCCTCAGTGCAGCGCCTGGACTGGAACACCTTCAAGACCACCCGAAACTATGCGTCGCTGATCGATGGCATCGCCCGCATGAGGGAGAACACCAACCCGGCCGACAAGCGCAGCTGGAGTTACTGGGTCAACATGCACGTGAATTTTTGCCCGCATGGCATCCCCTATTTCTTTGCATGGCACCGCGGCTATCTGTATTACTTCGAGCAGCAGTTGCGCGCCGTTTCGAGCAACAGGTCGCTGGTGCTGCCCTACTGGGACTACTACATCAATCCGTCGCTGCCGCCCGAATTCACCAATCCGGCCAGCTACAACCCCCTGTATGCGCCACGCCTGAACACCAACGTGATTGACGCGCTGACCATGGCGCCGTTTGCCGGCACCGTCACCAACATGCAGCGCGGCCTGCCCAATGCCTTCGAAACCATGATTGAAGACATGCCGCACAACCCGGTGCATAACATTATCGGCAATGTGATGGCATCCATGCAATCGCCGACCGATCCCGTCTTCTGGCTGCACCATGCCAATATCGACCGCCTGTGGTCAGCCTGGCAGCAGGCGGGCAGCGGCCGCACCACGCCGCCGGCCAACGACAGCTACTGGAGCGGCAATTTCACTTATGCGACCAGGCTGACGCTTCCCCGCAGCGCGACTATCGACACCCGCGGCCTAGGCTATTCCTATCAGGACGAAAGCATGCCGGCCGCGCTTCCTGCTGCGGCAAGCAGCGATGCCGGCGGCTTCATGTTGGCAAACATGAAGAATGATCAGCAACTGGCCCAGCTTGGTCCGCGCAGCTCTGCCAGAACGCCGCGCCTGCTGAAACGTCCTGCCAACGGCCGCTTCCGCACCTCTGGGAGCAAGGCAGTCCGCAACGGCCAGGCGCTGGGCGGTGTGCTGCGCATCCCGCTCAACGAAACCTCCGTCAGCGCGGAACTGGGAGTCGAAGCCGGTTCGGTCGAGCTGCTCCAGCGCACGCTGGAGCAGCTCGAAGGTGCGCGCACCGCGCCAGCCACGCCTTACCATTCGGTGCTGCTGGTGCTGGACAGTGTGCGCATCAGCAACCCAGGCCGCAATGGCGGATTTTTCTATAACATTTACCTGAATCTTCCATCCAATACGGATGTGGCCACTGCCGGCGCCAATTATCTGCTTGGCAGCATAGGACCATTCGAAATTGCCGGCGCCGAGCACCGGGTTCACATGAATATGGCCACGGGCGGCGACCAACCCGGCACCGCGCGCCTGGCCTATCCGCTTTCCGCGCAACTAAGGAAACTGATCGCCGCCAATCCACGCAGCCTGACGATTTCCTTCATCCGGGTCAGCGGCGACACATCGCCGACCGGCGATGTGATCACCATCGGAGAAGTACGGCTCGAACTGTCTCGCCAGGATATTCAGTAGCGTGGATGCGCGGCCGGCATCAAGCCGGCCGCAGCGGATTACAGCACGTAGTTGGCGGTATCGCCCTGCTGCAGCAAGGTGCCGGTCAGCGTGGCCAGCGTGACGTAGGAATTGGCGCCGCCGTTGGCATCGACCCGCACCGCAGTCCCTGTGCCGGACGAAGTATCGAATTGCAGGTAGCCTCCGCTGAATGCATTGTTGCCGTTAAAGCCGGCGAACGTCAGCAGTAGGTCATGCAAATTCAGCACGTCCACGCCGTTCATCCCGCTCCTGCTGAAGTCGGTGATGACGTCGCCGCTGGTGCCGCGATCGGTGATGGCATTGAAGTCATACAGGTCGTTTCCAACACCGCCGGTCATGGTATCGTTGCCGGCATTACCGATAAGAATGTCATTACCTGCACCGGCGATCAGCCTGTCATTGCCGGTGCCGCCTGCAAGCGTGTAGACGGTGCCGGTATTGNNCCGGTGAGCATTGCATTATTCATGGTCAGGTTGTAGTTATTGCCAGCCTGGACCACAAGAACTTCGACATTTGTCAGCGTGCTGGCGCCGAATGTCAGCCCGCCGCTGTAATTGCCGCTCAAGTAGGCAAAATCGGTACCGGCACCACCATTGATCTGATCAGTGGCGGTGAGTGCTGCGCCGGCAAAGAAAGTATCGCGCCCGCCTCCGCCAGTGACAATGTCGTTGCCGCCAAAACTGATGTCAAAGTAATCGGCCCCGGCCCCGCCGGTCAGCGTATCGTTGCCGGCACCGCCCGTGATGACGTAGCCCGAACCGGCTTCGGTTTCCGCGGAAGCATTGACGCTCAGTGTATTGCCTGTGCCCAGCGCTGAACCGTCGATGCTGAGGGTGGAACCGACCACCGTTGCATTGTTCATCGTCAGGCTGTAGCTGTTACCTGCTGCAAGGGTAATGGCTTCCACATTGACCAGGGTGGTGGCACCCAGCGTAACACCTGCAGCATAGTTACCATCAAGGAACAAGGTGTCAATTTCTACTGTGTCATCGGCTTCGGTGCCGCCATCGATGCGATCGGTACTGTTGAACGTCGCGCCAGCCAGTATGCTGTCGTTGCCGCTGCCTGCATTGACCGTATCGTTGCCACCTGCTGAAATATTGATGAGGTCGTCGCCAACAGTGCCGTTGAGCGTGTCATTGCCGGCCGTACCGACGATCCCCTCTGTGGCTACATCGGTCACTGTGACGGCAATGGCTTGGGTAGTGTTCAATGTGCCATCGCTGACCTGCACGGTGACGTTGTAGACATTGTCCGCACCGCCATCCGCCGGCGCTTCGAAATCCGGTGCCGTAATGAAGCTCAATGCCCCAGTAGTGGCATTGATCGTAAAGCGCGCTGCATCGCCGTCCGCTACCAGGCTATAAGTCAGCGCCTGGTTTTCCGCATCGGCAGCCGTCACCGTGCCCACCGCCGTAGTGTTTTCCGCCACCGTGTATGTCGCCGGCGAAGTGATCACCGGCGCGGTATTGCTGCCGCTGAAGCCGCCGACAACGCCGATGAAGTCGTTCGCCACCGGAATCCACGATGCAGAGTTCTGCAACTCGATCATCAATTCCGGCGGCGCTCCTCCGCCCGCATCCACATACACGAACGTGCTGGTGCCCGACTTGGCGTACCAGACCGTGTTGTCATTGGGAGTGGTATTGCCCCAGGCCAGGTCGGTAGCGCCCAGAAAGGCGCTCACATCGATCTTGTCGACGCCCTGCACAAAATCCGTGATGAGATCCCAGGTGCGGGTCACGCTACCATCGGGCGCCACTTCCCAGTTGGGATTCGGCACCGAATCGGCCGCCGCTGCGTAGACGAACCGGTCGGCGCCGCCATTGCCGGTCAGGATATCGGCACCACCGTTGCCGGTGATGACATCATCGGCGCCAGTGCCAGTGAGCGTTTCGCTAGCAGCCGTGCCGGTCAGAGATTCATTGAAGACATCTGTGACTGTCACGGCGATGGCCTGTGTCGTGTTCAATGTGCCATCGCTGACCTGCACGGTGACGTTGTAGACATTGTCCGCACCGCCATCCGCCGGTGCTTCGAAATCCGGTGCCGTAATGAAGCTCAATGCCCCAGTAGTGGTATTGATCGTAAAGCGCGCTGCATCGCCGTCCGCTACCAGGCTGTAGGTCAGCGCCTGGTTTTCCGCATCGG
>DPRS01000027.1:97148-97428 GCA_003537575.1 Oxalobacteraceae bacterium
AGTTGGGATTCGGCACCGAATCGGCGGCCGCCGCATAGACGAACCGGTCGGCGCCGCCATTGCCGGTCAGGGTATCGGCGCCGCCGTTGCCCGTGATGACATCATCGGCGCCAGTGCCAGTGAGCGTTTCGCTGGCAGCCGTGCCGGTCAGAGATTCATTGACGACATCTGTGACTGTCACGGCGATGGCCTGTGTCGTGTTCAATGTGCCATCACTGACCTGCACGGTGACGTTGTAGACATTGTCCGCGCCTGCATCCGCCGGTGCTTCGAAATCCGG
>DPRS01000027.1:97454-120576 GCA_003537575.1 Oxalobacteraceae bacterium
TCGATCATCAATTCCGGCGGCGCTCCTCCGCCCGCATCCACATACACGAACGTGCTGGTGCCCGACTTGGCGTACCAGACCGTGTTGTCATTGGGAGTGGTATTGCCCCAGGCCAGGTCGGTGGCGCCGAGGAAGGCGCTCACATCGATCTTGTCGACGCCCTGCACAAAATCCGTGATGAGATCCCAGGTGCGGGTCACGCTGCCATCCGGCGGCACTGCCCAGTTGGGATTTGGCACCGAATCGGCGGCCGCCGCGTAGACGAACCGGTCTGCGCCGCCATTGCCGGTCAGGGTATCGGCGCCGCCATTGCCGCTAATGACATCATCCTCTTCTGTGCCAATCAGCGAATTGGCATCGCTGGTCCCATTGATCATTGCCATGGTCAGACTCCCTCACTGTGATGGCCGGCAAGTCCCTTACAGGCCGAATTAACAAGCACTTCACCCGCGCGATGGCTGGCCCGGAATTCATATGCGTCAATGGCATCAATGGCGTCAATCGCCGTCAACGTTCCCGCAGCATGCCGTCCCTGACTTTGATGATGGGCTTGAGCAGGTAATGCAGCACGCTCCGCCTGCCAGTGCGTATGTCCACCGTGGCGACCATGCCAGGCATGATGGAGAGCGCTGTCCTGGTTCCCGTCGGCGTGCTGCCGCGCGTGCGCACCTGCACCAGATAGTAGCTTTCAGCCCGCTCGCCCGGTTTGTCCGAGGTCACCGTATCGGCGCCGATCTGCTCCAGCACGCCGGGGAAGCCACCGTAAATCGAAAAGTCGTACGCACTCAGCTTGACCGTGGCTTCCTGTCCCGGCCGCAGGAAGGCGATATCGGCAGGCCGCACCCTGGCCTCGATCAGCAGCGTGTCGTCATGCGGGACGATTTCCATCAAATCCATGCCAGGCTGGATGACGCCGCCGACCGTATGCACCTTGAGCTGCTTGACTACGCCGGCTACCGGCGCGCGCACTTCGGTGCGCCGCAACCGGTCTTCCAGACCGGCATTGGCAGCGGCCAGGGCCGCCTGCTCGGCGCGTGCAAGGCTCAGCTCCTTCATTGCCTCGGCGCGGAAGCTGGAGAGCAGTTCATCGGACTTCTGGCGTGCTTCACGCAAGGCCGACTCCAGGCGCGGCAGCGCGAGCCGGGCCGCATCCAGTTCCCCTAGCAGGTCATTGGCCTGGCGTTCCAGGCGCACCCTGGCGAGCTGCGAGATATAACCCTGGCTGGCCATGGGCCGCACCATGTCCAGCTCCTTGGAGACCAGCGCATAGCTTTCCTGCAATTGTCGCTGCCGGGCCCGCTTCTCGGCGAGTTCCTGCTCGCGTTGCTCGGCCTGCTGCCGCAGCACCGCCATGTTGGCGCTCAGCGCCTGCTGGCGGCTGGCATGCAGCGAAGCTTCCTCCGCTACCAACGCGGGATGAGTATTGGCCAGCGCTTGCGGCGGCGCGAACGGCGTGCCACCGGCCTCCGCCGAGAGGCGCGCAAGTCGCGTCAGCAGTGCGCGCTCTTTGGCGCGCCCTTCTTCCGTCGCCGAGGCGAAGCGCACCTTGTCGATGCGCAGCAGCGGCTGGTCCTTTTGCACCGCCTCGCCATGCCGCACCAGTATGTCGGCGACGATGCCGCCTTCCAGGTTCTGCACCAGCTGCACCCTGCGCGATGGAATCACCTTGCCTTCGGCCACGGCGAACTCGTCTACCTCTGCCAGCGCCGCCCAGGCCAGCGCGATCCCCCAGAACAGCAGGGCCAGCCAGAATATCCAGTGCGTCACGCGGCGCGGGCCGTGCAACAGATGCGCCCTTGCTCCCTGCAGGTAGTCGGCGTCGTTCACCGGCTCGGGCAGGGACATGCCGGCCCCCTCCCAGCCGGAAGCGTGCCGCGGCGATGCCAGCGGCTCAGCGCGCGACATGAAGCTTCCCCGCCGCCAGCGCGGCCAGCACGGCATCGCGCGGGCCATCGGCCACCAGCCTGCCCTGGTCCAGCACCAGCACCCGCTCCACCAGCGACAGCAGCGAGCCGCGATGCGACACCAGCACCAAAGTGCGGCCTTCGAGCTGCGCCGCCAGCCTGTCCTTGAACAATTGCTCGGAACGGGCATCCATTGCGCTGCTGGGCTCATCCATCAACAGGATAGGTGGCGCCAGCAATTCGGCGCGGGCAATCGCAATGGCCTGGCGCTGGCCGCCCGACAGGTTCGCGCCGCGTTCGCCGACTGCCCGGTCATATCCCTGCGGCGTAGCGGAGACGAAATCGGCCACACCGCCTATTTCCGCAGCACGCAGTACTGCTTCATCGTCCACGCCGGCCTCGCCCAGCACGATGTTGTCGCGAATGCTGCCGTAGAACAGCATGATGTCCTGCGGCACATGGCCGATCTGGCGTCGGAGGGACGCCGGATCGAGCTGGCGGACATCGGCGCCGTCCACCAGCACCGCACCGGCGCCGGGTTCATACAGCGCCATCACCAGTTTTTCCACGGTGGTCTTGCCCGAACCGACACGACCGATGATGGCCACCCGTTCACCGGCGGCGATGCTGAACGACACGTTGGACAGCGCCTCGCCCTTCTGCTCCGGATAGCTGAAATGCACGTTGCGAAACTCGATCTTGCCGCGAATGGCACCGCGCTGGAGAAAACGCTGGCCGGCTTCATGCTCTACCGGCAATTCCATCAGGTCTGCGGTGACATGCAGCGCATTGCGCGTCTGGTGATAGCGGGTCAGCAGCGCGGCCACCTGCGACCACGGCGCCAGCGCCCGGCCCGACAGGATGGTGCAGGCGATCAGTCCGCCAAGGGTCAGGCTCTCTTCGGCAATCTGCAGCACGCCGGCGACGATGACTGCCAGGTAAGCTGCCTGCTGGACAAACTGCGAAAAATTCAGCACGCAAGCCGACAGCAAGCGCGCCTTCAATCCCAGCCGCGCCATCTGTGTCAGCAGATGCTCCCAGCGCAGCTGCAGCATGCCCTGTGCGCCCGCGGTCTTGACTGCCTCCAGGCCGACCAGGCTTTCCACCAGCATGGCCTGACGCTGGGCGCCAAGCCGGCTGCTCTCCTCAACCAGGCGCACCAGCGGCAATTGCAGCAGAAGGCCTGCGCCGACGATTACGGGGATAGCCAGCAGAGGAATCCATGCAAGGCTGCCTGCCACCCAGGCAATGGCGGCGATGAAGAGAGCGACGAATGGCAGGTCGATCAGCACGGCAACAGTGGCCGCCGTGGCGAACTCGCGCACGCTGTCGAACTCCTGCAGATTGTTGGCGAAGGCGCCGGCAGACGCGGGCCGGGCCGCCATGCGCAAGTCCAGCACCCGCTCGAAAACCTGCGCTGACAACTGCAGGTCGATGCGCTTGCCGGCGATATCGATGAAATAGCCGCGCAGCATGCGCATGCCGAAATCGAAAAGCGTGACGACCGCCATCCCGGCCGTCAGCGCCCATAGCGTCGCCGCCGCCTGGTTCGGCACCACGCGGTCGTACACATTCATTGAAAACAGCGGCAGGCACAACGCAAACAGATTGATCATCAGCGACGCCAGCAGCACTTCGCTGTACAGCGGCCACAAGGGCAGCAGCGCATCCCGCAGCCAGCGCGCCCGCGCCGGCGGCGCGCTGCCGGCGCTGCGTTCGTCACAGACCTGCTCTATCCGGGCCAGCAGCATGATGCCGGCGTAACGCTGGCGCAAAAGCTCCAGAGGCATACTGGTCGTGCCCAGATCCGCCATGGCCAAGTGCGCGGTATCGTCTTCAATGCGGAGCAGAACGCAGGCGCTGCGGCCTTGCAGCAGAAGCACCGCTGGCAGCAGCGCTTCGGCGATTTGGTCCAGGCCGCGTCGCGACAGCGCGGCTTCCAGGCCAATGCGGCGTGCCGCACGCAGAAACAGTTCCGGCGTCAGGCAACCGTCTTGCAGGGGCAGCCCTGTCAGCAGCACGGAACGGCTGACCATGCGGCCATGCAGGCGAGCCAGCACCAGCAGGCACGACAGCAGCGGATCATCATGTTCTTCGACGCCCTGCGCAACAGTCCATTGGGGGTCGACCTGATTCAGGGCGTCGGCGTTCAGCATGCCAGCAATCGCGAGAGTTGGTGCCTCTCGATCTTAATGGCCGGACATCACATCGTCCTTGAGAACGCACAACTGCGGCGCCAGCACAATAATCAACGCCATTTTTCTTCAGCCTAGGCGTGTCATTTCAATCCGCCCGCCTCGCACAGGATTGGAAATCAATGGCCATTCTATCCAGCTCCTCACGTGGCTCGTTAAAAGCGCCGCAGTAAATGGAGCGGCAGGTGGCCATTGATACCAATACCTGTGCAAATTACTCGACCGCCTTGACCATGTCCTCGATGACTTTCTTGGCATCGCCAAACACCATCATGGTCTTGTCCATGTAGAACAGTTCATTGTCCAGACCCGCATACCCCGCCGCCATCGAGCGCTTGTTGACGATCACGGTCTTGGCCTTGAAGGCTTCCAGGATCGGCATGCCGGCAATCGGCGACTTGGGATCCTTGGCCGCCGGGTTCACCACGTCATTAGCGCCCAGCACCAGCACCACGTCGGCCTGGCCGAATTCGCCATTGATGTCTTCCATCTCGAACACCTGATCGTACGGCACTTCGGCTTCGGCCAAGAGCACGTTCATGTGCCCCGGCATNNGGCATGCGCCCGGCCACCGGGTGGATCGCATACTTCACCGTCACCCCCTTGTGCGTCAGCTTTTCCGTCAATTCTTTCAAGGCATGCTGGGCCCGGGCGACTGCCAAGCCATAGCCCGGCACGATGATCACGGTCTCGGCATTGCCCATCAGGAAAGACGCATCGTCCGCCGAGCCCGACTTCACCGGGCGCTGCTGTTGCGCGCCGGCCGCCCCTGCTGCCGCCTGGCCGCCAAAGCCACCCAGCAACACGTTGAAGAACGAGCGGTTCATCGCCTTGCACATGATGTACGACAGAATCGCGCCGCTTGACCCCACCAGCGAGCCGGCAATGATCAGCATCGGGTTGTTCAGCGAGAAACCGATGCCCGCTGCCGCCCAGCCCGAATAGCTGTTCAACATCGACACCACCACCGGCATGTCGGCCCCGCCGATCGGGATGATGATCAAGACGCCCAGCACAAAGGCAATCGCCGTCATCACCAGGAAAGGCATCCAGGCCGGTTCCGTGCCGGGGGCGAAGCAGAAGGCCAGACCCAGGATCACCATGGCCAGCGCCAGCACCAGGTTGACAAGATGCTGGCCCGGGAAGTTGACCGGCGCTCCCTGGAACAGGCGGAACTTGTACTTGCCGGCCAGCTTGCCGAAGGCAATCACCGACCCCGAAAAGGTGATGGCGCCCACCGCCGTGCCGATGAATAATTCCAGCCGGTTGCCCAGCGGGATCGCCACTTCCCGCGCCGTAATGCCAAACACCCAGGGCTCGGCCACCACGGCCACGGCAATGCACACCGCCGCCAGGCCGATGAGCGAATGCATCGCCGCCACCAGTTCCGGCATCTTGGTCATCTCGACCCGCTTGGCGAGCGTGGCGCCAATGCCGCCGCCAGCCACCATGCCGGCGAGCACCAGGCCAAAGCCCAGGTTGCCGCTGGCGGCATCGGCCTGCAGCCGGGCGATCAGCAGGATCGTCGTGACCGTGGCAATGGCCATGCCGCCCATGCCGAAGGCATTACCGCGCCGGGCCGTGGCCGGATGCGAGAGACCTTTCAGGGCCTGGATGAAACACACCGAAGCAAAGAGGTAACTCATCGTCACCAGGTTCATGCTCACGAAGCTCATGTCAAACGGGCTCATGCGCGGCCTCCTTCCTGGGCCAGGGCGGGTGCAGTCTTGCCGGCCGGGGCCGCCTTCGGTTCTTTCTTCTTGAACATTTCCAGCATGCGGCGGGTCACCAGGAAGCCGCCGAAGACATTCACGGCCGCCAGCGCCACGGCCAGCGTGCCCATGACTTGGCCGAGCCGCCCTTCGGTGAGGCCGGCGGCCAGCATGGCGCCGACCAGGATGATGGCGGAAATGGCATTGGTGACCGCCATCAGCGGCGTATGCAAGGCCGGCGTGACGGTCCAGACCACGTGGTAGCCGACGTAGATGGCCAGCACGAAGATGATGAGGTTGATGATGGTGTGACTGACTTCCATGGGATTCTCCGTTCAGGCTGCCTTGCGTAAGGATTGGCCGCCGCTGCACAGGAGCGTGGCGGCAATGATTTCATCGTCGGCGGGAATGGCAAGATTGCCTTCCTTGTCGATGATGAGCTTCAGGAAATCCAGCACGTTGCGGGCGTACAGGGCCGAGGCATCGGCCGCCACCAGGCAAGCCAGATTGGGCTCGCCGATGATATGCACACCGTGTTTGGTGACGGTCATGCCAGGTACCGTCAGCGCACAGTTGCCGCCTTGTTCTGCTGCCATGTCGACGATCACCGAACCCGGCTTCATGGCTTTCACCGTGTCTTCGCCGATCAGCACCGGCGCCTTGCGGCCGGGGATGAGCGCCGTGGTGATGATGATGTCGGCTTGTCTGGCGCGCTCGTGCACCAGTTCGGCCTGGCGGGCCATCCACGCCGCCGGCATGGGGCGGGCATAGCCGCCGACGCCCTGGGCGATTTCGCGCTCTTCCTCGGTGAGATAAGGCACGTCGAGGAACTTGGCGCCGAGCGACTCGACCTGTTCCTTGACGGGCGGACGCACGTCGGACGCTTCGATCACCGCCCCCAGGCGCTTGGCGGTGGCAATCGCCTGCAGGCCGGCCACACCGACGCCCATGATCAGCACGCGTGCCGCCTTGACGGTGCCGGCGGCGGTCATCAGCATGGGCATGAAGCGCTGATAGGTATTGGCCGCCAGCATGACGGCCTTGTAGCCGGCAATATTGGCTTGCGAGGACAGCACGTCCATGGACTGGGCGCGGGTGATGCGCGGCGCCGCTTCCAGGGCGAAGGCGGTCAAGCCGGCGGCAGCCATGGCGGCGGTATTGTCGGCATCGAAGGGATTGAGCATGCCGATGATCACCGTACCGGGGCGGATGGCGCTGCGCTCTTCAGCAGAAGGCGCGCGGACCTTGAGGACCAGCTCGGCGCCGAAGGCGTCAGCAGCCGTGCCAATGGCAGCGCCGGCGGCAAGGTAAGCGTCGTCGGTGATGCTGGCGGCGATGCCGGCGCCGGCCTGCACGACGACAGTGTGCCTGGCCGCGACCAGTTTCTTGACCGTTTCCGGGGTCGCCGCCACCCGGGTTTCTCCTGCCCGGGTTTCGGCCGGTATGCCAATTCTCATCATTCTCCCTTTTTCATAAAAGTGCCTGCTTCATGTAATGCAGATCCGGTTCAAGCAAAATTGAGTACATGTCCAGCATGCATTTCGACTCGGTTCTTGCCGCCGTTTTTTGCCTGATACAGTGCCTGGTCAGCTCGCCTGACAAAGGCATCGAGTTCGAGGTGTTCACGCTGCTGCATGGTTGCAGTGCCAATGCTGACTGTGTATTTCGGCTGGCCCGGCATGGGAGCTTCTTCCAGAAGCCGGCATATTCTTCTGGCGACGCGATAAGCATCGGCCGAGGGGGTGTTTGGCAACAGGATGGAAAACTCTTCCCCGCCATATCGCCCGAAAATATCCTGGGCACGCAAGACCCGATTCACCTTTTGCACAAAATCGATGAGCACCTGGTCGCCGGCTTGATGCCCATATCGATCATTGATCTGCTTGAAGTTATCGAAATCAACCATCAGCAGCGACAGGGGTTCCCCCGATCTGCGGGCACGGAAGATTTCCTTGCTGACCAATTCAAAATAAGCACCGCGCGTAAAAGTGCCAGTCAATCCATCCCGTGATGCGATACGTTCGAGATTCAGTTGCAAGCGTCGATTTACCATCAGCATGAAACCCAGACTCAAGGCGATGCTTGCCACTGAAAATGCCGCTGGATAAAATTGCTGAAATACGGGCGTGATGATCTCCGCAAATGCTTCATTTTGAAAAATTATTCCTGAGATGCATCGGAGGAATGAGACCAAGGCCATCAACAAGAATAATGACTTGGTAAAAGATTCCATGATGTCTTGCTGTTGCATCCTTTGAATCACCACTGCGCAGGCCATCAACACCGCCATGTTGACCGCACTTACCGCAATGACATAAAAACGGTAATTCTCGGGAGTGAAGGTTATCCAGATCAACAAAAACGCCATTGCCACCAGTGCTGTTGCAAGCAGTCGATGACGCTCTTCATTTCCTGCGAAACGATTGATGCTGACATACATCAGCATCATGCCGATCATCCCCAGAATGTCGGCCAGAAAGCTGGATAACAGTACCGGCAGGCTATTTTCGAGCGCAAACAGGCATGCCGCTACCACCATGGCCATGCAAGCCCAGCCCCAGTGGTTTAAACCTTTGATATCGTTCGGAAAACTACGGCGCAAAGTAAAAAAGATGAGCGCGCACAGCAATCCGAGAATAGCGGAAACGACAAGAAATGAACGTGGATCTAATCCTGGCATGATGCTGAAACCTTGACGTGATGTGTTCTCTTTAAAAAGCCATCAATGCTGGCTAATTAATTAGCAGGAAAAATGGCTTGATCAGGCAAGGAAAAAGAAAACAAGCGAATGCTTTTCCCTTGCCAGGAACCATTACTGCATGTGCTGGCCGCCGTTGATGGCGATATTGGCGCCGGTCAGGAACGCTGCTTCATCCGATGACAGGTAAGCCACCAGTCCGGCGATTTCTTCCGGCTTGCCCAGGCGCCCCATCGGGATTTGCGGAATGATCTTGGTGTCGAGGACCTCCTGCGGGATCGCCATCACCATCTTGGTGCCGATATAGCCCGGCGAAATGGTATTGACGGTGACGCCCTTCTTCGCCACTTCCAGCGCCAGTGCCTTGGTGAAGCCATGCATGCCGGCCTTGGCGGCGGAGTAGTTGGTCTGGCCGAATGCGCCTTTCTGGCCATTGACCGAGGAGATGTTGACGATGCGGCCCCAGCCGCGCTCGACCATGCCGTCGCAGACCGGCTTGGTCATGTTGAAGACGGAATCGAGATTGGTACGGATGACGGCATCCCAGTCGACCTTGCCCATCTTCTTGAAGGTCGTGTCGCGGGTGATGCCGGCATTGTTGACCAGCACGTCGATGGGTCCCAGGTTCTTGGTGATCCAGCTCACGCATTCCTGCGCCGAATCGTAATCGGCCACATCGCAGGGAAGTGCCTGGAACTTGTATCCCTGGCGCTCCATTTCCGCCAGCCATTGCGATGCCTTGTTATTTTGTGGCGAGTGGGTGGTGATGACCGCGTGTCCCTGTGCCGCCAGCTTGATGCAGATCGCCTCACCCAGTCCACCCATGCCGCCTGTTACCAATGCAATTCGTTTCATGTTTTTTGCTCCCAAGTTCTCTGTTTTTCGTATTCACTAGACACTGCACTGACCAGCCACTCAGGCTGAACAGGCATTTTTTCTGCCTGAAGCAATTCATCTTTGAGATTAGAAAGATGTCTGCCGAGTCATGCGCTTATCACCGCATGCCAGGAGTGCAAAGTATCTAGAAAGCAAAAGAGAAGAGATAGCGGGGAACGGGCTTACTTTTGTAGGAGAAAACAAGGGATTTCAAATAAGGATTTTCCTACTGAGTCATGAAATGACTGGATCAATGGAGATGATTGATTTTTCTCAAATTTATACTTCATTTATTCAGGCATAGGAGCTAGGCCGGCACGGGCGTCAGAAAAGCGCTCGGACTCGGACGGCGATTGACGCCGCGCCCCTTACCTCACGCATGGAGCGCCCATCCGTCATAATGAGCATATTGAACACAGCTGTTTTCGACATGCAAACTCCACATCGCCATTCTCCTCATCGACATTCATCGGCCTGGCAGCTGCATCTGCTTCTGTTACTGGGCCTGGCCATCGCCGGCGCAAGCCTGGCGGCGCCAGCCGAACCGGCCAAGGGCGCCTCGCCCGGACATCTGCGCCTCATTAACGATCTCGACCGGCCGCAGGACGGCTACTGCATCGACATCCTCGGTTCAGGCAATTACATCCGCTTCGATTTGCCGATGACCGCGCACAATTGCAAGCCCGGACTCTATGCGGATGAAGCGGTGGTGATCGATGGTCAGCGCATCCGCTTTCCCGCTTACGGCGCCTGCGCCACCGTGGCCGGGCTGAATTCGCGCGCCCTGCCCGGCGCCGCCATCGTGGCGCGCGAATGCGACGAGAAATCACCCTTCATGGAAGCGAACAAGCTGCAGCGCTTCACCTTCCACAAGGATGGCCGCGTGGAACTGGCTGGTGCCAACCTGTGCCTGACGGCTGGCGCCGAATCCGATTCCACTTTTGAAAAGACCCATCGCTGGCGCACGCTGTTCGTCGAACGCTGCGAAAAGGCCGAGCCGGCGCGTTCGCGCTGGCGCTTCGTGGTGCCTAAAGAATAAACGTAAAACAGCCCGTTTGCCCCAATTCGAGAGGGAAAACGAGCCTGATTGCGAGTGCCTCACTACGCCGCCTCCCCCCACGCGGCCTGTCTGTCTGCGTGGGAAAATAGCATCAGCGCTATGCCTGCAGATCGAAACGATCCGCGTTCATGACCTTGGTCCAGGCAGCGACGAAATCCTGCACAAACTTTTTCTTGTTATCGTTCTGCGCATAGACCTCGGCATAGGCGCGAAGGACCGAGTTCGAGCCGAACACCAGGTCGACCCTTGTCGCCGTCCATTTCAGCGCGCCCGTCTTGCGCTCGCGGATCTCGTAGAGATTCCTGCCGGCCGGTTTCCATGTGTACGCCATGTCAGTCAGGTTGACGAAAAAGTCATTCGTCAGCATGCCGGGCCGCTCGGTGAAGACCCCATGCTGGCTGCCGCCATGATTGACGCCGAGCACGCGCAAGCCTCCGACCAGCACGGTCATCTCGCTGGCCGTCAAGCGCATCAACTGCGCACGGTCAAGCAGCAACTCTTCGGGCGTGACCACATAGTCTTTTCTTAACCAGTTGCGAAAGCCATCTGCCAGCGGCTCGAGCACCTCGAAGGATTCGACGTCGGTCATTTCCTGGGTCGCATCGCCGCGGCCCGGCGCAAACGGCACGCGCACCTCGACATCGGCGGCGGCGGCAGCCTGCTCGATCCCGACGTTGCCAGCCAGGACAATCGCATCGGCGACACTGATGCCTGCCTCAGCCGCGATCTTTTCCAGCACTCCCAACACCCTGGACAGGCGGGCCGGTTCATTGCCTTCCCAATCCTTCTGCGGAGCCAGGCGAATGCGCGCGCCATTGGCGCCGCCGCGCTTGTCCGAACCGCGGAAGGTGCGGGCGCTATCCCAGGCCGTTGCCACCATGTCGGCAATGGAAAGGCCGCTGGCGGCAATTTTTGCTTTCACCGCTGCCACGTCGTAATCCTTGCGGCCGGCAGGCACGGGATCTTGCCAGATCAAGTCTTCCTGCGGCACATCCGGGCCGATGTAGCGGGATTTCGGGCCCATGTCGCGATGCGTCAGCTTGAACCAGGCGCGGGCAAAGGTTTCAGAAAAATAAGCCGGGTCCTTGTAGAAGCGCTCGGCGATCTTGCGGTATTCCGGATCGAAGCGCAGCGCCATGTCGGCATCGGTCATGATCGGCTTGCGGCGGATCGTCGGATCCTCGACATCGACCGGCATGTCAGCTTCCTCGATGTGCACCGGCTCCCACTGCCAGGCGCCGGCCGGCGACTTCTGCACCCACCAGTCGTGCTTGAAGAGCATCTCGAAATAACCGTTGTCCCACTTCGTCGGATGGGTGGTCCAGGCGCCTTCAATGCCGCTGGTCACGGTATCGCGGCCCACGCCCCGGCCGGCATGATTTATCCAGCCCAGTCCTTGCTCCTCAAGGTCCGCGCCTTCAGGGGCCGGGCCGAGATTGGCGGCGCTGCCATTGCCATGGGTCTTGCCCACGGTGTGGCCGCCGGCGGTCAGGGCAACGGTTTCTTCATCGTTCATCGCCATGCGGGCAAACGTCACGCGCATGTCGCGGGCAGTCTTCAGCGGGTCGGGCTTGCCATCCACGCCTTCCGGATTGACATAAATGAGGCCCATCATTACCGCAGCCAGTGGATTTTCCAGGTCGCGCTCGCCAGAATAGCGACTGCCTTCGCCGCCGCTGGGGGCGAGCCATTCCTTTTCCGCCCCCCAGTAAATATCCTTTTCCGGCTGCCAGATGTCTTCTCGGCCGAACGCGAACCCGAAGGTCTTCAAGCCCATCGACTCGTACGCCATGTTACCCGCGAGGATCATCAGATCGGCCCAGCTGAGCTTGTTGCCGTATTTTTTCTTGATTGGCCACAACAGGCGACGTGCCTTGTCCAGGTTGCCATTGTCGGGCCAGGAATTGAGCGGAGCGAAACGCTGATTGCCGGTGCCGGCGCCGCCGCGGCCATCGGCAATGCGGTAGGTGCCCGCCGAGTGCCAGGCCATGCGGATCATCAGGCCGCCATAATGGCCCCAGTCCGCCGGCCACCAGTCCTGGCTATCGGTCATCAATGCCTTGATATCCTTTTTCAGGGCGTCGATATCGAGCTTCTTGACCTCTTCGCGATAGTTGAAGTCGACCCCCATCGGATTGGTCTTGCTGTCGTGCTGGTGCAGGATGTCGAGATTAAGGCTGTTGGGCCACCAATTCGTGTTGGACTTACTAGCCGAGCTTGCGCCGCCGTGCATGACAGGGCATTTTGCGCCGGAATTTACTTGATCCTTATGGGCAGACATTTTTCCTCCCGAAGTGAGCTGGTGAACGAAAGTACCTAGCTATCTTAGGAAAAATCTTTCCTCATGGATAGTTAATTTAATTTATGGTTCTTATAGTTGTTCGAGTGCTCATGATGACCTGCAAAGAGCGCGGACTTTTCTTTTTCTTCAACGGTGCTGCAAATCCTTGATTAAGGTTAAGGGGAATTGCTCAATCCTTCGGCATGGCCGCCATCCAGTCCGCCAGGCGTTCGAACAGCTTGCCGCTGCGCATGCGCTCGATCCACCACTTGAGCGCCGCGCCCTTTTCACCCGTGCGCCAGGCCATGTAGAAGGTCTCGACTGGCTTAGCTTCCTCGACCTTCTTTTCCACCAACAAGCCACGCTGGATTGCCGAGCGTGCGTATGGCTCGGGCAGAAAGCCGAAACCGAGCCCCGCCAGGTGCAACTGGTACTTGGTATGCATGTCGGCCACGGTCAGCGTATCCTGCCCGAACAGCAGGCCGACGGTGCGCACCGGCATATGGCGCGCGGAATCGGCGATGGCGATCGCCCGGTGTTCGTGCAACTCGGCCTTGCCGATCCGGCGCGTCACGCGCGCCAGCGGATGCGTCGGCGCCACCACGAACACGAAAGGCAGCTTGCCGATCGGTTCGGCGGAATAACCGCCGCCCGAAGGCCCCGCGCCGGCTGCGCCGATCAACAGGTCGGCGCGCCGGTCCAGCAAGGCTTCCCAGGCGCCCGACAGCACTTCCTGCCCGATGCGCAGGCGCGTCTGGTCGGCGACCTGGTAAAAAGCGGCGATATCGTCTTGCAAGGCGGCGCCGGAAAACATCGCATCCATGCAGATCGTCAGTTCGGTTTCCCATCCCGACGCCACCCGCCGCACGCGCGATTCGAGGTCGCTGGCAGCCTTGAGCAGATAACGCCCTTCCGTGAGCAACTCCTGTCCTGCCGGCGTCAGGCTGACTTTCGGCCCCATGCGCTCGAACAGTTGCACGCCCAGCTCATCCTCCAGCTTGGAAACGGTATAGGAAATCGTTGAAGGCACGCGAAACAGCTCTTTACCGGCTGCAGAAAACGAACCGCGGCGATCGATCGCATCCATGATTTGCAGGGCATCCAGGCTGATACTTAGCATTCGATTTTTTCGATGATTAGTTGGTAAATTTTCCGTTTTTGTTTTTCGCCCTGCCGCCCCATACTTCACTGAATCAGCCAATCACCATAGAGATCAGGATGAAACCGCTGACGATGCTTTAATTTATTCTTTCGAAATTATTGCACAACAATACCATACCAGGCCCATACGAAACCGGCGACAGGCAACCCTGCTCATGAAGAGATACGGAGAACACTATCGAGGAGCTCTCGGCGCCCGGCATTCTTCGCACCGCGCGTTAAAATCGTCTGCTCTGCAGCGTCGGCATGCCGCTGCGCAGCGCCGACTCATCACCATTTTTTTCGGAGGACGACATGGGTTTGCTGATCAAGGGACAATGGAGCGATCAGTGGTATGACACCGACGCCACCGAGGGATGCTTCGTGCGCAGTGAAGCGCAATTCCGCAACTGGGTGACCGCGGACGGCTCACCCGGCCCCACCGGCTCTGGCGGCTTTGCCGCCGAAGCCGGCCGCTACCATCTGTACGTATCGCTGGCTTGCCCGTGGGCGCACCGAGCGTTGATCTTCCGCGCCCTCAAAGGGCTGGAAAAGTGCATCAGCCTGTCGGTCGTCAATCCCTTCATGGGCAGCCAGGGCTGGACCTTCGAGCCGGATGCCGGGGTGGTTGCCGACCCGGTCAACCATGCCCGCTATCTGCACCAGATCTATACCGCGGCAAAGCCGGACTACAGCGGGCGCGTGACCGTGCCCATCCTCTGGGACACAAAAACCGGCACGATCGTCAGCAATGAATCCGCCGACATCATTCGCATGTTCAACAGCGCCTTCGATGCGTTGGGGGCGGCGCCGGGGGACTATAGTCCGCAAGCGCTGCGGGACGAAATCGACGAGATCAATGCCTTCGTCTATCAGAACGTCAACAATGGCGTATACCGGGCGGGTTTCGCCACCACGCAGCACGCCTACGAGGAAGCCGTCACCGCCCTGTTCGCGGCACTGGAATCACTGGAGTCGCGCCTGGCGCGGCAGCGCTATCTGATGGGTGAACGCATTACCGAAGCCGACTGGCGGCTGTTCACCACCCTGCTCCGATTCGATGCCGTGTACCACGGCCATTTCAAGTGCAACCTCAAGCGCCTGGTCGATTTTCCCAACCTGTGGGCCCATACCCGCGAACTGTATCAATGGCCCGGCATCGCCGCCACAGTCGACATGACCCACATCAAGGGTCATTACTACCGCAGCCATCCCACCATCAATCCGACCCGGATCGTGCCGCTGGGCCCGCTGCTGGATTTCACCGCACCGCATGGCAGAGACGCCGCGACGCGCGAATAAGGCACGACACTCATTCCGTTCACGGCGCAAAAAAATCGCCGCAGGAAAAGGCCTTATGACTGGCGCAGGGCCGCTTGCGCGCCGATTGAATGTTCGATATTTTCGATAGAAACACGGCAAATTTTCCGTTTTTCAATTGCCGTGGCGCTCCCTATACTAAAACCAACTTCTCTCTCATAGAGCGTATCAACACGATCAAAGGCATGAAATCTTCCTGTTGAAATCGTTCGAATCCATCGAATAAATAAACCGGAAGAAGCCGGAAAGGATTGCATCATGCTGGAAATCCGTAAAAGCAATGAGCGCGGTCGGGCTCACCATGGCTGGCTCGATTCGTATCACAGCTTTTCCTTCGCCTATTACTACGACCCGGACCATACCGGCTTCGGCCCGCTCCTGGTGATTAACGAAGACCGTGTCAAGCCGGATTGCGGCTTCGGCACCCATGGGCATCGTGAAATGGAAATCATTTCCTATGTCCTCGACGGTGCCCTGGAACATAAGGACAGCATGGGCAATATCTCGGTGCTGCGCTATGGCGACGTGCAGCGCATGAGCGCCGGCACCGGCGTGACCCATAGCGAGTACAACCATTCTGGCAGCGAGCTCGTGCACTTCCTGCAGATCTGGATCGAGCCGAACGTAAAAGGGGTCGTGCCCAGCTACGAGGAAAAACATTTCGACACCGCTTCCAAGCAAGGCCGGCTGCGCCTGATCGCCTCCAGCGATGGCCGCGACGGTTCCACGCTGATCCACCAGGACGCTTCGCTGTATGCCTCGCTTCTGGATGGCAGCGACCACATTGAACTGCCGCTGGCACCGGGGCGCGCCGCTTACGTGCACCTGGTGCGCGGCAAGCTGGCGGTCAACGGCGTGCCGCTGACGACGGGCGACGCCTTGAAGATCTCGGACGAGCGCGCCGTCATTCTGGACCAGGCCGAGCAGGCCGAAGTCCTTCTATTCGATTTGCCCTACGCCGGGTAAACCCCTGAAGGGAGCGCCCACCCGGCACTCCCGATTCCTGCAACCTTTGAAAGACAAGCACACTATGGCAAGCATTCTCAGCATCAACAGCAGCGTCCGCAACCAAGGCTCGATCTCGCGCCAGGTGACCACCGAATTCCTCAACCAGTGGAAAGCCGTCCATCCCGGCGGCACGGTGGTCGAACGCGACCTGGCAGCCAAGCCGGTGCCGCACCTGACCGAACAGATGATGGGAGCATTCTTCACCCCGGCCGAACAGCGCTCGCCCGGGCAGGCGGAAACCGTCAAGCTGTCGGATGCGCTGGTAGCCGAACTGTTCGCCGCCGACGTCATCGTGATCGGCGCGCCGATGTACAATTTTTCCATCAGCTCGACGCTGAAGGCATGGATCGACCACGTCGCCCGCGCCGGCGTGACCTTCAAATACACCGAGTCCGGCCCGGTCGGCCTGGTGACAGGAAAAAAAGTCTATGTCTTCACCTCGCGCGGCGGCGTCTACACCGAAGGTCCGGGCAAGGCCATGGACTTCCATGAAACCTATCTGCGCGGCGTGCTGGGCTTCATTGGCCTCACCAATATCACTTTCATCCATACCGAGGGCCTGGCAATGGGCGAGGATGCCGCCGCCAAGGCGCTGACGCAAACCCGCACCGCCATCGGCGAACTGGCTGCTGCCTGACTTCATCAGTAAGAAACGCGCTCCCTGGCGGGCGCGTTTTCATTGCGCATGCACTGCGCATGCGATCCTTTCCAGGAGACTTCTCATGCTGCCGACACCGGACCAGCGCCCCGCCTTATCCAATGCCGACGGCATCGAGCTCGTCGCTTGCTGCGACTTGCCTACGCCCTGGGCCACCTTCACTCTGCACGGCTTTATCGAGCATGCCACCGGCAAAGAGCACCTGGCGCTGACACTGGGTGCAGTCGATGATGGCGCATCTGTGCTGGCGCGCGTGCATTCGGAATGCCTGACGGGCGACGCCCTGTTCAGCCAGCGCTGCGACTGCGGCGCCCAGCTGGAAGCCGCATTGCGCAAGATCGCCGCCGAAGGGCGCGGTGTGTTGCTGTACTTGCGGCAGGAGGGCCGGGGCATCGGACTCATCAACAAGATCCGCGCCTATCGGCTGCAGCAGCAAGGCGCCGATACGGTCGAAGCCAATCACAAGCTCGGCTTCGGCGACGACTTGCGCGATTACCGCCTGTGCCGGCCCATGCTTGACCGACTTGGCATTGCCAGCCTGCGATTGATGACCAACAATCCGCGCAAAATCCATGCACTGCAAGATGAAGGCGTCATCATCGTCTCACGCGTAGCCCTGGTGGTGAACCGCAACCCGTTCAATGCGCGCTATCTCGACACCAAGGCCGCCCGGCTAGGTCACTGGCTGCCGGCGGCGGCCTCGTCCCGTCAGGCACGGCTGGCAGCAGAGACCATTTGATCCTGGCGTCGCCGGGACATGTCGAGCGGCCGGCCTCCGTCCAGCAGCACCGCGAAAATTCATGCACTAGACAATCAGGAGCGTTTCCAGGGATCTCACGCCTGTTCGATTTCGTAGCCGGCCGCGACCCAGGCATCGATGCCACCGGCCAGCGGCCGCACTCGATCGTAGCCACGCTGCATCAGCAGCTTCGCCACGCGTGCCGCCGATACTTCGTTCGGGCAGGAGCAATACACGACCACCTCGCCATCGGCGGGCATATCGTGCACGAAGGTCTCGATTTCATGATCGGGAATCGTCAGGGCGCCGGGAATGCGCCCTTCCTGCTGCGCCAGCGGCGAACGCACATCGACGACGACCGGCGCGCCACCCTCCTTGCGCAAGCGGTACAGTTCATCGACCGAGATGCGCGCCATGCACAGGGATTTCATGAAACGGTGACGCTCCCACCACTTGGCCGCGACAAACAGCGCCAGGGCAGTCGCGATCAGCAGCACGCCCCATTTTCCCAACTCTTCCAGCACGCGCAGCAGGTCGGCGACGGTGCTGCTGAAGAGCGACCCCAGCAGAATGGCCGAACCGGCCCAGAGCGTCGCGCCCAGGCCATCGGCCAACAGAAACACGCCGCGCCGCGTGCCGGTCGCGCCCGCCAGGGCACTGGCGACCGAGGCGAAACCTGGAATGAATTTCGCCGCCAGCAGCGAAGCCGGCCCGAAGCGCAGGTAGACTGACTCGGTCTGCCTGACGCAGGAATCAGGCGACAACGAAATGCGGCACAACGCCGCCATGACCCGGTTGCCATAGCGTCGGCCAGCCCAGTACCACGCATAGTCGGCCAGGAGTGCCGCCGCCACGGCAATTACCAGCAACATCCACGGCGAATAGCGGGCGCTGTCGGCCAGTGCGCCAGCCACGAGCATGGTCGGATAGGCCGGCAACGGCGCGCCCAGCTGTTCAATGAAGACGTTGAAAAAAACCACCAGCAGACCGTACTGCTCGATGAGTTCGATGATGTAGGACATGCATTCCTCGGAGTGTCAGCAAAGCGGCGGCGTACAGCAACAGTCGGTGTCCGGACGCGGCATCTGCGATATTTTTGCTGAAAGATATTATGCCGCAAAACATTCATCGGTACCGTCGATGGGTAGCTTGCCGTCTCTTGTTTATCAATGAAAATTCGATAGTCTTGATCGAAATATTGATCTTTGCATGGGCGCTCGCGCAGCTCCCGCGTCATATGCGGGCTGTTGATGGGGCCCATGCCTTCATAAGCCGTGGTCGCATCAGGCTGGACATAAAAGAACGCAATGCGCGCGGCCGGGCTCTATGGTGCGCACTGGCTTGAGGATCCGTTACATCAATGACGCAGAAAACGGCGTGACAATAAAAAACCCGCAAGGCCAGTAACCATGCGGGTTTTTGATATGTGGCGATACGGCTTAATACAAGGTATTGGTGCCTGAGACCGGAATGCTTAATATTTTAAAATCAAATGCTTAGAAGTACACTGCGTAATAATTGCGGAGGAAAAATTAAATTTTCGCAAGATTAGAAGTCGCAAATTGTATTGCCTTATGCATCTTCGCGATCCCTCGTTTCAGTCAGATTAAGCGCACGCACCAAGCCTTCATGGACGCGATATTCATCAGACTCCAAGAATCCCTGGGAGGGGTAAAAGCACTTAAAGCGCCATTCGTGCGATGCTCCCAGCTTAAAGCCGATAATGGAGTTATCAAATAAGAATCGCAAATGGGACAGCATGTCGGCATTTGAAACATCACCAATCAGCTTTTTCAACTCCTCTGCTAAAGCAACTTGGGAAAAGTTCGTCGCCCCATTATTTTGCAGTGCATGGAACAAATCCTCGATAATTGGCCGCTGAACTTTCCATTCATCGAGAAGTTCTTGTTTTAGCCATTCAGAATATCCTGGCTCCGCTCCGTAGATTGATTCGCACTCCAGTTTTTCAAAGACGATTGGTTCATCTGCAAACGGATCGTCGCATTTTTCACGCATCGTCTCGATGACACGATTCAAAAGGGATATAAGGTCACGCGGTCGCATCATCGTGCGACGTAATAGGTAGTTCGATGGCCGTGCACGTTGGCGCATTTCGGCCTTATCGAACATCGAGTCCAAATCCATAATCAAGGGTACGCCGTGTTGCTTCCCAAAGTGGTTTACACGCCGAAGAATCATGCTACCGAGTGACGCCTTGTTCCAGTGAAGAAGAGCACCACAGTCCTCACGAAGCTTGTTTGCGTCGTTGATACTCAATACATCGAAGATGTCTTCACGGAGAAAAACGACTGGGCGCACTACCCCCTTATATTGAGAGTTAATCGCATCACAGGCCGACACCAAACCTGCGATTACTTTTCGAGACGACTCGTAGGAGACCTCATCCCAAGCTTCGTCCACACGATCAAAACAAATAAATACTCTAGGCCAAGCGTTGCCGCTTTCAGCAAGTGCCCGATCAAGGTAACTAATGAGATTTTCAATGTTTTCAGATAGGTGCTGTCGCAATCCCTTATCTGCTTTCACTTGGTCGAACGTAATCTCGCCAGCGTCGATGTTTAATGAGTCGATACCTCCATCCTCAATATCTATGCCCCCGCCGGGCAACTTTAGCGAAGATAGAGATAGAAGTTTTCTTCCAACAATCTGATAAATCGATGGGACAGGCGAGTCAAACAATTTTTCAAGCAACTTCATTGCAATGCCCAAGCGCTTAGGCATTGCAATACCCTTTGATTTAAACCACTGGTGATATGCCTTTACACATTCAATTAAGATCACAAACCGCCACGATTGCTTGTATAGCATCGATTCGGCCTTGCTCTCGTTAGTGAGGATGGCATGAATATTCCAGTTGTAATCTTCAAACGACAACGGGACAAGAATGTCCTCATTGTCAATGAATTCTTGAGTATTTTCTTTCAGATATTTGAAGACCGCAGTTTTCCCTGCCCCTTTTCTGCCCAGTACCAGGAAAGATGACGGGCTACCAATGACGGATTTGAGGACGCCGTTATCAAAGAAATAGCTAGAAAGCAGATCATCGCGCTCTGCGGATACTTTTCCGACACTAATCCAATCAAGTATGTGCATAGCCTTCTCCGCAAAGTAAAATTTTTAGGCAAATTTTTAATGATTTTACATAACCGAATAGAGAATGTCTTACTGGAACGGTAAAACACTGGCAACAGCACGTCAGGTAGGCGTCGATTCCGGCAATGGGAATCGAACTTCTAGTATTCCCTGTCACCGAGCGCATTTACGCGTAAATCGCGCGTAAATCGTGCGTAAATCACGCGTAATTACCAACAAGAACATGTGGGGAAAAGTAATAATTTGTGTTGGCGAAGGCCGAGTAGGATAGCTGTCGCATTCCGCAGTGCGCCTGATCTGACGTGGCTTACAGTGAAATAAGGGGATATAAGGCGAATTGTGGAGATAGCAGTTGTGGTGCCTGAGACCGGAATCGAACCGGTACGCCCCCTCTCGGGTAAGCGGCGGATTTTAAGTCCGCTGTGTCTACCAATTTCACCACTCAGGCGCTGGAACGACATACAAGCAAAAAAGCGCCTTCGGCGCTTTTCTTTTTTGACATGCCTGGGTAACCAGAGGCGGGGTCGGCGTCGAGCCTGTATTTACAGGTTTGCAGGCACCTTTTCAAATCAGGCACTTAAAGCCCGACTATTATCCTGGTCACGCGTCAGCGTTAAAACAATGTTAAAGCACTTGGCACTTTACCATAAACCCGCTCAAAACCAAATTGCCCCTACGGCATTGGCAGCTAATGACAACTGATTCAAACGCACAGCTGCCGCCTGATTTCCGCCAATTTCCTCAGCGCTTTTCACCAACGTCTGCCCTGCATTCTTTCCCGCCTGTGGACAGCCATTGAGGCATTTGTCCCAAGTCTTCCCGTTTTGACGAAATGCTCTTCAGATCCTTTGCCAAGGCGTGCAAGTTCAGCACAAGCACGTCGTTGCCACTCAACAACAATTTGCAATATTTAAATTGACAACACGAAATAAATTCCGGAATTAAATTTTTCCACGGAACTATTTCCCCGAGAGAACATACTAACCGTGACATTAGTATCCCGGAGGAATCTTTACATCTTACTTTGCTAAGCCAATGTAATGTTCATTGCAGCAACTACTTTTATTTCATACACGTAGTAGCTGCATCAAGACAATGCCGCCAGGTTTCTGCGTCGCGTGCATTGCATCTCGGCTCCAAATTTCCTTTCGTTAGCTATTCCAGAAAGCAACTGCCTGACTTGTCCGGCGGCTGGGTAGTCATGTTTCAAATTTTTAAAGGCTGAATAACCATGCCAGTGTCTTGCAAACAACCTGTTTCATTCAAGCTCAAAAATTCCCACGCAATTCTGATTTCCGCCGCCTTCGGTTTCGCGCCGATGGCGATGGCTCAGACCGCGCCGCAAATCACCAATGATGCGGCGAATGTCTATTACCAGATTCCTTACAGCGGCACCCCGACCTGGGTGCGCGTCTTCGTCGACAGCGACCGCAATGCCGCCACCGGCTTCCGCGGCTACAACATCGGCGCCAGCCACCTGATCGAAAACGGCAACCTGTACCGCTATACCGGCAGCAACGGCGCCTGGGGCTGGACCTTCGTCAAGCGCGTCAACGCCACTAACAGCAGCGGCGTGGCCAAGATCACCGTGGCCCGTGCCGACCTGGGCTCACCCAGCGCACTGGATGCAGTCACTCAAACCGATGCCCCGCTGCAGACTTCGTCCAAGCTGACGCAAACGCTCGCATCGAGCTCTACCGATGCGGTAAGCGCTCCGCAAGTGACAAATGATGCAAGCAATATCTATTATCAATTCCCGTACAGCGGCACCCCGACCTGGGTGCGCGTCTTCGTCGACAGCGACCGCAATGCCGCCACCGGCTTCCGCGGCTACAATATCGGCGCCAGCCACCTGATCGAAAACGGCAACCTGTACCGCTATACCGGCAGCAACGGTGCCTGGGGCTGGACCTTCGTCAAGCGCGTCAACGCCACTAACAGCAGCGGCGTGGCCAAGATCACCGTGGCCCGTGCCGACCTGGGCTCGCCCAGCGCACTGGATGCAGTCACCCAAACCGATGCCCCGCTGCAAACTTCGTCCAAGCTGACGAAGACTCTCTATTCGGGCAGCATTTCATCGACCACGTCGAGCACGCTGGCAGCCACGACCACCACGACCCGGGCGGCAACCACCACCACGCAAGCGGCGGCTACATCGACCACCATGGCGGCAACCACCACGACCCAGGCTGCCACCACCACTACCCGGGCCGCCACTACCACCACGCTGGCGGCAACCACGTCGACCACCCGTGCCGCCACCACCACCACGGTCGCGACCACCACCACGACCACGGCTCCTGTCGCAACCGGCCCGACTTACTATCTGTCGCCGAACGGTAACGACAGCAATGCCGGCAGCCAGTCCGCTCCCTGGCGCACCATCCAGAAGGCTGCCAATACCGTCAACGCCGGCG
>DPRS01000010.1 GCA_003537575.1 Oxalobacteraceae bacterium
TGCACGTCGGTGACGATGTCTTTCCAGAACTGGAAGGTTTCCAGCACGTTGGCCTTGTCTACCGAAGTCAGGCGCTTGCCGCGCTTTTGCGCTGCCTGGAACGCCACGTGGGCGATGCGGCGGATTTCCGGCTCAGCGTAGCGCATGGTGTCGAAGCCTTCGCGGCTACCCTTGAAGGGGCCGTCCGGGCATTCGCGCACGCCGCGCGGCTGGCCAAAATAGATGTCGCCGGTCAGTTCGCGCACGATCAGGATATCCAGACCCGACACCACTTCCGGTTTGAGGGTCGAGGCGCCCGCCAGTTCCGGATACAGGATTGCCGGACGCAGGTTGGCAAACAGGTTCAGGTTCTTGCGCAGGCCGAGAATGGCCTGTTCCGGACGCAGCGGACGATCGAGAGTGTCGTACTTCCAGTCGCCGACCGCGCCGAACAGCACGGCATCGGCGGCCAGCGCCAGCTTCAGGGTGCCTTCCGGCAGCGGATGGCCATGCGCTTCATAGCCGGCGCCACCGACCGGCGCGGTTTCCATTTCGAACGATTCACCCAAGGCATTCAATACCTTGACTGCCTGGCTAATGATTTCGGGACCGATGCCGTCACCCGGCAAGACTGCGATTTTCATAATTCATTCCTCTTGGGAGCAGTGTTTCGCAAATCGAGGACAGAGTTAAGCGTAGCGGTACTCTGTCCTCGACAAATTAGGTGAGCGATACTCTGTCCCCAACTGACGATAACTGGACAGGTTTGTTAAGCCTAGCGGTACGCTGTCCTCAACATCATTTAACTGAAATCAAATCGTATTGGCCAGCCAGGGCTGCGACACCAGGTGGCGTTCCTCGAAGGCGCGAATCATGTCTGCCTTCTGCAGGGTCAGGCCGATGTCATCCAGGCCGTTCAGCAGGCAGAATTTGCGGAAGGCATCCACGTCGAACGCGTAACTGGCGCTGCCGTTGGCGGTGCGCACCACCTGCTGTTCCAGGTCGATTACCAGGCGGTAGCCCGGGAAAGCTTTGACTTCGTTGAACAGGTGATCGACCTGCTGTTCCGACAGTACAATCGGCAACAGGCCGTTCTTGAAGCAGTTGTTGAAGAAAATGTCGGCGAAGCTCGGCGCGATCACGGCGCGGAAGCCATATTGCTGCAAGGCCCAGGGGGCATGCTCGCGCGAGGAGCCGCAACCGAAGTTCTTGCGGGTCAGCAGGATCGAGGCGCCCTGGTAGCGCGGCTGGTTCAGCACGAAATCCGGGTTCAGCGGGCGCTTGCTATTGTCCATACCGGGCTCGCCATGGTCAAGATAGCGCCATTCATCGAACAGGTTGGGGCCGAAGCCGCTGCGCTTGATCGATTTCAGGAATTGCTTGGGGATGATCGCATCCGTATCCACATTGGCGCGATCCAGGGACGCGACCAACCCATCATGTACCGTAAATTTTTCCATTTCCCATCTCAGTAAAATCAGCTTGCCGCGCACCGTTTTCAGCGCCGGCCATTGCCGGCCGGGCCGGCAAGCGCACGCTTGCGCCTTTATCCGCCCTTATCTTCTGGCGGCTTCCTCAACCTTGGAACCGACCTTTTGCACATCCCGGCCAAAACCTTCCATGGTCTGGCAGGCAGTCAGCAGCACGGGCGACAACGCCAATAGCAGCATGAAAAATTTTTTCATTTTTCTCCCCCTGTGAATCAGCCCAGCTTGCGCACGTCGACGAAATGACCTTCGATGCCGGCGGCGGCGGCCATAGCCGGCGACACCAGGTGGGTACGACCGCCCTGCCCCTGACGTCCCTCGAAATTGCGGTTCGAAGTGGAGGCGCAGCGCTCGCCCGGCTCGAGGCGGTCGGCGTTCATCGCCAGGCACATCGAGCAGCCTGGTTCGCGCCATTCGAAGCCGGCCTCCCGGAAAATCTTGTCCAGGCCTTCGCGCTCGGCCTGTTCCTTGACCAGGCCGGAGCCCGGCACCACCATCGCAAGCTTGACGTTGGAGGCGCGGAACTTGCCGCGCACGACCGCTGCAGCAGCGCGCAGGTCTTCGATGCGCGAATTGGTGCAGGAACCGATGAAGACCTTGTCGATGCGGATGTTCTCGATCGGCGTGTTGGGTTTCAGATCCATGTAGACCAGCGCCTTTTCCATGGCATCGCGCTTGACCGGATCCTTTTCCTTGTCGGGATCGGGCACGCGATCATCCACCGGCACCACCATTTCCGGCGAAGTGCCCCAGGTAACCTGCGGCCTGATTTCGGCGGCGTTCAGGGTGACCACCATGTCGAATTTTGCGCCCGGGTCCGAATGCAGGGTGCGCCAGTAAGATACGGCGCGGTCCCAGTGCGGCCCGGCCGGAGAGAACGGCCGGCCCTTGACGTAATTGATGGTGGTGTCGTCCACCGCCACCATGCCGGCGCGCGCGCCTGCCTCGATGGCCATGTTACAGACGGTCATGCGGCCTTCCATCGACAGCGAACGAATGGTCGAGCCGGCGAACTCGATGGCGTAGCCGGTGCCGCCGGCGGTGCCGATCTTGCCGATCACGGCCAGCACGATATCCTTGGCGGTCACGCCGGCCGGCAGCGCGCCGTCAACCTGCACCAGCATGGACCTGGATTTCTTCGCCAGCAGCGTCTGGGTAGCCAGCACGTGCTCGACTTCGGAAGTGCCGATGCCGTGCGCCAGCGCGCCGAAAGCGCCATGGGTCGAGGTATGCGAATCGCCGCAGACCACCGTCATGCCCGGCAGGGTGGCGCCCTGCTCCGGCCCGATCACGTGGACGATGCCCTGGCGCTTGTCGCGCATGTTGAAATAGGTGAGCCCGAATTCGCCGGCATTGGCGTCCAGCGTCTCGACCTGCAGGCGCGAGACCGGGTCAGCGATGCCGTTGGCGCGGTCGGTGGTCGGCACATTATGGTCGGCCACCACCAGGTTGGCGGCAACGCGCCACGGCTTGCGGCCGGCCAGCTTCAGGCCTTCGAAGGCTTGTGGACTGGTGACTTCATGCAGCAGGTGGCGGTCGATGTACAGCAGCGTGGTGCCGTCTTCGCCGGCATGGATGACGTGCGAATCCCAGAGTTTGTCGTAGAGCGTTTGAGCCATGTTTCGGAAGGGTGCGAATTATGCGCAGAATCAGGTAAACAGTGTTCGATTATGCCATATTTGCGCGCCGCCAACTCAAAACCGGGACTGAGCGCTCCTATGAAAAAGAGCGCAAAAAAAGCCCGCAGAAACTCATGCGGGCTTTTTCATGTCACTTTTCAACGTTTACTGCCATTCTGGCAACTCTCATTTTCTCCGGTTCTGCTCGTATAGCGGCATGACCCGCTGCGCGTAGACGGTCAGATCGGCCATGCGGTCTTCGCGCGAGGGATGCGTGGACAGGAACTTGATCGGTTCGCCGCCCGCCACCTGCCCCATTTTTTGCCAGAGCGTGATGGCCGCGCGCGGATCATATCCGGCACGCGCCGCCAGTTCGACGCCGATGCGGTCCGCTTCGGTTTCATGCCGGCGCGAGTTGGGCAAGCCGAGCAAGCCCATGTAGGCGTATTCCATGCCTTTCTGGCCGACGTCGCCAAGGCCTGCCACCGCTGCCAGAATCGAGATGCCGGCGCCGGCCACCGCCTGCTCGGACGCGCGCTCGCGCGCATGCTCGCGCAAAGCATGCGCGATTTCATGGCCGATTACCGCTGCCAGTTCGTCATCGGTCGCGCCGAGCTTCTCGATCAACCCGGTGTACACGGCAATTTTTCCGCCCGGCATGCACCAGGCATTGACTTCAGGCGAAGTGATCACATTGACTTCCCATTGCCAGGAACGCGCTTCCGGGCGAAAGGCGCCGGTTTGCGCGATCAGGCGGCTGGCAATCGCACGCACCCGGCTGACCTGTGCCTGATTGCTGTTCAGGGCGCCCTTGCTACGCTCCTGCGCGATCAGTTTCTCATAAGCCTGATCAGATGCCTGGTCGATTTGTTGAGACGACACCGCCATCATCTGCTTGCGATCGACTCCAACCACCCCGGCCTGGGTAGTCTGCACCGTTTCGCAGGCCGACAGGGAGAGGCCGGTCACTATGACCAGAATGCTTTTTACAAGGGCTTGCCGAATACGGATCTGCATGGTGTCACCTCATCCTTTGCCATCCAGGAATAAGAAAATTTTGCACACACTGCCGCTGCAAGTGCAAATATTGCCGCAACCCAAAAAACCGAGGCGGCACCGTATTTATCCCACGAGAACCCCAGTGCCAGCCCCCCGAGACTGCCGCCCAGGCCATAGGAAATGCTGGTGTACAGCGCTTGTCCGCGCGCCTGTAACGGCCCGGAGAACCAGCGCTGCAGCATGGCGACCGAAGCGGCATGGTGGATGCCGAAAGTTGCAGCATGCAGGATTTGTGCCGCCACCAACGCAGCCAGCGAATGCGCCAGCGCGCCGATCATGGCGAAGCGTACCACCGCCAGCAGCAAGCTGGCCAGCATCAGCTTTTGCACGCCGAAACGGGCGAAAGCCGGCGCCTGAAAATAGAAAAAAACGATTTCCGCCACCACGCCGAGCGCCCACATCATGCCGATCATGCCGGTGCCGTAGCCGATCTGCTCGAGATAGAGCGAGTAGAACACGTACAGGGCGGCATGCGCGGCGAGCATCAGGAAGGTGGAGGCAAAGAAAGCCAGCACTGCGCGCTGCCGCAACAGTTGCCGCACCGAAGGCGCGCCCGACTGGAGGATTGCCGGCGCCGATTCGCGCAGACCGAGGCTGACGCCGAATACCGCTGCCAGCAGCAACAGTCCGACCCAGGGGAACATGCCGATGCCGTACCAGTCGAGCAGATAACCGGACAGGCTGACGGCGGCGATAAAGCCGACCGACCCCCACAGGCGCAGGCGGCCGTAATGGGTCAGGTCGCCTTTCATCTCCGTCATCATCAGCGCTTCCGACACCGGCGCCAGGGCGCTGGTGAAGACGCTCACGGCCAGCATCACCAGCAGCAAATGCGTGAAGCTGCTGCCAAAGGACAGGCCGCAGAACAACAAAGCGCTTGCCAGCGCGGCCACTTGCAGGACGCGCGCGCGTTTTTGCGTATGATCGGCGATCCAGCCCCACGCCGCCGGGCCGAAAATCCGCAAGACCTGGATCAGCGACATCAGCAGGGCGATTTGCGGCGCGGCCAGGCCCTTGTCGGCGAAATACAGGGTGGCATACGGCGAAAACACGCCGATATAGCCATAGTAGGCAAAGAAAAACAGCGAGAATTGCAGCGCTTGCCGCGGCCGGGGGATCATGGCAGGACCAGTTCGGAGTCAGGACCAGTGGGATGAATGTGAATGGCCGGCCGCGGCGGTCAATAATGCAGCTGTTTGCAGGCGCATCTTCGCAAGCGCGCCCGCATTCTGCCGGACGGATGCGGAAGTGATCGGCGTGCGGCCAGGAGCGCGGCTTACCTGCCTGGGGCCTGCGCCGCGATCTGCGGCGTCTCGACCTTGACGTCGCCGCACTGGGCGCGGTGGCGCAAGGCATGGTCCATCAGCACCAGCGCCAGCATGGCCTCGGCGATCGGCGTGGCGCGGATGCCCACGCAAGGATCATGGCGACCGAAGGTTTCCACCGTCGCCGGATTGCCGGCGCGGTCGATCGACGGCCTCGGGCTGCGGATCGAGGAAGTCGGCTTGATGGCGATCGACACCGTGATGTCCTGGCCGGTCGAGATGCCGCCCAGGATGCCGCCGGCGTTATTGCCGACGAAACCTTCCGGCGTCAGGGCGTCGCCATGTTCAGTGCCCTTTTGCGCGATCGAGCGGAAACCGGCGCCGATTTCCACGCCCTTGACGGCGTTAATGCCCATCATGGCATAGGCGATGTCGGCATCGAGCTTGTCGTAGATGGGTTCACCCAGGCCGATCGGCACATTGCGCGCCACCACGTCGATGCGCGCGCCGCAGGAGTCGCCCGCTGCACGCAAGTCATCCATGTGCTTTTCCAGCTGTGGAATGATGTCGGCATTGGCGGCGAAGAAGGGATTGGCCGGCACGTGATCCCAGGACTGGAAGGGAATGGCGATGTCACCCAGCTGGCTCATGCAGCCCAGGAAAGTGGTGCCGTACTGCTGCTTCAGCCATTTGCGGGCGATAGCGGCGGCGGCTACCACCGGCGCCGTCAGGCGCGCCGAAGAACGGCCACCGCCGCGCGGGTCGCGGATGCCGTACTTGTGCCAGTACACGTAGTCCGCATGCCCTGGACGGAAAGTATCGAGGATGTTGCCGTAATCCTTGCTGCGCTGGTCTTCGTTGCGGATCAAGAGAGCAATCGGCGTGCCGGTGGTCTTGCCTTCATAAGTGCCAGAGAGAATTTCAACGGTATCCGGTTCCTGGCGCTGGGTGACGTGGCGCGAAGTGCCTGGCCGGCGGCGGTCCAGCTCGGGCTGGATATCGGCTTCGGACAATTCCAGCCCTGGCGGGCAGCCATCCACCACGCAACCGATGGCCTTGCCATGCGATTCGCCGAAGGTAGTAACGGTAAACAGGGTGCCGAAGGTATTGCCAGCCATGATAAGGATTCTGAATAAGCGAAAGCTGCCATTCTACCAGCGCCGAAGCCGGCGCGGATCGATTCGCCGGCCCGCCTGTCGGCCCGCCCATGTAGTGCGGCGCGAGCGGAACGAGCCCGCTCCGCCCCTGACATCGCAGGCATGGAGCGGCGGCACAAATGGAAAAGCCGTTCGCCGCATCTGTTGCGGCGAACGGCCTGCAATACCGTCACTGTGCTTGTTCGCTTGCCTGTGCGCTTGCTTATTCGTCGCCTTCAGCCGGCCAGTCGCGGATATAGGCTTTCAGCATCTTGTTTTCGAAGCTTTGCGCTTCCAGCACGGCCCGCGCGACGTCATAAAACGAGATCACGCCATGCACGGTCTTGGCATCCATGATGGGCACGTAGCGCGCATGCTTTTCCAGCATGATGCGGCGCACCTCATTGACTTCGGTATCCGGCGTGATGGTGATCGGATGATCATCCATGTGCTTGCGCACGGTATCGTCGCCGACCGAGCCATTGTTGCCGTCAATGGTTTTCATGATTTCGCGAAAGCTCAGCATGCCGACCAGGGTGCCGTACTCCATGACCACCAGCGAGCCGATGTCCTTTTCCACCATGGTATGGATGGCGTCGAGTATGGAGGTGTTGGGCGTCACGGTGTACAGAATGTCGCCCTTGACTTTGAGGATTTCAGAAACTTTCATGTGTCATCCCGAGATATTGTAGCTTTTGCCAATGTAACTTAAGCACAGGCAAAAATCTAGCCGCAATGCACGTTGGACTAGATAAATCAATAGAAGCCCTGTTTCAGGCGAGTCTGACAGGCGTTGACGGGTAATTCGCCTTGTCTTAGTCTGAATTATTTCCATCAGGAAAAATCAAGCCAGTCTTTGCTGTGTGCCGGCGAAATTTACCGACAGGCTTTCGCTCAATCCCTGTTCCACTGCCGCTTCGACTTGCCGCGCCAGTTCAAGATTATGCGCGGCATTGAAGACAAACATGCGATAGACATCGGCCACCTTCAATTGCTGCGGATTGGCGAGCAAGGCCCAGCGATCGTAGCCTTCCCGCAGGCGCCGGCCCCAGCGGCGGCGGCGCGGCGCTTCCGGCTTGATGCGCCCTACCCAGCCGGCTTCCAGCATCTTGCTGAGCAAACCTTCCGACTCATCGAAGCCGAGCCGGGTCAGGGCGCGGATGGTGCGGGCGTCGACTGCAGCGGAAGCCCCCGAGATACGGGCATCGTGCAGCACCCGCAGGATAGCCATCGCATCGACGAATTCGCTGCCGGGCGTGGGAAGATGCCACCAGCGCTCGTACTTCACCACCGGCAGCGCCGCCGCCAGCAAAGCGCCGGATAGCGTAATCATCCAGAACAGGTAAATCCAGATCAGGAAGATCGGGATTGCCGCGACGGCGCCGTAAATCACCGTATAGGCGGGGAATTTGGTAATGTAGATGGCAAACAGGCGCTTGGCGATTTCGAACGCCACGCCGGCCAGGAAGCCGCCCCAGATGGCATCGCGCCAGTCGATCGCGCGGTTCGGGATGGCAATGTACAGCAGGGTAAAGGCGCCCGTCGTCAGCAGCACCGAGACCAGGGTGTACAGGAGCGGGCCGAGTCCGGAACGCTGCATCACCGCGCCATTGGTGGCGGTAAACAGGAAGGAGGTCACGCTGATCGACATGCCGATCAGCAGCGGCCCCAGCGTCACGATCGCCCAGTACACCAGGATGCGCTGCGACAGCGGGCGCACTGCCTTGACGCGCCAGATCTGATTGAAGACGCGGTCGATCATCGACAGGGTCATGGCGGCGGTCACGAACAGGAATATGCCGCCAACTGCCGACAAGCCCTTGGATTTGGCGGCGAACTGATTGAGGTAGCCCAGGATATTGTTGGCGATTGCCTTGGGCATCAGATTCTGGATGAAATAGGCTTCCAGCGAGGCGCGAAAAGTATTAAATACCGGAAATATCGTAAAGATCGCAAATGCAATCGTTACCATGGGCACCAACGCCAGCACGGTGGTAAACGTCAGGCTGCCGGCAACTTCTGGCAAATGCTCTTCCTTCAGGCGCCGCGAGGCGAAACGGAACAGGTCGCGTACCTGGGACCAGGAAAAGCTGCGTAACTGCGACAACATAGGCGATGGCGTCATGAAATTTTTTATGATGCTCTTTTTATGCGGGTTGGCTTGCCCAATAACAAGAAGATGGGCAGAAAAAGCGCCATATAATAGCAAGTATGAGCACAAACAACCTTACTATCCTGATCCTGTATTACTCGCGCCATGGAGCTACCCGCAAGATGGCGGAACTGATTGCGCAAGGCGTGGAAAGCGTGCCGGGTTGCGATGCGCGCCTGCGCACCGTGCCGGCGGTGTCGACCGTGACGGAAGCAACTGCACCGGACATTCCCCGCGAAGGCGCGCCCTATGTCGAATTGAGCGACCTGGAGGAATGCGCAGGTCTGGCGCTGGGTTCACCTACCCGTTTCGGTAACATGGCGGCGGCAATGAAGTATTTCTGGGATGGCACCTCGACCCAGTGGCTGGGAGGCATGCTGTCCGGCAAACCGGCTTGCGTCTTCACTTCCACATCCAGCCTGCATGGCGGCCAGGAAAGCACACTGCTGACCATGATGCTGCCGCTGCTGCACCATGGCATGATGGTGCTTGGCTTGCCCTACACTAATCCAGAACTGATGACCACTAAAACCGGTGGCACTCCTTATGGCGCCAGTCACTGGGCCGGCATGAACGGCGACAACACCCTTTCCGAAGAAACCCGCGTACTGGCCATCGCTCAGGGCAAGCGCCTGGCCGAAGCCGCCTGCAAATTGCGGGGTGTGCGATGACGCCGCGCCTGGCAAAGATTTGCCACCTGGCTGCCTGCGTGAGCCTGATAGGCTTGATAGTCCTGGGCTTTGCCTGGGAACTGTTCCTGGCGCCGCTGCGTCCGGGCGGTTCGTGGATGGTATTGAAGGTCGTGCCGCTGCTGCTGCCGCTGATCGGCGTGCTGCGGCGCGACGTCTATACCCTGCAATGGTCAGCCATGCTGATCCTGCTGTATTTCGCCGAAGGCATCGTGCGCGCCACGTCTGACCGCAACGCGCTGTCGGCGACGCTCGGCTGGGTCGAAGTGGCGCTGGCCTGCGTCTATTTCTTCAGCGCCCTGGCTTATCTGCGTCCCTACAAGAAAGCGGCGAAAACACTGGCGCGCCAGGTCATCGAGAAGGCTTCCGACAAGGCGCCCAGATGAATCCGTTTCTGGATGCCTGCCGTGCCGCTGTCGGCGCGGCGTACGTCCTCGCCGCGCCGGCCGACATGGCCGCTTACCTGACGGATCATCGGCGCCGCCATACCGGCGCAGCGCTGGCAGTGGTAAAACCGGGCAGCACAGACGAAGTGGCGACGATCGTGCGGCTGTGCCGGCAATACCGCGTGCCGCTGGTGCCGCAAGGCGGCAATACCGGTCTGGTGCTGGGCAGCGTGCCGGACCGCAGCGGCAGCGCGATCGTGCTGTCGCTGACGCGCCTGAACCGCATCCGTGCCATCGATCCCGTCAACGACACCCTGGTTGCCGAGGCCGGCTGCATCCTCAAGAACGTGCAGGATGCGGCTGCCGGCGCGGATCGGCTGTTTCCCCTGTCGCTGGCTTCCGAAGGCAGCTGCACCATCGGCGGCAATCTTTCCAGCAACGCCGGCGGCACAGCCGTGCTGCGTTACGGCAATGCCCGCGAGCTTTGCCTCGGACTGGAAGTGGTGACCGCCGAGGGCGAGATCTGGGATGGCTTACGCGGTTTGCGCAAGGATAATACTGGTTACGACTTGCGCGACTTGTTCATCGGCGCCGAGGGCACGCTCGGCATCATCACCGCCGCCGTGCTCAAGCTCTTTCCGCGCCCGCGCGCGCAACTAACCGCACTGGCGGCCCTGTCCAGCCCGGCCGCCGCGCTGGCATTGCTGGCAGCCGCCCGCGCGCGCTGCGGCGATGCGCTGACCGGTTTCGAATTGATGTCGGACATATGCCTGCAACTCGTGCAAAAGCATTTTCCATCGTTGCACGCACCGTTTGCGCAAACCTGGCCGCAATACGCATTGCTGGAACTGTCCGACCGCGAGTCGGAACAGCATGCGACGCAATTGCTGGAAGGCGTCATTGGCGCCGCGATGGAGTCCGGCCTGGTTCAGGATGCGGTGGTCGCCAGCTCGCTGGCGCAGTCGGCCGCGCTGTGGCGATTGCGTGAACATATTTCGGCGGCGCAGGCAGCCGAAGGCAAGAACATCAAGCACGACATCGCCGTGCCGATTTCTCGCATCGGCGATTTCATCGAAGATACCGGCCGCCTGCTGGCGCAAGCCTTTCCTGGCTGCCGCCTGGTGACCTTCGGCCATCTCGGCGACGGCAACCTGCATTACAACGTTTCGGCGCCGGCAGGCATGACTGACGACGCCTTTCTTGCCCGCCAGGCCGAAGTCAACCGCGTGGTGCACGACAGCGTGCATCGCCACGGCGGCTCGATCTCGGCGGAACACGGTCTGGGAGCGCTGAAACGCGAAGAAGTTCTGCGTTACAAATCGCCGGTCGAAATCCGCCTGCAGCACGTTATCAAGGAGGCGCTCGATCCACTCAAGCTGATGAACCCCGGCAAACTGATCTGATCCATCCATCGAGGAGCCTGCCGCCATGCGCCTGCTGATCTGTCTTGTGCTGTTCGCCTGTCCCCTTTCTGCCCTGGCGGTTTACAAGTGCGAATCCGTGCAAGCCGGCAGCAGGACACGTGTCGTCAGTTACAGCGACTCTCCCTGCCCTGAGGGAAAATCCACTGTCCTCGATGCTTTTTCCAGTAGCGCCAGCTCGACGCCAGAGACTGCCGATTCCAGGCTGGAGCGGCAGAAGGAAGAATTGCAGCGGCTCGAACGCAGCCGCCACCGGCGCGAAGCGCAGGAAGACAAGGAAGCGCGCAAGGCGGCCAGGGTTTGGGCCGTGCGGCAAAAGAAATGCGCGAAGCTGGCGCAGCAGCAAAGATGGCGCGAGGAAGATGCCGCCATCGCCGTCGGCAAGGCGGCCGACCGCGCACGGCTGAAAGCACGCCGCTCGGGCGAGACTTATCAGCTCGAATGCGGCTAAGGCCAGGCTGAAAGAAGATAGCGTTTGAGGCAGCGCAGAATGCGGACAGAATAAGTCACTGGGCTGCAACCAGGCTACCCAAGCCGAGTCAAATTTGTTTCCGGATATTGCAAGCGCCGCGTCGACGAAGGTGTTGACACAAGTTGTTAACACGATCTGTCGGCCAGGTAACCGGCGCTGCCCTGCAAACCATGAGCCTTGCCCTCAGTTCAAGCGCTTTTCAGGATGGCGCGGAAATTTCCTCAATACATACCTGCGATGGCCAGGATATTTCACCGCCCTTATCGTGGAGCGGTGTGCCGGCCGACGCCAAAAGCCTGGTGCTGATCGTCGACGATCCCGATGCGCCGGATCCCGCTGCGCCGCAAAGAACCTGGGTGCACTGGCTGCTGTACAACATCCCTCCGGATACGAGCGGATTTCCGGCAGGCGTCACGCCACAGGATTTACCGCCCGGCACGAAGCATGGCTACAACGATTGGCACCGCAGCGGCTATGGCGGCCCCTGCCCGCCGATCGGTCGGCATCGTTATTTCCATAAGCTGTATGCGCTCGATATCGTGCTGCCTGATCTTGGCACGCCGGACAAGGCGCAGCTTGAAAACGCCATGCAGGGTCATGTGGTTGCGCAGGCACACATGGTCGGTTTGTATCAGCGTCCATAAAAATTTTGCGCGTCATCGACCTATCTGTCATCGGCATAGTCCAATAGCCAAGAAGAACAAATACCGTACGCGACTGCAAGCAGCACCGCATCGTTTGTTGCTGGCGGAAATGCTAATGGGATTTCACTGGTTGGTTGAAAAACTGAAACTCTATAGTTCTCATGCATCGATTCAAGAACCGGCTGGAAGCAGGAGCACTGCTGGCGCAGCGCCTTAGCTCTTATGCAGGACGCAGTGACGCGCTGGTGCTGGCCTTGCCGCGCGGCGGCGTGCCGGTGGCTTTCGCCCTGACGCAAGCCCTCGGCCTGCAGCTGGATATCTTGCTGGTGCGCAAGCTGGGCGTGCCCGGGCATGAAGAATATGCCATGGGCGCGATCGCCAGCGGCGGTTGGTCGGTACTGCATCGCGACGTCCTCAACAGCCTGGGCATCACGATGGCGGCGGTCGAACAAGTCACGCGCCGCGAATCGGCGGAACTGGCGCGGCGCGAGCAGCTCTACCGCGCCAACCGCCCGCCGCCGGTATTGCAGGGACGCGTGATCATCCTGGTCGACGACGGCCTAGCCACCGGCGCGAGCATGCAAGTCGCGCTGCAAGCGGTTCGCGCTGGCAAGCCGGCGCACGTGATCGTCGCCGTTCCGGTCGCGCCGCCGGATACCTTGCGCAGCCTGCGCGGACAGGCCGACGACATCGTTTGCCTGCAAAGTCCCGAGGCGTTCCGCGCCGTCGGTCTCTGGTACGAGCATTTCGACCAGACCAGCGACGAGGAAGTCATCGACCTGCTGGCGCAAGCCGACCGTGCCCAGGCGCCCAATACATGAGCATGCAGGAGGTTCTGCCGGATCGTCAAAAGAAGCGTCAAAAGGAGCAAGCCATGGAACAACAAAGAAGAACATCAGGCCCAGGATTGGCAAGCTGGCTGGCCGGCGCTGCGCTCGGCGCCGCCGCCATGTATTTTTCCGACCCCAGGCAAGGCCGGCGACGGCGCGCGCTGTTGCGCGACAAGCTGACCAGCATGAGCCTTAGCACCCTCGATGCGCGCGACGCCACCATGCGTGACCTCGGCAACCGGATGGAGGGAATGCGCGCGAAATTCTGGCGCATGGTGGAAGGGCGCGGGAAAGCACCGGACGACCAGGCGCTGGTCGCGCATCTGCGCACGCTGCTGGGACGGCTGGTGTCGCATCCTCACGCGATAGCCGTGACGGCGGATGGCGGTCGCGTGACGCTCAGCGGCGCCATTCTCGCCGATGAAAGGGAATTGCTGCTGGCGCAAGCGTACAAGATGCCTGGCGTGACGGAAATCGAAGACCGCCTTAGCGTTTATGCCAGCCCGACAGGCGTGCCAGCCCTGCAAGGCCGGCACCGGGTAGCACGCCAGGCAGGCTGGCAACCGACACTGCAGGCGCTGGCCGGCGCCGGCGGCATGCTGGGCGCATACGGACTGACGCGCCGCAATCGGTCCGGCCTGCTGCTTGCCGGCGCCGGACTGGCGGTGCTGGGACGCGCCATCAGCAGCCTGCGTCACGCCGGTTCGCAGCAGCAGCAGCAGCAGGAACAGCAGCAGCAAGCCGTCACGCGCCACCTGGAACGATCGATCGAAGTCAATGCCGCACCGGAAACCGTGTTCGATGCCTGGAGCGATTTCGAGAATTTCCCGCACTTCTTCAGGAAACTGCTGGCCGTGCACAACGTCGATAACGACCGCTCACACTGGGTGATGCAGGAAACCGCCGATTCCCGGGTGGAATGGAATGCCGCCTGGAGCAGACGCGAACGCCCGCGCCTGCTGGCCTGGCGCAGCGAAGAGAATGCCGCGTTCGGCCTTGCTGGCACCGTCATGTTCGAACCTATCCGACAGGGAACGCGAGTAAGGCTGCAGCTGACCATGCCTGCTCCGCAGGATGCCACCGGCGCGATGACGAACCGCCGACTAGTCGAAGATTTGAAGCGGGAGCTGGGCGAAGATCTGATACGGATGAAGAGTTTCATCGAAAGCGGCGTGGTGCCGCATCATGCAACCGGGTCGACACGGCCGGAAGGCGGGCAGCTGCTGCATTGAGCCCCGCGCCCCTGCTGCCGCCTCTTGCCGGGAGACCGCATTATTTATAGAGGACGAAGCATCATGTCTCCCCACATCGACACCCGTCTTTCCGATGCCATCATGGCTTCGACATACCCGCTGCATGGCGCGAACGGCGATTACGATCCGCTGATGCAACTGATCGGCAACGCCCGCTTCGTGCTGCTGGGAGAAGCCAGCCACGGCACCCACGAATTCTATCGCGAGCGCGCCCGCATCACACGGCGCCTGATTGAGGAGCATGGCTTCACCGCGGTGGCGGTCGAGGCCGACTGGCCGGACGCCTACCGCGTCAACCGCTATGTGCGCGGCAAGGTCGAAGACCGCGACAGCGACGCCGCCCTTTCCGGCTTCAAGCGTTTTCCTACCTGGATGTGGCGCAACACCGACGTGCTGGAGTTCGTCGACTGGCTGCATGCATGGAACCGCAAGCTGCCTCCTTCAGCCACACCGGCCGGTTTTTACGGGCTCGATCTGTACAGCCTGTTCACTTCGATGTCGGAAGTGCTGCGCTACCTGGAGAAGATCGATCCGGAAGCGGCGCGGCAGGCGCGCGCCCGCTATGCCTGCTTCGATCATTACGACAAGGACAGCCAGCGTTATGGCTACAGCGCCAGCTTCGAGGCAGCGGCCTCGTGTGAAGACGCGGTGATCGCGCAATTACAGGAAATGCAGGATCGCGCCTTCGATTACGTCCGGCGCGACGAAAGCGATGCCGCCGAGGCATATTTCCATGCACAGCAGAACGCGCGACTGGTAATGAATGCCGAGGAGTACTACCGCACCATGTTCCGCGGCCGCATCTCATCCTGGAACCTGCGCGACCGCCACATGGCCGATACGCTCGATGCACTTTCGCTGCACCTGTCGCATGCCGGCAACAAGCCGGCGCGGATCGTGGTGTGGGAACACAACTCGCACATCGGCGACGCCCGCGCCACCGAAGTCGGCCAGCAGGGCGAATGGACCATCGGACAGCTTGCCCGCGAAGCCTACGGCGACGAAGCCGTGCTGATCGGATTCACCACCCACCACGGCACCGTCACGGCCGCCTCGGACTGGGATGCGCCGGCCGAGCGCAAGCGGGTGCGCCCTGCCCTGTCGGGCAGCATCGAGGCAGCATTCCACCACACCGGCATGGAACGTTTTCTGCTGCCGCTGAAGGCCAAGAACCGGGCCGTGCTGGCGCTCGCCGAGCCACGCCTGGAGCGGGCGATCGGCGTCATCTACCGGCCGCAGACCGAGCGCCACAGCCATTATCTATATGCGCGCCTGCCACGGCAATTCGACGCCGTGCTGCATTTCGACGAAACGCACGCGGTCGTGCCGCTCGAACCCGGCAGCGGCTGGCATGCGGGAGAAGCGCCGGAAACCTATCCGGCAGGGATATGACTATCCGGCGGGAATAAAAAAGGCGCGGATTCCCGCGCCTTTTTTGTCTTGCTTACCTTACTCTGCTATTGCCGTGTTCAGGCAGCAGCCTTCAGGCTGGTTACTTCTACTTCGGGCAGCATGCTGCCGGTCTGCTGGAGACGCACATGCCAGGACAGCGCCTTTTCCAGGACATGCGGGGTCTGGCCGCCGCGCTGGGTGGCTTCGGCAACATAGTCCTTGAGCATCTGGCGGTACGGCTCAGCCACGCAATTGTTGATGATGACTTGCGCCCGTTCGCGCGGCGCCAGGCCGCGCAGGTCGGCCAGGCCGACTTCGGTGACCAGGATATCGACGTCCTGTCCGGCATGGTCGGTATGCGCGACCATCGGCACGATGCTGGAAATCTTGCCGCCCTTGGCCACCGACTTGGTAGCGAACACCGACAGGTAGGCATTGCGGGAGAAATCGCCCGAACCGCCAATGCCGTTCATCATGTTGGAGCCCATCACATGGGTGGAATTGACGTTACCGTAGATATCGGCTTCCAGCGCCGTGTTGACCGTGATGATGCCCAGGCGGCGGATGATTTCCGGATAATTGCTGATTTCCTGCGGGCGCAGGACCAGGCGGTCCTTGTATTTCGAAAAATTGCTGAACACTTCACTCGCCTTGCGCGGCGACAGCGTAATCGACGAACCCGAAGCGAAATCCATCTTGCCGGCGTCCATGAGCTCGAAGGTGGAATCCTGCAGCACTTCCGAATACATGGTCAGGTGCTTGAAGGGGCTATCGATCAGGCCCGACATCACGGCGTTGGCGATAGTGCCGATGCCGGCCTGCAAAGGCATCAGGCTTTCCGTCAGGCGGCCGGCCTTGACTTCGTTTTCGAAGAATTTCACCAGGTTCGCGGCGATGGCAGCGGTTTCCTGGTCCGGCGGCAGGTTGGGCGAAGTGCTGTCAGGCTGATTGGTGATGACAATGGCAACGATCTTTTCTACCGGGATCTGGATGGCGGGCGTGCCCACGCGGTCGGACGGTTGGAGCACCGGCGCCGGTTCGCGCATCGGACGGCGCTTGGGGATGAAAATATCATGTACGCCTTCCAGCTCCAGCGAGTGGGCCAGGTTGATTTCGACGATGACCTTGTTGGCAAGGATGGCAAAGCTGGCGCTGTTGCCGACCGAGGTCGTGGGGATGATGCCGCCGTCTTCATTGATGGCCACGGCTTCGATGATTGCCACGTCAACCGGATCGATCTGACCGCTGCGCAGGAACTCGACGGTTTCCGACAGGTGCTGGTCGACGTACATCACTTCGCCGCGATTGATCGCCGCACGCAGCGTCGGGTCGCCCTGGAAGGGCATGCGGCGCACCAGGGCACCGGCTTCGGTCAACTGGCGGTCGACATCGCCGCCCAGCGAAGCGCCGGTCAGCAAGGTGATTTTCAGGGGTTCGTGGCGGGCACGCTCGGCCAGCGCCAGGGGCACCACCTTGGCATCGCCGGCGCGGGTGAAGCCGCTCATGCCGACGGTCGTGCCGTCCTTGATCCAGGTTGCCGCAGTGGCAGCATCGGTAATCTTGTCGCGCAGGCGCGCGGAGCGAATTCTTTGTTCGAGATTATCTGACATATTCGTATCCTCTTGATCGTTCACAGGTGTGCTTATCCGGGCGTTTGTCGCCACGCTCTTTTCATTCCGCTTGGAAATTTTACTTCACTCATATATTTCACTAATATATGAGTAATATTAATCACTAATATCTTAACGAGTCAAGCGGTATAATTACCCTGCCTCAATAATTTGACAATAATAATTTAAGGAGATCGACATGCCGCCCCGCATCACCTATCGCAATCTGCCGCAACTCTTGCTCAAGGCGCGCGACCGCCTCATGTCCAATTTCCGCCCCACGCTCAACCGTTTCGGCGTGACGGAACAACAATGGCGCATCCTGCGCGCCCTCGATGAGTACGAGCAGCTCGAACCGCGGGAAATCTGCGAAATGTGCCAGATCCTGAGCCCCAGCATGGCTGGCGTGTTGGCGCGCATGGAAGACCTCGGCCTAATCCGGCGCAACCGCCTGCCGGAAGACCAGCGGCGCGTCATGGTACGGCTGGCGGACAAAGGCGACAAACTGATCGCAGAAATCGCCCCGCTGATCGATGCGCGCTATCACGAGATGGAGCAAGCCTTCGGCAAGAAAGTGTTCGACGACTTGTTCAAGGCGCTGGAGAATTTCATCGACGCGGACTTGCAATTGCCGGCGTCGGCAAAACAGCCGCCGGTGTTGGGCAGCGACACGGAAGTGACGCCCGCAAAGCGCCGCAAGGACTAGCGAAATTTTTCAACAGACGCGGACGAACCTGCTGCCGCCCTCGCAGCGCCCAAACCCGCAAGTCAGGATTGCCGGACTGTCCGGCGCAGTCACCTAGCCGCTGCCAAGATAGGCCTGGGCCAGGCGCTTCTGCAAGGCTCGCGCCTGGTGCAATGCATCTAGCAGGGCATGCCGTTCGCCTGCTTCGAGCCGGTTGGGATCGATGTGGTTGTGCATGGCTTGACCGTGCGCCTCGCTGGCTTGCTGGCGTTTCAGGCGCAGCATCTCGATGAAGTGAAAAGCCTTTATCCACTTTTCTACTTCGTCCTCTTGCAGCTGCCTTCCGTGCGCCGCCTGGCGCAGACGATCGGCGGTATTGCTGGCCCGGCTGCCGCAGGCCAGCGCAAAAACGCGCGCGGCATCCACGAACAGCGTGGCCGCCCGCAGCTTGAGGTCGATGGTACCCGGGAATTCCCCGCCTTTCTCCAGCACGAAACCGCCCAGCAAGCCGAGCGGCGCATCGCGCCGCAAGGCGTTTGCGCTCATCTGCAGCAAGAAGCGCGGGTTATCCGCAGCAATCACCGCCAGCCACGCCCCCAGCGAGCGCTCCAGTTCGCCATCCCCGTACAGCGCACGGAAATCAAAGAAAATGCTGGCATTCAGCAGCGCCTGCGTATCCCCCTCGATCATCCATTCGGAAAAGCGCGCGCTCCATTCGCGCTGGCTCAGGCAGCACTCCGGATTGCTTGCCATGATATTGCCGCGGCATAAGGTGAAGCCGCAATCAGCCAGCATCAGGTTGATGTGCAACGCCAGCGGCAGCAGGCGCTCGCGCTGCGCATCGGCATTGCCGCCATTCCTGAAAATGATGCCGTTATCCTGGTCGCTGGAAAAAGTCTGTTCCTGCCGCCCCTCGCTGCCGAGCGCGATCCAGCACCAGTCCGACGCATCCTCCCTCATGCCGGCGCAGACCACCTCGATCACCTGCTGCGTCAGCGCGTCATTGAGAGCCGAGATCATGCGGGTCAGGGAGTGCGCCGGCACATGGTCAAGCGCGCTCCGCTGCAAGGCGCGGATCGCGGCCGCCATTTTCTGCAAGGATGCGCCATCCCGCGCTTCGCCAAGACCACGGCGAACAGGCTCCAGCTCGCGGGAAAAAGCCTGGGCCGCTGCCGCGTCTGCGCCGAAGACAGCGGCAAAATCGAAATTGAATGTGTCCTGCATGGCTCCCCGCTCCTACTTTGCCGGATCAATAACGCAGGCGCGCATACCTGGTTTGCCGCTCCGCTTCACGCGCTTCGCCCAGGGTACGGATACCCAGGCCAGCCAGCAGCGGCAGCATCCGTAAAAAAACTTCGGCGGTCACCATGGCGTCGCCCAGCGCCGTATGCCTGCCGACGATCGCCACGCCGAGCCGCCCGGCGATTGCTTCGAGCGTGTGCTCGGCCTGATTGGGATGGATCACCTGTGACAGCAGCAAAGTGTCCAGCACCGGCTGGCGCAGGCGCACGCCGCTCTGTTCTTCCTGCATCTGCAGGAAGCGCAGATCAAACGCAGCATTGTGCGCGACCAGCACCGTGTCCTCGACAAATCGCTCGAACTGCGGCAAGACCTGTTCGGCGCGCGGCTGCCCTGCCAGCATCGCCTCGGTGATCCCATGGATCGTGACGGACTCTGCCGACAACGGACAGCGCGGCCGAATCAGGCAATCGAAAATCTCTTGCTGCAGCAAGCGTCCGTTGACGATGCGGACTGCGCCGATGGAAATGATCTCGTCGCCGGCCACCGGCTGCAAACCGGTGGTTTCGGTATCGAATACCGTATAGCTGAGCTGCGCCAGCGGCGTCTGCTCGAGAGCCATGTCCAGCCCCGCATGCTGGAACAGGTCGAAATCGTAGAACTCCGGGCGTCCCTGCACCCTGGGCGTGATTTCCAGCGAATGCGGCGGCACGCTCGCCGGCAGCAACAGCCAGTAGTGCGAGCGCGCGCCGGCCGCATCATAGCGATATACGGACTCGCCGCCATGGTGCGCCAGCACCGCGCTCAGACTATTGGCCTCAACGCCGCCGCCAGCCGGCAGCGGCGCCTGTTCCCAGTCACGCAGGGTATCCGCGCCCGGCGCCGCGCCTGCCCAGGAAATCTCTATCCGGGCAAGGCCCCCGGCACGCTGCATTCCGAGTTCCACCGAACTCACGCTCGCCTGGCCGACCAGGCGCCGGCACCAGTCCGCCAGCGCCAGGCTCAAGCCATAGGCGTCGACCGCAAGCCATAGGTCGTTTTCACCGGTTCCGGCTTCACGCTCCGCTGATGCGAGCCGGACCTGCAGCACTGGCGAATCGATCCGCCGCTGCAGCAAGGCCAGCAAATCGGCAGCCCGCATTTCCTCGAATTCACGGCGCCGGTCGAGCGCGCCGCCATACTCTCCTTGGGCCCGATCGACCTGCTGCACCAACCGCTGCGACTCTTCATCAATGACCTCGATGAAGCGCACGCGCCGGTTACCGTCCATTTCGGGGTAGGCCTGCATGGTTTCCAGCGCCGCTCGCAGATTGGCCAACGCGGCGCGGGCATCCCGTGTCAGCGCCAGCAGCAAGGCATCGCGACTACTATCGGTTTCCACCTCGCGGGTGATGTCTTCCAGCACCAGCACGAAGCCATTCAGCCCCCCTGCCTCGTCCAGCACGGGCGCCATGCGCGCACGCACCAGTTCGCCGCCGGCCAGGCTGGCAACAAAGCGCGACGCCAATTCCATTTCCGCCGGAGCTGGTTCCGGCGCGCCGGCGCGCCGGCTTTCCTCCAGCTTGTGCAAACGGTGCTGTATCTGCTCCAGGGCATGCACCACCAGCCCACGCTCGATCACGCCGAACAGCGAGCGTCCCAAGCCGAACGGCGCCGCGCCGGCTCCTCCCGGCTCGTCGCGGCTACGGTCAAGCAATTGCCGGGCGTGCTTGTTATAAAGCAGAATTCGCCCCTCCAGATTGCACACCAGCACGCCCACCGCGAGCTCCGCCATCAAGGCTGCCAGGCGGTTCTTTTCTTCCGCCAACGCGCGGCTGGCCTCGATTATCCGGGCCTGCCCCTGCTCGTGCAGCGCCTGATGGACGGCAGCAAGCTCGTTGATCCTGCCGATAAGGCCGCGCACGTCCTGCGCCCCCTGCGGCGTCACCCGGTGCGCCGGGTTAGCAGCCAACAGTGCCAGTTCCTCGCGCAGGCGGGCCAGCGGCACCAGGTAGATCTCAAACAGTTTTCTGGCGCTTGCAGCCAGCGCCAGCAGCAGCATGAAAACCAGCGTCGCCAGCAGCACGCCGCGCAACTCCGCTTCCAGCGCGCTGCGGGCAAGCAGCCAGACTGCCGCGATCACGACCAGTTGCAACGCTGCCAGTGCGACTACCGTCATGGTCAGGCGTCGTTTCATGTCATCTCCACCGCGCATCGTCTCTTGCCTGATTTATGACGCCAGCAGCCGTGCCACCTGTCTGACCAGATCGCGCGTCGAAAACGGCTTTGTGACATAGGCATCAGCGCCCAGCGCCAGCCCCTTGCTGACTTCCGATTCGCGCCCCTTGGCCGACAACATCATCACTTTCACGCGATCCCAGGCACTGTTATCGCGGATCTTCTGGCAAAGCTCGAAGCCGTTTATCTGCGGCAGCATGACGTCCAACAGAACCAGGTCGGGCTGGAAATTTTCCATTTTTTCCAGCGCCTCGGCGCCGTTGCTCGCGATGGCAACCTCGTAGCCGCTTTGCAGCATCAGGAATTCCAGTGACAAGACGATATTCGGCTCATCATCAACGATCAGTATCTTGCTGCTCATGAATTTCATTCCTCTTCATTCGGCCGCATCGGCAAGCCGGGCTGCCGTGGCGGATCAGGCTCTGCCGCCGGCAGCGTAAATACGAATTGCGCCCCCTTGTCGGGCGCCTCCTCCAGCCAAAGCCGGCCGCCGAAATGACTGACGATCTTGCGGCTGATCGGCAAGCCCAGCCCGGTTCCCTGCGGTTTCCCGGTCAGGGTATCGCCGCCCTGGCGAAACTTGTCGAAAATTATTTCGCGGTCTTGCGGCCGCACGCCCGGGCCATTATCGCGCACCGCCACCCGAAAGTCCGCATCCTGGCGCGCCAGGCTGATGCCGATGCGGCCATCTTCGGGATCGCAGAACTTGACGGCATTCGACAGCAGGTTCAACAGCACCTGCATGAGGCGATCGCGGTCCGCCAGCACCGGCGCTGCTTGCGGCGGCAGATCGAGTTCCAGGCGGATGGCCTTATCCTGCAACAATTGACCCGTCGCCTTCACCGCATCGTCGATCGCCACACGCAGGTCAATCTCTTCGGCATGCCATTCGGCACGCCCGGCCTCGATCTTGGCGAGATCCAGCACATCATTGATGAGGCGCGTCAGGCGCTCGCTTTCACGAATCACGATATCGAGATATTCCCCGCGTTTTTCGGCGTCCAGTTGCGGATGATCGCGCAGGATTTCCGAAAATGCGCGAATCGAGGTCAGCGGCGTGCGCAGTTCGTGCGTAATCGTCGACAGGAATTCATCCTTCAGCCGGTCCAGTTCCGTCAGGCGCGCATTGGCCTCCCGCAGTTCGGCCGAGGCGGCCTCCAGCTCGCGCGACTTCTGTTCCAGCTGACGGCTGTAGGCGATCGCCTGCGAAGTCTCGTCCAGGATGACCAGCACCTCATCCAGCCCGAGCGGCTCCTCGTCCACCACCGAAGCCACCATCGCCCGCGCCGAGGCGGCGCCGATCGCGCCGGCCAGTTCGATTTCGGCGAATTTCACCAGGTCGGCGGCGCCGGCCGGCGCGCCGGCCTGGCCGCGCTCGCGCAAAAAGCGCGCATAGGCCTGCTCGGCCCGGGCCGGGCCGAGAAAACGCCGCAGCAAGGCCAGCAAGGCGTCGCCGGATGCGCGCCCGCGCCACAGGCGCGCATCCAGGCCGGCAATGCCGTGCGAATCCGGCTTAACGAACAGTAGCGCCTGCGCCTTTTCCATCGCGTCAGGACGACTCCACAGCGACACCCCGACATAGCAGCCGACATTGACCATCATGCTCCAGAACAGTCCATGCGAAATCTGGTCCAGGTCGCGCAAGCCGAACAATGCGCGCGGCCTGAGCCAGGCGATGCCGAACGGCCCCTGCTCGAGAAAGCCTGGCGCCAGCCAGCCGGACTGGGCAAACGACGGCAGCAACAATGTATACACCCACAGCAGGAAGCCGGCACCTAGCCCAGCCAGCGCGCCCATGCGGGTGCCGTTCTTCCAGAACATGCCGCCCAGCATGGCGGGGGCGAACTGCGCCACGGCAGCAAAGGAAATCAGGCCGATCGATACCAGCGCATAGGCTTCGCCGGCCAGGCGGGAATAAGCATAGCCGAGCAGCATCAGCAGCAGGATCGCGCCGCGCCGGATGTTCAGCAGCCAGCTGCTCAGATCGCCCGCCTGCCCCAGCCGCAGACGCTTTATGCGCAGCAGCAGCGGCATCACCAGGTCGTTGCAAAGCATGGTGCTCAAGGCAATCGTCTCGACGATGATCATGCCGGTCGCCGCCGACAGGCCGCCGATGAAGACCAGCAGCGCCAGCGCCTGGCGGTCTTCCGCCAGCGGCAGCATGAGCACGAACATATCGGCGTCGATGCCGCCGCCAGCAAAATGCATGCTGCCGGCAAGCGCGATCGGCAGCACGAACAGATTGATCACCAGCAGGTACAGCGGCAGCAGCCAGGTCGCTTTTGCCACATGGCTCTCGTCGATATTCTCGACCACCGCGATCTGGAACTGCCGCGGCAGGCACAGGATCGACAGCATCGACAGGAAAATCAGCGCCGCCCAGTTGACGAAGCCGCTCCCTTCCGTTCCCGGCATCACGCCCTCCAGGCTCAGCAGCGGCGCCAGCGCCGGCACCGCGCGCGCCTTCTGGAACAGCTCGCCGAGGTCATCGTACATGATGAAGCTGACGTAGATCCCGACGGCCAGAAAAGCCAGCAGCTTTACCAGCGACTCGAAGGCGACTGCCGCGACCATGCCCTCGTGGCGCTCGGAGGCATCGAGGTGGCGGGTGCCGAACAGGATCGTGAAAGCGGCCAGCAACAAGGCAATGTACAGCGCGGTGTCCGACCAGACCGCGCCCGCCGTTTCGGCGCCGGGCTGGATGCCCGGATGCCGCGCCAGCACGGCCAGGCTGGACGACACCGCCTTTAATTGCAGCGCGATGTACGGTACCACGCCGATCATCGCCACCACGCTGACGAGACCGCCCAGCACCGCGCTCTTGCCATAGCGGGATGCAATGAAATCGGCGATGGAGGTAATGCGGTTGACCTTGCTGATGCGGATCATCTTGCGCAGCACGATCCACCACAAGGCCGCCATCAGGGTCGGCCCCAGATAGATAGGCAGGAAGCCGATGCCGCTGGCAGCCGCGCGGCCTACACTGCCATAAAAGGTCCAGGTCGTCGCATATACCGCCAGCGACAAGGCATACACCCACGGGTTGGCGATGATGCTGGCCCCGGCTGCGGCGCGCCGGTCGGCATAGAAGGCAATGGCGAAAAGCAGTCCGAGATAGGCGAACGATACCAGCGCAATAGTCCAGCCATGCAGCATGTCATTTCCCGGGCTCGGACGAAGTCGCCGGCCTGCCGGCATCGTGCCGTTCGGGCTTTTTCCCGGGATATTCCGCGATACGTGCCATTAACAGGATCAGCAGCGCCCAGGCCGCAAATACATAGACGTAAACAGCCGGCAAACCAAACCAGTCGCCGGCGCCTTCCAGCAGGGAAAGCAGGGGGTAATTGAACAGCATCCAGCCCAGCATGAACAGGGCCAGCAAGCGTTGACCGGCTAGATTGCGATGCAACATGGAACGATCCTCAAGGTTGCCATTTTGCAATGCTACCCTGTTTCGCCACCGCGGCCAACCCTACTGTCGAGGGTTGCCACGGTTTCCCTTGCCGCATCGCTTGCAAAGCCGGCTCAGTGGCCCGATGCGGAAGCGGCGCCGATACCGGTTTCCGAGCGCACCTTCTGCG
>DPRS01000002.1 GCA_003537575.1 Oxalobacteraceae bacterium
ATTACTACAAGGTGGTGCAAACCATCCCGGGCGACCAGGCCTACATGACCAAGGCCGAGTCCAAGTGCGCCCTCTGGAAGTAATGAAGTTCAAGCAGTAAGTAGTTTCAAGCCTGCGGTGCGTCCTGGTGGCGCACCGCTTCTCCAGTTTCATCGCCCTTCCAGGGTGAAATTTTTCTTTGTGATCTGCCATGGAAATATTCGGCATTCCCCTTCAAGCCATGTTGAGCCAGCTGCTGCTGGGTCTGGTTAACGGGTCGTTTTATGCAATGTTGTCGCTGGGCCTTGCCGTGATTTTCGGCTTGCTTAACGTCATTAACTTTTCTCACGGTGCGATGTACATGCTCGGAGCTTTCCTTGCCTGGATGGGCATGGCGTACTTCGATGTCAATTACTGGGTGATGCTGATTGCGGCGCCCATCATCGTCGCCGTCTTCGGCATTCTGATCGAGCGCCTGCTGCTGCGTTGGCTCTATAAGGTGGACCATATCTACGGCCTGCTGCTGACATTCGGCGTGACACTGATCCTGGAAGGCGTGTTCCGCTCGATCTATGGCGTGTCCGGCCAGCCGTATTCGGTGCCGGAAGCCTTGTCCGGCGCTACCGATCTCGGCTTCATGATTCTGCCGAACTATCGGGCGTGGGTGGTGCTGGCTTCGATCACCGTCTGCCTGTTGACCTGGTTCATGATCGAGAAAACCAAACTGGGCGCATACCTGCGCGCCGGCACCGAGAACCCGAAACTGGTGGAAGCCTTCGGCGTCAACGTGCCGCTGATGGTGACGCTGACCTTCGGCTTCGGCGTGGCGCTGGCAGCATTTGCCGGTGTATTGTCGGCTCCGATCATTCAGATCTCGCCGCTGATGGGTTCCAACCTGATCATCGTCGTGTTTGCGGTGGTGGTGATCGGCGGTATGGGCTCGATTCTGGGATCGATCATCACCGGCTTGCTGCTGGGTGTGGTTGAAGGCTTGACGCGCGTGTTTTATCCAGAACTGTCTTCGACCGTGGTGTTCATCATCATGATCATCGTGCTGCTGGTTCGCCCGGCTGGCCTGTTCGGTAAGGTGAAATAACATGAGCGCAGTCTTGAGCAAGAAAGATCAATCAGGCATGACTGGCCGCTCTCAGCGGCAAACGGTGGGATTTATGAACAAAAAAATCGGTTACGGGCTGGCATTGGTAGCGGCATTGATTGCGCCGTTCTTCTTCTACCCGGTATTTTTGATGAAGATGCTGTGCTTTGCATTGTTTGCCGGCGCTTTCAACCTGGTGTTCGGTTATGCGGGTCTGCTGTCATTTGGCCACGCCGCATTCTTCGGCAGCGCCGGCTATATTGCCGGCCATGCCCTGAAGATGTGGGGCGTGCCGACCGAAGTCGGCCTGTTGCTGGGCACGCTGGCAGGCGCATTGATCGGCTGGCTGATGGGTGTGGTGGCGATCCGCCGCCAGGGTATCTACTTCACCATGATTACTCTGGCGATTGCGCAGCTGATTTACTTCCTGTGCCTGCAGTTCCCGTTCACCGGTGGTGAAGATGGTTTGCAAGGCGTGCCGCGCGGCAAGTTGCTGGGCGTGCTTGACCTTGGCAGCGATACCACCCTGTACTTCGTTGTGCTGGCAATTTTCGTGGGCGGCATTGCTTTGATCATGCGCACCGTAAATTCACCGTTCGGGCAAGTGCTGAAGGCTGTGAAGGAAAATGAGCCGCGTGCAATCTCACTGGGCTACGACGTCGACAAGTACAAACTGCTGGCTTTCGTGCTGTCGGCAGCGCTGGCTGGCCTGGCCGGTTCGACCAAGACGCTGGTGCTGGGATTCGAGACTCTCTCCGACGTCCATTGGAGCCTGTCCGGCCTGATCGTGCTGATGACCCTGGTCGGTGGTCTGGGCACCATTGCCGGTCCTATCGTCGGCGCTTTCATTATCGTCATCCTGGAATCGAAACTGGGCGATATCGGCACTTTCCTGGCAAATGTCACCACGATCGAATGGTTCCGCTCGCTGGGTGAGTCGGTCAATATCGTGATCGGCTTCATCTTCATCGTGTGCGTGCTGGTGTTCCGCCGCGGTGTTGTTGGCGAGTTCATGGCGTATTTCAGCCGCAAGCGCACTTAAGTTCAATTCAGGCGGCGGTAGTCGCCATCCTCTTCCGCGGGCGGTAAGCTGTTGCAGAACGGCTTACCGCCCGCGGTGCTTTGAGGCCTGTTGTTTCGGCTTGGATTTTGCTGCCTTCTTCGGCAAGTTGTTTGCACCGGCAGTTTGCCGGACGCTGTCATGGCTGACTTGCACGGTCCTGGTTTTGGCGCCTGCGTGCTGGTCTTGCGAACTGTCAGTGATGGGAAACGGACTGGGGAAAGGTCGCGGAGCGTTGCCTGCATAACTGCGATGCCTCATTGATAGAGACCGGCCTTCCAAGCAGATACCCTTGTGCCTTGTTGATTCCAATTTCCTGAAGCACATGTAATTCCGCTGCGGTTTCTACACCTTCGGCGACGATTTTGCTCCCGGTTTCTTCCGCAAAGCGAGTAAGGGCTGCTGCAAGTGCCCGCCGTGATCTATCGCTGTCGATGTTTCGCGTCAGGCTGATATCGAGCTTGATGATATCGGGAGCCAAATTCAGGATGTGCCGGAAACTGGCATATCCGGCTCCTGCATCATCCACTGCCACTTGCATGCCGCGTTCTCTCAAAGAGCAGATTGCAGCGGCTAAATCTTCGTATCGATCAATCAAGGCATGTTCGGTGACTTCCAGTACAAGCCGATTAAGCGGCATGTCCTTGAATGTGCTTGCGATTGCACCACTAAGAATGGTTTCAGGAGAGGCATTGATGGTGACATACACGCTATCCGGAAGATATTTCAGGCCTTGCAGCGCTGTCTGGATCGCTTTCGTTTCCAAAGCTACGCCAAGTCCCACTTTGGCGGCTTCATTGAACCAGACATCGGGCGTGCGCAGCGGACTGGCAGTGAAGCGGGAAAGTGACTCGAAACCGACGATCCTGTTTTGAGCCAAGTGAAAGATCGGCTGGTAAACGATGGAGGGATTATCGCTATCGAGGATGGACTTGATCCTTTGTTCAATCTCCTGCCGCTCTTTGTGTGTGGCGATATCTTGTTCGATTTGCTTAGCCGCAAGATCCGCGAATGCGCGCATGACATGCAGGTCGCGTTCTGTAAGCGAATGATCGGCAGCATGGCTGAAACAGCAGAATGTTCCATAGATGCGCCCGTCCGATAACTTGATGGGAACGCTTAAATGGGCACCGACGGGTAGTGCGGCTGTCACTGGAAGCTCGGCTGCTGCAGGATACATTGCCGCATCCCGTATCAGTTCTGGCAATCGGCCGTCCACGATGCGCTGACAGTACGATTCTTCCAGAGGATCGGCACCTCCTACTTTCACTGGATGGTTAGCATGCAATGTGTCGACATACTGGAATATACGCTTCCCATCGGCGAATCTGGATAGAAATGCGACGTCCATGCCCAAGTGCTGACGAATTGTCCGCAGAATATCCTGCAGAGCGCCTGCCACGGAATTGCCCAAGGAAACACTTGATGGCAAGACAAAAGGAGAAAGAAGAGGAGGAGTGGAGATGCTTTTCATTCCGATACGTCCCCGGTTACGGCAACTAGTTCAGTATAGTGTAAGAATTGCTTAATAACATGGTGGTTTCATTCTCATCATTCAATGGTGTTATTGTTTCTTTTTTTATAACGCCTTGTTATGGCTCCGGCTAGGTGAGCGCTTACCAAAGACATTTAAAAATTTACTGCTACCAAAGCGTCGCTTGAATGTGGAGAGTGATGGCGATGCACACTTATGTTCTGAAATTGTTTATTGACGACAACAGTAGTGCCATTGTGACGGTCGTACAGTCAAATATCTTTACCAGACAACGGACTCTTGAGGAAGGCGTGGCCGGCATTTAGACCGATCTTACGTGTCCTTTCAGTCGAAATATTAAAATTGCAATAAATAAGCGCTATTGCTGCATTTTATAGATTTCAATCCCTGTAAATCTATCGATCCTTCTGCTTCAAGCTTCACTTTGGGCGTTCATTCCTTTTCTTGTTGGCGGATGCCATAGCGTTGGTATGGCATGTTGCAATTGAAGTGCTGCCACTTTGCTGAACGAGATTTTTATCCTTTCTGGTAATTCTTTCTCACGGGCAGATATGAAAATGTTGTGAAATTTCATCGATGACGACTAAACTCCGAGCTTAGTTTTGTTTTTAGTTAAGTTTTCCAACATACCTTGTTCTGTGCTTTGCTCCATAACTCCTGTTCCTTTTTGCATTTTGCAGTCCGTCCAGTCAGGCATTTATTGAGAGTGTCATCCAGGCGTGTCGAATGACTGCGTACCAAGCGCAATTTCGTTCTGCCATTTTTTGATGCCAGTATTTTTCTTCTTTCTCTGTTTTTGTATTTATGCCTGAACAAGTCCTTTTCCTTTTGGTAGCCGCTTTTTTTGCTGGGCTGATCGACGCCATGGGTGGAGGAGGTGGGCTGATCCAGGTACCTGCATTATTTTCTTCCATGGGGCAAACTGCTCCTGCCATGCTATTCGGCAGTAATAAACTGGCGAGCATCTGGGGCACCGGTGCGGCTGCCTACAACTATGCCAGGCGCGTCAAACTGGAGTGGAATACTGCCTTGCCGGCGACTATCGCTGCGCTCGTATTTGCCTTTTGCGGTGCTTATACCGTGACCTGGCTGCCGGGTAATCTGGTGCGCAAACTGTTGCCCATTGTATTGTTTATCCTGCTTATTTATACCTGGCGTTCCAGCCAGCTTGGTTTGTCCCATGCTCCGCTTCACCGGGGGACAAGAGAGCGCTTGCTGGCTATCGTGGTAGGTGCAGCCATTGGTTTCTACGACGGCTTTTTCGGCCCTGGAACTGGTAGCTTCCTAATTTTCCTGTTTGTGCGTTTCTTCGGCTTTGACTTTTTGCGTGCGTCTGCGGTGTCGAAGGTGGTCAATGTCGCTTGTAATCTGGCGGCTTTGATATGGTTTGGGTATAGCGGAAATGTATTGTGGCAGTTGGGTTTATCAATGGCTGTATTTAATGTGTGTGGTTCGCTGCTTGGCACCCGTCTGGCATTGCGCCATGGCAGCCATTTGGTGCGAAAGGTGTTTCTGGTCGTGGTTGGAGCATTGATTCTTAAAACTGCTTATGATGCTTTTCTGCGCTAGTGTTTTCTTTTGTTTGTTCTTCGTTTTGAAGCGTACCTGTTGATGTGGCGTATTGGTGAAGAGCAAGTTTTGCGCGTGGCTTAAGACCATGGGGCACTTCTCGAATTTGTTTCACGTGAAACAGTGAAGGCATCGATCCTGTTTTTGATGTTTGCGATTCAAATTTTAAGCATGGCGATCTCTGTCTTGATTTAATTTGGTTGTCGCTCAAACAGAGCGTTACTCGAAATTGTTTCACGTGAAACCAAACAAATCACCTTCAGGTCGAAACACACCACTTAAAAAACTCTATAATCTCGCTTCGGCAGTTTTATTGCGGTACTGGAATACACCATGCTCTACCCTACAGAATTTGATGTTATTGTGGTTGGCGGCGGTCATGCCGGCACGGAGGCGGCCCTGGCTGCTGCGCGCATGGGGCAAAAAACCCTGCTTTTGACTCACAATATCGAAACGCTCGGCCAAATGTCGTGCAATCCTTCGATTGGCGGCATTGGCAAGGGGCATCTGGTGCGCGAAGTCGATGCCATGGGCGGTGCCATGGCTATCGCTACGGATGAGGGCGGTATCCAGTTTCGTATCCTGAATTCATCCAAAGGCCCGGCAGTGCGGGCCACGCGTGCCCAGGCAGACCGGATCTTGTACAAGCAAGCCATCCGCCGCCGCCTGGAGAATCAGCCCAATTTGTGGCTGTTTCAGCAGGCAGTGGATGATCTGATGGTGGAGGGTGACCGCGTCGTCGGCGCGGTAACGCAAGTCGGCATACGCTTTCGCTCACGCGCGGTGGTGCTGACTGCAGGGACTTTCCTCGACGGTAAAATCCACGTCGGCCTGAATAACTATGCCGCTGGCCGCGCCGGCGACCCTCCGGCAATTTCCCTGTCATCGCGCCTGAAAGAATTAAAGCTGCCGCAAGGGCGACTGAAAACGGGAACTCCACCGCGTATCGATGGCCGCACGATCGACTTTTCTGTCATGCAAGAACAGCCGGGCGATCTGGATCCGGTGCCAGTGTTTTCCGTCATGGGCTCGGCGGATATGCATCCGCAGCAGTTGCCTTGCTGGATTACCCATACTAACGAGCGTACCCATGACATCATCCGCGGCGGTCTTGATCGCAGCCCAATGTACACCGGGGTGATCGAGGGTGTTGGTCCGCGCTATTGTCCTTCCATCGAAGACAAAATCCATCGCTTTGCCGACAAGGATTCGCATCAGATTTTCCTCGAGCCGGAAGGCTTGACCACCAATGAGTTCTATCCCAACGGCATCTCGACCAGTCTGCCATTTGATGTGCAGCTCGATCTGGTGCGTTCGATGCGCGGTCTGGAAAACGCCCATATTCTGCGGCCCGGCTACGCCATTGAATACGATTACTTCGATCCGCGCGGTTTAAAGGCTTCTCTGGAAACCAAGGCGATCCAGGGCTTGTTCTTCGCCGGCCAGATCAATGGCACAACGGGCTATGAAGAAGCCGCAGCGCAGGGCATGCTGGCCGGCATCAACGCTGCCCTGCAAACCCAGGGAAGGAAAGCCTGGACGCCGCGCCGCGACCAGGCCTATCTCGGTGTGCTGGTCGATGACTTGATTACCAAGGGCGTGCAGGAACCTTACCGCATGTTTACCAGCCGGGCGGAATACCGTTTGAGCTTGCGTGAAGACAATGCCGATATGCGCCTGACGGAGATTGGTCGCGAGCTTGGCTGCGTCAGCGACGCTCAATGGGCCGCTTTCGAGCGCAAGCGCGAAGCAGTGGCGCGTGAAGTGGAGCGCCTCAAGTCGACCTGGGTCAATCCGCGCATCCTGGCCGATCAGGAAGCCGAGCGCGTGCTGGGCAAGACCATCGAACGGGAGTATTCCCTGGCTGACCTGCTGCGCCGGCCCAATGTCAGTTATGACAGTCTGATGGGCATGCAAGCGGCCGATGTGCAAGTTAATAGTGGCAATGAATTCGATGAGGCCGTGAAGGAACAGGTCGAAATCCAGATCAAGTACGCCGGCTACATCGACCGCCAGGCCCGCGAAGTCGAACGGCACGACCACTACGAAAACTTCCGGCTGCCGGACAGTCTTGATTACATGGAGGTGAAAGCCTTGTCGATCGAGGTGCGGCAAAAGCTCAACAAGCATCGCCCGGAAACGCTGGGACAGGCTTCGCGCATTTCGGGCGTCACTCCTGCCGCCATTTCGCTCTTGCTGGTGCACCTTAAAAAGGGCGGCTTCAAGGGTTTTGCCGGCAGCGCCAGCGATGCGCCGGCAGTGGTTTGAGGCATGTTGTCAATGAAGCAATTTGATAGGGACTCATTTGCACGTCAATTGCGTCAGGGCGCTGAGGAATTGCACATCGGCTTGAGCGATGCGCAAGTCGCGCAACTACTGGATTATCTGGCACTGCTGGCGAAGTGGAATGCCGTCTATAACCTGACGGCGGTGCGCGACCCCCAGCAGATGCTGACCCAGCATGTGCTCGATTGCCTGGCGGCCTTGCCGGCGTTTGAACATGCACAAAACGTCCTCGACGTTGGCGCCGGCGGCGGCTTGCCGGGCCTGGTGTTGGCGATCTGGGGCGCGGCGCGGACGCCGGCGATGCAGGTTTCGATGATCGACACCGTGCACAAGAAAACCGCCTTTCTGACCCAGGCGAAAAGCCAGTTGGGGCTGAGCAATGTGACGGTGCATACTGCGCGCGTAGAGTCGCTGCAGGCGCCGCAAAAGTTCGATGTCATCACTTCGCGGGCGTTTGCGGAACTGAAGGATTTCATCACCTGGTCGCAGCATTTGCTGGCCGAAGGCGGCTGCTACATCGCCATGAAAGGCGTCGAGCCGGTGGAAGAAATCAGTCGACTGCCGAACGGCTGGCATGTGCGCGAGGTGCGGCCTCTGCACGTGCCCGGCTTGCAGGCGCAACGTCACCTGGTGTTCATCGAACGAGAGGCCGATACCGGTGCCGATGCGCAGCGCCGTTCTGCTGCCGGGGAAAGCAGGGATGTTGACGACGCAACGAATAAAACGGACGTGACACAGAGTGCGAATGCATCTGCGGCAATACAGAAAGACCAGGCATGATTGCTGCCTTTCATGCGCTTGGAATTACCGATGTCACGCAATTGGTGATGGCAACCCTGGTGTTTCTGGCTTTGCCCGGTCCCGGCACCTTTTGCGTGCTGACCTGCACCGGCAAGCATGGCTTGCGCGGCGGCTTTACCTGCCTGGCTGGGTTGATGCTGGCAGACGGAGTGCTGATGCTGCTGGCAGCGCTTGGGGTGGCGGCGTTGTTGCAGGCAAACCCGATGCTGTTCAAGGGCGTGCAATATGTGGGGGCCGCGTACCTGGGCTGGATGGGACTGAAGCTGTTGATGGCAAAAGAAGAAGAGGGTGCGGCTGTCGTGCCGTTTTCCTCGGTGGACGATTTCGGCCGCGGCTTTCTGGTGACGCTGATGAACCCGAAAGCGATTGTGTTTTACATGGCATTTTTCCCCCTCTTCATTGATCCGGCGACGCAACAGGGGGCGGTGACGTTTGGCGTAATGGGTGGACTGATTTCCCTGTGCACGCTGTTGTATGGAAGCATGTTGATCTTGGTGGGGAATGCGGCGGCCCGTCGACTGGCACGCCAGCGTCGCATCACTCGGCTGGCTTCCCGGCTGGCCGGAGTGTTCCTGATTGGCTTCGGCATCAAATTGACGACAAATTGAATTGACGACGAAATAAGGGTATATGGCGAAAATCTTTTGTGTGGCAAACCAAAAAGGCGGGGTCGGCAAGACTACCACGGCGGTCAACCTGGCTGCAGGCCTGGCGAGGCTGGAGCAGCGCGTGCTGCTGGTTGATCTCGATCCGCAAGGTAATGCCACCATGGGCGCCGGCATCAACAAGGCCACGCTGACGGCTTCCGTATATGAAGTCTTGCTCGGCCTGGCCGATGTCGCTGGCGCGCGGCTGAAGTCCGATGCCGGCGGCTTTGATGTGCTTCCGGCCAACCGCGAACTGGCCGGCGCCGAAGTCGAGATGGTCGAGCTCGAGCATCGCGAAATGCGCCTGAAGAATGCCCTGGCCGTGGTCGATGGCGAATACGATTTCGTGCTGATCGATTGCCCACCGGCGCTGTCGATGCTGACCCTGAACGGCTTGTGCGCCGCGCATGGCGTGGTGATCCCGATGCAGTGCGAATACTATGCGCTGGAAGGCTTGTCCGACCTCGTCAACACCATCAAGAAGGTGCATGCCAAGCTCAACCCGGACCTGAAGATCATCGGCCTCTTGCGCGTCATGTTCGATCCGCGCATGACCCTTTCGCAACAGGTATCGGCGCAGTTGGAACAGCACTTCGGCGACAAGGTGTTCAAGACCCTGATCCCACGCAATGTGCGTCTGGCGGAAGCACCTTCGTACGGTGTGCCCGGGGTGACATTCGACCCGACGTCCAAGGGCGCACAGGCGTATATCGCCTTTGGCGCGGAAATGGTCGAGCGCATCAAAATTATGTAACTTTTGGGGACAGAGTTAAGCGCAGCGGTACTCTGTCCCCAACTGACTATAACTGGATAGGGCTTATTAAGCGCAACGGTACGCTGTTCCCAACTGACTATAGAAATCATGGCGACTAAAAAAACCAAGGGACTGGGCCGCGGCCTGGATGCATTGCTGGGCGGCTCCAGCGACATGATGGAAGAAGTGCCGGTCACCGCCGGTGCGCCGAATGTGATGTCGGTGACGCAGCTGCAGGCCGGCAAATACCAGCCGCGCACGCGCATGGATGAAGGTGCGCTGAACGAGCTGGCGGCGTCAATCAAGGCACAAGGCCTGATGCAGCCGATCCTGGTGCGCCCGGTGGCAGCCAGCGGCGAAATTACGCATGAGATCATCGCCGGCGAGCGGCGCTTCCGTGCCGCGCAAATCGCCGGCTTGAATGAAGTACCGGTGCTGGTGAAGGATGTCGACGACCAGGCCGCTGCCGCCATGGCGCTGATCGAAAACATGCAGCGCGAGGATTTGAATCCGCTCGAAGAAGCGCAAGGCATCCATCGCCTGATCACGGATTTCAATTTCACCCACGAACAGGCGGCGGGCGCCGTCGGCCGTTCGCGCAGCGCGGTATCGAACCTGTTGCGCTTGCTGAACCTGGCCAAGCCGGTGCAAACCATGCTGATGGCCGGCGATATCGACATGGGGCATGCGCGCGCCTTGCTGGCAGTCGATGCGGCAACCCAGATCACGCTGGCCAACCAGGTGATCGCCAAGCGCCTGTCGGTGCGGGACGCGGAAAAACTGGTGGCACGCGCTACCAGCGAGCAGGGCGCGCCGCGGCAGAAGGATGGCCGTGCCAAGAGCCGCGACATCGAACGGTTGGAAGAACAGTTGTCCGATATGCTGGCTACGACGGTGGCGATCAAGCTCGGCGCGAAAAACCGCGGGCAGCTGATCATCGATTTTGCCGACCTCGATGCGCTGGACGGTGTCATCGGCAAGCTACGCGGCGAAGCGCACACCGAACAATAACAATAGCCATCCCGGCAATATCATTCCCTGCTCACCTGGCCCACCAGGCCGCGACCGTCTTGGCCGAAACTCGGGCATATCCTTTGGGGAAACGGAACATTTGCCGATGATGTCGTACAGAATAATAATCGACGCAAGGGGAGTCACTTGAACGAACACGCATTTGTGCCGGAAACCCGTTTTGGCATCTGGTTTCTTGGTAGTGAAACATGGCTCAAGCATGTGCTTGAGGTCGCGATCGCCGACCTGGTCCGGCTGATCGGCAAGGAGCGCCGCGAGACTTATGGCACGGTAGTGGATGTCGGTTGTGGCCAGGGAAAATCATTTGCTTTGCTGAAGCAGCGCTTCCATCCGCAGCGATTGATCGGCATTGATGCCGATGCGGAAATCCTGGAAACAGGGCGCAAGCGGGCACAGCAGGATGGCGTGGCGGTCGAACTGATGCGCGGCAGTGGCGCGGCGATCGCATTACCCGACAATAGCGTCGATATACTGTTCTGCCATCAAACCTTCCACCACCTGGTGGAGCAGGAAAAAGCCATCGCGGAGTTTTACCGTGTCCTCAAACCGGGTGGCATGCTTTTGTTTGCCGAGTCTACCCGCGCTTACATTCATTCCTGGATCATTCGCCTGCTGTTCCGCCATCCGATGGACGTGCAGAAAACCGCCGACGAATACCTGGCGCTGATTCGCCGGACCGGCTTCGAGACGCAAGCGGAGCGGATTTCCTACCCCTACCTTTGGTGGAGCCGCAGCGACCTTGGCTTGCTGAACCGGCTGAGAATCAGGAAGACGCCGCCGTTCGGCAAGCGCGAGGAAACCTTGCTGAACCTAGTTGCGATCAAGCCGCAATCCTAGATAGCCAATTCTAGACAGCCATCAGAAGGCAAGCGCTGGCGGCGCGATTTTCGTGATTTCCGCCAGCGGTAGCGCGCTGCAGATGCAGATGGCCAGCTGCGGGTGTTCCATGAAGGAGCATGCCCAGCCATCGCCTTGCACCTGCAATTCTCCTGCGGAGTTCACCAACGGCGGCGGCTTGTCCGGGCGTCCTGCGCTCGACCATCGCTTGAACAGCGCTTCTTTCATTGTCCAGAGCCGGTAGAAGGCAGGGACGCGCGCGGCGTCGCTTTGACTGCGGATAAACGCGTACTCGTCCGCATCGAAGGCGGCCTCGGCGAGAGCCAGCACATCACGTCGCTCATCGATGACTTCGATATCGATGCCAAGCCTTGTGCCGGCGCTGGTCGCGCAGGCGATCCAGTGGCAACTATGCGACAAGCTGAAGGCGGGGCAGGGCAGACTTTCCGGTAGCACGAGCAAAGGCGCGGCGCCGGGCAGTTCGACCGTGCCGACGGCAGCCGGCGCCATGCCGGTGGCGTGACCGATCGCATGCCGCAGCAGCGTGCGTCCGAGCAGATACTGGCGTTGGCGTTCAGGTCGCCTGAAGCGGGCAAAGCGTTGCGCTTGCGGTGGACTGAGCTGGTGTTCGAGCTGGGTAAGCTCCGGCTTCTGGATGACGCGGCCGTCCAGCAGCCATAAGGTGACGGACGGCATGCAGCGATTACTTGCCGGAGACTTTGACAAAATCCCCTTTCAAGGCCACGCCGGCCATCACAGCGCCGGCATGGCACTCGAACTCGCTCTGGCTGGAATGGGTATTCTTCTTGTAGTAACTGACGACATTCACGATGGCATTGGCGCCCAGCGAAATAGCGCGCTGTTCCAGCGCCACCAGCGCCGACAAAAACGCCCAGTTGCATGCCGTTTCATCGGACTTGCCGAAGGCATTAGTCTTGCGGTTGGAAAAATCGCTGCCCAGCTTGTCGAGGACTTTGGGATGCTTCTGGTCGCCGAAGTAGAACTTCACCGACCCCACCAGCTTTTCCTGGGTATCCGCAGTCTCCATGGCGGCTGCGATTGGCAGCAGGTGCTTGGTATCGCGGGCCTGCGCGGCAGATGCCGCAGTGAGTGCAGCACCAAGAATCACAAACGAGGAAATCCATTTTTTCATTTTATTGCTCCCTTTTGAGTTATGTAGAGGTGTTGCGGTTAAACAGAGCCAGCTATCTCAGCGTGATAATTCCATTCCTTGCAAGGTACATTCAACATGGCGGCAGGTATCTTTTTCCTGGCGCTTATATCCACCTTTTGAAGATCAACGAAGTGTTGATGCCGCCAAAGGCAAAGTTATTCGACATGACGTATTCGCATTCCAGACGTCTACCTTGCTCGGTGATGTAATCGAGCTCGGCGCAGGCCGGATCGAGCCGCTTGAGATTGATGGTGGGGGCAAACCAGTCTTCGCGCATCATTTCGATGCTGGCCCATGCCTCCAGCGCGCCGCAGGCGCCGAGCGTGTGTCCCATGTAGCTCTTGAGCGAGCTGATCGGCATGTTGTTGCCGAATACCTGCGCGGTAGCCTGCGATTCGGCGACGTCGCCGTGCTGCGTGCCGGTGCCGTGCGCATTGATATAACCAATTGCCGAAGGCGGCAGGCCGGCGTCGGCCAGCGCCAGCTCCATGGCGATTTTCATCGTGTCGGGGTTCGGCTGGGTGACGTGGCAGCCATCGCTGTTGGTGCCGAAGCCGACAATCTCGGCGTAGATTGTCGCGCCGCGCGCGCGCGCATGCTCCAGGTCTTCCAGGATCAGCGTGCCGGCGCCTTCGCCGATGACCAGGCCGTCGCGATCGGCATCGAACGGGCTGGGCGTGGTATCGGGAGCGTCGTTGCGCACGCTGGTGGCAAACAGCGTGTCGAATACCGCGGCTTCGGTGGGGCAGAGCTCTTCGGCGCCGCCGGCGATCATGGCGCGCTGGCGGCCGCTGCTAATCGCTTCATAGGCGTAGCCGATGCCCTGGCTGCCGGAAGTGCAGGCGCTCGAGGTAGTGATCACCCGTCCTGTCACGCCGAAGAACACGCCGATGTTGACTGGCGCGGTATGCGCCATCATTTTGATGTAGGTGGTGGCGTTGATGCCGCGCGTGGATTTTTCCTCCAGCATTTTGCCGAAACCACCGATGGCTTGCGTGTTGCCAGCGGAAGAGCCGTAGGAGATGCCCATCCAGCCGCTTTTCACCAGCGGATCGTCGAGCAGGCCCGCATCCAGCAGCGCCAGTTCGCTGGCGCGCGTGGCCATTAGCGCGATTTCGCCCATGCTGCGCGTATTCTTGCGATTGTAGCGCTCCGACAGTTCATACGGTGCGGCAGGCGCCCCGATTTGCGTGTTCAGCCCGTCATATTCGGACCATTGCTCCATGCGCTTGACGGCGTTGCGGTAGCGCCCCAGCGCAGCGCGTATGCTCGGCCAGTCATTGCCCAGGGGGCTGATGCCGGCCATGCCGGTGACAGCGACACGGCGGTTCATGCCAATCCTCCATTAACCGAAATAACCTGGCGCGTGATGTAGGCGGCGTCTTCCGTCATCAGGAAGGCGACCGTGGCCGCGACTTCTTCCGGCTTGCCGATGCGTCGCGCCGGGATCAGCTTCAGCGCTTCCTCCATCGGCACGTCTTCGACCATGTCAGTGTCGATCAGGCCGGGAGCGACGCAGTTGACGGTGATGGCGCGTGAAGCAAGCTCCAGCGCTAGCGCCTTGGTGGCGCCGATGATGCCGGCCTTGGCGGCGCTGTAATTCACCTGGCCACGGTTGCCGATCAGCCCGGACACCGATGCCAGCGTGACGATGCGCCCGGGGCTGCGGCGCCGGACCATCGGCATGATCAGCGGATGCAGGACGTTATAGAAGCCGTCGAGATTGGTTTTCAACACACGATCCCAATCCTCGCCGGGCATGGCGGGAAAGGCATTGTCGCGTGCCACGCCGGCATTGCAAACCACGCCGTAATAGCAGCCGTTCTGTTCCACGTCGGCGCTCAGCACCGCTTCGGCGGCCGCGCGGTCGCCGATGTCGAACTGCAGCACGCGCGCATGGCGGCCGAGCGCAGCGATTTCCTGCGCCACATCTTCGGCTTCCTGGCGCCGGCTCAGGCAATGCAGCGCCACATCAAAGCCGTCGCGCGCCAGGCGCAAGGCAATCGCCTTGCCGATGCCACGGCTGGAACCTGTTACCAACACACTCTTGTTCACTCCACGCTCCCCTTCAGGAATTCATCTGCATTCGCCGGCAAAAATACCGATACCGTGGCCGTTGCCGCCACGCCGCCTTGATCTTCAATCCGGCAATCGAAGGATCCAAGGCCGTTTTCCGCTACCAGGAGACGGGTGACATGCACGCGCAGCACGCTGCCAACGGCGAACGCCGGGCGCTCGCATGCATAGCGCCGCGAGCCCAGCAGAAAGCCGATCTTGACAGGCTCGCCGCACAGGAAGGCGGCATGCCCCGCATGCGCGGCAATGGCCTGCGCCATGTACTCGATGCCGACCCAGGTGCCGACGCCTTCAGCGCCGCAAAACAGGCTATCGGCGCGAATCGTAACCTCGGCGCACAGGCTTTCCTCGTCAATGGAAATGACGCGATCCAGCAGCACCATCGGCCCGGCATGCGGCACCAGCATACGGATATCCGGCATGTCCATTTCAGCCCCTTCCGAAAACCAAGGCCGCATTGGCGCCGCCGAACGCAAACGAATTGCTCATGGCCCAGGCTAGCGGCCGGCCCAGGTGCGTGCCGGGCGCTACCGCATTCAACTGCGGCAAAGCCGGGTCCGGCACGCCATCCCACAGATGCGGCGGCAGCAAGCCTTCGGAATTATCGTCCTGCATCGCCAGCCAGCATAGCGCCGCTTCGATGGCGCCGGCGGCGCCCAGGGCATGGCCGGTAAACGCCTTGGTCGAACTGACTGCGACACTGCTGCCGAACAGGGCGTGCACGGCACGCGATTCCATGGCGTCGTTCTGCGGCGTGGCGGTGCCGTGCAGGTTGATGTAATCGATTTGCGCCGGATCGATGCCGGCGCGCGCCAGCGCTTTTTCGATGGCGATCGATGCGCCCTTGCCGGACGGCTCCGGCGCCGACATGTGGTGGGCGTCGGACGATTCGCCCCAGCCGCGCAGCGACACCGCGGCCGGCTCGCGCGTCATCAGGAACAGCGCGGCGCCTTCGCCGATGTTGATGCCCTTGCGGTTGGCGCTGAGCGGATTGCAGCGCGCTTCGCTGACCGATTCCAGTGCGGCGAAACCGGCAACGGTGAACGCGCACAGTGAATCGACGCCGCCGGCGACTACCGCGTCGCAGATTCCCATGTTGAGAAGGCGGGCGGCGCTGGCCATGGCCTTGCCGCTGGAGGCGCAGGCGGTCGAATGCACGTAGGCAGGGCCGCCTGTGCCCAGTTCCAGTGCCAGCATCGTCGCCGGCGAACCGAGTTCCTGCTGGCCGTAGTGATAATGTCCGGGAAGCATTCCGCTGACGGCATGCTCGTGCAGCGCCGCTTCGCTTTCCGCGATGCCGGAGGTGCTGGTGCCGATCACGATGCCGACGCGATCGGCGCCGAAGCGCGCAATCGCCGCATCGACCTCTGCGCGGATCTGCGCCAGCGCTGCCAGCGCCAATTGATTGTTGCGGCTGCGCTCGCGCAGCGGCAGGTGGTCCACCGCGGGCAGCGGGCCCTCCACACAGCCGAGCGGCAGCGTGCGGCCGGGGGAATGGCGGTCGGTCGGCGTGATGCCGCTTTGCGCAGACTCGAATATGCGCTGCCTGACTTCATGGCGTGAATTGCCGGTGGCGCAAATGATGCCAAGTTGGTTCAGATAAATCATGTTACGGGCCCATGGGAGCCGATTGAATAGTGAGCTGATACTGGTAGCGCAGGTTGGTCAATACGACTTTGCCATGCCAGCGTGGCTCGGCACTGTAGTCGATTTCCATCACTTTTTCATCATTCGACCAGAGCGTGCGGCGCATGCCTTCTTCCTTGATGCGCCAGCCGGCGGGCAGGGCTGCGCGCACCGCTTCAGCAGGCCAGTAAGTGAGCTGGATATCTTCCAGAACATCTTCTGCGCGCACCTGTTCCGGTAGCCGCGCATGGCGCCACGATTTCAGCTCGCTGCCATCGAATTCTAGGCTCATGACTCGCTGTCCGAGCGCCATGCCGATCATGCCGACATGCTGCTCGTCGATTTCCAGCGCCGCTTCGAGATAATCGACGCGGCCTTCGCGCTCGACGGCGAGCCGTTGCTGCAGGCTGATCGAGGCGCCGAGCGCCGCCGGCGCCAGCCGCAGTCCAAGTCGGGCCGGCTGCTGCGGCCGCGGTGTCGTGCAGCCAGCCAGGGTCAGCGCGGTGAGTGCGCAAAAAAACAGGCAACGCAGGATCATTCGCATGCTTCCTCCATTTGCCGGACTTGCGCCACAGCCGCATGTTCGCGGGCAAAGCATGGCACGATCAGCCACACCAGCGCGGTACCCAGAAGCATGGTCAGGCCGAAAGCCTGCAAGGCCGGGGTCTTGCTCAAACCGAGCAGGCCGAAGGACAACAGCGTGCTCGCCGCCGACAGGCTGACTGCCATCCAGGCCGAAGCTTCACGGCGGTCTGGCCGTTCCTGGAAAAACACGCCATAGTCGACACCTATGCCAAGCAGCAGCATCAGCGCCAACACGTGGAACAGCTGCAGCTGGTGGCCGGCAATGCCGAGCAGTGCAATGGTGAGGCCGCTGGCGAGCGCGGTGGGCGCCAGCACCCGCCACGTGGCGGCGCGATAGCGCAGGAACAGCAGGCAAAACACCGCGGCGTAGGAAAACAGCAGCGCCCACCCCATGTATTGCCGATAGCGCCCGAGCAGGGAAGAAATGTCGGCAACCTTGTCGACCCATTGCACGCCGGCGAGACCGGCAGCGGCCTGTTGCAACTCGGGCAGCCCGGCCAGGCTCAGCCCGCGCACGGCGACAACGCTGGCATAGCCTTCGTCAAGCTGCCCCAGCCATAAATGGCGCCACGGCTCGCTGGCGGGCGCCTGCATGAATGCTTCCACCGTCAACAACGGCGTCGCTACCGCATGCGCACGAATGGCGCGAAGCCAGTCGGCATCTCCGCCGATCCGGTTCAGGAGCACTGGCAATGCGGCAGCATCGGCCAGCAGCTTTTCCTCGGCCAGCTTGCGGCGTCCGGCCTGTACCTGCGCCGACGGCACCCAGTTCGAAATCGCCTGGTAGCCGGAGATTGTGCGTTTGGCAATCAGGGGATCAAGCTGGCGCTTTAATGTTTCTTCGCGCTGCAACACCAGATCGGCAGTTGCGCCGCGGATCAGGTAAAACTGCACCGGTGTCGGCGAATCGAGCAGCTTGCCAAGCCTCATTTGTTCAGCGACCAGCTGCTTTGGCGGGTTCTGCAGGGAGCGGATATCGTCGTTGACGCCGAGGCGCGACAAGCCGAACCCCAGCAGTATCGCCACTGCCAGCAGCGCCAGCGCCGTTTTGCGGTCGGCGCGCAGCACCGGCCAGTGCGCCAGGACGGCGGAAAAGGCTTGCGCCTGCCGGGCATTCTTCAATGTCGCCGGACCGATCAATGCAGGATACCAGCACACCACGGTCAACCAGGCGAACAGCAGCCCTGTGACCGAAAACACGGCCATCTGCCGCAATCCAGGAAACGGCGTCAGCGCCAGCCCCGTGTAGCCGATCGCGGCAGCCAGCAGCGTCAGCATCAGGCTGGGCAGCAGGCGGCGCAGCAATTGCGACGAGGAGAGGGCGGCATCAGCCCCCAGGCGGTGACACAGGAAATAAATGCCGTAGTCTTGCGCGACACCGATCAGGGTTGCGCCGAACACCAGGGTCAGCAAGTGCACGCGGCCGAACAGCAGCAGGCAGAGCGTCAGTGCGCCCAGAAAACCGACGCCGAGCAGCAGCGCGATATAGGCAAACGGCTTGAGCGAACGGAACGAAAACCATATCAGCAGCACGATGCCGAGCATGGAACCGATGCCGATGGTGGAAATCTCGCTGCTGGCCTGCTTACCGGCAGCAGCGGCATGCAGGATCACGCCGGCTTCCAGTACTTCGGCGCCGGGAGCGGCGTTGCTGGCTGCCTGACGCGCTTTTGCCAGCAAGGGCATGACCGTTTTTTGCGCATCCATGGAAAAGGCCGGCACACGCAGATTCAAGGGCATCACCACGTACGAGCGCTCGCCATCGGCAACGAACAGGCGGCCATCGCGCGGACGCACCGGGGTTTCCTGCGCACGCGCTTGCACCCAGCCGCTGAACAGGCCGAAGGGGTCATCCTGCCATGCGCCGATTTTCGGCCCGGCGAAAGGGCTGTACAGCTTCGACAGGGCGGCATCGACCCAGTACTGCGTGCCTTGCGTGCGCAAGGCCGCTTCATCGCCGTCGGTCATCAGCGCCAGCCGGTGCTGCTGGAACAGCGACAGCCAATCCTGCTGCGCCTGTTCGCCGAGCTGGTCGGCAAATTGCAGCAGCTTCGCATGGGGCGACAGCACGGCGCGGTAGGCGTCAGCCGCAAGACGCGCCTGGTTCCAGTCTTTGGCGCCGACCAGCACGATGACTTTCTGCTGCGCCGCATCCGCCATGTGCGTAAACGCTTGCTGCACGGCGGGGTCGCGTTCCTGCGCCGGCAAGAGCGCAAGAATGTCGGTGTCGGGCGCGATGCGCTGATTCAGCCACAAGCTGACGCCGTGCCCGAGCAGGAGTGCGACCACGACGGACCAGAGCAGCGCCGGAAGATTATGCCGCTTCAAAATTGCGCCGCCTCTTCCGGCGTAAGGGCGGTGTCGCCGGTTTGCATCCCGGAGAAGGAAATGCTGGTGCGGTCGCCATTGGCCTCATGCAGGGTGATTTGCCTGACGAAGGCGCCGCCTTCCAGCGAGACGCCGGCGATCACCCGGGCCAGGCCGGGATCGCGCGCTTTCAGCGCCACCGACCATTGCTTGTCCTGCACCTTGCCTTCGCCCTCGAACAGGTTTTCCAGTTGCGCCAGATCGCCGGCCAGCAGCGAGAACAGCATATTGTTGATCAGCTTCACAGTCGGTTCCTGCCTGGCGTCGACGCGCACGGCGACCCGATCGCCGTGCATCTGCAGGATTTCATCGCGGCTCAGCCGCAAGGTACTGGGGAACGGCTGCAGGGTGCGCCACAGCACGCCCTTGCCGGTGGCGACACAGAATCGTCCGCTCGACAGCAGGGGCTTCTTCATGCCCGCCAGCTGCTTGCTCTGGTCGAAACGACCGCACAGGATATCGGGCTTGGCCAGCAAGGCCTGGATCTTCGCCACCGGCACGGCGGCATGGCTCGGCGCCATGGCCAGCGCAATCCAGAACGAGACGAGCAGGCGCTTCATGATGGTTTCACTCCCAGTTTTTCAAATAGTACAGGCGGCGATACAAAACACATTTCACCGGTGTCGATGCTGACCGCCACCTGTGTCGTGGTGGCGCGCGTCAGGCGCTTGCCGGTGTGCGCGTCGGTGATCAGGTAATCGATTTTCAGGCGGTTTTCCCATTCGACGATGGCGGCGCGTGCCCGAATGGTTTGCCCGAACGAGGCCGGACCGATATAACGCAGATGCATGTCGATGATCGGCCACATGTAACCGGAGGCTTTCATGTCCGGGTAGTTGTAGCCGATGCTTTCCAATAGCGCGCAGCGCGCCTGTTCCAGGTATTTGACGTAGTTGCCGTGCCATACGACGTTCATCGGGTCGAGGTCGAAGAACTGCACCTGCAGTTCGATCTCGGCCGACCACTTGTGCACAGGCTTAGTCATACAGCTTCCATGCGCGCGCGCGGATGCGTTCCAGCAGCAGGCGCAGATCCGGCTCCAGACGACGGTCTTCCTCGATCATGCGCACGTCGGCGGCGAGCACCTCGACCATGGCTTGCAGTGGCGCTTCCGGCACGAGCGCCGGGTTGACGCGCTGTCGCAGCAGGCTGCCTTGCATGACCGTGATCAGCAGGGCGGCGGCGACCTGCTCGGTCAACTCCAGCACGCGCAGGCAATCGCGCGCGGCGATCGTGCCCATGCTGACCTTGTCCTGGTTGTGGCATTCGGTCGAGCGCGAGAACACCGATGCCGGCATGGTTTGCTTGAGCGCTTCAGCGGTCCAGGCGGAAGCGCTAATCTGCAAGGCTTTTAAGCCATGGTTGATGGCCGCGCGCGGCCCCTGCATGCCGGACAGGTTGGAAGGCAGACCGTTGTTGTAGCGGCTGTCGACCATCAGCGCCATCTGGCGGTCCATCAGGTCGGCGAGATTGGCGACGGCATTCTTCATGCTGTCCATGGCGAAGGCGATGTGGCCGCCGTAGAAATGACCGCCGTGCAGCACGCGCTCGCCATCCGGGTCGATGATCGGATTATCGTTGGCGCTGTTGAGCTCGTTTTCGATCGAGTCGCGCAGCCAGGGCAGTGCATCGGCCAGCACGCCGATGACATGCGGCGCGCAGCGCAGCGAGTAGCGGTCCTGTAGGCGCTTGCCGTTGCGCGGCGTCTGCTCGCACGTCAGGTCGCCGCGCAGCCATGCTGCCACGCGCTGCTGGCCGGGATGCGGCTTCACCGAAAACAGGGTGGCATCGAAATGGTGGGCATTGCCGTCCAGCGCGAACGAGGCCATGGCGGTGATGCGCGTGCACAATTGGGTCAGGTATTCGGTGCGCGAGTAGGCCAGGCAGGCCAGCGCGGTCATCACCGCCGTGCCGTTCATGATCGCCAGGCCTTCCTTCGGGCGCAGGCGCAGCGGCGCGATGCCGGCCTCGGCCAGCGCTTGCGCGGCCGGCAGCTCGACACCGTCGCGCAAGACCTCGCGCTCGCCGCAAAGGGCAGCTGCCAGGTAGGAAAGCGGCGTCAGGTCGCCGCTGGCGCCAACCGAGCCTTCGGACGGAATCAGCGGCAGCAAGTCCTTGTCCAGCAGGCGCACGATCTGCTCCAGCAGTTCCAGGCTGACGCCGGAGTAACCCTTGCTGAGCGAGGCCAGTCGCGTCGCCAAGATGGCGCGCGTCTGCTCCGGACTGAAATGCGCGCCGAGGCCGCAGCCGTGATAGGTGTAGAGGTGATGCGGCAGTTCGGCCACCAGTTCGGGCGGTACGGTCACGGTGCACGAATCGCCGTAACCGGTGGTCACGCCGTAGATGACGCCATCCTCGCGCAGCAGACGATCGAGGAATTCCGCTCCACGCGTGATCATCGCGCGGAATTCCGGCGCTTGCGACAACGTGGCGCGCGCCCTGCCGGCAGCAATCTCGGCAATGTCTTCGATCCGCAGGCGCCCCTGGTCGAAGCGGACGGCGCGCGAGGTGGTTTTCAGGTCAGCGGGATGCATCGGTAGTTTCCATGTCAGGCAAGCGCCAGAATGCGTAAAAATTAAACCATTGAAAAGGGGCACGCAGGCAAAAATGCTCCAGGCGCGCCGCGTAATCCTGCGCCAGTTCGGCGAAAGCCTGTTCGCGCCCCTTGCGCGGCAGGCGGATCGCGTCGCGCAAGCGTTCGAAATGAATTTCGGAGCGGCGTCCGCTGCGCATCGAGAACAGCATGTACACCGGGCATTGCAGCAGGCTGGCCAGCACATATGGGCCGACCGGGAATGCCGCCGGCGCGCCCATGAAGCAGGCCTGGCAGGTGCGTGTACCGGACGTCACCGGTACGCGGTCGCCGGCGATGACCACGAATTCGCCGCGCGCGACGCGTTCATTGAGCAGCATGGCGGTCGCCGGCGACATTTCCGTCACCTGCAGCAGATTCAGCTGACTTTCCGGATCGAGTTGCGCCAGCAGCTGGTTGAACTTGCGCGCATGCTTGGTATGCACCAGCACCGTCAGTTTCATGCCGGCACGCTGGCGGGCCAGCACGCGGCACAGTTCCAGGTTGCCGAAATGCGAGCAGATCATCAAGCCGCCGCGTTGCCTGGCGATGTCGTCGTCGATCTGCTTTTCACCGAAAAAATCGATGTCGTCCAGATCGGCCTGGCCGCCCCATAGCAGCATCTTGTCGAGGATGCACTCGGCGAATGCAGCGAAGTGGCGCATCACGCCAGGCAGGCCGGGATTGATCGATGCGAGGCTGCCGAACGCGCGCACCCGGCGCAGGTAATCCGAGGAGGCGGCGCGCGCCGCCGGCTGGGTCAGCACGTACCAGGCCAGCACCGGGTAGAGCAGCAGCCGGAACGGCCAGCGTCCGAAAGTGCGGCAAACCCAGCAGAGAAAACGCATGCCGGCGATGAAACTTGCTTCATTGATCTGTGCCCAGTGACGGCGCGGTACGGCATGCATCGGGGTCGTCATGCCTTGCTCCATTTGCGCGCGAGCAGTTTCGGCGCGCGCATCAGCATGCCGAAGAACAGGGTCGCGTGCATGCGCGAAATCAGGACGTTGTCGCGCCACATGCGAAAGTGCGACACGCCGTCGGCAGGATAGCCGACCCGGGTGCCGACGTTGACGATGCCGATGCCGTCCCAGCACAGCCGCACCAGCACTTCGGTATCGAAATCCATGCGGGCGCCGAGCTTGTGCCGATTTGCCAGCGCCAGCACCGGCCCCACCGGATAAACGCGGAAGCCGCACATCGAATCCCTGATCTGTAGCGACAGGGTATTGATCCAGACCCACACGTGCGTGAGGTAGCGTCCGTACAGGCGAATTGCCGGCACCGATTCATCGTATTGCGGATAGCCGACGATCAGGCAGGCCGGGCTCGCCGCCGCATGCTCGATGAAGCGTGGTATATCGGCCGCACAGTGCTGGCCATCCGCATCAATTTGCAAGGCATGGGTATAGCCGGCTCCGGCGGCATGGCGGATGCCGGTCAGCACCGCTTCGCCCTTGCCCAGGTTGTGCGCATGCGGCACCAGGGCGATTTGCCGCGGCGAGGCTGCGGCAAGCCGGTCCAGCGCCTGCGCACAGGCGGTCGTGCTGCCGTCGTCCACCAGTATGCACGGCAGCCCCGTCGCCAGCACTGCCTCCACCACCGCACCGATCGCATGTTCGTGGTTGTATACCGGGATGACGACGCAAGGTTTAAACATGGGCAGCTCCAAACATCAGGCGCCCGCTTGCATGCGATCCTTCCGTTGAAAAATACCGGAAGACGACGCTGCCCTTGGCGGGATCGTGTAGCATCTCGAGCGAGAATGGCATGGCGGGACGGATCACGCGCTGGAACTTGAGCGCATGCATACCGCAAAACTGCGGCGGCAACGTGAAACATTCGCGCGCCAGCTGCATGGCCCATTCGACCTGCGCCACGCCGGGAAGAATCGGCGTTTGCGGGAAATGGCCGTCAAAATAGAGAAGGTCGGACGGCGCCTCCAGCGCGAACACCGCGCGCAGCGCATCTCGTTCGACCAGGCGCTTATGCGGCATGGTCGGCCGCTCGGCGGCCGGCGTGTCCGCATCGTTGAGCAAGGCCGTCAATTCAGCATGAGTCGTCTTGCCCTGCGCATTCACCGGCAGCGTATCGAGATAACGCCAGCTGCGCGGCAAGGCGACACGCTCGATCGTCTCCGCCAGCCATTCGCGCAAGCGCAGGTTGAGCGCAAGCTTGCCGCCATCGGCAAGCGCCGCGCGGCCCGCGGCCGACAACACCGCAAAAGCGGCGATGCGCTCGCGGCTGCCGGTAGCGACGATCACGCGCGCCTCCGTCACCAGAGCGGATTGCAGGAGCCGCGCTTCGATCAGATCCAGCGAAATGCGTTTTTCCTCGATCTTCACGATGCGGTCCGCCCGCCCATGCAGCGTGAAACGGCGTTCGTCCACCATGTGCGCGCGATCCGAACAACGGAACCATGCCGTGTCGGGCAAGTGCGGGGAGCGGACTTCCAGCGTTTCGCCATCCTCAGCGATGCGCGCTTCGGCACCGGGCATCAGCAGCCATTCTTCGCCGGCATCCGGATTGCGCTGGCGCCAGGCGATGCCGCCGGTCTCCGAACTGCCATACACTTCGATCGGCATCCGGCCGAGGCGGCGCGCTGTAGCGTACGCTGCCTCGGCCGGCAGCGGTCCACCGGAAGAAAAAACGGCGCGCAGGTGCGGCGCGCATGCTTCCCAGATCGGGCTGTCGGGCAGGCGCTTCAGATGCGCCGGGCTCGCTACCAGGATGCATTCGCGTGCGGCAATTGCCGCGGCGATCTGTTCCGGATAGCTCAGGCTGAGCGCTTCGATCGGGCAGCCGCGCGCCAGCGGCCGCAAGACCTTGAACAGCAAGCCGTAAATGTGCTGGTGCGACACTGTCGCCACCACGGCGGCCTCGCCTGCTTCCTTGCCGAACAATTGCTCGAGCGTGCGCACTTCGGCAGCCAGCTGCGACAGTTTTTTTTGAATGGCTTGCGGAGCGCCAGTGCTGCCCGAGGTGAATACCACCAGGCCGATGAAATCCGGATCCAGCGCGGCTAAGCCTTCGGGAGCAGGAGAGGGTGCATCGGCGACAGGCATGGCCAGCGGCGCACAGCCAGCGGGAAAATCCCCGATAAAGTGGCTGACCATCGGGCGGAGCGAGGCACAGGTCGCCGGCAGCATATCGGACGGCAGGTAGACGGTTTTGCCCGCGTGCCAGGCGCCGAACAGCGCTGCGGCGAATTCGATACTGTCATGGAAAAACAGCGCGATATTGTTGCCGGCCGTGCCGGCCAGCAGTGCCTGCCACAACCCTGCGCGGGTGACAAAATCGGCATGGGAAACAGCCTTGCCATCACGCCAGCCGACGATGGCCTTGGACTGGCGCGGGCTGATCAAAAGTTCAAGGATATTGATGCTGTTAACCATTGTTGCGTTTAACTCGAAGCCTGACCAGATATTCGCCGCCGAACAGGCAGCCCATCAGCGCATAGGCAATGCCCCCGTTATACAGGGACCAGACCGCCGGCGATGCCCACAGCGCCGTCGCCAGCGCGATCGCGCCATTCATTAAAAAGAACACGCACCATACCTGCGTGACGCGCTGCGTGTATCGCACCGCATGCGGCGGCAGGTCCGGCTGCTGCATGCGCGCAAAGCGTTCGATCAGCGACGGCGGCGCGATCAGGCTATAGCCGAACACACCGAGCAGCACCGCGTTGACCAGCACCGGATACAGCTTGAGCGGCATCCACGCATTGTCCCAGGCCGCCGCTGCCGCCAGCAGCAAGGCGCCGGCCAGCCACCAGCGCACCGCTTTGCCGCGCTCCATCGCATGAATGCGCAGCAAGGCCGCCAGCACCAGCACGCCAGCAAGCATGCGCGGCTCCACTTCGCCGTGGCCCAGCCAGACCAGCAGCGGGTAGAGCAGCGTGACTGCGACCGGCAAGGCGGCCAGGATGCGGCGCTTGATGTCTCACTCCGCCAGCAGGTCGGCTACCGCGTTCACCACGTCTTCGACGGTGCGAACGGTTTTGAAAATTTCGGGCGACAGGCGTTTGCCGGTGAATTCTTTCAACTTCACTGCAAGATCGACCGCATCGATGCTATCGATGTCGAGATCCGTATATAAATTGGATTGCGGGGTGATGGTCGCCTTGTCGATTTCAAACATCTCATGCAAGGTATTGGCGATCCATGCTTGAATTTCATCGCGGCTCATGGTGCTCGGCGCAGACATTTCCTGTTCCTCTATCGATTACTTTGTTCTATGACCGGTGATCAGCGCGCAAAGCGTGCTTACCGATTTGAAGTGGCGGCGCGTTTCCTCCGAGTCGGCAGACAAGGAAATGCCGTAGCGCTTTTGCAAAGCCACGCCCAGTTCCAGCGCATCGATCGAATCCAGTCCCAGGCCTTCGATGAACAAGGGGGCATCGGTATCGATATCCGCCGGACGCATGTCTTCCAGCTGAAGGACGTCGATGATGAGCTGTTTTACTTCTTCTTCAAGCGATTGCATGGCGTTTGTTATCCTCGGCAAAATAGTTTTGCAAATAATCCGTCAGGCGGCGTGCGGCAAGCGTCTCGCTATCGCAAGCAGAAACCACCGACTCGACGGCGATGTCTTCCCGTATATCGATGCTGAATTGCATGCGTCGTGCAGGCACCTGCCACCATTTGTCGCCTTTGCCCAGCGTCGATGGCGTGCAGCGGATTACCACCGGCGTCAGATTGCGCAAGCCGCGCACGGCAATATTGGATACGCCCCGCTTGAACGTGTGCAAGCTATTCCGCGGGCTGCGCGTCCCTTCGGGAAAAATAATCAGGTTATTGCCGCTCACCAGCGTGGCGATGCAATCATCCACCAGCCCTGGTCCGTTCTCGTTATTGATATATCCGGCGGCGCGCACGGGGCCATGGGTGAACGGGTTATTCCATAATCCACTCTTGACAATGCAATCGGCCTGTTTCACAAACGCCATCAGGAAAACGGTATCGAGCAGTGTGGGATGGTTGGCAACAATGAGCAATCCATTGCGATCCAGTCGTTCCAGCCCCTTCAGCTCATAACGCAGCACACCCATCACGCGCATGAACTCGATGAATGCGCGGAATGCCAGCCGGATGATATTGCGCGCCACCCGCGTGCGCTGATGCTGTTCCCGGAAAAGCAGATTAATTAGTGGGAATATTGCCACGCGCAGCAATAAGCCACCTATGCCGAAAATGGCAAAACTCAAGCCGGTGGCCAGCACGCGCCAGTATCGATCTATCTGCTCAAGAAACATGCCGCGCCCATTGCCATGACTGCCTGCCGCAAATCCGTTCCATGCGCTGGTCACGGCGCAAGAAAAAGCGCAAGGCATCCAGGCTTGCTGTCGCCGGCAACTCTTTGGCATCCTGGCCGCAAGGCAGCGAATGCCATGACAGGGAAAACACTTCCCGCTGCGGGGGTTCGATCAGCCATGCCCACGCAAAAGGGATGGCGTCTTCATCCTGGTAAGCCGCATATACGGAGGGGAGCGAGCAATCGTAAGCCACCAGCAGCACCGCCTTTTCGCCATCAGCCAGCAAACCGCATGCCTCGATGAGCGCATGTTCAATGCTTGCCTGCCCGCCGCTCAGCGCAATATGATTCGCCTTGTCGCCGCGCGCAATGGAAAACATGCCGCCGATGGCGTTGTGCACCGATAGCCCGAAAGAGGTCGGGGACAGCGGTTCATCCCGCGCCAGGTCGCTCAGCAGCTCTACCGATCGCGAAACTTCACCATGCCGGGAGCAGAACACCGTCGGCACATCCTGGCGCTGGCCCAGGCATTCATAGGCGACTTCGAGCGCCATCTTGCCCAGCAAGCCCAGGCGCCTGCGTTGCATGGCCGGCATGGCGCGCAATGCCGGTTCGGAGCCGGCGTGCGCTGCAGGCCGGCCGAGCGCCCAGTCCCGCCACGCTTCGCGCGTTTCGATGCCGGGGGCCCAGGCAGCGTCGCAGGTAATGGAAAACTCGATGGCGGAACGCATAAACCCCTGGAAAATTGCTGGCTCTATCAGGTTGGAATTATAGCGGGTTGACTTAACGCAACGCGAGCTACAGTTGCCAATTTTTAAACAGATTTAAACCTTAAGTATGTCTTACTAGAATACTTGTTGCGTTTTTGTATGTCGGAATACGACTTATTGCACTTTGCGTTAATTCCTCCGCAAGCTATTGCGCCACTTTCCTGATTTTTTTGCCATTTATCTTTAACTGAATTGCGTGAAACCATACGGTAAAAACACGTAGTTTCAGGATGCTGGAAATGCTGTTTAACCAATGAAAACCGTATGACCGATGGCATGGCGGCAATGTATCAAATCGGCGGCAGATTTGAATTGCGACAAGGCAAATATTTGACTGCCGTTTATGAATCCACTTATAATCCGCGGGCTTCACTGAACCGTTCCCCATGAATTAAAAATACTCTTGCGCGAGATCAGAGGTTTGAAACGCGCAAATTGGACCAGTATGCTGCGCGTCGTACTTTTGCAACTTGCCGCTACGGTCATCACGGCACTCATTGCCGGCGCAATAGGGGGGGAGGCTGCGCTTTATTCGGCGCTGCTCGGTGGTTTGTGCTGCTTGGTCCCGAACGGCCTGTTTGCCTGGCGCTTGTCTATCAATGCGCGCAAACCCGGCGGCGCCAGTCCGGTGGTGTTTATCGCTGGTGAATTTATCAAGATTGGAATGACGATTGCGCTGTTGGGCGCAGTGGTCTGGCTGTACCGCGATGTGAACTGGCTGGCGATGATCGCTGCCTTCGTCGTGGTACTGAAGAGTTACATAATCTTATTGTTTAGGCGCTGACATGTCATCTGCTACCCCAACAGCATCCGAGTATATCGTCCACCACCTCGGACATCTCTCTACCCATCATCAAGAAAAGATCGTCGATTTTTCGATCATTAACATGGACACGATTTTCTGGTCCGTGTTCGCCGGCGTTATCGGCTGCCTCGTAATGTGGCTGGCCGCGCGCAAGGCAACCTCGGGCGTGCCGGGGCGTTTTCAGGCATTTGTCGAAATCGTCGTGGAAATGGTCGAAGACCAGTCGAAGTCCATTGTGCATGGCAACCGCGCCTTCATCGCCCCGCTGGCACTGACCGTGTTCGTGTGGGTGGCGCTGATGAACTCGCTCGACTTCTTGCCGGTTGACCTGTTCGCCGGCATCTTCCGCCTGATCGGCATCGACATCCACCATCGCGTCGTCCCCACCGCAGACCTCAACGGCACCCTGGGTATGTCGCTGGGCGTGCTGACCCTGATGCTGTACTACGGCATCAAGATCAAGGGCCTGGGCGGCTGGCTGCATGAATTGTTCGCCGCGCCGTTCGGCATCTGGCTGGCGCCGTTCAACCTGCTGCTGAACATTATCGAATACCTGGCAAAAGCCGTGTCGCTCGGCATGCGACTGTTTGGCAACATGTACGCCGGCGAGCTGCTGTTCCTGCTGATCGCCCTGCTGGGTTCGATGGCGACGGCTTTCGGCTTCATCGGCCACGTGATTGCCGGTTCGATCTGGGCCATCTTCCACATCCTGATCGTGCTGCTGCAAGCCTTCATTTTCATGATGCTGACCCTGGTGTACATCGGTCAGGCGCATGAAGGCCATTGATAGCGGCCGGCGGTAAAGAATCGAAAGATAGTAGTAGTAAAGAAGTTGGATTTTGGCTTTTCATTTTTAATTTTTTAACTTTAACCTTAACCTTCTAAAGGAACTCTCATGACTGACGTATCTTTTGTTGCATTGGCTTGCGGTTTGATCATCGGCCTGGGCGCTATCGGCGCTTGTATCGGTATCGCAATCATGGGCGGCAAATACCTCGAAGCATCGGCTCGTCAGCCTGAACTGATGAACGCCCTGCAAACCAAGATGTTCCTGCTGGCCGGTCTGATCGACGCTGCGTTCCTGATCGGTGTCGGTATCGCCATGCTGTTCGCATTCGCCAATCCGTTCATCCAGGCAGCGGCCTAATTCGGCCTAGAGCCAATTCTCAACGGCCGAACCTTAGTTGTTCGGCACTTGTTCTTTTGAGAAGGAAAATACCGTGAACTTAAATGCAACCCTGTTTGCACAGTTCGTGGTCTTCTTCATCCTCGCCGGATTCACGATGAAATTCGTGTGGCCGCCGTTGATGAAAGCGCTCGACGAGCGCGCCGAGAAGATCGCGAACGGCCTGGCTGCCGCTGAAAAAGGCAAGGCTGAAATGGCTGCCGCCGAAAAGCGCGTACAAGCCGAACTGGCCATCGCCAAGGATGAAGGCCTGAAGCGCATCGGCGACGCCGAAAAGCGCGCTGCTGCGATCATCGAAGAAGCCAAGAAAACCGCATCCGACGAAGCTGCCCGCATCATCGCAGCCGCCAAGGCTGACGCGGAACAGCAGGTAACCCGTGCGCGTGAAGAATTGCGCGGCCAGGTCGCAACCCTCGCGGTTGCCGGCGCCGAGCAGATCCTGAAACGCGAGGTGAACGCAACGGCCCACGCCGATTTGCTGAACCAACTGAAGGCCGGGCTGTAATCATGGCAGAACTCGCAACGATCGCTCGTCCTTATGCAGAAGCCCTGTTCCGCGTGGCCAAGGGCGGCAATCTCGCCGCCTGGTCGGGACTGGTATCCGAAATGGCGCAAATCGCCGGCAATCCCGACGTTCAGGAATTCGTCAGCAATCCGAAACTGACCGATGCCCAGGTTGTCGAAACCTTCCTGTCGCTGATCAAGTCCCCGGTCACTCCGGAAGCCAGGAACTTTGTCGGTGCGCTGGTCGAGAACGGCCGTCTGGCCGCCTTGCCGGAAATCGGCGTGCAATTCCAGGCGTTGAAAAACGCCGAGGAAGGCGCCGCCGATGCGCACATCACGAGCGCGTTCGAGTTAAGCGACGCGCAGGTGAAGGAACTGGTAGCCGCGCTGGAAAAGAAATTCGGCCGCAAGCTCGTTCCTTCGGTGACCGTCGACAATTCGCTGATTGGCGGCGTGCGCGTTACCGTCGATGACGAAGTGCTGGATACCTCGGTGCGCGCCAAGCTGCAGAAAATGCACACAGCCCTGGTGTCGTGAACGGCCACCGCCGACGACCGCCAGGCACAGTGAAAAATATTAGGAGTTAACATGCAACTCAATCCGTCTGAAATCAGCGAACTGCTCAAGAGCCGCATCCAGGGCCTTGGCGAAAGCGCTGAGATCCGCAACCAGGGCACGGTTATTTCCGTGACCGACGGCATCGTCCGCATTCACGGCTTGTCCGATGCAATGCAAGGCGAAATGCTGGAATTCCCGGGCAACACCTTCGGCCTCGCGCTGAACCTCGAGCGCGACTCCGTCGGCGCCGTTATCCTGGGCGCCTATGAACACATTTCCGAAGGCGACACCGTCAAGACGACCGGCCGCATCCTGGAAGTGCCGATCGGTCCGGAACTGCGTGGCCGTGTGGTCAACGCGCTGGGTCAGCCGATCGATGGCAAGGGCCCGGTCAACACCAAGCTGACTGCCCCGATCGAAAAGATCGCCCCGGGCGTTATCGCGCGTCAATCCGTTTCGCAACCGCTGCAAACCGGCCTGAAGTCGATCGACGCCATGGTGCCGGTCGGCCGCGGCCAGCGCGAGCTGATCATTGGCGACCGTCAGACCGGTAAATCGGCTGTCGCGATCGACACGATCATCAATCAAAAAGGCCAGGACGTGACATGTATCTATGTCGCGATCGGCCAAAAAGCCTCCACGGTGAAGAACATCGTGCGCGCCCTGGAAGAAAACGGCGCCATGGAATACACCATCGTGGTTGCCGCTACCGCTTCCGAATCCGCCGCCATGCAATATGTGTCGGCTTACTCCGGTTGTGCCATGGGCGAATACTTCCGCGACCGCGGTCAAGATGCGCTGATCGTGTATGACGATCTGTCCAAGCAAGCCGTGGCTTACCGTCAGGTTTCCCTGCTGCTGCGCCGTCCGCCGGGCCGCGAAGCTTACCCTGGCGACGTGTTCTATCTCCAC
>DPRS01000067.1 GCA_003537575.1 Oxalobacteraceae bacterium
ACCGGCGACATCCTGGCGATCGACCGCATCAAGGAAATCCACGCCCGCATCCCCAACACTCACCTGGTGATGCACGGTTCGTCTTCCGTGCCGCAGGATCTGCTGGCGATCATCCGCGAATTCGGCGGTGACATGAAGGAAACCTACGGTGTGCCGGTCGAGGAAATCCAGGAAGGCATCAAGCACGGCGTGCGTAAGATTAACATCGACACTGATATCCGCCTGGCGATGACTGCCGCGATCCGCCGCTATTTCGTCGAGAATCCGGCCAAGTTCGATCCGCGCGATTACCTGAAGCCGGCGCGCGAAGCCGCGATGCAGATCTGCAAGGCGCGTTATCTCGCCTTCGGCTGCGAAGGCCAGGCAGCCAAGATCAAGCCAGTCTCGCTCGAGAAGATGGCCGAGAAGTACAAGAAAGGCGAACTCGCGCAAATCGTGCAGTAAGCAAGAATAGTAGGGCGGACCTGGTTCCGCCCGAATCGTTTTTAGAAGACCCTCATGAACAGCCTCTATCAATCCAGCATCACCTCCCTGAAACTTCTCGGCCGCGGCAAGGTGCGCGACAATTACGCGGTCGGCGATGACAAGATCCTCATCGTCACCACCGACCGCCTGTCGGCCTTCGACGTGGTGATGAACGAACCGATTCCCGCCAAGGGCAAGGTCCTGAACCAGATGTCGGACTTCTGGTTCGACAAGCTTGCCGGCATCGTCCCCAACCACCTGACCGGCATCGCGCCGGAAACCGTGGTGGCGGCTGACGAAGTGGATCAAGTCAAGGGCCGTGCGGTAGTGGCCAAGCGCCTGCAGCCGATCCTGGTGGAGGCGGTAGTGCGCGGCTATATCATCGGTTCCGGCTGGAAGGATTACCAGGCCACCGGTTCTGTCTGCGGCATCCCGCTGCCGGCCGGCCTGCGCCAGGCCGACAAGCTGGCCCAGCCGATCTTCACCCCGGCGGCCAAGGCCGATCTCGGCGAGCACGACGAGAACATTAGCTTTGAAGAGATGGAAAAACGCATCGGCAAGGAACTTGCCGCAAAGATGCGCGACGTCAGCATCAAGTTGTACCAGACCGCCGCCGATTACGCCGCCACCCGCGGCATCATCATCGCCGACACCAAGTTCGAATTCGGCCTCGATGAAAACGGTGTGCTGCACCTGATGGATGAAGTGCTGACTGCCGACTCTTCCCGTTTCTGGCCGGCGGATTCCTATGCGCCGGGCATGTCGCCGCCGTCCTTCGACAAGCAGTTCGTGCGCGACTACCTGGAAACGCTGACCAGCTGGAACAAGACCGCGCCGGCGCCGGCCCTGCCGCCCGACGTCATCGACAAGACCGGCGCCAAGTACCGCGAAGCCCTGCAGCGCCTGACCGGCGAAACCCTGAAGGATTAAGAGCAAGCCATGTCTGAACAAGCGAAACAGCCGGCGCCCCTGGTGGGCGTGGTGATGGGGTCTTCCTCCGACTGGGAGGTGATGCAGAATGCCGTGGCGATGCTGAAGGAATTCGGCGTGCCGTACGAGGCGCAGGTGATTTCCGCGCACCGCATGCCGGACCAGATGTTTGCCTATGCCGAGACGGCGCGCCAGCGTGGCCTGCGCGCCATCATCGCCGGCGCCGGCGGCGCCGCCCATCTGCCGGGCATGCTGGCCGCCAAGACCATCGTGCCGGTGCTGGGCGTGCCGGTGCCATCCAAGTACCTGCGCGGCGAGGATTCGCTGCTGTCGATCGTGCAAATGCCCAAGGGTGTCCCGGTGTCCACCTTCGCCATCGGCGAAGCCGGCGCTGCCAATGCCGCGCTGACGGCGATCGCCATCCTTGCTACCACCGACGATGCGCTGGCGACGCGCCTGCTGGAATTCCGCGCCAAGCAGACCCAGGCCGCCCAAGCCATGAGCCTGCCGGCATGAGCGAGCAGCAAGCCCCCTTCGTGCCGTCGGCGACGCCGCCGACCTGGCTGGGCGTGATGGGCGGCGGCCAGCTCGGCCGCATGTTCGTCCATGCCGCGCAAGCCATGGGCTTCAAGGTGGCGGTGCTGGAGCCGGCGCGCGACTGTCCGGCCGGCCACGCCGCCGATTACCTGCTGACTGCCAGCTATACCGACCCGGTGGCGCTGAACCAGCTGTCCGGATTGTGCGCGGCGGTCACCACCGAATTCGAGAACGTCCCGGCGCAAAGTCTGGCGCAACTGGCGGCGCACGGCTTCGTCGCGCCCGCCGCTGCCAGCGTCTCGATCGCCCAGGATCGCATCGCCGAGAAGCGCTTCTTCACCGAATGCGCCGCCACCTCGCATGTGCTGCCGGCGCCTCACTTGGTGATTCAAAACGACGCCGAGGTTGACGCCATCGCCGACGAGCTCTTGCCGGGCATCCTGAAGACCGCGCGTCTCGGCTACGACGGCAAGGGCCAGGTGCGGGTGCGCACGCGCGAGGAAGCCCGCGCGGCCTTCCATGAAATGCAGGGCGTCACCTGCGTGCTGGAGAAAATGCTGCCGCTGGCCTATGAAGTCTCGGTGCTGGCCGCGCGCGGCGCCGACGGCGAGTCGGCCGTCTATCCGATCGCCGAGAACGTGCATCGCGACGGCATCCTGTTTTCCACCACGGTGCCGGGACCGAATGTTTCGGAAGAATGCGCGCGCCGCGCCCAGCAAGCCGCGCTGGCGATCATCGGCAGGATGGAATACGTCGGCGTGCTGTGCATCGAATTCTTCGTGCTGCAGGACGGCTCGCTGGTGGTCAACGAGATGGCGCCGCGCCCGCACAACAGCGGTCACTACACCATCGATGCCTGCGTCACCAGCCAGTTCGCGCAGCAGGCGCGCGCCATGGCGCAGCTGCCGTTGGGTGACGTGCGCCAGCATTCGCCGGCGGTGATGCTGAACATCCTCGGCGATGTCTGGTTCGAGCCGGGCAGCGACACTCCGCGCGAGCCGGCCTGGGACAAGGTGCTGGCGCTGCATGGCGCCAACCTGCACCTGTACGGCAAGGACGATCCGCGCCGCGGCCGCAAGATGGGCCACGTGACCTTCGTTGCGCCGGCCCTGGAGCAAGCGCAGGAAAGCTTCGCCGCCGCATGTCGTATTCTCGGCATCCCCGGCAGTGCCGATTGATGCAGGTTGCGCGATGCCTGACATGACCCCGGACCCGGCGGCAATCGCCGCCGCCGCGCGCCTGCTGGAGCAGGGCGGACTGGTGGCTTTCCCTACCGAGACCGTGTACGGTCTGGGCGCCGATGCAGAGAATCCGCAAGCCGTCGCCAGCATCTATGCCGCCAAGGGGCGCCCGGCGAACCATCCGGTGATCGTGCACCTGGCGCCGGAAGGCGACATTGACTACTGGGCCATCGACATTCCGGCCGAAGCGCGGCAACTGATCGACGCCTTCTGGCCGGGTCCGCTGACGCTGATCCTCAAGCGCGCTGTGCATATTCCCGACGCCGTCTCGGGCGGCCAGGACAGCATCGGCCTGCGCTGCCCTTCGCACCCGGTGGCGCAAGCGCTGCTGCGCGAATTCAAGGGTGGCCGCGGCGGCGTAGCCGCGCCATCGGCCAACAAGTTCGGCCACGTCAGCCCGACCACCGCGCGCCACGTGCGCGACGAGTTCGGCGCGCCGCCGCAGGGACCGCTGGCCGCCATCCTCGACGGCGGCCAGAGCGAGGTCGGCATTGAATCCACCATCCTCGATCTCTCGCGCATGGAAAGCCATGGGCCGGTGCTGCTGCGTCCGGGCCATGTCTCGCCGCAGCAGATCGCCGGGGTCATCGGCCGCTTGCCGGCCTTGCCCGATGCCGCCGCGCCGCGCGCTTCCGGCACGCTGTCGGCACACTACGCGCCGGCCACGCCGGTGGCGCTGGTGGCGCCGCAGCAGCTGGAAGAGGTGGTGCGCCGTCTGTCTGCCGGCGGCAAGCGGGCCGCGCTGATGCGCCGCGCAAGCGCGAAGCTGGAGGGCGCCGTCGCCCAACTGGATATGTCGGGCGCGCCCGCCTCCTATGCCCACGAACTGTACGCGGCCTTGCGCCAAATGGATGCCGTTGGCGCGGATATCATCCTGGTCGAGGCACCGCCCGCAGACGCGGAATGGCAGGGTGTCAACGACCGCCTGCGCCGTGCCGCGCACGATTCCACCGAAGTTCTGGCAAGCCTGCTGCAGCGGACGCCATAACAAAAAACTTCCATGCCGAAAAATCGATGACAGCATTTGCGCTGGACACTCGGTCTTTCGGTGCCGGCGTACTTCACGCGGATGGTTTTTCGGCGCTGCAGATTTGAATTGCCCGGACAAGGCTTGCTGATGCACCTTAGTCGCGTTTCAGCGGCCTTTATTCAAATTTCCGACGTTTATTCAATATCGGTGGCGACGAATTTGCCACCATGAAAAACCAGTGCCGGTTGCGGCTGCACGTCGCAATGCTCGACTTCCCCGACCAGGATCACATGGTCGCCTTCCGGATAACGGCTTCTGTTGCGGCATTCGAACCAGGCGGCGGCGCCTTTCAGGATCGGCGAACCGGTAGCCGACAATTCGAACTCGATGCCCTCGAAGCGGTTCTCGATGCGGCGCGCGAAACGGTCGGCCAGGCTGGTCTGGTGCGCTGCCAGCACATTGATCACATAATGAGAACAGGTCTGGAATACCGGCAAGCTGCGCGCGCTGTTAGCCAGGCTCCACAGCACCAGCGGCGGTGACAGCGAAACCGAGTTGAATGAAGTCGCCGTCAGGCCGACGAAAACGCCGGTATCTGCGCGCGTTGTAACGACAGTCACGCCAGTGGCAAATTGTGCCAGGGCATTACGAAAATGACGGGGGTCGAAGGGATCGGCCACATCGTGCGGTGTGCTATTTGGCATTAAGGGCCTGCTATTGTTCTATCTGGTTCATCAAAGGCCGGAAAGGTCAAAAATGATACACCAAGGCGCAAGGCGGCGGAGAATCCCGGCAAGACGAAGAGGGGCATTTGCTTGCAATGGTTTTACTGTGTTTATAATGGAACAGTTAATGGTCTTGCGCATGGTGAAATGAAGGCCATCGTGGATATTCTGAACGGAGCGCAGCATGACAACCGAAATCGCAACATTGGGAGGCGGCTGCTTCTGGTGTCTGGAAGCCGTTTATCAGGAATTGAAGGGCGTGCAGCAGGTGGAATCCGGTTATGCCGGCGGCCATGTCGCCGATCCCGGCTATGAGGACGTCTGCAGCGGCAAGACCGGGCATGCCGAAGTGGTGCGCATCACGTTTGATCCGGCCATCGTCAGCTACCGCGAAATCCTGGAAATTTTTTTCACCATCCACGATCCGACCACGCTCAACCGCCAGGGCAACGACTGCGGCACGCAATACCGCTCGGTGATTTTTTACCATTCGCCCGAACAGCAGGATACGGCCAAGCATGTGATCGCCGAAATGGCCAATGTATGGGATGCTCCCATCGTCACCGAGTTGAGCCCCGCGCCGACGTATTACAAGGCCGAGGATTACCACCAGAATTACTTCCGCCAGAATCCGCTGCAAGGCTATTGCGCCTTCGTAGTGGCACCGAAAGTGGCGAAATTCCGCAGCATCTTTGCCGACAAGGCCAAAGAGGCCTGAGCCGCGCCGCATACGAAGATGCAGCCCGAACCTCGCCGGCATGCGGTTTTCAGGAGTACATGTAACGTCGCGACCACGGCAGCGCGTTTGCCGGCCGGCCCGACTTGGTGCACAGCACCTGGAAAATCGATACCCAGTCGTTGGCGAATGCATAGGCGCAACCAGCCAGGTAGACGCGCCAGATGCGGAAGTGGCGCTCGTCGACCGTGGCGTGAATGCGGGCGGTCCGTGCTTCGAAGTTGGCGGCCCAGCTGCTGCAAGTCTTGGCATAATGCCGGCGCAGGTTTTCCACGTCGAGGGTTTCCAGGCCACTTTCCTGCATGGTTTTCAGGACCAGGCTGATATGCGGCAGCTCGCCGTGCGGGAATACGTATTTCCCAATGAATTCGCTGGCGCCGTAGCCGGTCTTGCCGCTATCGGCATCGGTGCTGGTAATGCCATGGTTCATCGCAAAACCATTGTCGGCGAGTAGCGCACGCATGCGGGAAAAGTAATCGGGCAGCTGACGCAAACCCACATGCTCGAACATGCCGACGCTGGTGATGCGGTCGAAGCTGCCGGTGACGTCGCGGTAATCCTGCAGGCGGATGTCGATCCGGTCGGCGAGGCCGGCTTGCCGCACCCGTTCGCTGGCCAGTGCATGCTGCTTTTCCGACAGGGTGATGCCGACGCAACGCGCGCCGAATTTTTGTGCCGCCCGCAATACCAGCGCGCCCCAGCCGCAGCCGATGTCGAGCAGCGTCTGATCTGGCTTCAGCATGATCTTGGTGAGGATGTGATCGATCTTTTTCAGCTGCGCCTCTTCCAGCGTTTCATGGCCGTTTTCAAAATAGGCGCAGGAATACACCATGTTTTCATCCAGCCAGAGCCGGTAGAAATCGTTGGAGACATCGTAGTGGTAACGGATCGCTTCGGCATCCACCTCGCGAGTGTGGCGAATGTGCCGGGCCATGCCGCCGATCTTGCCGGCAGGACCCAGCGCTTGTCGCGCCAGCGTGCTGCCGACGTCGATGATTTCATCGACCCGGCCTTCGATATCGAGCTTGCCTTCGACATAGGCGGTGCCGAGATTGGCAAGCGAAGGGCTCAGCAGATAGGGCAGGGAAGACGCCCCGGGGACCCTGATGGTCACCTGGGGATCATGGGAAAAATCAAAACGCTTGCCGTTCCATAGTTCCAGCCGCAGCGGCAGCATGGCCTGATGGCGTACCTGATCGACCCAGCTGTCGAGCTTGTTTTCCCAAAACATGTTCCCCTCCTTGCTTGAGAAAACGGCCGCCACCGCCGCGCTGAGTGCGCTTTACGGCTGCAGCCGCTGTATCTGCCATCCTCCGTCGCCTTGCCGCGTATAGAGCACGCGGTCATGGAAGCGCGAGCTGCGCCCTTGCCAGAACTCGAGCGAGTCCGGCACCAGGCGGTAGCCGCCCCAATGCGCCGGCCGCGCCGGATGCTCGCCATGCTGTTTCCTGACTTCCTCGAAGCGTGCTTCCAGCGCTTCGCGGCTGGCGGCCGGGCTGCTTTGCTCGGAAGCGATCGCACCCAGCCGGCTCGGCAACGGCCGGCTGTTGAAATAGGCGTCGCTTTCTTCCGCCGAAATCTTTTCCACCTTGCCTTCAATGCGCACCTGGCGTTCCAGCTCAATCCAGTAGAACAGCAGCGCTGCATAAGGGTTGACTTCCAGTTCCCGGCCCTTGCGGCTGTTGTAATTGGTAAACCACACAAACCCGCTCTGGTCGAATTCCTTGATCAGCAAAATCCGCGAAGAAGGACGGCCATCGGCATCCACCGTCGCCACGCTCATCGCATTCGCTTCCGGCACATGGGCCTTCAGCGCTTCATCGAACCACTTGCCGAACTGCTTGATCGGATCATGATCCACATCGGATTCCGACAGGCTGGAATGCATATATTCTTTGCGAAGACCGGCAATCGACATCTTGTTCCCTTCTTAAGTATTGGAAATTCCGCGGCGCGCCCGCATGGCTTCGCCCAACTGTTGCATCTGCCCGGCACTGAAGAGGCGCTTTGCCATCGGCGCAATCACGCTTTCTTCCATGAGCATATGGGCTTCATACAAGCTTGCAAACCGCGCCACGTCCGCTTCGGATAGCTGCGCTGATTGCCCAGTTACAATTGTACTCAGTTGGCGGTCCAGCGCCAGCCATAACGCTGCCATTTGCCGGTGTTCTTCAAGCAATTTTGGCAGAATGATTTGCAACTGGCTGGCATCTTCACCGCTGGCGGCCATTTCCAATTGCGGCAACAAATTCTCTTCCTCGTCTTCATGATGAAGCGTTGCCGCATCGTTAAAATAGCGCAGCACTGCGTGCGCAGCTTGTTGCGCGTCAACATTTGCGCCGTGCACCGGCAGATGCACCAGCAATTTTTGCAAGGTCGTCAGCTGTTTGCGGATGCGCGAATGGCAATGCGCGAGCACTGCGATCGGCTCATCGAAGCCGGGGGCGGTCTGGAATAGTGCATTTTTCATCGTGTCCATCCTGTCATTTTCAGGTTTGCATCAGGCAGTAAAAATCTATTCTAGGATAAAAATTCTCCTTTCCGTCCGGTAAAATGACGGAATGCATGCTTTACTCCAATCATCTTCTGCCCTTGTTGCCAGCGACGCTGACAATATCGATTATGAGCGCCGCTTCGGAGGCATCGCTCGCCTGTATGGCGCGGCTGCGCTCGAACGCTTCCGCCATGCCCACGTCTGCGTGATCGGCGTCGGCGGCGTCGGCTCCTGGATAGTCGAAGCGCTGGCGCGTTCCGCGATCGGCAGCATCACCATGATCGACCTGGACAATGTGGCCGAGTCAAACGTCAACCGCCAGATCCATGCCTTGAGCGATACCCTGGGCAAGGCCAAGGTATCCGCGCTGGCCGAGCGCGTCGCGCAAATCAATCCCTATTGCCGGGTCACTGAAATCGAGGACTTCATCACTCCTGATAATCTTGATGAGATGATCGGCGCGCGCAAGTTCGATTACATTATCGATGCCATCGACAACGTGCGCGCCAAGACGGCGCTGATCGCGTATTGCCGCGAGCATGGCATTCGGTTGATTACCATCGGCGGCGCCGGCGGGCAGATCGACCCGACTAAAATCGAGATTCGTGACCTGTGCCGCACCGAGCAGGAACCGCTGCTGTCGAAGGTGCGCAAGCGCTTGCGCCAGCTGCATGGCTTTCCGCGCGGGACCAAGAACAAGTTTGGTATCGATGCGGTGTTTTCGACCGAGCCGTTGCGCTTTCCGGAAAGTGCCGGCGCCTGCGAGGTCGATATGCCGGAGGATGCGTCAGGCGATGAGGGCATCACGGGGCTGAATTGCGCCGGTTTCGGTTCTTCCATGGTGGTGACTGCTTCGTTCGGGCTGGTGGCGGCGGCCCAGGTGTTGAAAAATCTCGCGCAGGCGACGGCGACCGCTCAGGCCCCGTCTCCATCAAGGTGAGCCGACGCCAGCACCCGGTAATCCAATCGCCCGCCTTCCTGCATTGACCGCACCAGGGCGATTTGCCTGACTTCCCAGGTAAAGGGTTCGAACGGCCGGTCCGTCGGCGGTTCGGCATCGCGCGCCAGCGTGATATGCGGCGTGAAATCGTTCTTGCGATCGAGCGAAATTTCCTGCTGTGTCAGCGCCTGCGCCAATGACTCCTGCAGCCTGATCAGCGCATCCGGCACGGCATGGCTGCCGGCCCAGGCAATCCGTTTTCTCTTGAAATAACCGATACGGTCGATTTGCAGCGTAATGGCATTGCGCGGCAAGCCGGCCAGCAGCTCTTCCAGCATGGGCAAATGGGTGGCCGGCTGATTGCCGAGAAACGTCAGGGTCGCGTGCAGGTTGCCAGGCAGAGTGCGGCGCCCATGCACCTGCATCTGCAAGGCTTGCAGCGCATCCCGGGTGACATCGTCGGGCCACAGGGCATAGAACAGGCGCAGCGGCTTGTTGCCGGCGGTATCCGTTGCATTCCTGATCTCAAACACCTTAATCCTTGATCTGCGTAAAAAAGAAATAGGACGCCAGTAGGATGGCGATGACGACGCAGGCAAAGGAAAAGGCGATGCCGCTACTGACGCAAAACAGCGCCGCGCAAAAATAGGCGGCGCTGCCTTCCATCGCCTGGCCCAGCATGGCGGAATAAACCTGCAGCACTGTCAGCATGAATGCGGCGATGATCAGCCATTTCAGCGTGTAGCAAGGAAGGATGGCGCGTTGTGCCCGGTTGTGGCGATAATTGGCGCTGCGCTGTTCAGGCGTGCCGAAGCTGGCATCGCGGAATCGCCAGAAGGGCGTGGCCCAGCGCCAGAAGATAAGCGCCAGCAGGCCGAGCAACTGAAAAAATTGAATCAGGCGGGATGAATGATCTGCTTGCATTGGCGACTTTCCCATGCAAATAGCTTGTTAGGCATCATCTGGCGTCTGCGGTTCACACCGGTACGCTTGCCGTTACTATGCTTGTCGAAAAGTTTCTTCTTCGGTGCGGTAATCTTCCGCGCATTCCTTGTTACAGAAGCGCCGGACATTATCCAGCGGCGCATTGCAGTACCAGCAGGCGCCCTTGGGTTTCAGGGCGCCCAGTCCTAGATCCACCGTGGAGACAAGCGCTTGCAGGGATGACTGCGGTTCATTCGCGATGCTTTTGGCGTCATTCATGGTGCACCTATCTGTCTGCTGGAATCAAAACTTGGGGCAGACCACCTGTGCAGTGATCAGCCTGTCGCAACACGTTTCTACATTACCGCCATGCTCGATACAGATCAAGTCCTGCATGAAGCGCATCTGCATCAATCGATCCTGGATGTGATTTTGAAGCTTCTCATGCATAAATAGCAATCGCATGCATTGCCATTCTTGAATCAGCTTTTCAGCGCGGGATGTGGTTTTGCGCGTTTAATATTGATCCATGTCACTTCATTAAGAAGGCTGATCTGTTTATGACGTGAACTCAGGCAATTGAAAGGAAGCTCTGCGATCCGCAAGGCTCCTTTATCGGCAAGATTTTTCAGGCGGATGCGCTGTCGCCGTCAATTCTGGTTTGCCGGCATCCTGAGCTGCTCGTTGTCCCAATTCCGGCAAGGGACCGGTTTGCCGATGCCGTAGCCTTGTGCGAAATCCACCTTCAAGGCTTCCAGCCGCGCGCGGATTTCGGCGTTTTCGACGAATTCGGCAATGGTGCGCAAGCCCATGGTATGGCCGATGTGGTTGATGGCTTCGACCATGGCGGCGTCGGCCGCGTCGCTCAGCATATCCTTGACGAAGCTGCCGTCGATCTTGAGGTAATCCACCGGCAGGTGCTTCAGATAGCCGAAGGAAGACATGCCGCTGCCGAAGTCGTCCAGCGCAAACTTGCAGCCAACCGCGCGCAATTCATTGATCAGGGTGATGGCCTGGGACAGGTTGGCGATTGCCACCGTTTCCGTGATTTCGAAACAGACTTTGCTGGTCGGAATAGCGTGGCGCGCCAGTTCGCGCAGGATAAACGAGAGGAATTCCGGGTCCGATATGGAGGCTCCGGACAGATTGATGGCGCACAGTTCGAGCTGTTCTTCCGGATCCGGGCTCAAGTGCTGAAAATTGGCGAAGGCGCTGGAAATCACCCAGCGGTCGATGGCCGGCATCAGGCCGAAGCGCTCGGCAGCCGGCAGGAAGGCGCCGGGCGGCACCAGCCGGCCTTCCTCGTCGCGCAAGCGCAGCAGCAGTTCGAAATGCGCTCCTGTATCGGCGGCATTGCGATCCAGCGGCACGATTTTCTGGCAATACAGCTGCAGGCGGTTTTCCCGCATCGCCTGCTGCAGGCGGCCGACCCAGTGCATTTCGCCCTGACGGATAGTGATGTCGCGGTCTTGCCGGTGGCCGACATGCACCCGGTTGCGGCCGTTTTCCTTGGCGATGTAGCAGGCGGTGTCGGCGGCGGAAAGAATATCCGTGACGCTCATGTCGTTATCGCCGAAATTGATGACGCCGATCGACAGGCTGACGGTAAAACTGTTGTCTTGCCAGACGAAGCGGAAATCGCTGGCGGTTTCACGCAGGTTTTCAGCAATTCTCGCCGCCGGCTCGGGCGGGCAGTTTTCCAGAAGAACGCCGAATTCGTCGCCGCCGAAGCGCGCCAGGGTATCGCCTGAACGCAGCCTGTTTTGCAGCAGGCCTGCCAGAGAGCGCAGCAATTCATCGCCGGCAAAGTGGCCGCAGGTGTCATTGACGATCTTGAACTGGTCGAGGTCCATGTAGATGAAGGCGTGCCGCCGGCCTTCCTTCTCCGCGCTTTTCACCGCCTGCTGCAGACGGCTCTCGAACTCGCGGCGGTTGACCAGGCCGGTCAGGTCATCATGCGTGGCCTGATAGGTTACGCGCTCCTTTTCCGCCATGAGCGCCGCCGTGCGGCTGGCGATGCGCTGTTCCAGGATCTGGTTTGCGTGTTCCAGCAGGGCCTGGGCTTCATCGCGTTCGCGGCGCATGCGGATCACGGAAATGCCATACGAGAGGTCGCTCGCCACTTCGCTCAGCAAGGCGACTTCCTGCGGGTCGAAGCGATTCGCCTCGGAGGAATAGAAGCCGATTGCGCCAATGATCTTGCCTTCGACCACTAGCGGTAGCCCCAGCAGCGAATTGTAATTGTAGATGCGGGTGGCATCTGCCCATGCCGCCATGAAGGCGGATGATTCGCGCGCGTTGCGGATTGTGGCGGGCTGGCCGCTACGGATCGACTGGCCGAATACGCCTTGGCCTTCCGGCCGCTCAGCCGCCCAGGAGACCTTGTCGATGCCGAGGTTATTTTCGAGGAAGCCGACCTTGGCCATCGGCTTGACGGTCTTGAATTCGTCGTCAAGCGCATAGCCGACCCAGGAATGGGTATAGCCACCCGCCGTTACCATGGTGCGGCAGATTTCGTCGAGCAAGGCTTGTTCATCGGTCGCGCGGATGACTACCCGGCTGCAGGCGCTCAAGGTGCGCAATACGCGTACGTACCGCGCACTGAATTCCTGCTTTGTCTCTCCGCCGATCTCTGTGATCAGACTTTTATTCATTATTGTTGTGTTCGTACACCGGGTTTCAGGCTATTACAAAACCACAGGAATGAAAAGTGCAGGCCGCACAATTCCGGGTTGCTTTGCGGAAATGCAACAGCCTCCATTCCTTTTCCTTTATTCGCCTGCAACCGGCTTCTCAACGCAGTAAGGAAAAGGCTATTGATTCTTGCAACAGGCTTCGAAACGCAAAGCGCATCGTTTGTTTTCATGAGTGCCATAATGTCCGGCAATTCCGCTGACAGCCCATTTATCTTCAAGCGTATGACCCATTTCCGCAGGATCGCCATATTCCTTCCATTGTGCCTGGCCTTGTCCGTCATGCAGCCAGCCCGCGCGCAGCAATTGCCGGTGCCGGTCCGGCAGGCGCTGGAGCGTGCCGGCATCCCCGCGCAGGCCGTCGGCCTGCAGGTGCAGGAAGCCGGCGCCGAGCATGTGCTGGCGGAGGCCAACACGCTTATGCCTTTCAACCCGGCGTCCACCATGAAGCTTCTGACCACCGGCGCGGCGCTCGATTTGCTGGGGCCGGCCTTCACCTGGAAGACCGAAGCGTATGCCCGCGGCACGCTCGACGGCGACGTCCTGCAGGGCGACCTGGTGATCAAGGGCGGCGGCGACCCCAAGTTCGTGGTGGAGGGCTTATGGCTGTTCCTGCGCGAGATCCGCGCACGCGGCATCCGTGAAATCCGCGGCAACCTGGTGCTCGACCGTAGCCTGTTCGCTCCCGATGGCCATGATCCGGCGCAATTCGATGGCGAGCCGGCGCGCCCTTACAATGCCGGGCCGGATGCGCTGCTGTTCAACTATAAATCCTTTACCCTGCGTTTCCTGCCGAATCCGGCGCAGGGTAGCGTGTCGCTCGCGGTCGAGCCGCCGTTTGCCGGTTTTCATGTGATCGCTCCCAGGCTGGGCGAGGGCGAATGCGGCGACTGGCGACGCAATATCCTGATCTCGCAGGATGAGGGCGTGCTCGACCTGGCCGGCACCTATCCGGCTTCCTGCGGCGAAAAGACCATGCAGGTGCTGGCCTGGAACATGGGGGCGGCGCGCTATTTCGAGATCGTGTTCCGCCGCTTGTGGAGCGATCTCGGCGGCGTCCTGACGGGTGCAGTAATGGAAGGCGTTACGCCGGCGGATGCATGGCTGCTGGCACAGCGCGATTCGGTCAGCCTGGCCGAGGTGGTACGCGACATCAACAAGTTCAGCAACAATGTCATGGCGCGGCAGTTGCTGCTGACCCTGGCGGCACGCTTTACCGGGCAAGCCGCCACGGCTGCGGGCGGCGCTGAAGTGATCAGGACCTGGCTGGCCGCGCGCGGCATGGAGATGCCGGAACTGGTGATCGACAACGGTTCCGGCCTGTCGCGCGAGGCCCGCATTTCGGCCGGCAGCCTGGCGCGCCTGCTGCAGGCGGCTTATCGCGCTTCCACCATGCCCGAATTCATGGCATCGCTGCCGCTGGCAGGGCAGGACGGCACCATGCGCAAGCGACTGAACGGCCATGCGTCGGCCGGCAATGCGCGCGTCAAGACCGGTTACCTGAACGAAGTGCGGGCGATTGCCGGTTATGTGCAGGCTGCTTCCGGCAGGCGCTATGTGGTGGTATGCCTGATCAATCATGTCAACGCGGGGCGCGGCGCCGAAGCGCAGGACCTGCTGCTGAAGTGGGTTTATGAAAATGGCTGAATAAGCGCGTCTGAATAAGCGCGTCTGAATAAGCGCGTCTGAAGCGGCATTGCCGCGATGTGCCGTTACAACAACCGTCCCGGAAGATTGCCGTTTGCCGCAAAAACATTGATACTTCGTCAAAAATAACCGGCGCCCTCGCACTATGGAGCGGCACATCGTAATAAGGGGAGCAGGCCACATACCGCTTCCGGAGAGAGCATGACTGAAACGAGCACGCTAAGACTCGAACCGATGCCGGCAGCGCCCGATACCGCCGGCAGCGCTGGTGGAATTCCCGGATATGCGCCGGCAAGCGGCGGCAAGCGCGATGGCGCGGCGCCGGGCCGGCCGGCGGTGGCGGCACCGGCAAGCGAGACCACGCAGCGTTTCGAATTCACCGGCAGCGGCGGCGAATATTTTCGCATCTGGATCGTCAACCTGTTGTTGAGCATCGTTACGCTCGGCGTCTATTCGGCCTGGGCCAAGGTGCGCCGGCTGCAATATTTTTATCGCAATACCCGCATCGCCGGCGATATCTTCGATTACCACGGCAATCCGAAAGCCATCCTCAAGGGCCGCATCCTGGCGCTGGTTCTGCTGGTGGCTTACAAGCTGGCGTCCGAACTGTCGATGGTTGCCGCGCTGGCGGTCGGCGTGGCGCTGGTGGCCATCATGCCCTGGCTGCTGTCGCGCGCCTTCCGCTTCAAGCTGGCCAATTCGAGCTACCGGGGCTTGCGCTTCCGTTTCCAGGGCACGGTCGTCCAGGCTTACCGCATGCTGATCCTGTTCCCGGTGATCCTGGCCTTCATCGGCGTGTTTGCCTGGAGCGTGTTCGCTTCGTTCGATTCGCGACCGCGCCTCGGACTGATCCTGCTGGCGGTGCTGCTGCTGTTCGTAGTGCTGATGGCGGGCGTGCCGCTGGCGCATTATCTGCTCAAGCGCTACCAGCACGACAATGCCTGGTACGGCCAATCGCCGTTTTTCTTCCACGCCAGCGCAGGAGCATTTTTCAAAGTGTATGCCAAGTCGGCGGCGGTGGCTTCGCTCGGCGGCATCCCGGTCGCCGTTTTCGGTTTCCTTACCGGCGACCTGTTCCGCTATCTGTCGACCACGCCGTTCGGCTGGCTGTTCAAGATTTTGTACGGCATGGCAAGCGCCTATGCCTCGTACATGGTGCTGCGGGCTTACCTGGAAAGCCGCATCCAGAACCTGGTGTGGAACAACACGGAATTGTCCGACCTGGGTTTCGAAAGTAGCGCCAGGGCGCGCACGCTATTCTGGATCCATGCCTCCAACCTGGCGCTGATCATGCTCACGCTCGGCTTGTACAAGCCCTTCGCCACGGTGCGCCTGGTGAAGTACCGGGTCGAAAGCCTGGCGCTGGCGTCGCATGCGGACCTGGAAGAGTTCTTTGCCGACCAGACGGTCGACGAGGCCGGCGCCGTCGGCCAGGAAGCCGGCGAATTTTTCGATATCGACATCGCCCTATGATCGATGCCATTTATTTCGACGGCCAAAGCTCGCGGCGCCAGCCAGTGACGCTGGTGATGCACAAGCGCGTGGTTGCGATGCGTGGCGAGGGTGTGAAGCAAAGCCATCGCCTGTCCAGGCTGCGCGTGTCCGAGCGGCTCGCGCATGCGCCGCGCATCCTGTATCTGCCGGATGGCGGCAGAATCCACATCAGCGATCCGCGGGTCGACAAAATGCTGAAAGCCAATGGTTACCGCGAACCGCGCGTGGTGCGCTGGCAGCGCAACTGGCCATTATCCCTGCTGGCGCTGGCGGGGGTGCTGGCCTTGCTGCTGTCTGGCTACCAGTGGGGTCTGCCGTGGGCGGCAGACAAGGCTGCGCTGCATATGCCGGCAGCGCTGGAGCAGAAAATCGGCGACGGCGAACTGGAGCTGCTCGACGAAAGTTTTCTGGCGCCCAGCGAGCTCGACCCGGTCGTGCAGGCGCGCCTGCAGCGCCTGTTCAGCCAGATGAAGCAGCCGCGCGGCGAACGGACCCCCTATCGCCTGGAGTTCCGGCGCAGCCATGTGGGGCCGAATGCGCTCGCGCTTCCGAATGGCGTGATCGTCATGACCGACGAGCTGGTGAAGCTGGCGAACAATGACCAGGCGGTGCTGGGCGTGCTCGGCCATGAACTGGGCCATGTGCAGCGCCGCCATTCGCTGCGCCGGCTGATGCAGGCGCTCGGTGTCGGCGTGCTGGTCAACGTGTGGATCGGCGATGCATCGAGCATGGTGACGGCGGTCCCCACTGTTTTGCTCGACCAGAAATATTCGCGCGATTTCGAGCGTGAAGCCGACCAGTATGCCATCGACATGATGCAGGCTAATGGATTGCCGCTGGAGCCGATGGCGCGCTTGTTCGAAAAGATGGGCAAAGCCCATGCCGGGAAAGATGACGCCGCTTCGCATCGGCACGAACATGACAAGCAAGACGGACAGCGCGGCAAGGGCCGGCATACGGAGGAGGGAGATGAAGAGGAAGAAGACAGCGAGCCGCTGGATTACTTCAGCTCGCACCCGAGCGATGCCGAGCGGATTGCCAAGTTACGCGCGGTCGATCGCGCAGGAAAATAGGTTCGCAGGAATGCCTGCGGGCCGGCAGGTGGCCAGGCTGCGTGCGGTTCAGACAATCAGCGGCCGGTCCGACAATTCATTGGCGCTGTCGCCGCGGCCCGGGAAGTGCCGCTGCAGCAGGCCATTGAGCATTTCCAGCGCCGCCAGTACGCTGGGCCCGTACACGCCCTGGGCGAATCCTTCCGTCATGGTGCGGCATACGTCCTTCCAGTCCCCCGCCTGCAATGCCCTGCCGCTGGCGCGGTCGGCGACGATTTCCACCTTGTGGTCGGCCAGGTTGATGTACACCAGCACGCCGCAGTTGTCTTCGGTATCCCAGACCCGGTAAAGCGAAAACAGTTCGCGCGCGCGGGCGCGCGAGTGCAGGCCCTGCAGCAGGTCGCTGATCGACAGCGACGGCTCGATGATCAGGCGCACTTCCGCGCGGTGCAGCTTTTCTCCGGCGGCGACGGCAGCCTGGATATCCTGCAGGGCTTGGGCGGGAAAGGCCTTTCTGGCGACTGCCTTGGTCATGCACAGGTGCCGGAAAAAACGGGATAGTTTATTCATCACCAGTCTCCCGAAGCGCCGCCGCCGTCAAAGCCGCCGCCTCCACCTGAAAAACCGCCGCCGCCAAAGCCTCCGCCTCCGCCTCCGCCGCCGCCTCCGCCTCCGCCGCCGCCAAAATCGCCCCAGCCGCCGCGGCCGATGTGGCTGCCGAGGATGACGCCGGCCGCCGTGCCCCAGCCGTTGCGGCTGAACCGGCGGCGCGCCGAGCGTGCGCGCGATATCATCGCGAACACCATGAACAGGAAAAACAGTATCGGCAGCCAGCCGCCCGCGCCTTCTTCTTCGCCGGCCTGGTTCTGCGCAGCTTGGGGTGCAGGAAATTCTTCCCGGTTCAGCAGGGTAGTGATGGCCGATACGCCGGCCGTCAGGCCGCCGTAGAAATCGTTCTGGCGGAAATGCGGCGCGATGACGTCCTGCAGGATGCGCTTGGACTGCGCATCGGTGAGCACGCCCTGGACGCCGCGTCCGGCCTCGATGCGCAGGCGGCGCAGCGAGGACGGATTATCCTTGGCCACCAGCAGGATCACGCCGTCGTCGACGCCCTTGCGGCCGAGTTTCCAGGCATCCGCCACGCGGATGCCGTATTGCTCGATGGCTTCAGGCTCGGTCTTGCTGACGATAAGGATGGCGATCTGGCTGCCGGTGCGCGTCTCGTATTCCTTCAGCACGTTCTCCAGCGCCTGGCGCTGCTGCACCGTCAGCATGCCGGCCTGGTCGGTGACGCGCGCAGTCAGCGGCGGCACCGGCACGAAATTCTGCGCGCAGGCAGCCTGTGCCAGCCAGAACAGCAGCAGCGCGGCCAGAAAGCGCAATCGCGGCATGAGGGATGGCCTTTCGTTTTGCTGGCGCCTGCTTCTTACTTCTTGCCGAAATCGACGGCAGGCGCGGTCGAAATGGCCTTTTCGTTGTCTACTGTGAACGACGGCTTGACTTCGTAGTTGAATACCATCGCCGTCAGGTTGGTCGGGAAGCTGCGCGCCAGGACGTTGTATTCCTGGATCGCCGCGATATAGCGCTGGCGCGCCACGGTGATGCGGTTTTCCGTGCCTTCCAGCTGCGACTGCAGGTCGCGGAACAAGCCGTCGGCCTTCAGTTGCGGATAGTTTTCCGCCACCGCCATCAGGCGCGACAGCGCCGACGACAGTTCGCCCTGGGCCTGCTGGAACTTGCTGAAGGCTTGCGGATCGTTCAGCACTTCCGGCGTCACCTGGATGCTGGTGGCTGCCGCGCGTGCCCGCGTCACCGCTTCCAGCGTGTCCTTTTCATGCGAGGCATAGCCCTTGACGGTATTGACGAGATTGGGCACCAGGTCGGCGCGGCGCTGGTACTGGTTGACCACTTCGGCCCACGCCGACTTCACCGCTTCATCCTTGGCCTGGAAATCGTTGTAGCCGCAGGCCGAGAGCAGCGACGCCAGCAGGGCGATCATCAGGAAGCGAGGCCAGTTCTTCATATTAGTTCCTCTGGAAAAATTTGACGGTAATGTGATGAATTATGGAATAAATTACCATGCTTTGCCGCTCCCGGGGGAGAATCCCCGGTCTTGCCCGTTACAAGGGTTACAATGCGCATATCAGCCTGATTTTCCGATTTTCCCGATTGACGCCGTGATGACTTCCTTCATCGATAAACTTTCCGCCGCCTGGACGGCCAATGATTCCCTGCTATGCGTGGGCCTGGATCCCGACATGCCAAAGCTGCCTGAACAGCTGCAATGGGAGCCGAACGCCATATACGCTTTTTGCAAGGAAATCATCGACGCCACCGCCGGCCTGGCTTGCGCCTTCAAGCCGCAGATCGCCTATTTTGCGGCGCTGGGCGCCGAGGAGCAGCTGGAAGCGATCTGCCGCTATCTGCATGAGCATTACCCGCACATCCCCATCGTGCTGGATGCCAAGCGCGGCGATATCGGCGCCACCGCCGAACAGTATGCCCGCGAAGCCTTCGAGCGCTATCGCGCCGATGCCGTGACCGTCAATCCCTACATGGGCTTTGATTCGGTTGCGCCTTATCTCGAATGGAAGGACCGCGGCGTCATCGTCCTGTGCCGCACATCCAATCCTGGCGGTTCCGACCTGCAATTCCTCGATGTCGGCGGCCAGCCGCTGTACCAGCACGTGGCGCGCCTGGTGGCGGAAAAATGGAATACTAATGGCCAGTGTGGCCTGGTGGTGGGCGCCACGTTCCCGAAGGAACTGGAGCAGGTCCGCAAGATCGTCGGCGACATGCCGCTGCTGGTGCCGGGCATCGGCGCCCAGGGCGGCGACATCGATGCCACCGTGGCGGCAGGCCGCACCGCTGCCGGTACGGGCATGATGATCAATTCCTCGCGCGCGATCCTGTACGCCAAGCCGCTTGCCGGCGAAAATTATCCGCAGGCTGCACGTCGCGTGGCGCAGGAAACCCGCGACGCCATCAATCGCGCGCGGACGAAGTAAGCAGCCACTTTGCCGCGAAATGAGCGGCCGTCATGAAGCCGCCCATGCCAGGATTATTGCCTTAGCGCTGCTCAAGGAATTTCAGCAAGCCTTTCAAGGCATGCGCCACGGTTTGCTGGCGCACGGCCTGACGGTCGCCGGCAAACACCAGGCGTTCGGTGCTGGTTGCGCCATCCCTGGTCCAGGCAAAGCAGACGGTGCCGACCGGCTTGCCCGGCACCGCGCCGCCCGGTCCGGCGATGCCGGTGGTGGCCACGGCGACGTGCGCATTGCTGTTGGCGATGGCGCCTTCCGCCATGGCGGCGGCAATTTCCTCGCTGACCGTGCCGTGCAGGGCAATCACCGCCGCCGACACGTCCAGCATGTCGGTCTTGGACGCATTGGAATAAGTCACGAAGCCGCAATCGAACCACTCGGAAGAGCCGGCGATTTCCGTGATGGCCTGCGCCACGCCGCCGCCGGTGCAGGATTCTGCGCTGGTCAGCAGCAAGCCGCGCGATTTCAGGGTGTGGCCCACGCGCTGTGCCAGGTCAATGATGTCTTCCATATTTTTGTCTCCTGTTTTTTCCATTTTCATGCTATAGCGAGCGCCATATTGCAAATACCAGCAAGGTATAGAAAGCCGCCACGATATCGTCCCACATGACGCCGAAGCCGCCTTTGATCCGCCGGTCGAAATAAGCGATCGGCGGTGGTTTCACCATATCAAAGAAACGGAACCAGAGGAAGGCCCAGATCTGGGTGGAAGTGTCGGCAGGCGTGATGAAAAGCAGCACCAGCCAGAAAGCGATGATTTCGTCCCAGACCATGCTGCCATGGTCGGCAATGCCCATGGCGCGCCCGGTGCGTTCGCAAGCCCAGATGCCGACCACGAAACCGGCGGCGATGATCACTGCCCAGTTGAAGGGCGTGAAGAATTCCGGCCAGCGTGTCGACAGCACCGCGAAGCTGAGCCAGGCGAACAGGGTGCCCATGGTGCCCGGCACCACCGGCGACAGGCCGCTGCCGAAACCCTGCGCCAGCAGGTGCGCCGGGTGCGCCAGCATGAAGCTGGAACCAGGCTTGTCGATGTGGGGGCGAGGAGTAGGTGGTGGGGGGGTCATGGGGTAGCAAAATGATCGAAAGAAGCCTGTGAAATCCGGCATGGCTGGCCGGCCGCATCGACCAGGCGCAGGCCAGGCACGGCGTCGATGGCGCCGATGCGGGTCACCGGCGTGCCGCTGGCGCGTGCCGCCTCCAGCACGGCGTCGCGCCGCCCGGGGGCGGCGGTGAAGCACAATTCATAATCGTCGCCGCCGGCCATGCACCAGGCCCGCTGCAAATCGGGCCGCTGGCAGGCGAGCATCGGGCCGGCCGGCAGGGCATCGATCTCGACGGTGGCGCCGACGCCGGATTGCTCCAGGATATGGCCAAGATCGCCCGCCAGGCCGTCGGAAATATCGATCGCGGCGCCGGCCACGCCGCGCAGCGCCAGACCCAGGGCAACCCGTGGCGTGGGCGCATGCAGGCGCGGCGCGGCGGCAGCCAGGCTTGCCGCATCCAGCGTCAGTTCGCCGGCAAGGCTTGCCAGCGCCAGGCGAGCGTCGCCGAGCGTGCCGGAAACCCAGATATCGTCGCCGGGACTGGCGGCGGAGCGGCGCAGTGCCTGCGCCTGCGGCACTTCGCCGAACACCGTGATGCTGATGGTCAGCGGCCCCCTGGTGGTATCGCCGCCGACCAGTTCGCAGCCGTAACTGTCGGCCAGCGCCAGCAAGCCCTGCGCAAACGGCGCCAGCCAGGCTTCATCGGCCGCCGGCAACGCCAGCGCCAGGGTAAAGGCGAGGGGTTTGGCGCCCATTGCCGCCAGGTCGGACAGATTGACCGCCAGGCTTTTGTGGCCCAGCAGCGCAGGGTCGGCGCCGGCGTAGAAGTGCCGGCCTTCGACCAGCATGTCGGTGGAAATGGCCAGTTGCAGGCCGGGCGCCGGTGCCAGCAAGGCGCAATCGTCGCCGACGCCGAGCGTGGCGGCGCTTCGAGGCTGCAGCGGGCGGGTGAAATAACGGGCGATCAGATCGAATTCGGACAGCATGGGGAGGATTGTACCGAAGGATGAGGATTGCTTGCATCCTCGATAATTTTGCCGGCGCTGATTTAGTTAAGCCGAATCAATTGATATATCACAAGAAAAAGTGTTGTTCCAGGTTAATGCATGAGGGGAACTATGCACTCTGCTAAAATCAATGTTTTAGCAAGCATGTTATAAAGGCCGTTCGATGGATTCCGAAAAAAGCCGCAAAGAGCAGGTGCGCCAGCAACTGCGCGAGTCTGCACTCTACTACCACCAGTTCCCCACCCCCGGCAAGATCAGCGTCACCCCCACCAAGCAACTGACCAACCAGCGCGACATGGCCATGGCGTACTCGCCGGGCGTGGCCGCGGCCTGTGAAGAGATCGTTGCCGACCCGAATAATGCGTTCAAGTACACCGCGCGCGGCAACCTGGTGGCGGTGATCACCAACGGCACCGCCGT
>DPRS01000005.1 GCA_003537575.1 Oxalobacteraceae bacterium
TCGGTGCCGTTCAACGGCGTGCCTTCCACCTGCACCAGGTTGTTCACCGGCACCGATTCCGGATACGGATCCATGTTGGCCAGCTGCGCGATCAGGCCGGCGCGCTGGCGGCGCGATTCGCCCATGCCGACGATGCCGCCGCAGCACACCTTGATGCCGGCGCCGCGCACCCGCTCCAGCGTATCCAGGCGATCCTGGTAGGCGCGGGTGGAAATGACGTCGCCATAGAATTCCGGCGCGGTGTCGAGATTGTGGTTGTAGTAATCCAGCCCGGCATCGCGCAGGCGCTCGGCCTGCCCTTCGGCCAGCATGCCCAGCGTGCAGCAGGCTTCCAGGCCCAGGGCCTTGACTCCACGCACCATTTCCTCGACCTTTTCCAGGTCGCGTTCCTTGGGTTCGCGCCAGGCTGCGCCCATGCAGAAACGGTTGGCGCCCTGCGCCTTGGCGGCGCGCGCGGCTTGCAGGACTGCTTCCAGTTCCAGCATTTTCTCTGCCTTCACGCCGGCGTTATGGTGGGCCGATTGCGGACAATAGCCGCAATCCTCCGAGCAGCCGCCGGTCTTGATGGACAAGAGCGTGGCCAGTTCGACTTCGGCGGGGTCGAAATGCTCGCGGTGCACCTGCTGGGCGCGGTACAGCAGCTCGGTGAAAGGCAGGTCAAACAGCGCGACAATGGCGTCCACCGGCCACTTGTCGGCGACGACGCGCGTAATGGTCGGGGGCTGGAATACCAGGGGTTGCGACGACATAAACAAACATCCTTCTCAGACAGTAGCTGCCGGCCGCATGCGAAGCTGGCCGGAGCCCTGGGTTAAACAATCAATGACAAATTTATTGCTGCGGGTTGCGCGAAGCCGGTTTCACCGGCCAACCCGGCAGGCTGGAAAAATCCAGGTGCGCCGCGGCAGCCGCCGGCAGCGCCGCCGGCAAGCGCGGCACGCAGCCCAGCAGCGGCGCCTGCAGGCGCGCGCTCAGGGTCTCGACGTTGGCAATGCCATGTTGCATTGCCAGATCGACCACGTTGCCGACCCAGCCGACGAGCTTGAGACCGCGCGCGGCGATCGCTTCGGCGGTCAGCAGCGCATGGCTGAGGCATCCCAGCCGCAATCCGACCACCATGATCACCGGCAGGCCAAGCTGTTGCGCCAGGTCGGCGGCATCAAAACTGTCGTTCAGCGGCACGCGAAAACCGCCAACGCCTTCCACCACCACCGCATCGGCCATCTCAACTACGCGATCATAGCAGGCCAGAATGTGTCGGGGGTCGATTTCGATTCCCTCCAGGGCGGCGGCGATGTGCGGCGAGGCCGGCTCGCGCAGCAGGTAGGGCGTGGCCAGTTCCGGCGGCAAGGACACCGAAGCGGCAGCGGCCAGGGCATCGGCATCGTCGTTATGCAGGACGCCATCACGCAGGAATGCGCCGGCTGCCACCGGCTTCATGCCGGCGGCGCGGATGCGGTTTTCCGCCAGATTGTGCAGCATGGCGGAGGCAACCAGGGTCTTGCCGATATCGGTATCGGTGCCGGTGACGAAATAGGCGCAGGATGCAGTCATGTCGTTTTCTCCAGTGCATTGAGGGCGTGTGCAAGTCGGGCGACCTGTTCGACGGTGTGCGAAGCCGACAGCGTCACGCGCAGGCGCGCGGTGTCGGCCGGCACGGTGGGCGGGCGGATCGCCGGCACCCACAAGCCTTGTTCATGCAAGGCGGCGGCGGCATCCAGCGCTTCCTGGTTGGAGCCGATCACCACCGGCTGGATCGCCGTGATCGACGGCAGGCGGTTCCAGCGTTCCAGCGTGAGCGTGGCATCCAGCTGGCCGATCAGCGCGCGCAGTTGCACGCGGCGCGCATCCCCCTCGGTGCCGCCGATGATGTCCAGGCTTGCCAGCAAGGCATGCGCCAGCGCCGGCGCGGCGGCCGTGGTGTAGATGTAAGGACGGGCGCGCTGCACCAGCCATTCGATCACGGTTTCATGGGCGGCGACGAAAGCGCCGCCGACGCCGGCGGCCTTGCCCAGCGTGCCCATGTAGACCAGGTTGGGGGAACGCAGGCCGAAATGCTCCAGCGCGCCGCGGCCATGCTCGCCCAGCACGCCAAAGCCGTGAGCGTCATCGACCACCAGCCAGGCATCGTGGCGCTCGCACAGGGCCAGCAATTGCGGCAGCGGGGCAATATCCCCATCCATGCTGAAGACGCTGTCGGTCACCACCAGCTTGGTGCGGGCGCTGCTGGCGGCGAGCATCTTTTCCAGCGCATCGACATCGCCATGCGGATACACCTGCACCTGCGCGCGCGCCAGGCGGCAGCCGTCGATCAGCGAGGCGTGGTTGACGCCTTCGGAAAAAATCACCGCATCGGCACCGCCCAGAGCGGTTAACAGCGACAGGTTGGCCATGTAGCCGGTGCAGAAATACACGGCGCGCGCGCGTTCCAGCTGCGGCGCCATGAATTCCGCCAGTCTCTCCTCCAGTTGCGCGTGGGCGCGGCTGTGGCCACTGACCAGGTGCGAGGCGCCGCTGCCGGCGCCGTACAGGCTGGCGCCCTCGCGCAATGCCTCGACCACTTGCGGGTGGGCCGCCAGGCCAAGGTAATCGTTGCTGCAGAAGGCCAGCATGTCGCGGCCGTCGACGGTGACGAGCGGCGCGCAGGGGGATTCGGCGGTGCGCCGGCGCCGCTGCAGGCTTTTTTCCTGCAGCTGCTTCAAGCCAAGTTCGAGATCGTCCAGCAGTTTCATCCCTTGAGCACCTTTTCAAAGACGGTGTGGGTACGCTCGGCCAGCAGCTCGATTTCCTGTTCGTCGAGGATATACGGCGGCATCAGGTAAACAGTGGCGCCGATCGGGCGCAGCAGCAGCTCGTGCTCCAGCGCGGTGGTGAAGAAGCGGCGCGAGAACGAACTGGCCAGTTCGGCGTCGTCGATGACCGCGTCAAAAGCCCAGATCATGCCGCGCTGGCGAAAATGGCGCACCTGCGGATGCTGCGCCAGCGGCGCCAGCGCCTGCGTCAGGCGCGCGGCCTTGTCGCGGTTGCGATTGAGCACGTCGTCTTCCTCGAAGATCGCCAGGGTCGCCAGCGCCGCGCGGCATGCCAGCGGATTGCCGGTAAAGGAATGCGAATGCAGGAAACCGCGCGCGACGTCGCGGTCGTAGAAAGCCTGATAGACGGCATCGGTGGTCATCACCAGCGACAGCGGCAGGTAGCCGCCGCTGATGCCCTTGGAGAGGCAAAGGAAATCCGGCCAGATGCCGGCCTGCTCGCAAGCGAAGAAAGTGCCGCTGCGGCCGTTGCCCACCGCGATTTCGTCGGCGATCAGGTGCACGCCGTAGCGGTCGCAGAGCAGGCGCAGCTGCTTGAGGTAGACCGGGTCGTGCATGGCCATGCCGGTGGCGCACTGCACCAGCGGCTCGACGATCACTGCGGCAATCCGCTCCGAGCGTTCCTGCAGCAAACGCTCCAGTTCGCCGGCGGCGCGCAGCGCCACATCGACGGCCGATTCGCCTTCGCGCGCCAGGCGCGCATCGGGACTGGCGACCACGTGCACGTCCTGCAGCAGGCTGCCGTAGGCTTCGCGAAACAGCGGCACGTCGGTCACCGCCAGCGCGCCCAGGGTCTCGCCGTGGTAACTGTTTTTCAGGCAGACGAATTCGCGCTTTTCCGCATGGCCGGCATTGCGCCAGGCGTGCGCGCTCATCTTCAGGGCGATCTCGACCGCGGAAGCGCCATCGGAAGCATAGAAGCAGTGGCCCAGGGCCTGGCTGGTGAGTTCCGCCAGTTTCTCGGAAAGCCGGATCACCGGTTCATGGGTAAAGCCGGCCAGCATGGCATGTTCGAGCCGGTCGAGCTGGTCTTTCAGGGCGGCATTGATGCGCGGATTGGCATGGCCGAAGAGATTCACCCACCAGGAACTGATGGCATCCATGTAGCGGCGGCCGTCGGCGTCGTACAGCCAGGCGCCCTGGCCGCGCGCCACCGGCACCAGCGGCACGGTTTCATGATGCTGCATTTGCGTGCAGGGATGCCAGACGCTTTTCAGGCTGCGGGCAATCCATTCCGCTTGTCGATTCTGTTCCAAATTACCGCTCCATCAAACTGTTCTTTACATCTGGCGCAGCAGGCGCCGGCTTGCCGCCAGGGTCTGCGCATCCGCCTGCAGCAATGCACTGGCAATGGCATTCGTGCGTTCGTCCAGCGCGTCGGCGGTCGTCACTTCATGCACGAAGCCGAGCTGCTTTGCCTCGAAGGCGGAAAAGCGTTCGGCAGTCAGCAGGTAGCGCTGCGCGGCGCGCGCCGGCATGGCCCTCGCCACCCACGGGATGAAAGCGCTCGCAGCCAGCCCTGGATCGGCAATGCAAAAGCCCGCCTGTCCGGCTGCCAGGACGATATCGCAGGCAGCAGCCAGCGCCATGCCGGCGCCGAGGCAATCGCCCTGCACTTTCGCCACCACTGGCACAGGGCAGGCATGAATCGCCTGTAGCAAGCCGTCCAGCCGGGCAGGCGTCACCTCCGGGGCGGCGCCGGCACAAAACACCGGACCGCGCGCCGCCAGCACCAGCGCACGCAATGGCTCGAATGGCCCGCCGCTGCCCAACCCGGCAAACGCCGCCGTCAACTCCTCGAGCATGAGAGCGTCGATGGCATTGCGCTGGCCCGGGCGATTCAGCCAGAGCGTGGCCAGGCTGCCGCCGCCATGGTCGATGTGCAGTGTCCGGTAAGCCATGCCCGCTTCATTTCCTTTCAGGGAAGCTGCCATCGATGTAATACCAGCGTCCATCCTCACGCACGAAGCGGCTGATCTCGTGCATGCGCTGAGCCCGCCCGCCGAGCTTGTAGCGGGCGATGAATTCCACCGTCGCCTCGTCGCCAGCCTCGGCATGCCTGCGCACTTCTAGCCCCAGCCATTTCATGCCGGGCTCGTTCGACACCAGCGTCTCTTCCGGCAGCGTGCGCGGATACCAGGTGGCGCGCAGGTAAGCTTCGTCGCCCAGAGTATAGGCGGCATAGCGCGAGCGCATCAGCTCCTCGGCAGTGCGGGGAAGCTCGCCCTGCGCAATGAAGCGCCCGCAGCAGGCAGTATAGTCCGCACCGCCGCAGGGGCACTTTTGTATTTCGGCTGAACGCGCCATGAGCTTGCCCGCAGCTTTCCTTAAATCGTGCCGTTCTTTAAAAACGCCTCGAGCTGGGCGAAGCGGTCGAAGCCCCAGAACGGCTCGCCATCGACGAGCATGAAGGGCGAGCCGAACACGCCGCGCTTCATTGCCGCATCGACATCTTCCCGCAACTGCTCCTTGATTTCCGCATCGTTGCTGCCGTCGATTACGCGCGCGGCGTCCAGCCCGAGACCGAAGGCAATCTGCGCCAGGATTTCCGGCCGGCCGATGTGCAGGTCATCGACAAAATAGGCGTTATAGACCGCCTTGCAAAAGGCCACCGCTTTTTCTTCGCCGTATTGTTTGCGGATCCACAGCATGGCGCGGGCGGCGGCCTGCGTGGACAGGGGGAATTCCGACGGCTTGCGGTAGCGAATGCCGTAGAAACGCGCGCTGCGTTCGAAGTCGTGCAGCGCATACTCGCCCTTGAGCGGCACCAGCGGCAGGGGCGCTGCGCCGGTGGTCTTGAACACCGCCCCCAGCAGCAGCGGATGCCATTTCACCGTGCGGCCGTATTTTGCCGCCAGCTCTTCGATGCAGGTCGAGGCGAAATAGCCGTAGGGCGAAGAAAAGTCGAAGTAGAAATCGATCGGTTTGCTCATGCGCTTGCTCTGGTTGTGAAAAATCCGCGCAGACTGCCTACCAGGGCAGGCGCGCGCCGTCGTAGGCACGGAAGCTGCCGCTGTCGGCCGGCTGCAAACCGGCGACGACCTCCAGCATGCCCGTGACGCTCTGCTCCACCGGAACGGTGGCATTCGGCCCGCCCATGTCGGTCTGCACCCAGCCAGGATGCATCGCCGCAAAGATCGTATCGCGCCAGTCGCACGATGCCGCCTTGACCGCCATGTTGAGCGCCGCCTTGGAGGCGCGGTACACCCAGCTGAAACTATCGGTGGTGCTGGCGATGCTGCCCATGATGCTGGAGATGAACACGCACTTGCCGCCCGCGCGCATCAGCGGCGCCACGGTCGGAATCAGTTGCATGGGGCCGAGCACGTTGGCATGCATGACCTGGTCGAATACGCTGCGGGTCGGCGCTTCGGTGGAGCCCTGGGCCGGGCTGGGGACGCCGGCGACGAACAGCGCCAGGTCCAGCTTTTCGCCATCGAGCTGCCAGCCCAGTGCGGCGATCGACTCGGTGTTAGCGACATCCAGCTTCAGGGCGTTTGCGCCCGCGCCCTGCAGTTCCGCCAGGCTGGCGTCGTCGCGCGCGGTGGCCCAGACACGCCAGCCGTCGCGCAGCAGCTGCCGGACGAATTCCCGGCCGATGCCGCGCGAGGCGCCAATGACCAATGCGACCGGCATGCTGTTACAGCAGTTCGATGGCCATGGCGGTGCCTTCGCCGCCGCCGATGCACAGCGAAGCCACGCCGCGCTTGCCGCCGGTGCGCTGCAGCGCGCCGATCAGGGACACGATGATGCGCGCGCCGGAAGCACCGATCGGGTGTCCCAAGGCGCAGGCGCCGCCGTGCACGTTGACCTTTTCATGCGGAATGTTGTGTTCCTTCATTGCCGCCATCGGCACTACCGCGAAAGCCTCGTTGATCTCGAACAGGTCGACTTCGGCGGTGCTCCAGCCCACCTTGCTGTACAGCTTGGCGATCGCGCCCACCGGCGCGGTGGTGAACCATTCCGGCGCCTGCGAGTGGCGGGCGTGGCCGAGGATGCGGGCGATCGGCTGCAGGCCGAGCTTCTGCGCGGTCGACTGGCGCATCAGCACCAGCGCGGCGGCGCCGTCGTTGATCGACGACGAGGATGCGGCGGTGATGGTGCCATCCTTCTTGAAGGCCGGCTTCAGAGTCGGGATCTTGTCGATCTTGGCTTTCAGCGGGCCTTCATCCTTGTCGATGATGACCTCGCCGCCGCGGCTCTTGACGGTTACCGGGGCGATTTCCCCGGCAAACCATCCGTTGGCGGTGGCGGCCTGGGCGCGCTTGACCGATTCAATGGCAAACGCATCCTGCTCTTCGCGGGTGAAGCCGTACTTGGCGGCGCACTCCTCGCCGAAAGTGCCCATGGAGCGACCAGCCTCGTAGGCATCTTCCAGGCCGTCGAGCATCATGTGGTCATAGATCATGCCGTGACCGATGCGGAAACCGCCGCGCGCCTTCGGCACCAGGTAGGGCGCGTTGGTCATGGATTCCATGCCGCCAGTGACGACAATCTCGTTGGTGCCGGCCAGGATGGAATCGTGGCCGAACATGGTGGCCTGCATCGCCGCGCCGCACATTTTCGACAAGGTGACGGCGCCGGTGGAAACCGGCAGGCCAGCCTTGATCATGGCCTGGCGCGCCGGCGCCTGGCCTTGGCCGGCCATCAGGCAATTGCCCATGATGACATCCTGCACTTGTTCCGGCGCCAAACCGGCGCGTTCGACGGCGGCGCGGATGGCGACGGCGCCCAGTTCATTGGCCGAGAGCGAAGAAAAATCACCCTGGAACGCCCCCATGGGCGTACGGGCCGCACCAACGATAACGATAGGATCTTGCATGATGGTATCTCCAGTCAGTAGTAATAATGAATAATTCTTTTCAAGCCGTTTGCGAAGATGGGCCGGAAGCGCTCATCTGATTGCAAAACCGTATCTCTTGCGGGTATGGAAATACGTCTTCGATATAGCCTTGCATTATCCGCTGTTTTCGGCCTTCCCAAAATTCCGGCGTCAGCAAATCGGCATGATACTTCATGAAATATTTCCGCACCGTGGGGTTGCCAAGAAGGAAAGTATCAAACTGCTCAGGAAACACGTCGTTTTTCGCCACCGGATACCAGGGCTCGGCCGACATTTCATCTTCTTCATTGCGCGGCGCCGGAATAGCGCGGAAATTACAGTCAGTGATGTACTCGATTTCATCGTAATCGTAAAACACCACGCGGCCATGCTTGGTTACACCGAAATTTTTGTAGAGCATGTCACCGGGAAAGATATTCGCGGCGACCAGTTCCTTGATCGCATTGCCGTACTCGCGCACGCCATGTTCCAGTGCCTCCTCGTCACCACGCTCTTCCGCGTGCGTCAGCCAGAGATTGAGCGGCACCATGCGGCGCTCGATATACAGGTGGCGAATGACGATCTGGTCGTCCTCTTCCTCGACCAGCGAAGGAGCGGTCGCCTTCAGTTCCGCCAGTAATTCTCCGTCAAAACGGCTGCGCGGAAACGCCACATAGGAAAACTCCAGGGTATCGGCCATGCGGCCGACGCGGTCGTGGTGCTTCACCAGCAGGTATTTTTCCGCTACCTGCGCCGGCGTGGTTTCCTTGGGTGGCGGAAAATGGTCCTTGATGACCTTGAACACGTACGGGAAGGATGGCAATTCGAACACCACCATTACCAGGCCGCGGATGCCGGGCGAAGCCTGGAAGCAGTCGGACGAATGGCGCAGGTGGTGCAGAAAATCCCGGTAGAACAGCGCCTTGCCCAGCTTTTGCAAGCCGAGAATGGTATAGATCTCGCTCCTGGGCTTGTAAGGCATGATGCTGCGCAGGAAGTGCACATAGGCCGAGGGCACTTCCATGTCCACCATGAAGTAGGCGCGGGTAAACGAAAACAGCACCGTGATCAGGGCCGGATCGAAAATCACGGTATCGAGCAGCAGCTTGCCCTTGCGATTTTGCAGGATCGGGATCACGAAGGGATACATGCGGTGGCCATTGATGGCCTTGCCGACGATGTAGGCGCCCTTGTTGCGATAGAACAGGCTCGACAGCACCTGGATCTGATGATTGGCTTCGCTCTGGATGTGGCCGAACACCTGCTCGATCAGCGTCTCGACATAGCTGATGTCGCGGTCGAGGTCGACGAATTCCGCCTTCAGCTGGAAATTGGTGATGATGCGCTTCCAGACATCGTGCATGCCGTCGCGTTTCGGGTAATACACGCGGTAGGTCGGCACGCCCTGGACCGGCTCGATGTATTCGGTCGAGACCGCCGGCCGCACGAAGATGAAATCGTTGTTGAAATAGGCACGGTGCAGGATGTTGCAGCACACTGAATTGAAAAAGGTTTCGGCCAGTTCCGGCTGCTTGTGGTTGATCAGCAGGCCGATGTAGTGCAGCTTGACCTCGCGCCAGACATCGTCGGTCAGGTCTTCCTCGTCGTATTCATCCTCGAGAATATGCACGCACTCCTGCACCCGCTTGTCGTAAAACGAAATGCGATCGAGCGAAGTGCGCTGGGCGCTTGCCCAGTCGCTTTTTTCAAAGAAGCTCTTGGCTTGCTGGCTCACCTGGCGAAACAGCCGGTAATGCTTGTCGAAACCGTCGAGCATCGTGCGCGCGATATCGAAGGCAATTTGCGACGACAGCAGTTTGGGGAAATCAGGTTGCATCTGAGGTTTTGCGAAGAGGCCGGAACTGCTAGTTTAACCAATTCTGCCCTGCCGCTGCGCATTTGCGGACGTTATTGACTAGAATAGTTGCCAGCCCCGTCTGACGACTCTTTACGACTCTTTTACCGTTTTCATAACGTCCCATGAATTCACTTGAATCCCAGCTGGATTATCCTTTCGGCGACACCCTGCCCGCGCCGGGCGCCGTCATGCAAATCGCCCCTGGCGCGTACTGGCTGCGGATGGGCCTGCCGTTCGCCCTGAACCATATCAACCTGTGGCTGCTGGAAGATGAAATCGAAGGGGAAGACGGTCCGGTAAAAGGCTGGACCGTGGTGGATTGCGGCATCGCCGACGACGCCACCCGCGCCGCCTGGGAATCGGTGTTTGCGAGCCACTTGCGCGGCTTGCCCATCCTGCGCGTCATCGCCACCCATTGTCATCCCGACCATGTCGGCCTGGCCGACTGGCTGTGCCGGCGCTGGCAGGCGCCGCTGTGGATGAGCGCCGGCGAATACGCCTTTGCCCGCATGATGTCGGCCAACCTTCCCGGCGCCGATGGCGCATCGATGTTTCCGCATTTTCAGCAGCACGGGCTGCGGGATGCGGCGCGTCTGGGGCAACTGGAAGGACGCCGGCATTACTATTCCTCGCTGGTGCCGGCGCTGCCGCACGCCTACATCCGCCTGCAGGAGCAGCAGCAGCTGACGATCGGCGGACGCGACTGGCGCGTCATCACCGGCTGTGGCCATTCGCCGGAGCACGTCGCGCTCCATTGCGACAGCCTGGGACTGCTGATTTCCGGCGACATGGTGCTGCCGCGAATCTCCACCAACGTGTCGGTTTTCGCCATCGAACCGGAAGCCAATCCGGTCCAGCTTTATCTCGACTCGCTGGGCAAGTATGGCGACCTGGCAGCGGACACGTTGGTGCTGCCGGCGCACGGCAAACCCTTCCGCGGCCTGCATGTGCGCATCGGCCAACTGCGCGAGCACCATGCGGCGCGCCTGGCGGAAGTGCTGGAAGCCTGCGGCGAGCCGCGTTCGGCTGCCGATATCGTGCCGATCATGTTCCGCCGCCCGCTCGATTCCCACCAGTTGAGCTTCGCGCTGGGCGAGGCGCTGGCGCATCTGCATCAGCTATGGCTGGCACGCCGCGTGCGGCGCATCACCGGTGCCGATGGCATCTTCCGCTTTCACCGCTGCGAGCCTGTAAAAACCGATTTGTAACCATGGTTACTAACAACATCTACTTTTTTTAACCGGTCACATTAATCAGTCTGCCTCATAAAACCAACAGAACTGCGCCTTACCGAGGATTTCACGCAACAATGTAACTGATTTTCCAACTGACATCCGGGTCATTTTGCCTTACACTTGCTTTATCAACTGCAATTATTCCTGAAAAAATATTGTCTTATCCCAAGATATGCTAGCCGATTCCGCCACGCTTCTTGGCGCATTGGGCATGCTTCTTCGGCCCCTAAATTTTTGCGCAAACCCGCAATACAGGAATTAATAAGTTCAATGTCTGCCCAAGCAGGCATTGAGGTAAATCAGCCTGAAAAATCGATAGCCCTGCTTACACGCAGTTTGGCTATCAAATCTTGAGATGGAATAGTGCTCATTCATGAAAGCATCAATCGAACGAGAGGATTTCAGCGAACGCTTGCAACAAGCATTGCGTAATGCTGATTATTCCCCCGACAGTCCTACCCAGCTGGCGCGAGAGTTCAACATCCGTTTTTCGGGGCGCCCGATCACGGTGCATGCCGCCCGCAAATGGCTGGTCGGCGAAGCCATCCCGACCCAGGAAAAATTGCGCACCCTGGCGCAATGGCTGGGCGTGCAGGCCGAATGGCTACGCTTCGGCAACGGCCAGCAAGAACAGCGCCTATCCGGCGCCGCCGGCGAACTGGCGGAACGCTTCGACTCCGCCGACGTCAAGCTGATCGCCGACCTGCAGCGCCTCGACGAGCATCACCGCACGATTGCGCGGGAAATCATTCGCCTGCTGTTGCGCATCAACCGCGCCAAAGACTAACCTGCCAGCGGCGGCTCGCCAGCCTGCTCCGGCAGCTGGCGCGGCTTGCGTCCCGCTTTCGCGCTCAAGGCGTCGAACACCGCATTCGGCAACAGCCGCAGCAGTTTTGCCACTACCCCCATCTGCCAGGGAATCACTCGATAGCTGACGCCGGCGTCGATGGCTTGCTGCGCCCGCGCGGCGAATTTTTCGGCGGACAGAAGAAACGGCATGGGATAGGGATTAATGCGCGTCATCGGCGTGTCGATATAACCCGGCGCGATAGTCACCACGCGAATGCCGCTGCCGCGCAATTCCACCCGCAATGATTCGCAATAGCTGATGACCGCCGCCTTCGAGGCGCTGTAGGCGCCAGCGCCGGGAATGCCGCGGATGCCGGCCACGCTGGCAATGCCGGCCAGACGGCAGGCGTGGCCTGCTTCGGCCTGCCGCTTCATGGCCGCAATGAAAGGCGCAAATGTGGCTACCGTGGCGCTGAGATTGGTGGCGACGATGCGCTCGAAAACTTCCAGGTCTTCGGCATATTCGGTGAGCGTCCCTTGCGAAATGCCGGCGTTGGCAATCACCACGTCGGCGCCGCCGGCGACGGCGATGAAATCGGCGGCGGCGGCGGCCAGAGCGGCATGATCGGTGACGTCGAGCGGATAGCAGCGATGCCGCTCCGGATTGGGCAGGCTGGCAGCCAGCTGCCGCAATGCTTCGGCACGGCGCGCCGCCAGACCAAGACTTGCGCCCTGCTCGGCGTAGCGCCGCGCCAGGGCAGCGCCGATGCCGCTGGAAGCGCCAGTGATGAAAACTCGCTGCATGGTCATCGCTCCTGAAAATAAAAAGTCCGCCGTCTTGCGAGCGGCGGACCGTCAGCTTGCGGCCGGTGTCCTGAAACAGGACACCGCAAAGCCCTGTTCCTTACTTTTTCGCCGCCGGCTTGGCGGACTTTTCAACCAGGAAGTCCATGACTTTCATGGTGGCGGCGTTCAACGCCGGTTCCGGCATGCGGCCATTGCCTTCCGAAACGATCGACGGCGCAGTCACGTAGCGGCCATCGACAGCCAGGGTCGGCACGCCCGAGATCTCATAAATACCCTGGAGCTGGCGCGCGCGATTGGCCTTGGTGGTGACGGAGAAGGAGTTGTACAGATCGAGAAATTTCTGCTTGTCGATGCCCTGCTTGACGATGAAATCGACGATCTGCGCTTCGGTGTCGAGCTGGCGGCGCTCGACGTGAATGGTGCGCAAGACTTTCGGCTGCATCTCGTCGGCCTTGCCCATCGCTTCCAGCGCGTAGTACAGGCGCTGCTGCGGCACGAAGGAATCGCGGAACGCCACCGGCACGCGCTTGAAGACGATCTTGTCGCCCTGCTTCTTCACCCAGTCATGCAGCACCGGGTCCAGCACATTGCAATGCGGGCAGTTATACCAGAAGAATTCGAGGACTTCGACTTTGCCAGCGGGAGCTTCGGTTTGCTGAGGCGTGGAAAGGCGCAGATAGTCCTTGCCCTCCTGCGGATTATCGGGGGAAGCGCTGGCGCTTGCCGCCAGCAGGGAAAAACCAACCGCCATGAAAATTCGGGAAAGAAGACGCATATGATTCCTTGAAAAAAATTATTTCTGAATGCGCACGACCGCCACATCCACTCCATTGTCAGACAGCTTCGAACGTACTCTGTTCATCGCATCGACCTGTGCGAACGGGCCTACGCGCACGCGGTAAAGCGTGCCGGTGTCGGCGCTGCGCTCGCTGATGCTGCTCTCGACGCCCAGCAAGGCCAGCTTGGCCTTGGCATTTTCCGCATCGGCCTGCTCGCGGAATGCGCCGGCTTGCAGATAGTACGTCCATTTCTCTTCGCTTGCAGCGGCCTCCGCCGAGTGAGTCTTGTCGGCCGCCGGCGCCTTGACAGGCGCAGCAACCGGAGCAGTCGACGCGGCCGGCGCGGTCGCCGTCTGGCCCGGAGTCGCCGGCTCGGCCGCGACAGCCGGTTCGGCTTCCTTCTGAAACTCCTTGGCCGCCTGCCTGGCCGGCTCGCGATTACCGTACAGCGACTTGTTCAGGTCCGGCATCTGGGCACCTTCGGCGCCGGCATCCTTGTTCGGCTTGAAGCCGCGATCGACGAAGGGAATCGGCGTCTTGTTGATGGTGATCGCCACGCCGACCGCAATGCCGAGGCCGATGATCAGACCGATGATAATGCCGAGAAAAGTGCCGCCGGCCTGCTTGTGCCTGTAATTCATGTATTTCCTGCCACTTCCAAAAAAGATTCCATCACATCCTTGACGGCGCCGATACGCCGATCAGCGCCAGGCCATTGCGCAATACCTGGCGGGTCGACTGCAGCAAGGCCAGCCGCGCCAGGCGGACGTCTTCATTATCGACCAGCACCCGCTCGGCGTTGTAATAGCTGTGCAATTCGCCGGCCAGGTCGCGCAGGTAGAAAGCTACCTGATGCGGCCCCAGTTCGTCGAGCGCTTTTTGCAGCATGTCGGGGTATTCCGCCAGCCGGGCCAGCAGCGCGGCTTCGCGCGGCGATGTCAGTGGCGAAAGATCCACACCGGCGAGCGCGGTTTCATCGCCGCCCCACTGGTTGAACACCGAGCAAATGCGCGCATGCGCGTACTGCACGTAGTACACCGGGTTTTCGTCGGACTGCGCCAGCGCCAGGTCGACGTCGAAGACGAACTCGGTGTCGGCCTTGCGCGAAATGAGGAAGAAGCGCACGGCGTCGCGGCCGCGCGTGAGATCGCGCACGGCGTCGCTATTGCCAGCAGCTTCGGCCGCATCGGCGCCATCAGCGGCGGCCTCGCCGGCCGACCATTCGATCAGGTCGCGCAGGGTGACGTAGGAGCCGGCGCGCTTGGAAATCTTCACTTCCTCGCCGTTCTTCATGACGGTGACCATCTTGTGCAGCACGTAATCGGGGTAGCCCTCGGGGATGCCCATGCCGACCGCCTGCAGGCCGGCGCGCACGCGGGCGATGGTGCCGTGGTGGTCGCTGCCCTGGACGTTGATGACCTTGCCGAAGCCGCGCTGCCACTTGGTGATGTGATAAGCGACATCCGGCACGAAATAGGTATAGGTGCCGTCGGTCTTCTTCATGACGCGGTCCTTGTCGTCGCCGTAGTCGGTCGAACGCAGCCACAGCGCGCCATCCTGCTCGTAGGTCTTGCCGGCCCTGATCAGGGCTTCCACGGCGGCGGCCACCTTGCCGTCGGTGTAGAGCGAGGACTCGAGGTAGTAATTGTCGAACTTCACGCCGAAGGCCTGCAGGTCGAGGTCCTGCTCGTGGCGCAGGTAAGCCACGGCGAAGCGGCGGATCGATTCGATATCCTCGACCTCGCCGCTGGCGGTGACTGGCGCGCCGTCGGAAGCGGACACGGTTTTCTGCGCCAGGAAATCGGCGGCGATGTCGGCGATGTAGTCGCCGTTGTAGGCGGCTTCCGGCCAGCTTGCGTCGCCGGGCTTGAAGCCCCTGGCGCGCGCCTGCACCGAGGTGGCCAGCGTGGCGATCTGCACGCCGGCGTCGTTGTAGTAGAACTCGCGGGTGACGTCGTAGCCCTGCTGCTCGAACAGCGAAGACAAGGCATCGCCCAGCGCACCCTGGCGACCGTGGCCGACGTGCAGCGGGCCGGTCGGATTGGCCGAGACGAATTCGATCAGCACGCGCTTGCCGGCGCCGCCCTCGCCCTTGCCGAAGCGCTCGCCCTGCTGCTGGATGACGGCGACCACCGCCTGTTTGGCGGCGTCGGCCAGGCGCAGGTTGATGAAGCCGGGGCCGGCGATCTCGGCACTGGCGATCAGTTGTTCGCGCGCCGGCGCGGACATGACGCCGGCGAGCAGCGCCTGCGCCAGTTCGCGCGGATTCTTTTTCAGCGGCTTGGCCAGCTGCATGGCGATGTTGCAGGCGATGTCGCCGTGCGCGGAGTCGCGCGGGCGTTCCAGCACGACGCTGGGAGTAAGGTCGCTGCCGGCGACGAGGGGTGCCAGCGCCTGCTGGAACAAATTGATGATTTCTTGTCGTTGAGTTGCGAGCATGAAAATTTCAGTCTATGCGGCGCCGGGCGCCTGGATTGATATACAGACGTGATTATACCGGCTAGGCCGTCCGCCACGCCTGCCGCATGGCAATATGGCCCATCCTACACTGGCGCGGGGAAGACGCCTGTAACATAATGAAACAAGATCAACGACAAGTTAGCGGCAGCGGCAATATTTGCGGCAGACGATAAGCTTTTGTCAAAAAATTTGGCAAGATGCCATTGTTCCCCTGCTTAAATCGCGTGCCAAGCTTGCGCCCAACGCTGAATCGGGGGCATCCACGGAGGAGTTCGACATGAAAACCACTATTCTTCTGCCCGCCTGCATTCTGGCAGCGTCAATCCTGGCGCCTGCACAGGCGCAGGAAGGCGGCAAGTCCGCCACCGGGCCGGTGCTGACAGCTCCGGCGACACCAGCGGCGGCGGCAGGCGAAACCCATGCCGCGCCCCGCTCCCAGGCAATGCCATCCAGCCACGAGCCCACCCGGATCTACCGACAAGTGCTGCCGGACGGCCGTATCGTCTATTCGGATGAGACCGTCGCCGGCGCCAAGGTCGACCACACCATCACGATGGCGCCGCCGATCAAGGGTAACCTGTGGAGCACCGAACCCGGCACGCCGCCGAAAGTGGCGCCGCAGGCCACGCCAACGCCGGTGCAGCGCATCGACCCGGTGCGCGTGCCGGCCCCCGGCAAGAGCACCATCGCGGTGCCGGATACGGTGCTGGCCGAAGTCATGCGCGCCGAGATGCTGCTGGAAGACGCGAAAAAACGCCAGGCCGCCGGCGCCGCGGCCTTGCCGGGCGAGCAGCGCGACAACAGTGCTGGCGGACTATCCTACAACCAGGCTTACTTCAGCCGGCAACAACGGCTGGCGCGCGATGTCGACTACGCGCAAAACGAATTGAAGAAAGCGCTGGCGGTGCGCGACGGCGTGCGCGCCAGGAAGTAAGGGGCCGGCGAAGAAGCGGCCTATTTCACGACACTGAATGGCAAGGCGCGCGCCGGCCGCCGCTCGAACAGTTTTTCGCACTCGGTCGCCGGCAGCGGCTTGCTGAAATAATAGCCCTGGCCGATGCCGCAGCCGTGCTTTGCCAGGAAATCCTGCTGTTCGGCGGTCTCGATGCCTTCGGCCACCACGCCAATCTGCAGCTGGCGCGCCATCGCCAGGATGGCCGTGACGATGGCGGCGTTGTGCGTATCGATGTGGACGTCGCGCACGAAGGAACGGTCAATCTTCAGGATATCGATCGGGAATTGCCGCAGGTACGCCAGCGAGGAATAACCGGTGCCGAAATCGTCGATCGAGATCGTCACGCCAAGGTCGCGAATCTTCTTCAGACGCGCCGCGCTGTTGGCCGGATCTTCCATCACGATGCTCTCGGTCAGCTCCAGCTCCAGCAGGTGCGGATCGAGCCCGGTGCTTTCCAGGCATTGGGCGATCTTGGTGATCAGTTCGGGATCCTTGAACTGGCGCGCCGAGACATTCACCGCCACGCCAATCGGGTCGGCGCCGCGCTTTTGCCAGTCCTGCGCCTGGCGGCAGGCTTCCTGCATCACCCATTCGCCGATCGGCACGATCAGGCCGGACATTTCCGCCACCGGGATGAATTTCAGCGGCGCGACCATGCCGTGGCCGGGGCGATTCCAGCGGATCAGCGCCTCGACGCCGACGATGGCATTGCTCTGCAAGTCGAGCTGGGGCTGGTAATGCAGGAGGAATTCGCCGTTGTCGATGGCGTGGCGCAGCTGGTTTTCCAGGTTCAGGTTTTCGCGCGCCAGCGCGCTCATCTCGGCGGCATAGAAAGCGAAACCGTTGCCGCCGGCTTTCTTGGCCTGATACATCGCGGTTTCGGCGCGCAGAATCAGCTGCTCTGGCGTATCGGCATCGTTCGGGAAGGTGCCGATGCCGATGCTGGGAGTGAGATACATTTCCTGGCGCTCGATGTCGAACGGCATTTCGAAGCAGCGTTGCAGCTTCAGGGCCGCGCGCGCCAGGTCTTGCGAATCCTTCACATAAGGCAGCACGATCAGGAATTCATCGCTGCCCGGGCGGGCAATGAAATCTTCGACGCGCAGGTTTTGCTTGAGGCGCTCGGCCACGGCGCAGATCAGGTCGTCGCCGGCCGCATGCCCGAGGCTGTCGTTGATGCCCTTGAAACGGTCCAGGTCGAACATCAGCAAGCCCAGCTTGAAACTCTGCCGCCGCGCCAGCGACAGCGACTGGCGCAGGCTTTCCAGCAGCTGGCTGCGGTTGGGCAGGCCGGTCAGGCCGTCGTGCTGTGCCAGGTAGCGCACCTTGTCCTCGGCGGCGCGCTGGCCGCTGACGTCGCGCAGCGACGCCAGCCGCACGCGCCGGCCCTCGTAATCGAAATCGCGCGAATGCACCACCAGCGGCACTTCCCGGCCGCAGGAGTCGGCCAAAGTGAGTTCATAAGACTCGTCGCGGCGCGAGCGGAACATTTCTTCCATCCGGAGGCGATCGGCCTGGGCCACGAATTCCAGCGCCGAGCGCCCCACCAGGGTGTCGGCCGCAACGCCCACCATGCGGGCGAATGCCTGGTTGGCGTTGATGATGACGCCATTCTCATGGAACACCAGGCCCTCGCTGGCAACCGCGGCAAGCTGCTCGAAACGCGCCTGGCTGGCGCGCGCGACGGCGGTCGATTGCAGCGCTGCCTGCTCGGCGGCCCGGCGGATCGCCACCTCTTCTTTCAGCGACGCCACCAGTTCTTCATTATTGAACTGCACGCGCAGCGCCGAGCGCAGCGCTTGCGCCAGGCGCGCCGAGGTCAGCAGCATCAGCACCAGGAACGCCGCCGCCATCGCGGTCAGCTCGCGGCTGACAGCGGAACCGGCCAGCGCGCCCCAGACCAGCAAGGGCGCCACCATGCAGACCACGAATGCCCGGTACACCTTGGGCACCACGGAAATCATCGGCAACGCGGCGGCGCTGACGCCCAGCACCAACACCGCCATCACCACTTGATATTCGAAAGGCACATAAGGAGCGAACAGCACCGGACACAAGCCCCAGCCGAGACCCGACAAAGCGGCGCTGACGGCAAAGGTGTTGGCCCACTGCGCGGCGTTGCGGTCGGCCTGGCCGGCGCGCTTGCGCCTGCCGTGGCCCAGCATGTGCAGCCACGCCGCCACAACAATGGTCGCCAGCCAGCTCAGCAGCAAGACCGGCGGCACGACCTGTGCCAACGCCGCTGCCACCAGCAACGCGACCGCGGCCGATGCCAGGGCTGCTCCGCCAGCCTGGTGATACAGTAATTCCACCTGCCGGGAAAACACGCGATTTTCCGTTTCCACCGCTTACTCCGATTCTTGTTTTAGGAGATGAGTATATTTCCCTTGAGAAATATTTGGGAGAGGCCGAACGGCCAGTTGAAGGTCAAAAAATGTCATTTCTTTCGCGATGCATCATTCATACAACAAATAGCACCGTTCCTGTTCCCTTGGCTTATGCCAATTCCAGCATCAAGGGCTGATGATCCGAAGCGTCGCTCAAGGTATCGACTGTCATTGTGCGCAAACGTGGCAGCAAATCTTCGCTGACAAAGAAATAATCAAAGGTAAACGGCTCGCCCGGCCATTGCTTCTTGTCATACAGTCCGACAGTCGGCGTATGCATGGTGCCGGGATGCAGCACATTCCAGGCATCCCGGTAAGGCGGTGTGACGGCATCGATGAATTGCAACAGTTGCACCCGGCTGACCGAATCCGGCTTGAAATTGCAATCGCCGCAGAGAATCGCCGGCGCCGCCCGCAACGCCCCGGAAAACGGTCCGTCCGTCGCCTTGCCCGGCCCCGGTTCGCGCGCATGCATTACCGCTTCGACGTGCAGCTCGCGCAGGCGCGCTATTTGCGCCGCCCTTTGCATCATCGAATAGTATTCCAGGTGCGTGGTGCTTATGCGTAGCAAGCCTTGCGGAGTATCGATATTGGCTTCCAGCGCCAGGCGCTGCATGTTGGGCGCGTGTGGATCGCTGGGCCACGGCAGCAGGTGGCGGAACGCTTGCCGCACCGGGTGACGCGACAGCAGCATGTTGCCGAAGCGCTTGCGCCGACCGCCACCATCAGAGCCATCGGAGCCGGCGCAATCCATCGCGAAGCCGGACAGGGCAGCGTATTCGGGAAACAGTTGTTCGATGGCAGCAAACTGGTCGGCGCCGTCGTTTCCGTCCAGCTCGGCGTAGCCCGAGGTCACTTCCTGCAGGCAGATGACGTCAAGCTCGCCCAGCCGCCGGATATGCGAGGCGATCCTCGCCAGGTCGACACGGCCATCGGCGCCGCGTCCCCATTGTATGTTCCAGGTCAAGAGTTTCATGTGCGCCCGGCCTCCAGTTCTTCTCCCCCTGATAACGAAGCCTCGTGAACCATCTACTATAATTTAGACCATTTGCCGTCCGGGCGCGACGCTTGCACGAGGCGAACATTATTCTGCGAGGCAATCCATGGAAGTCGAATTAAAACTGTCGATTGAACCTCGCCATATTGACACCTTGCGCCAGCTGCCCTTGCTGCAGCAATACGCCAGCGCGCCGCCGCGCACCGTACAGATGGCCGACATTTATTTCGACACGCCCGGCCTGGCCATTCGCAACAGCAATGCCGGCTTGCGCGTGCGCGAGATCGACGGCGCCTGGATCCAGACCCTCAAGGGCGGTGGCAGCGTAACCAGCGGCCTGCACAGCCGCTATGAATGGGAAGCCACGGTGGCCGGGCCGCAGCCGGAACTGGATGCCTTGCGCAAGCTGGTGGATCCCCACAGTGCCTGGGCCAGGCTGCTGCGCGAGCCTGGGCTCGACGCCAGCCTGGAGAAGGCGTTCACCACCACGATCCGGCGCACCATATGGGATGTGCGCCTGCCGCAGGGTGACCTGGTCGAGTTCGCGCTGGATGAAGGCAGCATCGCCTGCCGCGACCAGACCGTGGAAGTCAGCGAAATCGAACTCGAGCTCAAATCGGGCGCGCCGGAACAATTATTCGATTTTGCGCTGAAGCTGATGGATCACCTGCCGCTGCGCCTGTCCAATAGCAGCAAGGCCGCACGCGGCTACGGGATGTACCAGGCGCAGGCCACGACTGCTGTGCGCGCGCAGCCGGTGCGCCTGGCGCGCGCGCTGACGGTCGAAGAAGGATTCCGCGTCATCGCCGCCAATTGTCTGTCGCAAATCCAGGGCAACGAAGCCGCCGTGCTCGCTGGCGGCAACCCTGAAGGCGTCCATCAGATGCGGGTCGGCTTGCGCCGCCTGCGCTCGGCGCTCAAGCTGTTCAAGGATATCGCGCCCTGCCCGCCCGATTTGCAGGCGGAGTTATCCTGGCTGGGCGACGAGCTGGGCCAGGCGCGCGACTGGGAAGTGCTGCAGGAGGCGACGCTGCCGCGCATCGCCGCCGCCCTGCCGGAGCAGGCGGCAACGCTGGAAGTGCTGAAGCAGGCAAGCGAGAAGCTCGTCCATGAAAAGCAGCGGCAAGCCGCCGCCGCCGTCGCCTCGCCACGCTTTGCGCGGCTAGCCCTGGCGTTTGGCGCCTGGCTGACGGGCAAGCGCTGGCGCGCCACGCTGCAAGGGAACAGGGAAAGGAAGCTGAAGGCGCCGCTGACAAAATTCTCTCGTCAGGCACTGGCGCGCGACCAGGCTGCCCTGCTGCGGCGCGGCCACCACCTGGCCCACGCCGACCCGGCGGCACGGCACCGCCTGCGCATCGCCGCCAAGAAAACCCGCTATGCCAGCGAATTCTTCCATTCGCTGTATCCGCGCAAGCGCGTCAAGACTTACGTGGCAACCCTCACCGAGCTGCAGGATGCGCTCGGCTGGCTCAATGACGCGGCGGTGGCCGACCGCTTGCTGGCCGAGTTGCAGCAGTCCCAGGCATCCTCAACGGAACTCGCCGGCGCGGCCGGGTTCGCGCGCGGCTACCTGGGCGCTGCCCCTGAACTGGAACAGCCGGAACTGCTCAAGCTATGGAAGCGCTTTGCCGGCACCCGGCCGCCGTACCGCAAGTAATAGCGTCTATTCCTTGCTGTGGAAAACCCTGAGCGTGGCCTGCGGATCGGCCACCAGCCGGGCGAATGGTCCGGCGCCGCTCAGCGCGGCGGCATCGACCGAGCCATCGTCCACCGCCGCCGCCAGTGCCCGCGCGCGCATGATCACGTCCAGCTTGGCGGCGCCGCCTGACCAGACATAACAGACCGGCTGCGTCGCCAGCGCCCGCAGCGACAGCGACACACGCGCATGCGGGGCCTGCCCGGGCTGCAGCGCCACATAGCGGCGGGTGGTGCTGCTGGCATCCGGCCATTGCGGCGAATCGGAAAACAGCGAAGCGGTATGGCCATCGGTCCCCAGGCCGAGCACGATCACGGCCGGACGCGCCAGCGCCGGGGTGGCGTTGGCGACCTGCGCAGAGCGCCGCGCCCACAGCCAGGGATCGGTTGCCGCTGCCACGGTCGCCATTAGCGGCAGCAACCGCGCCGAGCGCGCCGGCCCCTGCAGCAAATGCTCGCGCACCAGGGCGGCATTCGAATCCGGATGGGTCGGCGGCACGCTGCGTTCATCGACCAGCGAGACATCGATATTGCTCCAGTCCAGCGGCTGGCGCGACAGCGCGGCGAAAAACGGCAAGGGGCTGCGCCCGCCCGACACCAGTAGCAAAGCCCGTCCGTCAGCCATGCCGGCGCCCATCGCCAGCGCCCGTTGCAAGTCCTCACTGACCTGCAAAGCCAGCGCCTGTGCAGCTTCATCGGCAGTATCAAAAGTCGTCAATTGCAAGGCCCTGGTCATCATCCGGCTGCGCGGCAAACCTGCAGTTCGCTGTTTCAAAGAGAAGCACATGATATACGAAGCATAAATATCCCATATTTATGGGATACCCAAAGCCGCGAATTTGCTTTGTAATTACTACTATGCAACTGCTCTGTAATTTATAACCATCCATCATGCACCCGCTCGACGACTTTACCGAACACTGGCGCGACCAGCCCAGCTTTCTGGTCGATTATTCCGGAAATTCCACCTTCCTGGCGCGGGTGGAATATCATTCCGAGCAAATCCACCACAGCCATTCCACGGTAGTGCGCATTCGCAAGCACGGCGCAGGCAAAGGCCAGGTTTCGCTGCAAAAGGCGCCGGCGCTGCTGCCGGGTTTTCCGCAATTGCTGTTTTCGCCGCCGCTGCATGCCTATGATTACGACCGCACCAAGCACGCGCTGCTGGTGCAGGGCCACTCAAACCTGCTGGGCGGGGCTTACCAAGTGGTGATTACACCGGCGTAACTCATGCCTGATTGACAACGTCCCGGCGTTTTCCCTGCAATATCCCCCAAGATCCCGTTTGGCAGCGGAATTATTTGCTATAATCTGCGGCTTCGCGCTACGCGAACCCGAATTCAGGAGAGATGGATGAGTGGTTTAAGTCGCACGCCTGGAAAGCGTGTATAGGTTCATAGCCTATCGGGGGTTCGAATCCCCCTCTCTCCGCCAGAATGATGTTTTAAGAAGTTCAAAAGCATCCATAAAACCCGCGTCAATCCTAGAGATTACGCGGGTTTTTTGTTCCAAGAGTGCTTTTAGCGTTCATTGAAATCCGGAATCTTTGACAGTATATTTGACGGTATCTCCAGATGCCGCCAAAACAGATACCGTCAAAATGCCCAAATTAGCCACGCCTCTTACAGACATTCAAGCCCGCACCGCAAAAGCCAAGGCCGAACCCTACAAACTGTCGGACGGCGGCGGTCTTTATTTGTTGGTCAATAAAGATGGTGCCCGCTACTGGCGCATGGATTACCGCCATACAGATAAGCGAAAAACGCTGGCGCTTGGCAAATACCCCGAAGTATCGCTTGCAGAAGCTCGAGAAAAGCGCACGGCGGCCCGCAAACTGTTGAATGAGGGGGTAGACCCCGGCGAGCACAAGAAAGAGCAGCGGCAGTCTAAAATTGCGGCGGCGGCTAACACGTTTGAAAAGCTGGCCCGCGAATGGCACACCAACAAGTTACCCACCTGGAGCGAGTCAACGGCACGGGATACCTTGCGGCGGCTTGAACAAGACATATTCCCAGAAATCGGCGCTATGCCAATCGGGGCGATTACTCACCAACACATGATTGCTGCGCTGCGTAAGATCGAATCTCGTGGCGCTTATGAGGTCGCCCACCGTATCAAGGCGACTTGCGCCCGCGTGTTCAGCTACGCCAGTCAGCAAGGTATCGAGAACCGAAACCCGGCCGCCGACATGAAGGACGTATTGAAGCCGGTCAAAGCGGGGCATTTTGCAGCGATCACCGCCGACGAGTTGCCCGCGTTCCTTACGGCGATGGACAAGAACGACGCCCGCCTGTTCAAGCCCACGCGGATTGCCCTGCGCTTGATGATGCTGGTTTTTGTGCGCACGTCCGAATTGATCGAAACCCCATGGAGCGAAATAGACCTTGAAAAAGGCGAATGGATCATCCCATGGCAGCGCATGAAGCGCGGCAAGTTGACGGTAAATCCAGACACCACTAATCACCATGTTTGCTTATCCAAACAGGCGCTAGAACTGTTGCGAGAGCTGCACCAGTACACGGGCGGCGGGAAATACCTGTTCCCGAATCAGCGCGATCACAAAAAGCCAATGAGCAACGGCGCAATTCTGGCGGCATTGAAGCGCATGGGCTACCAGAACCGAATGACCGGCCACGGCTTCCGAGCACTCGCAATGTCCACCATCAAAGAGCGCTTGGGCTACCGGCATGAAGTCGTAGACCGTCAGTTAGCACACGCACAAAAGGACAAAGTGGCAAGCGCATACGATCGTGCGCAATTTTTGGAAGAGCGCAAAGTAATGATGCAGGATTGGGCAAATTTCATTGACGGCATAGCAAGCGGCAACGTGGTTGCCGGTAACTTTGGAAGGCAGGCAGCATGAGCGGGAATATTGATCCAAAACTATTGCGCTTAATGCAGGAGGCCGGCCGGCGAATGTCAGCCCAACAGGAAGCCGAAGAGCTTAGAGAACAACTAAAAGAGCAAGAACAACGCCATCGACGCGAGCTTGAATTGGCAATTCAAGCAAGAAAAGAACAGCCAAGGGAGTTCAAGATGTTTCGCGGTGTGCTTGGCCCCGTGATTAATGAGGCGCGCAAAATTGCGACTGACCCAGATGATTACCAATCGGTTTGGAATGCATTGGTGAAGATCGCGAGCAATAACAACCGTCCAGCACCCTTGCTTGGCGCGGCAGTAGGGCAAGCAGGAATCCCTTATAAGAAATCATCAGGAGAAAAAGAGTATTTCACGATAAACGCATTGAGGATGCGTCTTACAAGATCAAGTGCCCAAAAAAGAAAATAACGCGTTATTGCACGCTACTGCACGTTTCAATAGAAATTAGCCGCTCCTTCCTATAATCAGATTAGGCAAATCTGTATCGCAATGGGCAATACAGGAAGTGGCTGAACAATGGAGAAACGTATGGCAGAAATTCAGATTGAAGACATAGTGCAGGCAGCTCGGCGAACTCTGCAATGCAGGACCAAAATTTATCAAGGAATTAAAGAAAAGACATTCCCTCAACCGATCAAACTTGGCGCTCGTCGGATTGGGTTTATTTCATCTGAAATTGATGAATGGATTGCCGCACGCATAGCCGAAAGCCGCCCAGACACGAAAGCGAGGGCGCAATGACCAAGCAACGGAAACGCTTCAAGCTGCTTTACATTCACGACCGCGAAGACATGGCAAAAGCCGTCGAAGACGCAAATTCTATGTTCGGTGACGAATCGACCGTAAAAGAATCATTTGACGCTCTGTCGAGCCTAATTCGCGCCGGTTCGGATCGCTCTGTCATCCTGCTTGATCAGGGCTACCAGCAGGAAGACGAAACAGAAGGAGAACTGAAATGCTGAAACAGCCATTCGCACCTGATTGCTTCTATGCGATCACGCCGGAAATCGTCAAACAGACCATTGAAGAGTCCGAAATCTTGCACACGGTAGAAATGGGCGGCGGGGTGACAATCCATTGCGGCATTCGGTTTGGCCGCCCTGTATGGCTCATGGAGAACCCCAATGGCTTAAGCGCTGCTTGGTATGATGATTCGCCCACCATGCATTAATTTGCATCATGGCGGCAAATCATCACAGGGCGAGCAATAAAACCGTTGAGGAAGCCGGCTTAACCCCTTTGGCCCTGCTTATCGCAGGTGCGTCTACTGCAAAAATTGATGAGGTAAAAGCCGGCTTACAACAAGCCCCAACTACCGACTTAATCAGCAAGAGCGGCACGGCGTATTTAAAAGGCCAAAGGGCTTCCGCTTTTCTGCTGGCGCTGGAATTGACTGAACGCGGGATAGCGCCATATTTCAGGCGGCAGGACATAGCATTACCGGAGTCGCCATTTAGCGCGTCCGTCAACCATGAATACGATCTATTGGTACATGATCTGATTTGGCTGGCTAGATGGCATCAGATCGGCGATATAGTCACCTGGAACTCCGCTTCATGGAAGCGGCTATTTTCTCGCGCTGACTCGCTGTTTTATCTTGGCAACCGGCCGATCTGGTTAATCGTCAAGCGAATGAAACTCACCCAGCGCCAGCAATGGGAATTGCGGCTGTTAAAGTCGAAACCGATTAAGCAAAAGGCGCGTGGCCTGGAACAAAGGACAGCAAGGATATATGACACCATGGCGGCATCGCTCCCCCGGATCATGAGAACCGGCATGGATGAAGCCACGGCACATGCCCTACTTAGAAAAAGAAAGCGGCTATGGATATGCGCTGAAATGTGCGAATGGTCGCCCAAGGAAACAGGCCACCTTTATACCTGTATGACCGGCGAAGTGCTGACGAAAAGCCATGTGGAATATCAGCTAAAAAAGATCGCTGAGTATAGACGTTAAGTTGATTACAAAATCCATCATCAATGCCATGCACGGTATCTTGTCCAGAATCTTCGATTCTGGGGTATTCAGCACACCCTTAAAAGCCAATACCAGAAAGGCTTTGAAGGGTGTGCGGAACCATCAACAAAACTGACGGTTTTAGGGGTGTGCCAGCACACCCTTCCATTCATTTTTCAGCATACCCTTCAAGCCCCGATATACCCCGAAAATTCACCTATTTAAACAGAAGGAAACGAAATGAAATTATTGAATTTACAGGACGCGGCCGACTATCTTGAAACCGCAACTATCGAACATTCTCACGACGCCGGCTTCGCCGTGATTCACAGCGGCCGAACATCAAGCGGCATCCGTTTTGTAATGGTGAATGACTGCCAAGGGGATTCCGCGCTGACTGAGTTTATTTAGTGAGTTGGGGGGCGGTAGAAAAACAATTATTTATCTGCCGTCCCAACTTTGTACGTCATATTCAATAGTCTTAGAAAAAAATCATCTGCCGGAAGGTGTACGTTCAAAATTTTTTTACGTTTAAAAATATTTAATTCTTATACAGCGACCTAGACGCCCGAGTGCAACGCTATGCTAGACCATCCTGCGCGATGCCACAGCAACTAAAAAGCCATACCCACAAGGCAGTTATCGAAAATACACGACGTCAATTCACTTATGCTTCCGTTGGGCTGAGTGACTTTTAAAAAGTCGCCATTTGCCTCAAAGCGAATGCCTCCGAGTGACATATTTAGCTTCTCTACGATCACCGTCTTTGGAGGATCGACGCGGAGCACAAGGTGAACGACTTTATGCGCCTCACGTATGGTTATTGTTTGGCCTTTGACCTCCACATCCCATGAGTTGGAAAATGCTTTCCATTCATTGTCTTCAATGACAAGACTTACCTCACCATTGGAGTCTGTGAATAATCCAGAGAACAAGAACGGCTCACCTTCCGTCTCCGGTGGACGAATGCGGAATAAGGGGTGTCCTGAGACTTGAATCGGAGTTGGGCAATTCGTTAACAAGACGCCGCCAAATCTGAGAGCAGGGTGAACTTCCACAAAATCAAAGAACTCCCTCGCATAGCCGACCTGCCTGCATTTTGGGCTTCGCATAGCGAGCTTTACCCGAGCTTTAGACCACATTCGAGTAGTTATTTTCGCGTGGCATTGAGGGCACAATAGTGCTATTGCCTCTGGATCATGTATTTTTGCGTCTTTGAATTCGGGATCAACATGCTCGTATTGAACAATTCCAAGGCCACAAATAACGCACCCGAATCCACAGCGCTGTCTAACAAGGCGCTTCACGTCTGCGGGGATATCTCTACTGAGTCCGTATGCGTTGTATGTCATCTGCTTTTTTTAAGGTCTAACGTTCAAGGCAAGGAGTGCACCCCTTGCGGTACGCTCTTCTCGACCACAATGTTAGGCGATGTTTGACCATGGATCGCTGATGTAGGGATGCGACTAGACGACAATTCACGATCCACTAATTCGTGTACGCGATTGACAATAAATTTTTCTTGAGTAGCCCAAATCTTGGGAGCCGCATACCCCAGAAGGATTGATAAAGCGATGATTTTTGCAAGGGTGGGGAGATTTTCCTGAAGAGCGCCTATGAAATAAAGAGCAATTACCAAACCGAGAATTGCACCAAGCATAAGGCGCAACGTGAGCCAAGCTCCGCGAGCGGCGCGCAGGTGACTAGAGGCAAAGTAAACTTTCTCACTATCTTTTGGTGGCTGATCAGGGTTAATCGTAGTTAGTATGGCTTGAGCAAAACTGCCTAAAACTGCACCAATTGGACAAAATAAGAGTAATGCCAAATCGTACTTTTTAATGCCAAGTTCGGTAAGAAATTCGATAATCATATGGGTATCTATTAATTGGTACTTATATGGGTAAATCTGGCGGTATGCACGGCAGCATAATGCGCCATCATGCGCTTCAGAGCGAAGACATGTTGTATTTTGGCAAAATTTATGTCGAAATTGCAACAGCTATTGCAACGAAATGAGTTCGACCTTGGCTTGAGTATCGGAAGTAAAAAATTTTGGCGGTATGGGTGACGGTACCAAACCAATTAATAATTGGCAAATCCAGTATTTATGCGGGTTTTCGCCAATGATTGGACTCCCCCTCTCCGCCAAACACAAAGCCCCGCACATGCGGGGCTTTTTGTTTGGGCGGAGAGAAGCGCGCATGCGCGCGGGGGAGAGAAGCAGGGGTTTCGCGGAGCACTGCTCGGCGCCTGCTGAGCGGCACCGGCATGCAGGCCGGTGCCTCGAGCTTTTGCGCTTGCAAGCGCAAAAGCCGGGAGAATCTGCGGGGCGGGGTGGCGCGCAGCGACGCGCCGGACCGCAGGCTTTCCCACCATCTCCTTACTCCCCTAACACTCCCTACCATCCAATTCATAATGGCAACCCCAAAATTGCCGTATGCTAAAGAAATTCCCACGCTGAGATAAATCGCCCTGCTGTCGGAATCCTTCCCAGCTTTGCTGTCCAATCCAGCTAATGACTGGATAGATTCGCGGTTTTCAGGAAAACATATGGCAACCACCATCATGCATAGAAGAACCAATATCGTCACGCTGGAAGAAGGAGAACGCATCGCTGACGAATGTGCTCCCGGAGATATCGCGCTGGTTCAGGAAGACGGTGGCTGGTGGACCCATTTCGTCGGGGAAGATGGCAGTGTTGAAAGCTATGATGAAGGCTACCCCACTTATAACCAGGCCTTGTGGGCAGCCAAGGCGGTGGCTGAATACTCCTCAGCCGAAGAATAGAAACCAAGATGCCGCTGCAGCTCAATTCCCCAGTTTGAAAGCGCGGCTCGCTAGTTCAATTTAGAAACATTAATGTAATTTACTGAAACTGAATGGCATTGCGCCTTGGCATAGCCGGAAAATCCGCCCCTGCCCCAGCCTGGAACAAAGTCAGTTCCCAGTGGCTTTCCGCCGGCGTAAAACGCAGAATGTAAATGTCCGAGTCTTCCGCCTCGACCTTGAAATAGCTATGGTCGCTGGCAATCCACCGATCGATGATTTGCACGATCTGGATCAGCCGCCCGCCGAGCGCAAAGGCAACCGGCTCGGGGTCGCTCCGGGGTCCTGGCCGGCTTTCCACATGCAAGTCCATACGTGTTTCACAAGTCGAGGGATTGATTGGATCTGGCGAATCATGTGAGACGCCAGGGATCGCCGCGAGTTCGCCGGCTCCCTCTATGTACGCTGCCTTCACATCATCAGCGCCTGATCCAGATCCGCAATCAGGTCCGCGCAATCCTCCAGTCCGATTGACAGCCGCAGCATGGCGTCTGAAATGCCGCGTCGGGCACGCTCCTCTTTTGTCAGATCGTGATGGCTTGTCGTGCAAGGCTGGGTGACAAGGCTCTCGGCGCCACCCAGGCTCGGCGCGAGCGTGAACAAACGCAGCCGATCGGCTACTTGAGTGGCGGCATCGCCACCGCCTTTGACTTCGATCGTCAACATCCCTCCGAAGCCGTGCATCTGGCTCCTTGCAAGGGCATGCCCGGGAAAGTCGGGCAATCCCGGATACAGCACGCGCGCAACGCGTGGATGCCGTGCCATCGCTTCCGCGATGGCTTGCGCGGACGCGTTCTGCTGCGCCACGCGCACGGCCAGGGTGCGCAGGCTGCGCGACAGCAGCGCAGCAGTTTCCGGCGCAAGCATGCCCCCAAGATTCTTGCGCCAGCTCCAGGCTGGCATCAGCAACTGCTTCGATCCCATCAGGACGCCAGCAGTCAGGTCGCTGTGTCCGCCCAGGTATTTGGTGGCGCTATGCACGACAAGATCGGCGCCCAGCTCGAGCGGACGCTGATTGACTGGCGAGGCGAAGGTGTTATCGATGGCGAGCAGCGCGCCATGCGCGTGCGTCCTGGCCGCGATGGCGCGGATGTCCAGCAGTTCAAGCGTCGGATTGGCTGGTGTTTCGCAAAAAACCAGTTTGCTGCCTGCGGCAAGCAGTTCATCGAGGCGATCGATTTCCTTGCCAAGAATGAGATGCGTCCTGATGCCCAGTTGCGGGAGCTGGGACGACAGCAGTTCCATGGTGCCGCCATAGACATCGCCGACGCAGGCAATGCCGTCGCGCCCGTAAGTCAGGAAAAGCGTGCTGATGGCGGCCATTCCCGAACAAAAGGTCCAGGCAAGTTCTGCGTTCTCGAGACCGGCGAGCGTCTCTTCCAAAGACTGGATAGTCGGATTCTGGCCATACCGGGTATACAGGCTGCCAGGCTTGCGTCCCTCGACGACATCAAGCAGCGCAGCGCTGGATGAAAAGGAAAATGTCGTTGTGTTGTATATCGGGGTATAGGGACTGCCATGCGCATCCTTGCTGGCACTACCGTGGATGGCGCGCGTTGCGAGGCCTTGTGGCGGTTTTTTGTTCATGCCTGTTCCTTCTTGCCTGGGAAGAATGGTCCGATGCCGATCAAGCCGAAAGGAGAAGGAAGCGCGTTGCGCAAAATTGAATGTTCAATCCCGGCCGTCCGGCTCGCTATAAAAAACAGGATCAGGATACATCTGAAAGCAACTCTGCAACATGACACATTGCCATTTATGGCAAATAAGGAATTACATGCGTTTCTTAAACGAATCTTTGCAATAAGAATTGCGCCACCACAGCATGCCTCACAGTTTGCTTTGCAATAATCAATCCTTATGACGCCAAATTAATTTGATGGAGGTTTTTTATGGACGCACACCATCATGCTTCCTCTCCCAGCGATGACCTTGGAAAGCTTGTGCTGAGAGTTGCTTTGGGACTATTCATCCTGCTTCACGGTATTGCAAAGCTGCTTGGAGGGGTCGACTCCATCGCGGGAATGCTGACAAAAATTGGCATGCCCGATGCATTTGCTTATTTGGTCTATGTCGGTGAAGTTATTGCACCGGTGCTGGTCCTCATCGGCGTATGGACGCGTGCAGCAGCGCTGGTGATTGCCATTAATATGATTGTCGCAATCATGCTGGTTCACACCGCCGAGTTTTTTACCTTATCCAAAACCGGTGGATGGGCATTGGAGCTGCAGGGGATGTTTTTCACTGCCGCTGTTGCCATCGCTTTATTAGGCGCAGGCCGTTATAGCATTGGCGGGGTTGGCGGCCGGTGGAATTGAAACGTACGTTAATCAAGGCCTGCATGGCTCGAAAAAAGGTCTACTGGCTTACGCGACACTCTTGTTTCAGCCACAACCTCAAAGCCTCAACCGCACCACCTTGCGCGAAGGAGCCTTTGGGGCCAACCAGATAGTAACCTTCATCGACGGGAAGCCGGGCTTCAAACGGTTCGATCAACTCGCCGCTGGCAATTTCAGGCTCCACGAGCGACGCACTGGTCAGCACGACGCCCTGCTCGCGCTTGGCAGTATCAACCGCCAGATGGGAGGCATCGAAGTGGATGGTGGGGATCTCGCCAATTTCTCGCCGTGACAACCTGGTGAATTGCAGGAGCCAGCGCTCCCAATAGGGATGAATTCTGGTGGCCAGAAGCGTCGCTTTTGCCAAATTTTGCGGCTGTTTCAGTTTCAGTTTTTCGCAATAACTTGGGGTGCAATAAACCCGCAGCTCATCAAGAAAAAGCAATTCAACATCCAGCCTGTTGCTCTCCTCCGCCTTGAAATGCCTGATCGCAATATCGATCGACTCGTTGTCAAAATCCACCAGTGCCGCGCTGGCATCGATGTGCAAGCTGATTTCAGGATGAAGGTCCATCAACCGCGCCATGCGTGGGACAAACCACTTCCTCGCAAAGCTGGGCGGCATCGAAATTCGTACCTCGTTGCGGCGACGCTGCTTGAGCGCACTGCTCGCCTGCGAAATTTGGCCCAGGGCAGTACTGATACGCCCGAAATATGCGGCGCCGGCTTCGGTCAGGGTGACCTTGCGCACTTCCCGATGAAATAGTTTTACACCGAGCCANNCGTATCGCCACAATGCCTGCGTGGTCGTCATTCATCGATGACGTGCACATGACGCAGCTTTCGAACTAAAACCCAGCATTTTCTATTGCTCATCAGGAGATTTCTCATGCCACTCGTCCGCATTGA
>DPRS01000065.1 GCA_003537575.1 Oxalobacteraceae bacterium
CACTGGCCGTGATCCCGGCGCTGTATGCGCTGGTCAAACAGTGGCGGATCAACAAGGGATGGGAAACTTGAAGGAGATTGCTGTAATGAAAAATTTGAATCCGAGGACCAGGCCGTTATGGCCGATGGCCTCACTATTGCTTGCCCTTGGGGCAGGCACGGGGCTGCAGGCGCAAGCGCAGACCATGCAAATCCCGAAGCCGAGTGAACACCTCATGCCGAATCTGGCGCTGGGCAAAAAGCTGTTTGCCGCCAACTGCGCTTCCTGCCATGGCGCCGACCTCAAAGGCACGGACAAGGGACCGGCCATGCTGCACAAGGTCTATGAGCCTTCCCACCATGGCGATGCCGCTTTCCAGATGGCAGCGAAGCACGGCGTGCGGGCGCATCACTGGCAGTTCGGCGACATGAAGCCGGTGCCGGCCGTGACGCCGGATGAGGTTGCGCACATCACTGCCTACGTGCGGATGGAGCAGCGCAAGGTCGGCATCCGTTAGGAAGCCAGGGCTGGCGTGGACAAGATCCCCGGGTATCACTGGATGAGGCGATCGCTATGATCTTCCATGGACGCTGGGTGCCAATCGAGGTGATCGATACAATCCTCCTGCTGTGGATCATAATGATCGCGATCATCGTCTGTGTGATGCTTCGCGTGGGATGGCGGCGCGGCCCGCCCAATACGCGGGAGAAAGGAAAGCCGCTAGCGCCCGGACGCAAAAAACGCATCAAGCGCAGGAAATAACGAATGGGTGTCGGGGGTTTGACATTCCCACCATGGGAAGGTCTACATTGAACTTGTACCATCGTAGAATCACCGCGGTTGGAAACACTAGGTTGGGTAATTGCTACTTGAGAAAGGAATAGTGCTATGCAAACTACCTTATTTAAAGTGGCGGGCATGACTTGCGGCAGTTGCGTCGCCCGCGTAACGAATGCCTTGCGATTAGTTCATGGCGTAGGCAACGTCAATGTCTCGCTGGCAGGTGCCGCCGCAACGGTCGAGTTCGATCACCAGTTGACTACGCTGGAGCAATTGCAGGCGGCGGTTCGCCATGCCGGATATGGCATCGACGCTGTGCAAACCGCCACGCAAAAACCGAAGGGTGGTTGCTGCTGCCATTGATATACCCGCTATAGGGAAGCCAGAGTGGAAGAAATGGACACAATGCCTTTCAATCCGCTGCCAAACCGGGCAATGGCATCCTTATGCTGCTTGAGTTGGCTGTATCCCAGGTACCGTACATTCAATTCGGAGACGCGGGAAAAGGCGGGACGGGAAAATTGACCTCGGACATCCTGTTCCCTGGCATCCGGCGCCACCAGAAAAAACGCCGCATCGCCATGCTGAGGAATGCCGAGCGCCAAATCCAGCATCCTGACAATGCCGGAATAAATGCTCGTGCTATGTTCGACTTCAAAGGCAGCCACGATCTTCTGGGAATCCTTTTCGATCCAGAGGATATCAATCAGTGAGACGGTATCGGCAGCTGAGCTTTGGCGCACAGCCTCCGGTAACTGTGCCAGGCATCCTTCGCCCAAGCGCTCGTTGAGATAGAGTCGGTTCTTGTCATTGGCAGCAATCCAGACATGGTATCCCATCGCCTTGCCCAAGTCGCGCAGCCATCCCTGGATCTCGGTATGCGTATGATCATTTTCCAGCGCAGTGGCGCGCGCCTTGGCTGCTGCCGCGGTTTCTTCACGCACGCGGGCAAGGTCATCTTCCCACTGGACCCCACTGGCGCCGGCGCGTGAAACTGCATATCGTCCCGAGCCGATATCAAACAGCAAACCGCTGATGGCGCCCAAATCATTGGAGAGGAGCGACCGATACTGCGTATTGAGTGTCCGTATGCCTTCGCGCATGGCGAGATACTCGGTCCAGCGGCCGAGCTTGACATTAGCGCCGACTAGCAAGTTGTAACCTTTGACGATGGCCGTATTGAAAGGAGGCACAATCGTTGGGTGTAAAAAGTACAGCAGGTTGGCACAGGCTGGCCCCAGGCCCTTGATTGATTGGGCATCGAGTTCCCTCACGGCCCGGATCAAGTCTGTTTGCTCGTTGCAGCACAGGCAAGTATCGAGGAAGCGGCCAAAGGCAAGCTGGTTGGCACGGCTTTCATAGATATCCGGTATGCGTAGTTTCGGCTTCCAGAGAAAAGCATGGTCGGCTCCTTTGAAAATCTGCCGCTGCTCGGCAATGGAATGCACCACGGTTTCCAGGGACGAGCCCCGATACGCATTGCCAAAGGTGTTCTGTCGAATTTCATCGACGACAAGCTGCAGGCCGCGCCGAATGGAACGAAAATTTTTTAACCGTTCTTCCCATAAGAACCAGCTTTGATAAGTCGCGCCGGTGTCACGCTGCCATGTTTCAATAAGACCACGGAGGTCGTCGTTGTCGATTTCCTGCTGTTTTTGCGCTGTCATGCCCAAGCTATTTTTCCTTGTTGAATACTTGCCTTGAACCGAATGTGCTTCCAGCCAAACAGTCAAAATTTTGATTGACATCATATGTGTTGCAAGCAATTCAGACACAAAGAATTTTGCCCCTATTCTATTGGCTGCGATCATCAGTTTCGGCATGAGTGTAGCTGGATTATTGCCGATACGAAAGCCAATGAGCAATGGTATGGTTTCGTATCCGGGTGAAAGTGTCGACAGGCTGGCCAAGAGTTTGGCCTTATTACCTCTTGAAAAAACGTGAATTTACCGCGGCGACGATTTGTGCAGGGATTGGCAGCTGGGAGTGCGTCATGATTTCGGGAAGAGGCCGAGCCCCAGTGGCTTGTATTCGGCGTGCAGGACATCGCGCCTTACTGGTTTAACGTCGAGGCAACCGGCTATGTTGGCCAGGCGGCCGGACGGCAGCGCGCTTGAAGGCCGAATATACGTTCCGTTTGAGCCTGGTTGCTTTTCTGAATCCGGAATTCGAAGCGAATGCCTATGGCAAATCCGGTCCTGCACGCGGCATTGGAACTGGGCAATACTGCCGATCTCAGCCAGTTGGCAGGCGAGCCCGTCGCTGAATGACAAGCAGTGGCTGGCGTGCGCATCCGGTTTTAACAGTCGAAAGCGAGGAATGCTTTGAAAAAATGGCTTGTTGCGATTGTCGTGATTGGTATTGCTGCTGTTGCGGCCGCCGGCACTTATCTCTATGCGGGTTTCTATGAAATTGGCGCCGATACGCCGCATTGGCCGGTAACTCTGAAAGTCATGGAATCGACGCGAACTCGCGCCATCCTCAGGCAAGCCAGGGATATCCAGGTGCCGTCAAACCTGACTGATGCGCAGCTGATTGTGAAAGGCGCCGGGCAATATGCCACCATGTGCGCGAATTGCCATCTGGCGCCTGGCCTCGAAAACACGGAGACCCGCTCCGGACTTTACCCGCAACCACCAAATTTGTCGACGCATCAAATGGACCCCAAGGCGACTTTCTGGGTCACCAAGCATGGCATCAAAATGAGCGGTATGCCGGCTTGGGGGCTCACCCATGACGATGATACGATCTGGAGCATGGTGGCTTTCATCAATAAGCTGCCGCAAATGAGCCCGCAGCAGTACCAGGAGATGGTGGCCAAGGCCGAGCCGCACGATGCGATGCACGGCCCGGATGCCCATGGCCATAGCCCTGGCAATAACTCAGGCTCTGGCAATGAGCACGGCCACAACCAAAACCAAGGCGCTCACAGTCACGGCGCCAAGAAGCCTGGCGCCCATGCGCCGCATGCGCACGATTGACTGGTAAGGGACTAGGATGGCCGGCCAGATCTGGCTGGCCATCAGTATGACAGGAGAGGAGTGAATCTGCGACAGGAAGCGAGGAGGGCGCTGCCCGCCAACCGGCACGGTATGGCGGGCGCGTCAGGCTGACATTACGTTACTGGGACACTGTCACCTTGCCCACCATGCCCGACTCCATGTGGCCCGGAATCGTGCAGGCGAAATCAACTGTGCCGGCTTGCGTGAATTGCCAGACGATGCCGCCGCGTTGCCCCGGCTTAAGGTTGACCGTGTTCGGCTCGTCGTGCTGCATGTTGGGCATGCTGCGCATCATTTCCGCATGCGCTTTCAGTTCTTTCATCTCGCCGAGCACCATCTCATGCTGGACTTTGCCGGCATTCTTGACAAAGAAGCGGATCGTTTCGCCAGCCTTGACGTTGATGCTGGCCGGGGTGAAGCGCATGTTGTCGTCCATGACGACTTCCACGGTGCGGGTCACCTGGGCTGGATTGCCCGGCTTTCCAATTGCGGAAGAATGTCCTTCCTTCTGCATGCCAGACATGTCGTGCCCTTTCATGTCATGGCCTTTCATGTCATGGTTGCCTGCGGCCAGTGCCATGACAGGGAAAATGCCGGCGGCGATGAGGCCAAGGATCTGTTTCTTGTTCATGAAAATACTCCTGAAAGTTATAAAAATAAAGATTTGAATCGGTAATGCCTGGGTTAAAACCACATACGTACGCCTGCTACCCAGCGGGTATCGCCGGTACGCTCGCCGGCGGTTCGGGTCATGGTGGCGGTGGAACCGAACTTGCGACCCCATTCCACGCCAAGGTAGGGGGCGAACTGACGCGAGAATTCGTAGCGCAGCCGTACGCCCGCCGAAGCATCGGTCAAGCCGCTGCCAATGCCTTTTTCTGGATCCGCTTTGCCGTAGAAACTCCACTCCGTGCTGGGTTGCAGGATCAGCTTCTGTGTGAGCAGCACGTCATATTCCGCTTTCAGGCGCAACGCGGTCCGGCCGCCATTGCCGACATAGGCCGTGGCTTCCACGTCGAACCAGTAGGGCGCAAGTCCCTGCACCCCGAATGCCAGCCAGGTGCGGTTGGGCCCATGGCCGCTATCTTGGCGCACGCCCAGCTGGGTATCCCAGTACGAGGCGATGGCATGCCCCCATAGCAGTTCCGTGCGGGCCTCCTCCAGCTTGCCCTTGGCGACATCGCCTTCGGCCTTGAACACCAGGCGGTCATAGTCGCGGCCAAACCAGGCTTGCAGATCGTAGCCGGTGCTGTTGCCATCTTTCGTGTCCACGCGCTCGAGCTTGTCGACCAGCACGCTGCTAAAGTTATGCTCATCTGCAAGCTGCAGCTGGCGTGAACCGCCCAGCGCATATTTGCCGACACCCAGGCCGTAGCCGCCCGAGTAGGCGTGCGGGTCGCGGGCGTCCGCCGGGGCCGCGCCGCCCGGCATTTGCATGTTGCTGTGGTCCATTGCCAGCGCTTGTGCCTGTTGCCCGGCCTTATCAGGCGCGTTTTCGGTTTTTTCAGCAACGGTGTTTGCAGAAGCAGGAGTGGGGGAGGAATGGTTCATCCCCGGCATGGTTGCGTGGCTAGAATCTTCGGCAGCTTGCTGTTTCGGCTTTTGTGTTGCCGGTTTGGTCATGCCGGAATGACTGGAATGGTCGGTTTGCGCCCAGGCCGCCTGGGTGCCGATGCTGACTATGCCCGCCGTCAGGCAGGCGACGAGGAGTGGATGGCGATTCTTCACTTGGTTTCCTTTCATTCTGGCGAGGTTCATGCGACTACCACTTCGCGGAACATGCCCGCATCCATGTGGAACATCAGGTGGCAGTGCCAGGCCCAGCGCCCCAGGGCATCGGCGGTCACCAGGAAGCTGATGCGCTGCGCCGGTTGCACCGGAATCGTATGCAAGCGGGCCTGGAACTGGCCTTCGGGGGTTTCCAGTTCGCTCCACATGCCGTGCAGGTGCATCGGGTGCGTCATCATCGTGTCGTTTTGCAAAATCACGCGGACGCGCTCGCCATATTTGAAGTGCACCGGCGTGCTCTTGCCGAATTCCACCCCGTCCAGCGACCAGGTGTAGCGTTCCATGTTGCCGGTCAGGTGCAGTTCGATCTCGCGCTCGGCGCCGCGCGGGTCGAGTGGTCCGCCAATCGTCGACAAGTCCGCCAGGGTCAGAACGCGGCGGCCATGATTGCGCAAGCCAATGCCCGGGTCGTTGAGATTGGTGCGCGGCATGTCTACGCGCGCGTCGGTGCTGGCGCCGTACTCGGTCTTGGCGTGGCGCACGGTGGTGCTGGGCTTGCGCAGGCTGTTCGCCGCCGCGCCAGCCATGGCATGCTGGCTGTGATCCATCGCCATGGCGCCATGATTCATGCCCGCCATGTTGTGCTGCATGGGCATGGAACCGTGATTCATGCCACCCATGGCGCCACCGCCATGATCCATGCCGCCCATGTCCCCCATCATGTCGTCCATGGTCAGCCATTCCACCGGGTCCAGTGCGGGGACGGGTGCCGACAGGCCGGCACGCACCGCCAGGGTGCCGCGGGCGTAACCGGTGCGCTCCATCGATTGCGCAAACAGCGTGTACGCGTCGTCCTTGGGTTGGACGATCACGTCGTAGGTTTGGCCGGGGCCGAAGCGGAATTCATCGACCGACACCGGTTCGACATTGACGCCATCGGTTTGCACGACGGTCAGCTTCAGGCCCGGGATGCGCACGTCGTAGAAGGTATTGCCCGCGCCATTGATGAAACGAAGGCGCACGCGCTCGCCGGGGCGGAACAGGCCGGTCCAGTTGCCGGCAGGAGTCGTGCCATTGGCTAGGTAGGTCAGCACGGCCGCGGACAGATCCGCCAGGTCGGTCGGATTCATGCGCATCTCGTTCCACATCTTGCGCTTATCGAGCGCGGCTTTCATGCCGTCGCGGGAAACGTCGCGGAAGAAATCGGCTACCGTGGGCCGGTTGATGTTGTAATTGTCGCCCTGCACCTTGAGCTTGGAGAATACCCGCATCGGATCGTCATCCATCCAGTCCGACAGCAGCATGACGTAATCGCGGTCGGCACGGATGGTTTCACCGTCGCGAGGCTCAATGATGAGTCCGCCATAGACGCCGGTCAGTTCCTGGAAGCCAGAATGCGAGTGATACCAGTACGTGCCGCTTTGCTCCAGCGTGAACCGGTAGGTAAAGGTTTCGCCAGGCGGGATGCCCGCAAAACTGATGCCCGGCACGCCATCCATCTGGAACGGCAGGATAATGCCGTGCCAGTGGATGGACGTAGCTTCGCGCAGCTTGTTGGTGACGCGGATGGTGACCGTGTCGCCTTCGC
>DPRS01000019.1 GCA_003537575.1 Oxalobacteraceae bacterium
GGAAAGACATCGTCACCGACGTGCATAAGGAATACCCGGACGTCGAACTCGACCATATGTATGTCGATAACGCCGCCATGCAGCTGGTGCGGGCACCGAAGAAGTTCGACGTCATGGTCACCGGCAACATGTTCGGCGATATCCTGTCGGATGCGGCCGCCATGCTGACCGGTTCGATCGGCATGCTGCCGTCGGCTTCGCTGGATGCCAATAACAAGGGCTTGTACGAACCCTCGCACGGTTCGGCCCCGGACATCGCCGGCAAGGGCATCGCCAACCCGCTGGCAACCATCCTGTCGGCTGCGATGATGCTGCGCTATTCGCTCAACCGCGCCGAACAGGCCGACCGCGTCGAGAACGCCGTCAAGAAAGTGCTGGCGCAGGGCTTGCGCACCGGCGACATTTACGAAGAAGGCACGACCAAGGTCGGCACCGAGGAAATGGGCAACGCCGTGGTCAAGGCGCTGGGCTAAGAAGGACAGATTCCGGATTTTGAAATGGATGGCGGCATGACCGCCTCGCGTATTGGGGAAACATGATGAAAAAGGTTGGCTTGGTAGGTTGGCGCGGCATGGTGGGTTCGGTCCTGATGCAGCGCATGCAGGAAGAAAAGGATTTCGATCATATCGATCCGGTGTTCTTCTCGACGTCGAACGCGGGCGGCAAGGCGCCGGCGATGGCGAAGAATGAAACCGCGCTCAAGGATGCCAACAGCATCGACGAGCTGAAGAAGTGCGATGTCATCATTACCTGCCAGGGCGGCGATTACACCACCGAGATCTTCCCCAAGCTGCGCGCCTCCGGCTGGGATGGCTACTGGATCGACGCCGCTTCGACCCTGCGCATGGAAAATGATGCCATCATCGTGCTCGATCCCGTTAACCTGAACGTCATCAAGGATGGCTTGAAGCGCGGCGTCAAGAATTACATCGGCGGCAATTGCACCAATTCGATCCTGCTGATGGGTGTCAATGGCCTGTTCCGCGAAGGCCTGGTCGAGTGGGTCAGTTCCATGACCTACCAGGCGGCTTCCGGCGGCGGCGCCAACCACATGCGCGAACTGTTGAAGGGCATGGGTGTGGTTCACTCCACCGTGGCCGACGAACTGGCGACGCCATCCTCGGCGATCCTGGACATCGACCGCAAGGTGGCGCATGCCATCCGCAACGACGTGCCGACCGAATTCTTCCCGGCGCCGCTGGCCGGCGGCCTGATCCCCTGGATCGACAAGCAGCTCGACAATGGCCAGTCCAAGGAAGAATGGAAGGGCCAGGCTGAAGTCAACAAGATTCTCGGCAATACCCAGACGATTCCGGTGGATGGCCTATGCGTGCGCATCGGCGCGATGCGCTGCCACAGTCTGGCGCTGACCATGAAGCTGAAGAAGGACCTGCCGCTGGCAGAGATCGAAAATATCATCCGTTCCGGCAATCCCTGGGTCAAATGGGTGCCGAACGAGCGTTCCATCACCGAGAAGGAACTGACGCCGGCTTCGATCACCGGCGGTCTGCAGATCGGCGTCGGTCGCGTACGCAAGCTGAACATGGGGCCGGAATACCTGTCCGCCTTCGTCATCGGCGATCAGCTCTTGTGGGGCGCTGCCGAGCCGCTGCGCCGCATGCTGCGCATCTTGCTGGAAGACTAAGTCTCATCGGCATAGACCTTCCGGTCTGTTGTCATGTCACAACATGGACCCGCCAAGAACCCTCCCTGAGAGGGGGCTTGGCGGGTTTTACATATGTTCACAATGTAGTTGCGCTTGCGAACGTAAGTCCATGATGATATGTTAAAAGTTAGCAACAAAAGATAACGATCCGCCGTGCTTGTGAATTCTGCAAAACGTTCCGATGGAATGCCACCCTATGCCAATTAATATGCATTCAAGCAATCATTCCCAGCTCGCATCTTTCAGCCGCAAAACGCTGAGCGCTGCTGTTCTTTCAGCCGTGCTTTGCACCAGTGCCTATGCGGCAGGTTTGGGCAAGCTGACCGTGTTGTCGGCGCTGGGCCAGCCCTTGCGGGCCGAAATCGAGCTGACCTCGGTAGCCAAGGACGAAGCAGGCACGATCGTGGCGAGACTGGCGTCAACCGAAGCTTACCGGCAAGCCAATATCGAATTCACTCCGGCGCTGTTTTCCCTGCGCTTTGCCGTCGAAAATCGTGGCGACCGGCATTTCATCCGTGTGACCTCGACCCAGCCGGTCAATGAGCCATTCATGGCGATCCTGGTCGAACTGGGGGGCACCAGCAACCGCCTGGTGCGCGAATACACTTTCCTGCTCGATCCCGCCGATTTGCGCATGGGCCAATCCGCTCAGATTGCCACAGCACCGGCTGCATCCGGCCGACGGGTCGCACAATTGCAGCAGCCGCAGCAGCCGCAGGCGGCTGTGCAGACAACGCCGGTGCCGCAGCCGGACGTGCAGCAGAAACCGGCGACCCGCCAGGCTCGTGCACAAGGAAGCGCTGGACAAGGCGAAACCGCCCGCGAAGCGACGCCAGGCGGCGAAAACTATCAGGTGAAAAACGGCGATACCCTGGCGCAGATTGCCAGCCAGGTGAAGCCGGAAGGCGTTTCGCTGGATCAGATGCTGGTGGCCCTGTATCGCGCCAACAGCAACGCTTTTTCCGGCAATAACATGAATCGTTTGCGCGCCGGGCAGATCCTGTCGGTGCCCGACGCCGAGGCGGCCAAATCCATCGGCAAGTCAGAGGCGCGCGGCGTGGTGGTTGCTCAGGCAGCGGATTTCAATGCTTACCGTAACAAGCTGGCCGGCCAGGTGGCATCCTCGGCTCAGGCGAAAACCGCCGAAGCCAGTCAGAGCGCCGGCGGCAAGATCAGCACGCAAGTGGAGGAAAAGCCGAGCGCTGCCAATGATTCGCGGGACAAGCTGAAGCTGTCCAAGGCTGGCGCCGCCAAGGCGCCGGGCGCAGCTCCTGCCGGCATTGCCGCCGGCACGGAAGACCAGATCGCCAAGGAAAAAGCCCTGGCGGAGGCCAATGCGCGGGTCAAGGAACTGGAAAAAAACGTTACCGACTTGCAGAAGCTGCTGGAGATTAAGAACAAGGATTTGGCTGCGCAACAAAAGCAGGCAGATACCAAGGTTGCGGCAGCGCCTGTGCCGGCGCCTGTTGCCCAGGACCAGGGTGCCGCCGCGCCTGCAACACCTGCAGCGCCGGCAGCAGTCGCTCCGGCTGGCAGCACCGACGCCCCCGCGGCGCAGGCAGATGCCGGCAAGGCTGCTGCAACCGGCGCCGAACCTGCCGCCACTGACAAGCCTGCCGAACCGGCCGCGGCGGAAAAACCTGCTGCAGCTCCGGAGCCTGCCAAGCCCGCGGTCAAGCCGGTCGCGCCGCCGCCTCCGGTGGAAACCAGTTTCCTCGATGATTTGCTGGGCAATACGGTGTTGTTGTCGGCGCTCGGAGCCGGCTTGCTGGCAGGCCTCGGCGCGCTCGGACTGTACCGCATGCGGCGCCAGAAGCAGTCCAAGCAATTCGACGACAGCATCATGGCCGATTCGAGCCTGAAAGCCAACTCTCTGTTCGGCTCGACCGGCGGCCAAAGCGTCGATACCAGCAACAGCGTCTTCAATTCCAGCTTCACGCCGGCCGCCAGCCAGCTCGACACCAATGAAGTCGACCCGGTTGCCGAGGCGGATGTGTATATCGCCTACGGTCGCGACGCGCAAGCCGAGGAAATCCTCAAGGAAGCCTTGCGCACCCAGCCGGAGCGCCATGCGGTTCGCCTGAAATTGCTCGAGATTTATTCCACCCGCAAGGACTTGCGTGCCTTCGAGTCGCTGGCAACCGAACTCTACAGCATGACCAAGGGCGAGGGCGACGACTGGGCGCAAGCTGCGGCCATGGGCGCAGCGCTGGATCCCAACAATCCGCTGTACGCGGGCGCCAGGCCGCTGGAAAGCGCGGATGGCGCCGGTGCGCATGCCGCACTGGCCGCGGCGACGCAGCCGATGGATACCGAGCTGGAAGAGTTGCTGAGCACGACCGATCCGCAGCAGACGACTCTCGGCGCGCTGGATGGCATGGATGCCAATTCCGCCTATTTCAGCAATACGATGGACTTGCCGCCGGCCGTCCCCGAAGTGCCTGTCGAGTCCGCCGCGCAAGCTCCGGAAGAGGACGCAGCTTCGGCCAATGGCCTGGATTTCGATCTCGCCGGCCTGAATCTGCAGGTGCCGGCAGAGCCGGTCAAGCCGGCGCCGATCGAGGTTCCGGCCGATCTGGATCTGGATATCGCCGGCCTGAACTTCAACCTGGAGCAAAGCCCACAAGCTGCGGCGGAGGAGGATGATGCGCCCGCCACCGCGATGAGCGTCGATCTGGGCGGCGACGACCTGTCCTTCCTGTCGGCCGCAGTGCCGAGCTTGCCGGACGAACCGGCTCCGCAGGCAAACAGCGAGGCGGAAGCGAATTCGCTGAATTTCGACTTGTCCGACATCAGCCTGGATCTCAACCCGGCCGAAAGCAAGTCCGCGGCCGAACCGGCGGCGGAAACGTCATCAGCCAGTCTCGATAACCTGGACAGCCTGGCAGTGCCGACGCTGGATTTCTCGACCACCGACACCAAGCTCGACCTGACGCAAAGTCTGCCCAACTTCGATCTTCCCCAGGATGATTTCGAAGCCAGCCTGGTCACGGAGACCGAAGGCGACAGCTCGCCGGACTCGGAAATGGCGACCAAGCTGGATCTGGCGATCGCGTATCAGGAAATCGGCGATCGCGAGGGCGCGCGCGAATTGCTGGATGAAGTCATCAAGGGCGGCAATCCGGACCAGTCGGAAAAAGCCAGGTCGCTGCTGGAAGCCCTGGCCTGATCCGCGCGTGGCACAATGGAGGGCGCAACGCTGTTGCGCCCTTTTTTATTTTTTGAACGTACCCTGAAAGACTTGAATTGAAACGCATCGCACTCGGCATCCAATACGATGGCGCGTCCTGGCATGGCTGGCAAACCCAGCCCGATGGCCATACCGTGCAAGACCAGCTGGAATCGGCCTTGTGGAAATTCGCCCGCACCGATATCGATACGATCTGCGCAGGCCGTACCGACACCGGCGTGCATGCGATCGAGCAGGTGGTGCATTTCGATACGGAAGTCGAGCGCGAAGCGTTTTCCTGGGTGCGCGGCGTGAATGCCTTCCTGCCGCCGTCGATCGCGGTGCGCTGGGCCTGCGAAGTGCCCGCCGATGCGCAAGGAGAAGGATTCCATGCGCGCTTTTCCGCCTCTGGCCGCACCTATCATTACCTGCTGCATAACCATCCCACTCCATTGCCCTTGTTGGCAGGCAAGGCAGGGTGGATGTTTCGGCCGCTTGCACTTGCGGCCATGCGGGAAGCCGCCAGCCATTTGCAGGGCACGCATGATTTTTCCGCCTTCCGTGCCGCCGAATGCCAGGCGAAGTCACCGGTACGCACCATGCAGCGTATCGAGATCACGCAGCGCGGCGAGCTGATCACTTTCAGCCTCACCGCCAATGCTTTTTTGCACCACATGGTGCGCAATATCGTCGGTTCGCTGATCGCGGTCGGCACCGGCAAGCAGCCGCCGGACTGGATCAGGCAAGTGCTGGAGGGGCGCGACCGCAGCCGCGTCGCGCCGACCTTCATGCCGGACGGCCTGTATCTGGCGAAGATCGATTACGATCCCAGGTGGGGCTTGCCGCAGGAAACCATCCAGCCGTTCTGGCTGTGATGGCGGGCAGGGAAGGGGTATACTTGCCCGTTTAACCCTGTTCGATCCGCAACCCTACGCTTTTCACGGGGCGCGGAGCGATGCGACGATGAGCCACCATACCCGTATCAAGATTTGCGGCCTGACCCGGCCGGAAGACGTGCAGGCTGCCGCTGCCGCCGGCGCCGATGCGCTCGGCTTTGTCTTTTACGACAAGAGTCCGCGGCACGTCGATGCCGTGCAGGCGCGCGCGCTGATCGCCGATATCCCGCCTTTCATCACGCCGGTCGGCTTGTTCGTCAATGCCGGCGCCGACGAGGTGGCACAAGTCCTGGCGACTGCGCCGATTTCATTGTTGCAATTTCATGGCGATGAAAGCATGGCAGACTGCTGCCGGATTGCCGAACGGGTAAGGCGGCCCTTCCTGCGCGCCTTGCGGGTAAAAGCGGATATGCAGTCTGCCGATTTGGTAGAATACGATCGGCAATACCGTTCATCCAGCGAATGGTTCGCCGGCTTGCTGCTCGATACCTTCGTGGAAGGCTATGGCGGCGGCGGAAAGGTATTTGATTGGTCTCTCATTCCAAAAGAAATCGCGCCTCGGCTCGTTTTGAGTGGTGGCTTGAACGCACAGAACGCGACTGAGGCGGTGCGCCGCGTGCGCCCCTGGGCGGTCGACGTCAGCAGCGGCGTCGAAGCTGCCAAGGGCATCAAGGACCAGGCCAGGATAGAGGCCTTCATCGGCGCGGTACGCGCCGCAGAAACGGCGGACAGCCGTTAGCAAAGACTGGAAATCACCTATGACGCAATCGACCCTGCCCGGCACGACGGGCCAGACCGCTTCTTACAATCTGCCCGACAGCAAGGGGCATTTCGGCCCCTACGGCGGCAGCTTTGTCTCGGAAACCCTGACCAAGGCGCTGCATGAATTGCAGGAAGCTTATGCCCGCTACAGCAAGGATCCGGAATTTATCGCCGAATTCGAATACGAGCTCAAGCATTTCGTCGGCCGTCCGAGCCCGATTTACCATGCCAAGCGCTGGTCCGGGATCGCCGGCGGCGCGCAAATCTATTTCAAGCGCGAAGACCTCAATCACACCGGCGCGCACAAGATCAACAATGTCATCGGCCAGGCGCTTTTGGCCCGCCGCATGGGCAAGACCCGCATCATCGCCGAGACCGGCGCCGGCCAGCATGGCGTGGCCACCGCCACCATCTGCGCCCGCTTCGGCCTGGAATGCGTGGTCTACATGGGCAGCGAAGACGTCAAGCGGCAGATGCAGAACGTCTACCGCATGGAAATCCTCGGCGCGAAAGTGGTGCCGGTCGAATCCGGCTCAAAGACCCTGAAGGATGCCCTGAACGAAGCCATGCGCGACTGGGTCACCAATGTCGAAAACACCTTCTACATTATCGGCACTGTCGCCGGTCCGCACCCTTACCCGATGATGGTGCGCGACTTCCAGTCGGTGATCGGCGAGGAATGCCTGCAGCAGATGCCGGAAATGACGGGGCGCCAGCCGGATTACGTGGTGGCTGCCGTGGGCGGCGGTTCGAACGCCATGGGTATCTTTTACCCGTATATTCCTTACCCCGAAGTCAGGCTGATCGGCGTCGAAGCAGCCGGCGAAGGCCTCGAGTCCGGGCATCACGCCGCTTCGCTGACGGCTGGTTCGCCCGGTGTTTTGCATGGCAACCGTACCTACCTGCTGCAGGACGCGGACGGCCAGATCATCGAGACGCATTCGGTCTCCGCCGGCCTGGATTATCCCGGCGTCGGCCCGGAACACGCCTGGCTGAAGGATAGCGGCCGCGCGCAATACGTGACCATCACCGACAAGGAAGCGCTACAGGCTTTCCACGACTGCTGCCGCATCGAAGGCATCATCCCGGCGCTGGAGTCGAGCCATGCGCTGGCGTACGCGGTCAAGCTGGCGGCGACCCTGCCCAAGGACAAGATCATCCTGGCCAACCTGTCCGGCCGTGGCGACAAGGATATGCATACCGTCGCCGGCTGGAAGGACTGAAACAAAATCGGCGCGCCGTTCAATCAGAAAAATCAATTCATGTCACGCATTCAAACCACTTTCGCCGCCCTGGCGGCACAAAAGAAAAAAGGCCTGATTCCTTTCATCACGGCAGGCGACCCCGCGCCCGAGCTCACCGTGCCGCTGATGCACGCGCTGGTGGCCGGTGGCGCCGACATCCTGGAGTTAGGCGTGCCGTTTTCCGACCCGATGGCCGAAGGCCCGGTGATCCAGCGCGCCTGCGAACGCGCCCTGAAATTCAAGGTTGGCATGCATGACGTGCTCGGGTACGTGAACGAGTTCCGCAAGACCAATGCCACGACGCCGGTGGTGCTGATGGGCTATGCCAATCCGATCGAGCGCATGGGCGTGGATGCCTTCATCGGCGCCGCCGCAGAAGCCGGCGTGGATGGCAGCATCGTGGTCGATTACCCGCCGGAAGAGTGCGAGGAATTCGCCGTCAAGATGCGGGAGAAGGGCATGGATCCGATCTTCCTGCTGGCGCCGACCTCGACCGAGGAGCGCATGGCGCAGGTGGGGCGTTACGGCAGCGGCTTCAGCTATTACGTGTCGCTGAAGGGCGTCACCGGCGCCGGGCATATCGATACCCGCGAGGTGGCGGAAAAGATCGCCGCCGTGCGCCGCCATGTCAAGCTGCCTGTCGGCGTCGGTTTCGGCATCCGCGATGCTGCCACCGCCAAGGCTGTGGCAGCAGTCGCCGATGCCGTGGTGATCGGCAGTCGCATCATCCAGGAACTCGAAAACACTCCGCGCGAGAATGCCGTGGCGGCAGTGCAGGCATTCATCGCCGGCATCCGGCGTGCTCTTGACGAATAACTTGCAGTCAGGAAAGCAGTCATTTAGGATGCTGAGCAACAACAGGCCGGTAAAAAAAGTATGTTAATCTTTATGAAACTTTGCTTGCCTGAATAAAGTAAATTTTGCATTTGAGCAAAACAATAAGTGAAAGAGGCGCCATGAGCTGGCTAGACAAATTACTTCCGCCGCGCATTCAGCGTAGCGAATCCGCTTCCCGCAAATCCATTCCCGAAGGCTTGTGGGTCAAATGTCCCTCCTGCGAAGCGGTGCTGTACCGTACCGACCTCGATTCAAATCTGCATGTCTGCCCCAAGTGCGACCACCACATGCGCATCCGCGCGCGCGATCGCCTGGACGCCCTGCTGGATGCCGAAGGGCGTTACGAAATCGGCCAGGAAACCTTGCCGGTCGATACACTCAAGTTCAAGGATAGCAAGAAGTATCCGGATCGCCTGAAATCGGCCATGGAAGCCACCGGCGAAACCGATGCCCTGATCGTCCAGGGCGGCGCCATCATGACCGTGCCGGTAGTGGTGGCCTGCTTCGAATTCGAATTCATGGCCGGCACCATGGGATCGGTGGTCGGCGAGCGCTTCGTACGCGGCGCCCAGGCTGCGCTGGATCAGAAGGTGCCGTTCATTTGCATCACCGCTTCCGGTGGCGCGCGCATGCAGGAAGGCTTGCTGTCGCTGATGCAAATGGCCAAGACCACTTCCATGCTGACCAAGCTGTCTGAGAAGAAGCTGCCGTTCATTTCCGTCCTGACCGATCCGACCACCGGCGGCGTTTCCGCGTCGTTTGCCTTCATGGGCGATGTGGTGATTGCAGAACCGAAGGCCCTGATCGGCTTTGCCGGCCAGCGCGTGATCGAAAACACGGTGCGCGAAAAATTGCCGGAGGGCTTCCAGCGCGCCGAATTTCTGTTGCAAAAGGGCGCCATCGACATGATCGTCGACCGCCGCAAGATGCGCGAGGAAATTGCCCGCTTGCTGGCATTGCTGCAAAACCAGGCTGCCGAAGTGGTAGCCTGATCCAGCCGCCAGCCACTCAAGTCGCAACCAGCCCGAACCGCAGCCAGGTTCGGGCTTTTTAATTTCACCGTCGTCCCCATCTAGTTGTCATGCACACTTCTCCCGTCACCCTGGCCGAATGGCTTGCCCATCTTGAAACTCTGCATCCGAAGGCGATCGACCTCGGTCTTGAGCGGGTCGCCGCGGTCAAGACGCGACTGGGAATCGCCTTCGATTGTCCGGTCATCATCGTCGGCGGCACCAATGGCAAGGGCTCGACCTGCGCCATGCTCGAATCGATGCTGCGGCAGGCCGGTTACAAGGCCGGTCTTTACACGTCACCGCATTTGTTGCATTTCAACGAACGCGCGCGCATCGATGGCGATATGGTGACCGATGCCGCCCTGGTGGAGCAGTTCGTCGCCGTGGAAGCCGCGCGGGGCGACATTTCGCTGACTTACTTCGAATTCACCACGCTGGCCATTCTGCGCCTGTTTGCGCAAGCCGGGCTGGATGCGGTGATCCTGGAAGTCGGGCTGGGCGGGCGCCTGGATGCCGTCAATGTGATCGACGCCGACGTCGCGATCGTCACCAGCGTCGATATCGACCACCAGGAATATCTGGGCGACACGCGCGAGCAGATCGGCTTCGAAAAGGCCGGGATCTTCCGTTCAGGCCGTGTCGCCATCTGCAGCGATCCGGTGCCGCCTACATCCCTGATCGAGCATGCCAAAGCAATCGGCGCCGACCTGTGGCTGGTGGGACGGGATTTCAATTATTCCGGCGACAAGCAGCAATGGAATTACGGCGGCCGCAGCCAGCGCCGCAACTCGCTGGGCTATCCCGCGCTGCGCGGCGCCAACCAGTTGCTCAATGCCTGCGCCGCGCTGGCGGCGCTGGAAGTGCTGCGCCTGCGCCTGCCGGTCGGCGCCCAGGAAGTGCGCAACGGCCTGGTGATGGTCGACTGGCCAGGACGTTTCCAGGTCGTGCCCGGGCGTCCGGCGGTGGTGCTGGATGTCGCCCATAACCCTCATGCGGCGGCGACCCTGGCGCAAAACCTCGATAACATGGGCTTCCACCGTTTTACCTATGCGGTGTTCGGCGCCATGCAGGACAAGGATATCGATGGCGTGATCGCGCATCTGAAGAGCCGTATCGATCACTGGTGCCTGAGCGATCTGCCGCTGCCGCGCGCCGCTGGCGCCGACAGCATCCGGCAAAAACTGCTGGCCGCCGGCGTCGTGCCGCAGGAGGGAACTGCCGCGGAATCGACCATTGCCTGTTTTGCCACGCCCGCGGAGGCATACGCAAATGCGCTGAACAGAGCGGACGAGAATGATAGAATTGTGGTTTTCGGCTCTTTCCTGACTGTCGCTGGCGTAATCGAAGCCCAAAACAGGGCCCGGAGCCAGGATCGAAGTCAGCCTGAGTAGGGCGCAATCCTCTTCGCAACCATAAAATTGACCGCATGAGCTTGTCCTCGTTGTTCCGCAAAAACAAGCAGGAAACCCCGGATGACGACCAATCACAATTCCGGGCCAATGACGAGCCGAATCCGAAACGCCCGCGCGCCAGGCGCAAAGCGGCCGCCGATGATCAAGCGGCGGATCCGGTTTTGCCGGAAAAGAAGCGCGCACGGCGCCGCCTGATCGGCGCAGTCGCCCTGGTGCTGGCCGCCGTTATCGGTTTGCCCATGGTGCTGGATTCCGAGCCCAGGCCGGTGGCGCAAGACATCGATATCAAGATACCATCCAAGAGCCATGCGACCGAGTCGCGCCGCCTGCCGCAGGCTGCCGCGCTCGACCCCGCGGAACAGATCCTCGAACCGGTGGAGAGTGTTCCCGCGCCTCACGCTGCAGCCACACCGGCGAAGCTTGCGGCAGCTGCTGCCGTCTCAGCGGCGTCCGCCGCATCTGTCCAGCAAGGCAAGCCGGTAAATGCAGACAAGGCCGTAGCGCAAGCTCCCAAAGCGCAAGCCGCCGATATCCCCGTTGCGAAGAATGATGCCAAATCGGCAGTCAATCCGGATTCCCATGTCAATGATGCCAAGACCGAAGCGAAGCCTGCTGCCTCCAGCGAGCGCGAAACGGAACGGGCGATGGCAATCCTTGAAGGCAAAGCCGTCCCTAAATCCGAAGCTGCCAAGGCTGTAGCCGACGGCAAGCCAGGCCGGTATTCGATTCAGGTGGCAGCACTTTCCAGCCAGAACAAGGTCAATGAATTGCGCAGCAAGCTCAAGGCAGCGGGCATCGCCAGCCAGACGCAAAAGGTTCCTGTTGCAAACGGCGAGCGTATCCGCGTGCGCGTCGGGCCCTTCGCCAGCAAGGAAGAAGCGGAAAAGATGCGCACTCGGCTGGTCAAGCTGGGTCTGAACGGCAGTCTTGTGCCTCTGGGTGAATGACGATTTTCGATTACCTGGTGCTGTTCGTGCTGATTTGCTCGATTGTCATCAGCACCCTGCGCGGCCTGGTCAAGGAAGTATTATCGCTGCTGGGCTGGGTCGTGGCGCTGGTGGTTGCCAATGCCTATGGCCAGGATCTGGCGGCGATGCTCGGTGACGTGATTCCCGGCGCCGTCATGCGCCTGATCGTCGCCTTCATTGTTTTGTTTATTGGCGTAAGATTGCTGATGGCCTTGTTTGCCCTGGCGGTCGACGCAGTCATCCGGCGCAGCGGCCTGAGCGTGGCCGATCGCGGCCTGGGTGGCCTGTTCGGCCTGGCGCGCGGCCTGGTGCTGGTGCTGGCGACGGTGCTGGTGTGCGGTTTGACGGCCATTCCGCAGCAGCCGTTCTGGAAAGATGCCTTGCTGAGTCCGCTGGCGGAAACCGCCGCACGCACGGTGATGCCGTTTTTGCCAGGCGCGTTTGCAAGAAATGTGAATTTTTAAATATTTGCGGGACAGAGTCCGCAAGCCGCCTCTTGCGGCGAGCTGCTCTGTCCCCACCACTTTAAACTGCGGGACTGTGTTTGCTGGCAGCCATGATGCCGGCCAGCCGCTCCGTCCCGGAACCTAGCGAATTTTGTCTTAGTTGAGGAGTCCACCATGTGTGGCATTGTTGGCGTAATCTCTCACTCCCCGGTCAACCAGCTGATTTATGACGCCTTGCTGCTGCTGCAGCACCGCGGCCAGGATGCTGCCGGTATCGCAACCAATCATGGCAACAAGTTTTCCATGCACAAGGCCAACGGCATGGTGAAGGATGTATTCCGCACGCGTAACATGCGTTCGCTGCCGGGCAATGCCGGCGTCGGCCAGGTCCGCTATCCGACCGCCGGTTCGGCCAGCAGCGAGGAAGAGGCGCAGCCGTTCTACGTGAATGCGCCGTTCGGCATCATCTTCGCCCACAACGGCAACCTGACCAACTGGGAACAGCTCAAGATCGAGATGTTCAAGAACGACCGCCGTCACATCAATACCGATTCCGATTCGGAAGTCCTGGTGAACGTGCTGGCGCATGAAATCCAGGAAGCCACCAGCGGCTATTCGCTCGATCCGGCTGCCCTGTTCAAGGCGGTGGCTGTGCTGCACAAGCGCGTGCGCGGCTCCTATGCTGTGGTGGCGCAGATCGCCGGCTACGGCTTGCTGGCCTTCCGTGACCCCTACGGCATTCGCCCGCTGTGCATCGGCGTCAACGAGACCGAGCAAGGCGTCGAATACATGGTGGCCAGCGAATCGGTGGCGCTGGAAGGCCTGGGCTTCCGCTTCCTGCGCGACGTGGCGCCGGGCGAGGCGATCTTCATCGACCAGGACCGCAAGCTCTACAATCAGCAGTGCGCGGAACATGCCGTCCTGAATCCCTGCGCCTTCGAATTCGTCTATTTTGCCCGCCCCGACTCGGTCATCGATGGCGCCTCGGTATATGCCACCCGACTGAAGATGGGCGAGTATCTGGCGGAAAAAGTGCGCCGCCAGTTCAGCGCCGGCGACATCGACGTCGTCATGCCGATCCCCGATTCCTCGCGCCCGGCCGCCATGGAACTGGCCCACAAGCTGAATCTGGGATACCGCGAAGGCCTTATCAAGAACCGCTACATCGGCCGCACCTTCATCATGCCCGGGCAGGGCGTGCGCAGGAAATCGGTGCGTCAGAAACTCAATGCGATCGGCGCAGAATTCAAGGGCAAGAGCGTGCTGCTGGTCGACGACTCGATCGTGCGCGGCACCACCAGCCGTGAAATCGTGCAGATGGCACGCGAAGCGGGAGCCAAGCGCGTGATTTTCGCTTCGGCAGCGCCGCCGGTGAAATACCCCAATGTGTATGGTATCGACATGCCCACTCGCAAGGAATTGATTGCTTCCGGCCGCACCGAAGAGGAAGTCTGCCGTGAAATCACTTCCGATGCCCTGGTGTACCAGGACGTCGATGCCCTGATGCGCTCGATTTCCGACGTCAATCCGGCCCTGCAGTGCTTTGAGGCTTCCTGCTTCACCGGCGATTACGTCACCGGCGATATTTCGCGTGATTACCTCGACCGCATCGAATTCGCCCGTAACAACCCCAAGCCCGTCAATGAAGATCTGGTCCGGTCGCAGCTGAACCTGAACCTCGCGCAGGTCGACTGAGACAGACCGCAGCAAGCTGATTTGACATGAACGACAGTAAAAAATACGGATTCACCACCACCATCCTGCACAGCGACCGGCAAAAATCGATCGAGCACGGCTCGCTGCACAAACCCATCCATACCTCGGTCGCCTTCGGCTACCGGGATGCGCGCGAACTGGCTGCAGTATTTCAGGGCAAGACACCCGGCTACCGGTATGGCCGCCAGGGCAATCCGACCGTCTCCGCCCTGGAAGACAAGATCAACCGCATGGAGGAGGGCTTGGCGACGCTGTGCTTTTCCACCGGCATGGCCGCCATCGGCGCGCTGGCGCAAGCCCTGCTGCGCGACGGCGACCATGTGGTGGTGTCGTCCTTTTTGTTCGGCAACACTAACAGTCTGTGGCAAACGGTGAATGCGCAGGGCTGCGATGTCTCCTTCGTCGATGCCACCGATGTCGCCAATGTCGAAGCGGCGCTGACCCCGGCCACGCGCATCGTCTTCGTCGAAACCATTGCCAACCCGCGCACCCAGATCGCTGACCTGGCGCGCATCGGCGAATTGTGCCGCCAGCGCGGCATCCTCTACGTGGTCGACAACACCATGACCTCGCCTTACCTGTTCCGGCCCAGGCAGGTTGGCGCCGGACTGGTGGTGAATGCCCTGACCAAGTCGATCGGCGGCCACGGCAATGCGCTCGGCGGCGCCCTGACCGATACCGGCCTGTACGACTGGAGTCGCTACCCGAACATCCACGATAATTACAAACGCAACCAGGTGCAGCAATGGGGCATTTCGCAGGTGCGCGCCAAGGCTCTGCGCGACTTCGGCGCTGCCCTCGGTCCGGAAGCTGCGCACCATATCGCGGTCGGCGCCGAAACCATGGCTTTGCGCCTGGAGCGCGAATGCGCCAATGCGCTGGCGCTGGCGCAAATGCTGCAGGCCGACGAGCGCGTGGCGGCGGTGCATTATCCCGGACTCCCCACGCATCCCCAGCACGCCCTGGCGAAGGATTTGTTCAGGGCGTTTGGCGGCCTGTTCAGTTTCGAATTGAAAGAGGGCATCGATTGCTTCGATTACCTGAACCGGCTGAAGCTGGCCATACCGGCAAGTAACCTGGGCGATACCCGCACCCTGGTGATCCCGGTGGCGCATACCATCTTCTACGAAATGGGGGCGGAGCGGCGTGCCAGCATGGGCATTGCCGAATCCCTGATCCGCGTCTCGGTCGGTATCGAGGATCCCGCCGACCTGGTCGAGGATTTCAGGCAGGCGCTCGGCACCTGAGTTGCGGCAGCCATCGAACCGGCGACGGGCAGGCAGCGAAAGGCGGCACGGCGAAAGGTGTGCGGCGAAAGGCCGATGTTTTTTGCGTGACCGCCGGACTCCTGAGGATGGGATCGTCGTCTAGGGCAGCAGGGATTGCGCGCTGTCGCTATCGAGTTTGCGGGGGTGCGTACCCGGCTGAAAATCCCGCAAGCGTGCCAGCAGCCTGCCGGCTTGCGCCTCGTGCATCAGCAAGCCTGCCTGCGCAGGTTTCAGAAATCCCTGCGCCACCACCTGATCCAGAAAAGTCAGCAAGCCGTCATAAAAGCCGGCCACATTGAGCATGCCGATCGGCTTGTCATGGAAGCCCAGTTGGGCCCAGGTCAATGTTTCGAACAACTCTTCCAGCGTGCCTATTCCGCCTGGCATGGCAATGAAGCCATCCGATAATTCCGCCATCATGGCCTTGCGTTCATGCATGTCCTTGACGACGTGCAGTTGCGTCAAGCCGTGATGGCCCACTTCCCATTGCATCAGTGTCCTGGGGATGACCCCGGTGACTTCTCCGCCCAGGCGCATGACTTCATCGGCGATTACGCCCATCAGGCCGACCTTGCCGCCGCCATATACCAGGGCGATATCGTTTTTCACCATTTCCTGCGCCAGTTCTCTGGCGGCTTCGGCGTAGCGGGGCAGGATACCCGTCGCTGAGCCGCAATAAACGCAAATCGATTTTAATTCCATTGTTTCATTTCCTGATTGTGGCGGCAGGATAGCATTGTTCGACTTGCCGCTCCGCCGCAAGAATTTCATCGACGACGATTTTCTGCACGCGCGGGTTCAAGCCCAGCGCCACATGGCCGATGCCATGCAGGGCGATATTGCGGGCGCCCGGCAGATGCGAGGATGCTTGCGGCGCGATGATGTTGTCATGGTGCGAGTAGATGGATGTGAACAGGCCATAACATGCGGAGGTTTCACGCGCCGCCAGTTGCTGCAGCCAGCGGCTTGGCGTGCCGCCCAGCGTATTGCCGTCTTCGCCGCTAATCCAGCGCATTTGCGCGCTGTTGTCGCCGATGCCGAAGTTTGCCAGGCCGGTGCCGTGATGCGGCGTGCCCAGCGTAATTACCCGGGCAATGCGGGCAGCGCCGTGCACGCACAGATAGGCGCGCGCCACCAGGCCGCCCATGCTATGGCATAGTAAGACGATGCGCTGACTGCCGCTTTCGCGGCAGAGTTCCTCCACGGCTTCATGCACTGCCGGCACAAAACTGTCGATATCACCGAAGACCGGTTCCAGGCTCACCGCGTGGTGAGCGATGCCCGCCTCGCGCAGGCGGCGGCTCATGCTGCGCCAGTAACCGCTGTTGCAGCCATAGCCATGAATCAAGAGCACCGGCACGCCGCGCGAGCCGGCCGCCGGTCGCCTGGCAAGGGCGCGAAAGGGCATGGTCCAGGAAGAACTCAGCATGGTCGAATGGAATTCTTCCAGGTAAAGGCGGCACGCCTGCCGCAAGGTGATGCGATGGCTGGAGGAAGGCTCGCTACGGAAACGCCATGCCAGGCGAAAATTGTTGGCGGTGATGAGCATGCGTATCATCAGCAGCATGCCTGCGCTTGCCAGAACGGCGGCAATGCGCGGCATGTGGGCATATCGAATCAATGCGTAGGCGATGCCGGCTGCAATGGCAAGCTGGGCCAGCAACAGCATTCTGGAAATGAAGGTGACCATATGCGGAAAGACGATGCAACCCGGTTGGAAAGTGTACTGCAGGAAGGGTTGAATCGTCTTGTCGGGAACGGCCGGCAAGCCGGCAACCAGGCGAGTCGCTCGAAGGCGCGTACGAAAGGTGGGTATGAAAAGCGCGTATGAAAAGCGGGGGGCGACAGCGCCTTATCGCAACACCGGCTTGCCCGGCTTTGTGGCTTGCGTCCACATCACCAGGCGCGTGCCAGCCAGGCGGTCATGCAAAAACTGGCGTTGCGGATCAAGATAGATGGCAAACGCCCAAAGCAGCATGTTGGCCGACGGGATCAGCACTAGTGCCCAGGCATCCGCGTGCAGGGCGGCTGCCAGCGCCAGGCCGGGCAGGAACCACAGCCAAGCCAGCAGATAACGAAGAATCGCCCGCCACACCGGCACCGGCTTGCCATCCGAAGTCACCAGGCGAATGTGCCAGGTTTTCATCGCCAGGGTTTGGCCGCCATGGGTCCAGAACCAGGCGAAATAAAATCCCAGCACGAGCAGCAGCCAGATTTGCTGGGCATGCCTCAAGTACAGGGCATGACGCTGCTGCAAGAGGGTGGAAAACAGCCAGCCTGCGATGAACAGGACGCCGAACAGCAGCAGCGCCTCATACAGCATGCTCGCCAGGCGGCGTTTGAGGGGAGGAGCAAGGGTATCCACTAGCTTGATTATTGAATTGCTGGATTATCTCGATGGAGCGGACATCGGGTCGCCAATAAAATCATTGGGGATTCCTGCCGGCGGCGACTGCACAGGCGCGCTTGTCGTCGGCGGTGGTGTGACCGTCACCGGCACGCCGGCATTCGGCGCGGCAGATGGTAGCACAGGCTGAACCGGTTTGGCGTTCTGCAAGGGGGGGCGGCCGGATTGCGGTCGAGGCAGATTGGCGACATTTTTCTTTTTTTCCGCCTTCGCTGCCAGCTTCTGCTTTTCTTCGGCCGGCAGGCTCTGGTAGTGCTCCCACTTGGCCGATTTCTGATCCGGGTCCAGTTTTTTGGCGCGCGCATAGCTTTCGCGCGCGATGCGCCGCTGTTGTGGGCTTAGCTGCGTCCATTCGCGCATGCGGGTTTGCATGCGTTGTTGTTGTGCCGGTGACATCTGGGCGTATTTTGCGGCGATTTCCAGCCACTTTTTCTTGCGCTGAGGCGGCAGACTGTTCCATTCGTCTGCCAGCGGCGCCAATACCTGCCGCTGAGCCGGCGTCAATTCAGTCCATGTCGGTCGCTTGCCCTGGGGCGCATTCAGGCCGGATAGCGGCGGAAAATCCTTTTGCGCCGCTCCGGATACCGGATGCCCATTTTGAGAGACGGGAGACTTGTCGTCGCTGCGCGTACAGGCGGCCAAGAACGCAATCATGGCGATGCCAAGCATCCTGCCCGCTTTATGCAAAAGGGCAGTCGAAATGGCTGGCGGCGCAAACCTCGTCATTTCCTAATCGTCCCGCGCAGCCAGATAGCCATTGAATCCCTGGTCGGCATAAGCTTCCACGGGAAGGTCATCGGAAAGCACCGCGACATCGATCTCGGCCAATTCTGCAATGTGCTGTTCCTGTTCGTGGTCGTACAGGCCGACAAAAATCAATACGCCCGCCAGCAGCGGCGCCATAATGCCGAGGCGCCCGAGCCAGGACAAGGGGGCCTGAAAAGCATTACCGATCTGCTGATGCCCGGCTAAGGCCAGTTGTCGGACGCGGATGTGCAAAGGCTCGGGTTTCTTGCGGGACATAGCAATTTTGCGAGCGGAAGCAAGGCGTTCCCTGGTGGAAGGCGGCAGGTTATCCAGGTTCTGGTCAAGCGCATGCTTTACCTGATAAGCAAAATTCAGATCTTTGACGTTCATAAGTGAATCCCCTTGGCCTTCAATGCCAGCGCCAGTGCATGGGTTGCTCTTGAGCAATGTGTTTTTACGCTGCCGGCCGTGCATCCCATTGCCGCAGCGGTTTCAGCCACATCCAAATCTTCCCAATAACGCATCAGGAAGGCTTGGCGTTGACGTGCAGGCAGCTTTTGTACTTCACTATCAATGATTGTCAGGATTTCAGCGCGCTCCAGCTTGTCCGCGCTCGACTCGACTGCTTCGGTGCCTGCTGCGACGAAGTTTTCCATCGGGTCGAACTCATCACTCTCGTCCTTGTTGCCCAGGAAGCTGGAAAACAGGCTGACCCAGGTATTACGTACCTTCTCACGCCGAAAATAGTCATGGATGGCGTTTTGCAGGATACGCTGAAATAGCGGCGGCAGCTCTGCTGCCGGCTTGTCGCCGTATTTTTCAGCCAGTTTGATCATTGCATCCTGGACGATATCCAGCGCCACTTCATCCTTCTGGACAGCGTAGATGGCCTGCTTGAAGGCGCGGCGCTCGACATTTTCGAGAAATTCGGAAAGTTCTTTGTCGGTTGCCATGCGATGTGGGGCGGTATCGGTAAGCCGCCGCCGCGAAGATGCCTCGGTACAGGTTTATGCGGAGGGCTGTTTTGCAAATGTTTTGCAAGCAGTGAGTGCGCATGCTAGCAAAAAAGCTTTAAATTGTGCAGCTGTTTTTAATCAAAACACTTGATTTCAAAGAGAATTAATCGAATATTACTTGACCAAAACGAAGCCACGCATTAACGTATCATTCCCTTCGTCATCCCGAAGGGACCCTTCGTCCACCTGCAATCAGCCCAAGATGCTGGTTGTCTGGGGGACATGCTTTATTTTAAAAGCTGTTTGCTCTAACCCACGCCACAAGCGTGAGGGATTCGAAAGCCTATGCAGATAGGCTTTTTGTGTTGCTTTGGGAACCCCTGGCTGAACGAGTGGCGTTGAGCGCCGGTTTGAACCGCATCTACGGATGCGCGCAGAATCGACGTGACCGCCCGCACAAGGGAAGCCTCCGGACCCATCGCCGCGCGCGATCCCGTCAGGAGAGAGCATCCGATCAATTTCCAATGGACCTTGAAAGGAAGTAGTATGAGTTCAGAAATCACCGGCGCCGAGATCGTCGTGCGCTGTCTTGCCGATGAAGGCGTCGAGCACGTTTTCGGCTATCCGGGTGGCGCCGTGCTGTATATCTATGACGCCATCTTCAATCAGGAAAAATTCCAGCATATCCTGGTACGCCACGAGCAGGCCGCAGTGCATGCGGCGGACGCGTATTCGCGCAGCTCCAACAAGGTCGGTGTCGCCATCGTTACCTCCGGCCCGGGTGTCACCAATGCCGTGACCGGCCTGGCTACCGCCTACATGGATTCGATCCCGATGGTGGTCATTTCCGGCCAGGTGCCCTCGACGGCGATCGGCCAGGATGCCTTCCAGGAATGCGACACGGTCGGTATTACCCGGCCATGCGTCAAGCATAACTTCCTGGTCAAGGATGTCCGCGAACTGGCATCGACCATCAAGAAAGCTTTTTATATCGCCACTTCCGGCCGTCCCGGCCCGGTGCTGGTCGATATTCCCAAAGACATCACCATGCACAAGTGCGCCTACGACTATCCGAAGGAAGTCGAGATGCGCTCCTACAAGCCAGTGGACAAGGGCCATGCCGGACAGATCCGCAAGGCCGTGCAAATGCTGCTGCAGGCCGAGCGGCCGATGATTTATACCGGCGGCGGCGTGATCCTTGCCGATGCCGCGCCCGAACTGAACAAGTTGGTCGACAAGCTCGGCTATCCTTGCACCAATACCCTGATGGGCCTGGGCGGCTACAAGGCCACCAGCGAACTGTCGGTCGGCATGCCCGGCATGCACGGCACCTATGAGGCCAACATGGCCATGCAGCACTGCGACGTGCTGATCGCCGTCGGCGCGCGCTTCGACGACCGCGTGATCGGCAACCCGAAGCATTTCTCCTCGCATGCGCGCAAGATCATCCATATCGACATCGACCCATCGTCGATTTCCAAGCGCGTCAAGGTGGATATCCCCATCGTTGGCAACGTCAAGGAAGTGCTGCAGGAATTCCTGAACCAGCTGGATGCCGCCGAAACCAGGGTGAACTCCGCCGCGCTGGCCGACTGGTGGAAGCAGATCAAGCAGTGGCGCGGCCGCGAATGCCTCAAGTACGCAGATTCCAAGGAAGTCATCAAGCCGCAATCGGTGGTGGAAAAAGTGTGGGAAGTCACCAAAGGCGACGCCTTCATCACTTCCGACGTCGGTCAGCATCAGATGTGGGCGGCGCAGTACTACAAGTTTGACAAGCCGCGCCGCTGGATCAATTCCGGTGGTCTGGGCACCATGGGCGTGGGCCTGCCGTACGCCATGGGCGTACAGCTGGCGAACCCGGGTGCGACGGTGGCCTGTATCACCGGCGAAGCCTCGATCCAGATGTGCATCCAGGAGCTGGCGACCTGCACGCAATACCACCTGACGCCGAAGATCATCTTACTGAACAACCGCTTCCTCGGTATGGTGCGCCAGTGGCAGCAGATCGAATACGGTTCCCGCTATTCCGAGTCGTACATGGATTCCCTGCCGGACTTCAACAAGCTGGTGGAATCCTATGGCCATGTCGGCATGAAGATTGAAAATCCCCGCGACGTCGACGGGGCATTGAAGGACGCCTTTGCCATGAAGGACAGGCTGGTATTCATGAACTTCATCACTGACCAGACCGAAAACGTCTGGCCGATGGTGAAAGCCGGCAAAGGCTTGACTGAAATGCTGCTGGGCTCGGAGGATCTGTAATCATGCGTCATATCATTTCTCTTTTGCTTGAAAACGAAGCTGGTGCGCTGTCGCGCGTGGTAGGCCTGTTTTCCGCACGTGGCTACAACATCGAGACGCTGACCGTGGCGCCGACCGAAGACCCGACGCTGTCGCGCATGACCATCGCCACCAGCGGTTCGGACGACGTCATCGAACAGATCACCAAGCACCTGAATCGCCTGATCGAAGTGGTCAAGGTGGTCGACCTCACCGAAGGCGCGCACATCGAGCGGGAACTCATGCTGATCAAAGTGCGCGCAGTCGGCAAGGAACGCGAAGAAATGAAGCGCACCGCCGATATCTTCCGCGGCCGCATCATCGACGTTACTGAGAAGACCTACACCATCGAACTGACCGGCAACAAGGGCAAGCTGGACGCCTTCATCGATTCCATCGATCGCAGTGCGATCCTGGAAACCGTGCGTACCGGCGGTTCGGGCATCGGACGCGGCGAGCGCATCCTGAAAATCTAGTTGGAAACCTGGTTAGTTATAGAGTTATAGAATGTTGGGGACAGAGTACTGCTTCGCTTAACTCTTTCCCCAAATTTAAAATATTTTAAAAATTAGGAAAGCAAATGAAAGTTTTTTACGATAAAGATTGTGATCTGTCCCTCATCAAAGGCAAGAACGTCGCCATCATCGGTTACGGTTCGCAAGGCCATGCGCATGCGCAAAACCTGAACGACTCCGGCGTCAACGTCACCGTTGGCCTGCGCAAGGGCGGCGCTTCCTGGACCAAGGTCGAGAAGGCTGGCCTGAAGGTCGCCGAAGTTAACGAGGCAGTCAAGGCTGCCGACGTCATCATGATCCTGCTGCCGGACGAGAACATCGCCCAGGTCTACAACGAAAACGTCGCTCCCAACGCCAAGCAGGGCGCCGTGCTGGCTTTCGCCCACGGCTTCAACGTGCACTACGGCCAAGTCGTGCCGCGTGCCGACCTCGACGTCATCATGATTGCGCCGAAGGCCCCGGGCCACACCGTGCGCGGCACCTACGCCCAGGGTGGCGGCGTGCCGCACCTGGTCGCCGTGTACCAGGACAAGTCCGGCAACGCCCGCGACATCGCCCTGTCGTACGCCATGGCCAACGGCGGCGGCCGTGCCGGCATCATCGAAACCAACTTCCGTGAAGAAACCGAAACCGACCTGTTCGGCGAGCA
>DPRS01000064.1 GCA_003537575.1 Oxalobacteraceae bacterium
AAGAACGAAGCCAAGGTCATCTAATTCATCTCTGATTTATTGAGAACAGAGTCAATCAGCGCGCCGTGGCGCCTCATCACTCTGTTCCGCAATTACTAATATAGGAAATCACCATGGTCGCACTTGTCATTGCCGAACACGACAACGCTTCGTTGAAGAGCAGCACCGCCCATACCGTCACCGCTGCCGCCCAGTGCGGCGGCGATGTCCATGTCCTCGTTGCTGGCCATAATTGCGCCGGTGCCGCCCAGGCTGCCGCCCAGCTGGCNNGCCTATGGCAAGAACATTGCCCCGCGCATCGCCGCCAAGCTCGATGTCGGCCAGGTCTCGGAAATCACCAAAGTCGACAGCCCGGATACCTTCGAGCGGCCGATCTATGCCGGCAATGCCATTGCTACCGTGCAGTCGACCGATCCGATTAAGGTCATCACCGTGCGCGGCACCGGCTTTGACGCCGCCGCTGCCGGCGGCAATGCCGCGGTCGAAAACATCGCCGCAGCGGCCGACTTCGGCAAGTCGGCGTTCGTCTCGCGCGAAGTGGCCAAGTCCGACCGCCCCGAGCTGACCGCCGCCAAGGTGATCGTCTCCGGCGGGCGCGGCATGGGTTCCGGCGAAAGCTTCAAGATTCTCGAGCCGCTGGCCGATCGCCTCAACGCCGCCATGGGCGCCTCGCGCGCCGCAGTGGATGCGGGCTATGTGCCCAACGACTGGCAAGTGGGCCAGACCGGCAAGATCGTCGCGCCCCAGCTGTATATCGCGGTGGGCATTTCCGGCGCCATCCAGCACCTNNTGGCCGGCATGAAGGATTCGAAGACCATCGTGGCCATCAACAAGGATGCGGAAGCGCCGATCTTCTCGGTGGCCGATTACGGCATCGTTGGCGACCTGTTCGAGATCGTGCCGCAGCTGGTCAAGGAACTCGGCTGATCCTGCTGCAGGCGGGCACTGGAAAGATGAAACGCCAGGCAGACATTCCTGGCGTAGCAACCCTTATTGGAGACAGGCATGAGTTATAACGCACCATTGAAGGACATGCAGTTCGTCCTGAATGAGCTGGCAGGGCTGGCGGCAATCAGCGCCTTGCCGGGCTGTGAGGACGCGACCCCGGAAACGGTCGATGCGGTCCTGGAAGAAAACGCCAGGTTTTGCAGCGAGGTGGTGGCGCCTTTGAACGTCGTCGGCGACCGCGAGCCGAGCAGCTGGAAGGATGGCGAAGTCACCGCCACCAAGGGCTTCAAGGAAGCTTTCCGGGCCTATGCCGAAGCCGGCTGGCAGGGTGTGCAGCATCCGGTCGAATTCGGCGGCCAGGGCTTGCCGAAGGTCGTGGCGACGCCTTGTATAGAAATGCTCAATGCGGCCAACCTGTCGTTCGCCCTGTGCCCGCTCTTGACCGATGGCGCCATCGAAGCCCTGATGACCGCCGGCTCGGACAAGCAGAAGGAAACCTACCTGGCCAACCTCATTTCCGGCAAGTGGACCGGCACCATGAACCTGACCGAGCCGCAGGCCGGCTCGGATCTGGCGCAAGTGCGCACCCGCGCCGAGCCGCAGGGCGATGGCACCTACAAGCTGTTCGGCACCAAGATCTTCATCACCTGGGGCGAGCACGGCATGGCCGAGAATATCGTCCACCTGGTGTTGGCACGCACTCCGGACGCGCCTGCCGGCGTGAAGGGGATTTCGCTGTTCATCGTGCCGAAATTCCTGGTCAATGCCGACGGCACGCCAGGCGCGCGCAATGACGTGCATTGCGTCTCGATCGAGCACAAGCTCGGCATCAAGGCCAGCCCGACCGCCGTGCTGCAGTTCGGCGACCACGGCGGCGCCATCGGCACGCTGGTGGGCGAGGAAAACCGCGGCCTGGAATACATGTTCATCATGATGAACGCCGCCCGCTTCGCCGTCGGCATGCAGGGCATTTCGGTGGCCGAGCGCGCCTACCAGAAGGCAGTGCAGTACGCAAAAGACCGCATCCAGTCGCGCGATCTGGCCGGCTCGCCCGGGCCGGTGGCCATCATTCATCAGCCGGACGTCAAGCGCATGCTGATGTCGATGCGCGCCCAGACCGAGGCGGCGCGCGCGCTGGCCTATGTTGGGGCGGCCGCGCACGATGTCGCCCTGCATCATGCGGATGGCCAGGTGCGTAAGGATAAGGAAGCTTTTTACGAATTCCTGGTGCCGATCATCAAGGGCTGGTCCACCGAACTGTCGGTCGATGTGGCTTCCACCGGCGTGCAGGTGCACGGCGGTATGGGCTTCATCGAGGAAACCGGCGCCGCGCAATATTATCGCGACGCCCGCATCCTGCCGATCTACGAAGGCACGACGGCAATCCAGGCCAACGACCTGATCGGCCGCAAGACTGTGCGCGACGGTGGCGCCACTGCCAGGGCCATCCTCGCCGAGGTGCGCGCCACCGTGGCGCAACTGGCCGCGGCCGATTCGGCAAGCCTGCAGGCAATCGGCCGCCAGCTCGCGCTCGGCGCCGATGCGCTGGAAGAAGTGGTGAGCTATATGACGGGCAATATCAAGGCCGACATCAAGGCGGTATTTGCCGGCAGCGTGCCGTACCTGAAACAGGCCGGCATCGTGCTGGGCGGCTGGCAAATGGGCCGCGCGGCGCTGGCAGCGGCGCGCAAGTTGCAGGAAGGGCAGGGCGATGCGCGCTTCTATGAAGCCAAGATCGTTACCGCGCGCTTTTTTGCCGAGCATTTCCTGCCGCAAGCAGCGGCTTACAGGACGGAAATCGTGGAAGGCGCCGGTAGCGTGCTGGCCTTGCAGGAAGATCAGTTCTAAACCCGCACCGCTTGCGTGAACAAGGCAGCCTGCGAGCTAATGCCAGTCAGTTAAGCTGACTGGCATTTTTTATTGGCCACCAGCTTTCGGGTCGCCCTGGACCCTCTGGCCCCCTGCAGCCGTCCTCTGCGCCACATCAATTTGCCCGCCAGCCTTGCCATGTTTTTCCACCGCGTCTGACCTACACTGGAACTGGCGGCTTTTCCATGGGGTCAAATTATGAAACGTCTGGCACTGATCGTGGCGATGTTTGTAATGCTTGGCGGCTGGTCGCTCCGCGCAACTGCGGAAAAGCTGCGTGAAAGCGAGATGGCGCAAATCCGCAGCGCGGTACAGGCGCAGATCGAGGCGCTAGCCAAGGACGATGCGGTCAAGGCCTTCGACCTGACGACGGAAGACACCCGCAACCGTCTCGGTTCGCCTGACAATTTCCTGAAGATGATCAAGGAAAAGTATGACCCCGTGTATCGGCATCGCATGGCCCTGTATTCCTCGCCGCAAATCGTGCTCGGCAAGGTTTACCAGGCAGTGCGTCTGACCGACCTGGACAGCCATGTCTGGGTGGCGATTTACCTGATGCACAAGGATGAGGAAGGCACGTGGAAAATTGATGGCTGCCAATTGGTTCAGACCATGACCATCGCGGTGTGATGATTCTCGTTCTGCCAAAGCAGCAAAGGAGATGAGGAAGTGACCCGTAAATATATCGATTGCCGGGAGTATCCGAGCGAAATGCATTGCAGCGTGGCGATCAGCGCGGACAACGAGGATGAGTTGCTGGAAGCGGCTGTCCAGCATGCCGTTTCAGTGCATCAGCATCAGGATACGCCGGAATTGCGCCAGCAAATCCGCCAGTTGTTCAAGGAAGAATCTCCTTCCATGGACATGCCGATGTCCGGCCGCACCGGCGCCGAATCGGAAGCTCAGCGCAGCCGTCCGACATAATGCCGGTCCTTTTCGGGCGGTGCCGGATCCGGTATGGCTGAACCCGGAAATGGCTGCATGGTTTCGGAGCCGGCATGCGCCGGAGGAATGGCGGCGGCGGGAGGCGCAGCCGCTGTCGCATGGGTAGTACTGAAACGCGCCAGCAGCGGTGGCTTCGGGTGCTCCAGGATAAACAGGCCTGCTTCGCCGAAATAAATGTCATGGAGCCGCTCGCCGATTTTTTGCAGATCCTGCTGGCCTGACTGCAATGCCAGCTGAATCAGGTGGCGGCAGTAGGCAGGGTCGATGCGCATGTATTCGACGTCGGTGATGCGACCGGTTTCGCGGCGCAAGACTACATGCAGGCGGCCCATGAGGGAAAACGCCTGGTTTTCCAGTTCCGCCATCCGTGCCATTTGGTGTGCGCTCATGCGATCTGCTCCCCATGCTGAGAAATGTCGAGGCCTTCGCGTTCCTCCTCGGGTGCGACGCGCAAGCCGACCACGATCCTGACTAGCCACAGGATCAGTGCCGTCGCCACGGCGGCATACAGCACGGTGACGAATACGCCGACCAGTTGCACTTCCAGCGCGCCGCCCACGCCGCCGATCGCCTTGTCGGCGAAGATGCCGGTCAGCAGGGCGCCGACAATGCCGCCGACTGCGTGCACGCCGAACACGTCGAGCGAATCGTCGTAGCGCAGGATGGATTTGAGGGTGGTGGCGCCCCAGTAGCAAGCCAGGCCGGACGCCGCGCCGATAGCGAAGGCGCCGGTGATGCCGACGAAGCCGGACGCCGGCGTGATCGCCACCAGGCCGGCGACCGCGCCCGACACCAGTCCCAGCACCGAAGGCTTGCCGCGGGTTAGCCATTCCGCCAGCATCCAGGCAAGCGCCGCCACGGCGGTTGCCGCTTGCGTGACCAGCATCGCCATGCCGGCACGGCCGTCAGCCGCGACTGCCGAACCGGCGTTGAAGCCGAACCAGCCTACCCACAGCAGCGACGCGCCGATGACCGTGAAGGCCAGGTTGTGCGGCGGCATGGCTTCCTTGCCGAAGCCCTGGCGCTGGCCGAGCATCACGGCAGCCACCAGGCCGGAGACGCCGGCATTGATATGCACTACCGTGCCGCCGGCAAAGTCCAGCACGCCGCGCGCCGCCAGCCATCCGCCCGGCTCCCAGACCCAGTGGGCCACCGGCGCATACACCAGCAGCGACCACAGGGCGACAAACAGGAGCAGTGCGGAGAATTTCATGCGCTCGGCGAAAGCTCCGGTAATCAGGGCTGGGGTGATGATGGCAAAGCTCATCTGGAACATCACGAACACGCTTTCCGGCACGGTCGGCGCCAGGGGATGGATGCTGACCTTGCCGGCTTCCTTCAGGTAGGCCAGGCCATCCAGCATGACGCGATCCAGGCCGCCGATGAAGAACGATCCCGGCGTGAAGGCGAGGCTGTAGCCGACGGCGATCCACAGCACCGTCGCCACGCAGCAGGCGGCAAAGCTGTGCGCCATGGTGCCCAGCACGTTCTTCTTGCGCACCATGCCGGCGTAGAACAGCGTCAGGCCGGGTATGGTCATGAGCAACACCAGCGCCGTCGAAGTCAGCATCCAGGCAGTGTCGCCCGCGTTAATACTGGCCTGTTCCGCCAGGACCGGTCCGGCCAGCGGAGAAGAAGCCTGTTGGGCAGCAGCCGGCAGGCTGAAGAAGCAGTTTGAAAGTAAGGCGAGCAGCGCGTAATGCGCCTGAATCTGGCGTCGTGCCATGAATTCCCCCGGTAGGTTTGTTGCAAATGGTTGAAATCGCTGTTAATTGCAAAACAGCATTTTTTGTGCCAAGCAACAATCGGTACCGGGAGTGGATAAAAGGAGGAAAAGGGCGGGAAAATGAAAGAGTGCGTGAAAGAGTTCGGTGCAGGCGCACCAACGACGTGCGTGATAATGGGGCAAGAGCAAGGAGCTGGGCTCGGACTTAGCCGTAGGCGCCGCCGGTAAACAGCAAATCCAGGGTGCGCGCCAGCACGGCGATCAGGGCGATTGCGCCGCAGCCCGTGGTCAGCACCAGCAACACCGCCAGCCAGGCGCCCGAACGGGATTGCCTGCCCGATTGGTGGTTATGCCGCTGGTCCCACTTGTCGTCGGGCGTCAGGCCCAGCACCAGCGCCGCGATTAAGCCGGCCAGGATCGATATCACCAGCGGCGCAGCGGTAAACAGCAGCGGCTGTTCAGGCCATTGTCCCGCCAGAATGCCGGAGATCGCCAGGCTGGACAGGTGCAGCCACCCCCAGCGGTCGCTTGTGCCATAAAGGTAAAACCGGTGCAGGCCGATGCCGCCGAACAGCATTGCCAGCAAAGTCGCGAAGGTTTTGTTCTTGTGGTTTGCTGCCATGGGCCTTGTTTTGAATAGGCGAGCGCCGCGTTTGAGCGTCCAGCCGGGGTGGGTTATTTGCCAAATGGCATTGTAACGGCTGGCAGAGGTTTGTATTGATATTGTGTAATTTATTGATTTAAAAAGCTATTCATGATTTTTGGCAGGCGTTTGGGTGGGTGTTTTGGCGAGTGTTTTGGCGTCATCGCTTCGCTTGTCTGGGCAAGATCTCGGCCGTAAAACTGTTGCCTGCCTGGCAGTTGTTTGTAAAGGCATAGTCCGCTATAATCTATGGCTTTTTCCGCGTACGTACACTTTTTGGAATTATTATGGTCGTGATTCGTTTATCCCGTGGTGGCGCCAAGAAGCGCCCGTTCTTCAACATCGTTGCTACCGATTCGCGTAACCGTCGCGACGGCCGCTTCATCGAGCGTATCGGTTTCTATAACCCGCTCGCTTCCGAGAAAGAAGAAGGCTTCCGCGTTGCCCAGGATCGCCTGAGCTACTGGCAAGGCGTTGGCGCCCAGTTGTCGCCGACCGTGGCCCGTCTGGTCAAGGATGCCGGCAATAAGGCTGCTGCCTAAATTTTGTCGCGCAAGACCGCATCGGGGATAGATATCCCCGAAGATCTGGTGCTGGTGGGACACATCACTGGCGCCTACGGCATTCAGGGCTGGGTCAGGATCCGGCCTTATTCGGCGGATGCGGATGCCTTGCTGCACGCCAGGACCTGGTGGCTCGAGGTATCGCAACCCCAGCCGGAAATCCGCGATGTCGAAGTCATGCAGGCCAAGGCCCATGGCGGCGACACCGTCGCCCGCCTGATGGGGGTAGCGGACCGCAACACCGCCGAGGGTCTCAAGGGTACTACCGTGCATATCTCGCGCCGGCATTTTCCGGCGCTGGAAGACGGCGAGTTCTACTGGGTTGACCTGGTTGGCCTGGATGTCGATAACCTGCAGGGCGAAGTGCTCGGGCAGGTGGCGGATTTGATGGATAATGGCGCGCATCCGATTTTGCGCGTGGTGCCGCCGACCGGGCCGGAGCAAAAGCCGGGTCCGGAAATGCTGATTCCCTTCGTTGAGCACTTCGTCAAGACGGTGGATTTGGCAGACAAGAAGATAACAGTGGACTGGAGCCGCGACTACTAGGCAGCCAGGATGGAAGGGTGAAAGGGAAAACGCGGGATGCAATTCGATGTCGTCACGCTGTTTCCGGAAATGTTCACCGCCATCACGCAGTCCGGCATTACGCGGCGCGCTTTCGAGCAGGGCAAATGCGGTTTGTCGTTGTGGAATCCGCGCGATTTCACCACTGACAATTATCGGACTGTGGATGACCGGCCTTACGGCGGCGGTCCCGGCATGGTGATGCTGGCAAAACCCCTGGAAGCGGCGATCGATGCCGCCAGGGCGCGTCAGCAAGCCTTGGCCCTGGCGCGGCCGCGAGTAATTTACATGTCGCCGCAGGGCAGGCAGTTGACGCATGAGCGCGTCATGCAGCTGACGGCGGAGCCGGGGCTGGTGCTGCTGTGCGGACGGTATGAAGCAGTGGACCAGCGCTTGCTGGACCGTTGCGTGGACGAAGAAATCAGTCTCGGCGATTTCGTGCTGTCGGGCGGCGAGTTGCCGGCGATGGCGCTGATGGACGCGGTGATCCGCCAGTTGCCGGGCGTGCTGCACGACGATGCCTCGGCGGTCGAGGACAGTTTCGTCAACGGCTTGCTGGATTATCCGCACTACACCCGCCCGGACGTGTATGAAGGCGTGGCGGTGCCGCCGGTTCTGCAGGGCGGGCACCATGCCGAGATCGTCAAGTGGCGGCGCGAGCAGGCGCTGGCGGCGACTGCGGCCAAACGCCCGGACCTGATCGCCAGGGCGCGCGCGGCAGGTTTGCTGACGAAGGCAGATGAGAAATTTCTTGCGGGACAGCGTTTCTTGTAATTGTGGGACAGAGTTAAGCGAAGCGGTACTCTGTCCTCAACTGATTAAGATGAGCGGTACTCTGTCCCCAACCGGATATAACTGATTAGAAGTTAGCAGTAGCAGTAAAGCGCGGATGTACTCTGTCCGCTTATTCAACCCCATCCTCTACCGGGTTTTGGTGGCAGCGGAAGCTGCCCGGCGCCGGCAAGATGGTTTCAGGAGCTAAAAATGGACTTGATCCAGCAACTCGAACAAGAAGAGATTAACCGTCTCGGCAAGAACATCCCCGACTTCGCCCCTGGCGACACCGTCGTGGTCAGCGTCAACGTGGTCGAAGGCACCCGCAAGCGTGCCCAGGCTTACGAAGGCGTGGTCATTTCGCGCCGCAACCGCGGCCTGAACTCGAACTTCATCGTCCGCAAGATTTCCTCGGGCGAAGGCGTTGAGCGTACCTTCCAGCTGTACTCCCCGCTGATCGCTTCGATCGAAGTCAAGCGTCGCGGCGATGTGCGTCGCGCCAAGCTGTACTACCTGCGTGAGCGTTCCGGCAAGTCGGCACGTATCAAGGAAAAACTGCCGAACCGTCGTACCGCGGCAGCACAGGCCACTGCAGAGTAATCCGGCTTCGTGGCATGAGAAGAGGGCACCCCAGGGTGCCCTTTTTGCATCCTGCGTCCGCTGCCGCGCGGCGGATGGCGTCTGCAAGCCTCCCTTGTTGCTGACCTGGCCGGCATGAATTCCCGTCATCCTCTACAATCGGGGCTGGACTGCATGCAATAATGTGCCGGGGCTATTCCTCGATTCACTCCCAGGCGCGCCTGCAGATGTTGACTGGACAGGGAACCGTTTTGCCGAAGTTGATTCTTGATCCGCGCGAAGTGGCGATCGATGCGATTGCCGGTGAAGCCGCGCTTGCCGCCGAGCGCTTGCGTCCCGAGTGGCTGCGCGAGCGCTTTGCTGCTCCTCCCGTGTGGATGCCGGAAAATACCGACGAACATCGTCTGCGAGCCACCGAGTCGCCGTTCACTCCCGCTTCCGTGCTGATGCCCATCGTTTTGCGGGAAACCGGTCCCACCCTGTTATTGACACAGCGTACCGCCCATTTGCATGACCATGCCGGCCAGGTCAGCCTGCCGGGCGGACGTTTCGAGGCGAGCGACAGCTCGGCGATCGATACCGCCTTGCGCGAAACCGAAGAGGAAGTCGGCCTGCATCGCCGCCATGTCGAGGTGATGGGCACCTTGCCGGACTACCTGACCGTCACTGGCTACCGCGTCACGCCAGTGGTGTCGCTGGTGCAGCCGCCCTTCGACTTGCGCGCCGACCCGTTCGAAGTGGCAGAGATTTTCGAAGTGCCGATGAGCTATCTGATGGATGGTCACAACCATCAACGCCGCGGCGTTGATTTTCCCGGCGGCCGGCGCATTTTTTACGCCATGCCGTATGAGCGGTTTTTCATCTGGGGTGCGACTGCCGCCATGCTGCGCAACCTATACCATTTCCTGCGAGCTTGAGTTTGATTAAGATCGCGTGCTGCGTTATCGTATCGGGATATTAAGCTCCAGTGAAAGCTGCCTGATGACCTTTTTTGCCATCCTTCTTGTCCTGCTGATCGAACAAGTCCAGCCGCTGCGCGCCGACAATCCGGTCCATGCCTTCTTGCGCACGCTGGCCAGCCGCATGGAAACGCGCTTCAATGCCGGTCAGGCGCAGCACGGCCGGGTAGCGTGGCTTGCCACCATGGCTGCCGTGATGGTGCCGACCGCGCTGGTGTACTGGTTGTGCACCAGCATCGGCTTTCTGGCAGTGTTTGCCTGGACCGCCCTGATCGCCTACCTCACCCTGGGATTCCGGCATTACAGCCATTACTTCACCTCGATCCAGATTGCGCTCAGCGCCGGCGATGAGGAAAGCGCGCGCAGCCTGCTGGCCGAATGGACCGGGGAAGACACCTCGACCCTGGATAGCAGCGAGTTGTCGCGCATCGCGGTGGAAACGGCGCTGGTGACCGCTCATCGCAATGTCTTCGGCGTGTTTTTCTGGCTGCTCCTGCCGGCGGGGCCGGCGTTCGCGGTGATGTACCGTGTCGCCGAATACCTGGCGCGCGCCTGGAACGAGCCGGATCACCTGAAAAACGAAGCCTTCGGCCGCTTCGCCATGCGTGCCTTCTACTGGATAGACTGGCTTCCTTCGCGCCTGACGGCGATTGCTTTTGCCGTGGTCGGCAATTTCGAGGATGCCATCTATGCCTGGCGTAATTTTGCCTATCGCTGGTCGGACGAGGCCATCGGCGTCATCCTGTCAGCCGGTGGCGGCGCGCTGGGCGTGCGCCTGGGCACCCCAGCCGTGGCAGCCGCCAGCGTCCTGCCGGCCGATGCCTCGCTGGTGGATACGGCGACCGTCGAAACCGAAGGTCCGCCCGGCGATGCGCCGCAGCCGCGTACCCTGCAAAGCACGGTAGGCCTGGTATGGCGTGCATTACTGCTGTGGATGCTGATGTTGCTGTTGATTTCGATTGCACTCTGGGTCGGGTAACACGATAGAATAATTTCATATTGTGGTATGTCATGTCATTGCTTGCAAGCATGGGATATAATACTCAGTGGCTAAGGACTGCCGACTTACTTGCGACAGGCCTCCACCTGAACCCGCTAACAGACGAGTCGCCCGCATGGCTGACAATGCCAACAAACACAAAGAAGCAAACGAGTTTATTATCCAGGGCGTTACCAGCAACGGCAGGCCTTTTCGTCCCAGCGACTGGGCCGAACGCTTGTGCGGCGTCATGTCCGCCTTTGGCGGAGGTGGCATGCGTATGCCGAATGCGCACTTGCGTTATTCCCCCTATGTCCGTCCTACCTTGCTGGAAGGGATCAAGTCTGTGGTTGTCAGCGAAGAGCTGCGCAAGATCGAGCCGATGGCATATCACTTTGTCCTGAACTTTGCCAAGGACAACGATCTGCGCGTGGTGGACGCCTGCCTGCTGCCGGAGCCTGACGAGCGCACTTGATTTGCAATTGTTGCCGGCTTTATCCATCTTGCCACACTACGCTTCCCATCTTCCCTCCTTTGCTTTCTTTGCGGCATTAAATCAGTTACCCTAGCTCGGCATGCATAGGGCTGTGTTGCCGTGCCTTTTGCGCTTTTAACTGGATTGCAGCAAAAAAGTCGAGCTTATGGCCATGGCAGAGCCAGTTACCCCCCAACGTCCTTTGACCGTCGTACCCATTTCCGCGCTGTTGACCCTGGCCGTGGGCCTGGCAGCCGCGCTATCGCTGTTCCTGGTTTTGCGCGGCCTCGAATACAAGGCGCAGATGACGGATTTCAGCCAGCAGGCAAGCATCCGAGCCATGCGCCTGGAGCAGGGGCTGGGCGAAGCAGTCAATTCCCTGGTCATTCTCAACCAGCTATTCGTGGTCAATGAAACGGTCAGCCGCGAACAGTTCCGGGTGTTTACCCAGCCCCTGCTGCAGCGCCACCCCTACATCCAGGCCTTCAACTTTCACCGCATCGTGAGCGCGGGCGAGCGCTCGGCCTATGAGGCGGAAATCCGCCGGCAATTTCCCGGCTTTTCGCTGACCGAGCTGGCTGCCGGCAAGCCGATTGTGGCACCCGAGAAGGAACGTTACATCGTTGTCGATTACCTGGAGCCAATGCGGGGGAATGAGGCGGCATTCGGGCTGAATGTCAGCGGTCATGCCAATCTGGTGGGCGTCATGCAGCAGGCGGCCGACACCGGGCGGCCTGCCGCCTCGGCGCTGCTGCAGCTGGCGCAGGGTAAGGGCGATGCCCGGCTCGGCTTCGAGGTGGTCATGCCGGTGTATCGCAAAGGCGCGGCGCTGGACGACGTGCGCTCGCGGCGCGCGGCATGGATCGGCGATACCGCGGTGATATTCAGCGCCAGGAACCTGATTGAGAAGGCGCTCGGCGGCGATTTGCTGGAGGGCGATAGCCCGGATATCAGCATCTATGCCGCCGCCATGGCGGATGAATCGCAACTGGCATTTCGCAAGGGCAGGGCGCCAGCCGCCGCGGAAGCGGAAAAAGGAGTGATGCGCTGGCTGTTGCCGCCGCGGATCGAACCCGTCGGCCATAATTTCCTGGTCGCTGGCAAGCCATGGCACATGGTGGTCTCGCCTTCTTCGGAGCAGCAGCCGGTTGTCGGGCAATACGGCTCCGTTTATGTGCTGGTCGGCGGCATTCTGTTCAGCTTCCTGGGCGCCGCCTATCTTCATGCGCTGGTGACGCGCGAGCAGCGGGTGCGCCGGCTGGTTGACGAGCGCACGCATGAGGCGCACCTTGCCAACCGCTTGCTCCGCGAAGACATCGCCGCCCGCGAGCGCATCGAGAAAGACCTGGAGCTGCGCAACCGCGCCATCGAAGCCAGTCCGAACGCCATCCTCATCATCAGCGCCGAGCCACCCAGCTATCCGATCGAGTACGTCAATCCGGCTTTCGAGCGCATGACCGGCTATGCGGAAGAGGAAGTTCTCGGGCGCGGCATGCGCCTGCTGATGGGTAGCGACAGCAAGCAGCCGGGCATCGCCGAATTCAAGGCCGCCACGATCGAGCAGCGCCCCGGCCACGCGGTCATGCGCAGCTACCGCAAGGATGGCACGATGTTCTGGAACGATTTGTACACTTCGCCGGTGCGCGACGCCACCGGCAAGGTGACGCACTTCGTCGCGGCGCAGTACGACATCACGGAAATGAAGCGCTACGAGACCGAACTGGAGCTCCGCGCCAACCAGGATACCGTGACCGGGCTGGCCAACCGCAACCTGCTGCGCGACCGCCTGGGACAGGCGCTGGCCTTCGCGGCGCGCTACATGCACCCGGTGTGGGTAGTGCACCTCGACCTGGACCGCTTCAAGTTCATCAATGACACGCTGGGCCTGTCGGCCGGCGACCAGTTGCTGGGGCAGGTCGCCACGCGTCTGCAGGCATGCGTGCGCGATACCGATACGGTGGCGCGCCTGGCCGCCGACGAATTCGTGCTGGTTCTGCCTGAACGCAGCAATGAAAGCGCTGCCATCCATACCATGCAGCGCATCATGGAAGCGGTGGCCAAGCCGTACACCATCGAAGGCCATGAATTCTTCATGACCACCAGCGCCGGCATGGCGGTATATCCCAGCGACGGCGAGGATGCCGACACGCTGATGAAACATGCCGATATCGCCATGTACCGCGCCAAGGAAACCGGCCGCAACAATTACCAGTTCTATACACCCGCCATGAACGAGCGCGCGCTGGAGCGGCTGCGCCTCGAGGGGGATTTGCGCCTGGCGCTGGAGCACCGGCAGTTCGAGCTACATTACCAGCCGCAGGTCGACCTGCACACCGGCAGGATCCAGGGCATGGAAGCGCTGGTGCGCTGGCAGCACCCGGCTTTCGGCATGGTGGCGCCGGGGCGCTTCATCGGCCTGGCCGAGGAAACCGGCCTGATCGTGCCGCTCGGCGCCTGGGTGATTCGCACCGCCTGCCTGCAAGCCAAGGCCTGGCAGGATGCCGGCCTGGGCGAGCTGACGGTAGCGGTGAACCTGTCGGCGCGCCAGTTCGAACAGAAAGACCTGGTCAAGTCGATTGCCAATGTCCTGCAGGAATGCGGCCTGGCGCCGCACTGCCTGGAAATCGAACTCACCGAAAGCATGATCATGACGGATGTCGAGCATGCCATCGGCATTCTGCGCGACCTCGCGGGGCTGGGGGTGCAGATCTCGATCGATGATTTCGGCACCGGGTACTCCAGCCTGGCGTACCTGAAGCGCTTGCCGATCGACGTGCTGAAAATTGATCAGTCCTTCGTGCGCGACATCAGCATTGACCCTGACGATGCGGCGATCGTCGCCACCATCATTTCACTGGCGCACAGTCTGCGCCTGCAGGTGATCGCCGAAGGGGTGGAGACGGCCGAGCAACTGGAATTCCTGCGCAACCATGGGTGCGATGCGATGCAGGGGTATTACTTCAGCAAGCCGGTGGCGGCGGAGCGGTTTGAGGAGATGCTGCGAGAGGGGCGAATTTACAGTAGCGAGGCGCGAACGGAGGGTGACTGAAGGACCATATCGCTGCTGCATTTATATCAAATATGTTAATAATTTGTTGTTTGGCAATCTTGAACTGCCACTGTGGTGAGTTTTTCACGCCGTTAATCCTTTAAAGCTCGCCATTTGTCTGTTAGAAATTGTGCTTTAAAGAAATTTGCTTAATATCCAAATAACGCCAAAGGGAGTAGTTCATGAGCAAGAAAAAGATAAATGCCGGTTTTACCTTGATCGAATTAATGGTTACTGTGGCGATCGTTTCGATTTTGGCCGCTGTTGCGTTGCCAGCCTATACCAACTATGTCACGCGAGGAAAAATCCCTCAAGCGACAAGCAACCTGGCCAGTATGCGTGTCAAGCTGGAACAGCGTTTTCAGGACGTCCGCACTTATGAAGGGGGCTGCGCAATTCCGCCCGATGACAACTTCACCTACTCCTGTCCCACGCTGAACGCGACTGAATTCGTGGTGAAAGCCGAGGGAATCGGCAGCATGAGCGATTTTACCTACACCCTCAATCAGAACAATGAAAAGAAAACGACTGAAGTGCCGACAGGCTGGGGGACGGCGCCGATCAATTGCTGGGTGACCAAGAAGGGCGGCGTATGTTAAGCCGGCATACCCAATCCGGCTTGAGCCTGATCGAGTTGATGATCGGGGTAACAATCGTCGGCATCCTGCTGGGGATGGGGATCCCTTCTTTCAGCCTGTGGATTCAGAATGTGCAAAACCGCGGCGGCGCCGAATCGATACTTAATGGGCTGCAGCTGGCGCGGACCGAGGCATTGAAGCGCAACGCCGTTGTCCGGTTCGAACTGAGGGATGAAAACGGCCTGATCGCCTGGAACGTCGGATGCGTCAGTGTAACTGCCGAATGCCCGGCCACGATAGAAAGCCGCGCCGCCAATGAGGGCGCGCAGAATGCCAGGGTGGGTATCAGCACGACTGCCATACCTGTTCCGACGCCGGCCAACCAGTTCAGCACCGCGATCGCCAAGGGAACGGGTCTGCCGGCCGGCGTGAGTTTCAATGGCATTGGGCGCCTGGCAAATGCCACTGGCGACATTGCCAGAATCGATATTACCAACGAAATCAGCGCGGAAACCCGCCGGTATGTAGTGTTTCTCGGACCAGGCGGACATACCAGGATGTGTGACCCGGCACTGGCGTTTGCCAATAACTCGCAAGGATGCAGCTGAGGAACTTGATGATGAAGTCTATTACACGGAAGCACTCGGGCGAGCTCCGGAAGCAGGGGGGCATGATGCTGCTGGAAGGCTTGCTCGCCATCCTGATTTTCTCGTTCGGGATATTGGCAATCGTCGGCTTGCAATCTTCGGCGCTCAGGTATACCACGGATGCCAAATATCGCCTCGATGCCAGTTTTCTGGCAAATCAGTCGATTGCCCTGATGTGGACAAACCGCACTTCTCTCGATGTTCACGAAGTGACCGATGAAGACATCATCAGCCTGCCTCAAGGGAAGCGCACGATCGCTGTGACAGGCAACGACGTAACCGTGACTATCACCTGGAAATTACCGGGCGAAGTAACGGCCCACAAGTACGTGGTAACTGCCACGATTAATGGCTAAGACTTAAGGAGCCGGAATATGCGCCTCTCAGTTAAAGGTTTCAGCCTGGTGGAAATCATGGTTGGACTGGCTTTGGGCATGATCGCCATGACCGTGATCATGCAGGTCTACAGTGTTTCCGAAGGACAGAAACGCAGCACAACATCAGGCGGCGATGCGCAAACCAATGGCGCTGTCGCCCTGTACCTGATTGAGCGCGACACTCGCATGGCTGGCTGGGGTCTGGGAACTTCCGCTTTTGAAAACTGCACCTCGGCTTTCACTTATTGCGACGATATTCTCAAATGCGGATCGAACAAGGGTCCGCTGGGCGGCTTTTCATTTTCTTCTGTGAAGGTGACAGACGGCGATGCAGGGCCTGACCAGATCGCTGCAAAATTTTTTGCAAACCCGAACCTCGATACGTTCCGCTATCCGTCTGCAACCCAGATCTCCAAGAACATGCCGCAATCTTCCTCTGAGCTGAATGTCGGTACGACCAGTGGTTGCGCCGTAGGCGGCATGGTGCTGGTATCGCAGGGCAATGAGTGCACGCTGATGCAGATCACGCAGGTACAGGGCGAGGCCCTGAAAATCCAGCATAACCCCGGTGAGGATGGCCCTTACAATCCGCCAGCATCCTACCAGAATGATAATGACTGGCCCGCTTACACGGAAGGTGCCACCGTGGCCTGCTTTGCCCCCGCGGCCGGTTTCCCAATCTTCGAGCGTTCCTATTCCATCGACACGACTGCAAGGCAGTTGAAACGCTACGATAACTCGGTTTCTGCCACTCCTGTCACCGAAGTGGTATCGCCGGAAATTTTCGACCTGCAGGTGCAGTACGGGATTGCCGATGCAGGCACCCAGGTGGTCAGTGCCTGGAGAGACGCCAAGGTGGATGCAGCAACCGGTACGGACTGGAGTAATCCGGCGCTGGCGGACTGGAAGCGGATCAAGGCGGTGCGCATTGCCGTGCTGGCGCGCAGCACGCAGTATGAGAAGCCTGCTGTCGGAGCGGCTTGCTCGGCGTCGAACCCGACCATGGATACGACTGTGCCGGCAGTTATCAAGGATAACAAATGGTCTACATGGGCTCGTTTTGACACCACCAATTATCCGCGAGACTGGAAATGCTACCGCTACAAGGTTTTTGAAACCGTGGTCCCGCTGCGTAACGTAATGTGGGGGAATCTATGAGCATGACATTCGATTGCCGGGAAGGGCGTGTTTCCTCTGCCGTGATAATGCCGGTCTTGCAGCGCCAGCGCGGCGCGGTGTTGATCGTGGCGTTGATCGTGCTGGTGGCCATGACCATGGCCGGCATTGCGATGATACGCTCGGTGGATACTTCTACGCTGGTCGCCAGCAACCTGATCTTCAAGCAAAGCGCCACGCTCAGCGGCGACAAGGGGATCGAGACGGCAATCACGTGGCTGAATGCCAATGGCGCCAGCCTGGAAAGCGATAGCCCGACCAATGGCTATTACGCCACCAGCCAGAACTCCCTGGACATTACCGGCAACAAGACCACGACAACTGCGGATAACCTGGACTGGACCAGCGCGAGCAAGGTAAAAATCCTGGCGATCGACGCTACCAGCGGCAATACGGTTGCCTATGTCATCCACCGCATGTGCGATACGACCGGCGCGCTGAACGGCGCAACCTGCTCGACGGAGCAAAGCATGCAGGCGGGCAGCAGCATGGGCGCAAACCGGCAAATGACGAATTATCAGAAAGGCAAATGGAGTTCGGTGGCAAACCGCGGTTTCTATCGAATTACAGTCCGGGTTACCGGTCCGAAAAAGAGTTTCAGTTTTGTGCAGGCGATCGTTTCGCGCTAGCCGAGAGACAGTCGGCAGGATGCGACTGCAAACAGTTTTGGCAATCCTCAGCATGGATACCAAAGGAGAAAAATAATGAATCTGAAGCCAATATCGAGCAAGTTTTCCGCCTGTGCCCCGTTGGCGCTGGGAGCATTGCTGTCCATGTTTTTCTGGGAGGCGCGCGCTGCTGCCACCGATCTGGCAAATGTACCCCTCGCCAATGCGCCCACCACCGTCATCCTGCCGAACATTGCATTCGTATTCGATGATTCCGGTTCGATGGATGAAGAGAATATGCCAAATGGCAATTTGGTGAATCAGGGTAGTTATTGCTACAAGTGGCATAAGTACAATACCCTGGCCTACAATCCGGCCACGTCCTATTTTCCTCCGATCAAGGCGGATGGTACGCGCTATCCGAACGCGTCGTTCACTGCTGCGCTCCATGACGGTTACTTTGCCGCCGGGGCCAAGATGTTCGATGGCACGACGACCAATGTGGCGATAGACTTGACCACTGTCGGATCTTACTCGTTGACGCAGTCGTCGATTGTATTTGACTCGTTAGTCAGTTCTAAGTATTACGTCTCATCCCTGAAGGTTACCAAGGTGGATGGCACTGAACTGGAACTGCTGAACTCGACTGCGGTGCCAAGCTCCAGCGGAACGTCCACTACGGACGATCTGGGCCGAGCCGTTGCCGAAAGCATCAACATTCAGGCGGAAACCAGCGGATCAGGATTCAGTGCGGCTTGGGATGACGGCAGCAATGCCCTGACCATCAATGCCCCGGAGAACCAGTCTGGCATGACTATTAACCCGGTAATTGTCAGAAACAAGGTAAGCGGAACTAATCGAAGCGCAAGTATCAACCCGTGGAAAACCGAAAGCCACTCCGGCATCTTTTATGCAACACATAAAACCGATCCAGGCAGCACAAGCTGCGCCCTTAATTCAAGCTATAACGTAGTTTCCACAGCGAGCGGCATTGCCGCACCGGGAACTTCGGCCGGCAGTGATGCCGCGCTCACCAATTACGCCAACTGGTATTCCTACTACCGCAAGCGCGCTTTCCTTGCCAAGGCCGGCGTTGGCGAGGCATTCGCCAACCTTGATGAGGACAAATACCGCATCGGCCTTTTCTTCATCAATAGTGTGCAGTCCGGCGTCGGAAGCACCAATAATGATCTGGCGATTGGCACGTTCTCCGACACGCATCGCACCAACTGGTTCAACAGGCTTTACGGCGCGCGCAAGTCGACCTTTACGCCGCTGCGCGGCGCGCTGTCCCGCATGGGGCGGATGTATGCCGGCCAGATTGATGGATGGGATCCGGTGCAGTATTCCTGCCAGCGCAATTTCACCATCCTGTCGACCGACGGGTACTGGAACAACAATAATGAATCAACCAGCTATGGCCCCAAGAAAATGGATGGCTCGACCAATGTCGGCGATCAGGATGGCGTAAGTGGTGTGACCCGGCCCTCGCTGGATAGCGCCACGGCCCAGAACACGCTGGCTGACGTGGCATATTACTATTATCATACCGACCTGCGCTCGGGCACCTGCGCCAGCCCTGACGTCTGCACCAACAACGTGCCGCCTTCCGGCACGGATCCCAAGACCGACGACATGGCGCAACACCAGCACATGACCACGTTCACCGTCGGCCTGGGAGTGAACGGCAGNNGACAGGATCGACGACCTCTGGCATGCGGCCGTCAACGGCCATGGCGCTTATTTCAGCGCAAACGATCCCGCTTCGCTGTCCACGGGGCTGACAGGCGCATTGAACTCCATCGAGAGCACCACCGGCAGCGGCGCCGCCGCCGCCACGAGTAACCTGCAACCGACCGCGGGCGACAACGCAATCTATATCGCTACATACCGTACCTTGAAATGGGATGGCGAAATGAGCGCCTACTCGGTTGATGTGAGCACCGGCGCGATTTCCACCTCGGCGACCTGGCAGGCAGCATCGAAACTGGCCGAAAAAATTGGGACAGCCGGCAATAGCGACACGCGTACCATCTATACGACCAATGGCACCACCCGCATAGAATTTAAAAAAGCGGATTCCGGCGGCCTTACCGACACCCAGTTGGCGTATTTCGACAATACCAAGTTGAGCCAGTACGATGCCGGCTGGGGCGCCAACGCCACTGCCGAAACGCTGGTGAATTACCTGCGCGGCCAAGACCGCCTGGAGAACCAGGACCGTCCCGGGGATTACGGCACTTATCACCGTTTCTACCGCGATCGTGAAAAAGTCCTGGGCGACATCATCCATGCCCAGCCGGTCTACGTAAAAGCTCCGCCGCATGCGTTTGCCGATGAAGGCTATCTCGCTTTCAAGACGGCCCAGGCAGCGCGCGCCGGCACGGTTTATGCCGCTTCCAATGACGGCATGCTGCACGCATTCGATGCGGTCACTGGCGCGGAGCGCTGGGCATATATCCCGCCGATGCTGTTGCCGGAATTGTGGCGGCTTGCCGACGAGGATTACGGCAGCAACCACCGCTTTTACCTGGATGGTCCCTTGGCCATGAGTGACGCCTACATCGGCGACGCATGGAAGACCGTGCTCATCGGCGCCATGGGCAAGGGCGGTCGCGGATATTATGCGCTGGATGTCACCGACCCGACCAGCCCGCAGCCCTTGTGGCACTATACTGCGGATGATAACCCTAAAGTCGGGTACTCTTTTGGGACTCCGTACATTACCAAGCTGGCGGACGGCACCTGGGTGGCGGTGCTCACTTCCGGTTACAACAATATTCCCGAAGGTGACAAATATGCCACTGCCGACGGCAAGGGATATGTTTTTGTCTTGAACCTGGAGACCGGTGCCGTGGAGAGAACGATTACCACGAACGTTGGCACTAGCGACGCACCCAGCGGCCTGGCGCGTCTGAATGTCCAGGTCAGTAACTTCGATGTCGACAATACCGCGCAGGCTGCGTATGGCGGCGATTTGCTTGGCAATATGTGGCGCTTCAACCTGAACGACGGGACTGTCGCCAAAGTCGTCGCGCTCGGCGCCGACAAGCCCATCATGGTTGCTCCCGAAATCGCCAGTATCGAGGACAAAAAAGTGATCTTGTTTGGCACCGGGCGTTACCTCGGCGTAGACGATCTGGATGATGAGCGAGTGCAAACCATCTATGCGGTCAAGGATGATGGCGCCACTCTGGTTAATGATCCTGCCACCCAGCTTGTCCAGAAAACCGTGTCGACGTCGGGTTCGACCCGCACCATCACCAGCTCAACGGTGAACTGGGCCTCGAAATTCGGTTGGTTCATGGATCTTGCCGATACTGGTGAGCGTGTCTCCAGCGACTTGCAATTGTATTTCGGCACCCTGGTCGTGGCCACAACGGTCCCGACGGCAACTGAATGCCAGCCCGGCGGTTACAGCTGGCTGTATCAGCTGGATTACATGACGGGCGGCATGGTGGCCGGCGCCACTTTCGGTGCACAGAAATACACATCGCCGATCGTCGGCCTGACGGTAGCGAAGTTGACGACCGGAACGCCGGTGATCTATCCGATTACCGCAGACGGTAAGAAACCCGATCCGACCACGCTGCGGATCGCGGCGGGTGGAGGCGCAGGCAATGCAAAGCGGATTTTGTGGCGCGAACTGAACGATTGATTCTCTAAGTTTGCGGGCGTGGGCCAGGCAAGGCGCATCTACAGCCGGCGTCTGCTGTATTAACGGGAGTGGTCAAACTGACCCACTCCCGTTGCCGTTCAATCGGTAGTGTATTTTTAAGCAGTGGCAGATACTTGAGCAAAACGCTACGCAATTCGATCGTGATGTTGTTGTCGGTGGCCTTGCATCTTGCGCTCATGCTGGGTCTTGGCAGCGCATGGCTTACGAATGGAAATGTCGTTAAGGAGCACTCTCCCCGTATTGACGATGTGGTTCGGCTCAGTCTGGTCAGGCCTGATCTGGCAACCGAACCTTCCACGTCTGTTGCCGCTGCAGCCTCTCAGGAGCAGGCGATAGCGGCATTGCCGAGCGGCGAAATACCTGCAAAGCCCGTGGCCCCGGTAAAGAAGAAAGAGGAAGAACTCCAGCCCATGCTGCCATTGCTGCAGCCGGCTGCGCCGTATTATTTTCAGCCGGCGGAATTGACGATAAAACCTGCCGTTGTGGAAGATGCTTCTACTTCCCTGACGCTATTTGTCGCCGGCATTGAAACGCAATTCGTCATTCTGCGTTTGCTGATTAATGAAGCAGGAAGCATTGACAGGGTCGTTATCGAAGAGTCGCATTTTCCCGCCGATGTTGAACAGAAGATCGTTGATACTTTCGTTACACTAAAATTTAGTCCGGGAAAAATTGATGAGGAGCCAGTCAAAAGCCAGTTGAGAATTGAAGTGACTCTTCAAGGTATGCTTCCTTCCGATGCGCCCATGATTTTGAATACTGAGCTTTGATTTCCACTAACGCACCCTTGTGCGGATGGGAAGCAAATGATGAAATGTTTCTGATTTCAATCGTGACAGCATTGGTCAAAGCCCTTAGTGCGTGATACCTCATAATGTGCTGAGCAGGATTGGCATGGTATTAGCATGCAGCTTGCTTGCTGAACCTTGGTTGTCTTCAATCTAAGGAAAACTCCTATGGCCATCCGCCAGGAACGCGACACCTTCGGTCCCATCGCCGTCCCCGCCGACAAACTCTGGGCCGCCCAAACCCAGCGCTCCCTCGAACACTTCCACATCTCCACCGAGCGCATGCCGCCGGAGCTGATCCATGCCCTGGTGGAAGTCAAGCGCGCCTGCGCCAGGGTGAATGCCGGCCTGCAAAAACTCGATCCGGCCAAGGCCGACGCCATCGTCCGTGCGGCCGACGAGGTCATCGCCGGCCAGCATCCGGACGAGTTTCCGCTCTCGGTCTGGCAAACCGGTTCCGGCACGCAGACCAACATGAACGTCAATGAAGTGCTGGCCAACCGCGCTTCCGAACTGCTGGGCGGCGAGCGCGGCGAAAAGCGGCTGGTGCATCCGAACGATGCCGTCAATCTCGGGCAATCTTCTAACGATATTTTTCCGACCGCCATGCACGTGGCGGCCTGCGTCGCGGTCACGCAATCCCTGCTGCCGGCGCTGCAGCAATTGCGCGCGGCGCTGGAGAAAAAATCGGCGGATTTCGCCGGCATCGTCAAGATCGGTCGCACCCATTTGCAGGACGCCACGCCGCTGACGCTGGAGCAGGAGTTCTCGGGGTATGTCACGCAACTGGCGCATGCCGAAACGGCAATCAGCGCAACATTACCACTGTTGCAGCAGCTTGCCGTCGGCGGCACGGCGGTCGGCACCGGCCTGAATGCGCCGGCCGATTTCGGCGACCGCGTCGCCGCCGAACTGTCGGCGCGCCTGCAGCTGCCGTTTTCGAGCGCCGCCAACAAGTTCGCCGCGCTGGCCGGGCACGAAGCCTTGCTGTTCGCCCACGGCGCCCTGAAAACCCTGGCCGGCGCGCTGATGAAGATTGCCAACGACGTGCGCTGGCTGGCCTCGGGGCCGCGTTCGGGGCTGGGGGAGATCAGCATCCCGGAAAACGAGCCGGGCAGCTCCATCATGCCGGGCAAGGTTAATCCGACCCAGGCCGAGGCGCTGACCATGCTGTGCTGCCAGGTGTTCGGCAACGATGTCGCGCTCAATCTTGGCGGCGCCTCGGGCAATTTCGAACTGAACGTGTTCAAGCCGATGATCGCGCATAACTTCCTGCAAAGCGTGCGCCTGCTGGCCGATGGCATGAAGAGCTTCGAGGAGCATTGCGTGCGCGGCATCGAAGCCAACCGGGAGCGCATCGCCGAGCTGATGGAGCGTTCGTTGATGCTGGTGACCGCGCTGGCGCCGCACATCGGTTACGACCGCGCCGCACAGATCGCCAAGCAGGCCCATCACGACGGCACGACGTTGAAGGAAGCCGCGCTGGCGCTGGGCTTCGTGACCGAAGAAGAGTTTCAGCGCTGGGTGCAGCCGGAGCGGATGACCCGGCCGGATTGAGCTGCGGATCGTTGCTGCCATTGCGTGGCCTGGCTTCATCCGCAGGCCAGTATTTCAGCATATTGCCGTGGCATGATGTTTCGATATGAAATGTTCCCTGGCAGGCGCCAAGGCCGCCATGGGAAGCGCGCCATGAAGGAGCCCGTCAGGGGAACCAAGTGTCTGCCGGACAGGTCATTCTCTGGTTATACTCCGCAGCAAACTGGCAGCGAACTCATGGCGAAGCACGAAAAACTCATTTTTGTCGATCTTGAAACAACCGGCGCAAATCCTGTAGTCGACCGCATCACCGAAATCGGCATCGTCGAGGTGCAGGGGGAACAAGTCTCGCGCTGGTCGACCCTGGTCAATCCGCAAGTCCCGATCCCGCCTTTCATCCAGAACCTGACCGGCATCAGCGACGCCATGGTGGCGGACGCCCCGTTGTTCGACGAGCTGGCCGAGGAGTTGCTGGAACGTCTCAAGGGCGGCCTGTTCATCGCCCACAATGCGCGCTTCGACTATGGCTTTTTGCGCAATGCCTTCAAGGCGGCCGGCCACAGCCTGCGCGCCGAGGTGCTGTGCACGGTGAAGCTGTCGCGCAAGCTGTTTCCCGAGGAGATGAAGCACAACCTTGATATCCTGGTCCAGCGTCACCAGCTGCAGGCCGACGGGCGGCACCGCGCGCTGGCCGATGCCGATCTGCTGTGGCAATTCTGGAGCAAGATGCAGCGCGAGATCGCACCAGAGATTTTCTCGCAGGCGCTGGCGCAGCTGCTGCAGCGGCCTGCCACGCCGACCCACCTGGCGCCGGAAGTGCTGGACGATATTCCCGATACGCCGGGCATCTATCTTTTCTACGGTGAAAACAATGCGCTGCTGTACGTCGGCAAAAGCGTGCACTTGCGCCAGCGGGTGCTGTCGCATTTCAATGGCGACCACCGGCTGTTTCAGGACATGCGCATGTCGCAGCAGATCCATCGGCTGGAGTGGCGCGAAACCGCCGGCGAGCTCGGCGCGCTGCTGCTGGAAGCGCAATTGATCAAGGATCTGCAGCCGATACACAACCGGGCGCTGCGGCGCCAGCGCGAACTGTGCGCCTGGCGGTTGTATCCGCTGCTTGACGGTACTTCGCAACCGGCGCTGGTACATGCCAGCGAAGTGGACTTCGGCGCGGCCGAAGGCTTGTACGGCTTGTTCAGTTCGCGCAAGAAGGCCGAGGCGAGCCTGCGCGAGATCGCCGAGGCTCATGAGCTGTGCCTGGTCTTGCTGGGGCTGGAAAAGGGACAGCCCGGCAAGCCCTGTTTCGCCCATCAGTTGCGGCGCTGCCGCGGCGCCTGCTGCGGCAAGGAGGCGGCGGTGCTGCATCAGGCGCGCCTGGAAGCGGCGCTGGCGAGCCTGAAGCTGGCCACCTGGCCTTATCCGGGGCCGGTGGCTCTGGTGGAGAAAGCGGCTGACGGCGCGCGCGAGGAGGCGCATGTAGTGCACAACTGGTGCTATCTGGGCAGCGCAGCCGCAGAAGCGGATGTGTGGTCGCTGCTGGAACAATCGCCGGCGCGCCCGGCATTCGATGCCGACACCTACAAGATCCTCGTGCGGGCCATGGCCAAAAAGCATGTGAAAGTGCGCCCCTTGCCGCGCCGGCCGGACCAGGCTGCGGCCTGATCAGTACCTCCATCCCCCTCCCGGCAAGGCATTGCGGCCCGCCGGTTTGCCCCTATAATCATGCATAAAATGAAAGGGGACCCATGCTGATCAATTGCGCGGCCTACAAGAAAGGCCGGAAACTGGCCGATATCCCGATCGACAAAATCAGCGATTACGTGGCGCGCGGGGATTGCTTCGTCTGGGTGGCGCTGAAGGATGCCGAGCCGGCCGAACTCGACATGATGCAGCACGAGTTCGGCCTCCACGAGCTGGCAGTCGAGGATGCGCGCCATGGGCACCAGAGCCCGAAGATCGAAGAATATGGCGATTCCCTTTTCGTCGTCGTCAAGACGGTCGACCTGATCGATGGCGAACTCAAGGTGGGCGAGCTCGATATCTTCGTCGGAAATAATTATGTCATGTCGGTGCGCAGTCACAGCCAGCAGGATTTTCTCGGTGTGCGCGCCCGCAGCGAGCGTGAACCGCATCTGCTGAGCCACGGTCCCTCTTTCGTGGTGTATGCGCTGATGGATGCGGTGGTCGACCGCTATTTCCCGGTCATCGAAGCGCTGGAGGAGGAGCTGGAACAGATCGAGGACAGCATGTTCGAGCGCGTCGCTGAACGTTCCAACATCGAACGCCTGTACCAGCTCAAGCGCAAGGTCATGGTTTTGAAGCATGTGGTGTCGCCGCTGATGGAGTCAGCCGGCAAGCTGTTCGGCGGGCGCGTGCCGGCATTGTTTGCCAATTCCCAGAATTATTTTCGCGATGTCTACGACCATCTGTACCGCATCAACAATTCGATCGAGGCAATCCGCGACACCATCAATACCGCGGTCCAGGTCAACCTGTCGATGGTGGCCATCGACGAGAGCGAGGTCAACAAGCGCCTGGCGGCCTGGGCGGCGATCTTTGCCGTGGCGACCGCTTTCGCCGGCATCTGGGGCATGAATTTCAAATGGATGCCGGAGCTGGACTGGAAATACGGTTATCCGGTCGCGCTGGTGCTGATGGCTTCGGTGTGCGGCTATCTGTATGCCCGCTTCCGCAAGGCGCGCTGGCTGTAGCCATGGAAGACACCCGGATCAATGTCCATGGCAGTTTCGAGGCGCTGCCGGCGCCTTACCAGTCACTGTTTTCCGCGGCGGCTGGCGAGGCCGGCTTTTTTTTCAGCCTGCCCTGGTTCTCCAACCTGTATCGCACCGCATTCGGCGACAGCCGGCTGCGCATCTACGGGCTTGAATCCGCGGCTGCCGCCGGCGCGGCTGGCGAGATCCTTCTTGCCTTGCCGCTGGTGCACCGGGATGCCTCGCGCCGAATCGGCGCGGCGCGCGAACTGACTGCCTGCGCCAATTTCTATTCCTCGCTGTTCGGCCCCGTAATTGCCGGCGGCGACGGCCTTGCCGCCGGCGGCGCGCCGAACCCGCAAAATTTCGCGCTGCTGGCGCAAGCCATCGCCAGCGAAGCGCCGACATGGGACGTGGTGCGCCTGCAACCCATGGCTTGCCAGACGCCTGCCTTCGAGATGTGCGTTGCGGGATTCCGCCAGGCCGGCATGGCGGTGCAGGCTTATTTCTGCTTCGGCAACTGGTATCTGGAAGTGAATAGCCGCAGTTACGCAGACTATGCCAGGGCCCTGCCATCCCGCCTCAGGAATACCCTGGCGCGCAAGTCACGCCAGTTGTCGGCGGCGCACGACGCGCGTTTCACCATCCTCACGCAAGAGGCGGATGCCGAGGAAGGCATCGCCGCCTTCGAGCGCGTTTACCGCTCCAGCTGGAAGCCGGCCGAGGCACACCCGGAATTCATTCCGGGCCTGATCCGGATGTGCGCGCGCCAGGGCTGGCTGCGCCTGGGCCTGGCCTATGTCGATGGCGAGCCGGCCGCGGCCCAGCTATGGGTCGTCAGCCACGGCGTCGCCTCGATCTACAAGCTCGCCTATGACCAGCGTTTTGCTGCCATGTCGGTCGGATCGCTCCTGACGGCGCGGCTGATGGAGCATGTCATCGACGTGGACCGGGTCAGGGAAGTCGATTACCTGACCGGCGATGATTCCTACAAGAGCGACTGGATGTCGCATCGCCGCGAGCGCTGGGGCATGGTGGCGTTCAATCTGCGCACCGCGCATGGCTTGCTGGGAGCGGCACGGCACATCGGCGGAGGCGCATTGAAACAACTCTGGCGGCGCGTGCATCGCCGCGGATAAACAAGCCGCTGCTGCTCTTTTTCTTCCTGCTGCTGTCTCGTCTCGCGCTTTTCATCCGTAAGCATTATTTCCATGCGGAAATGATGTTTCTTCTATGTACATAACGCTATGGGAAAGCGCTGCAAAATAGTGTAATCTTGCAAATCATGTTGCATTTATGAAAACAATTTCAGGGTTAAAAGACTATGCCAAAGTTCACTGCCAAGCAAACCTTGTCACTCACCGCGATGACGATCGCGCTTGCCGTGCTGGCCGGATGCGGCCAGGACAATGCGCAAAAGCTGGTGGCCGAAGCGAAGCAGTATGAGCAGAAAGGCGAGCACAAGGCTGCTGTCATCCAGTTGAAGAATGCCTTGCAAAAGAATCCCGATGATCGCGAGGCAAGGTATCTGCTCGGTACGATTTATCTCCGTACCGGCGATGGCGCTTCGGCGGAAAAGGAAATCCGCAAGGCGGTGAGCCTGGGCATGGAGACGGCGCAGGTTTTGCCCGATCTCGGCAAGGCCTTGCTGATGCAGGGGCAAGCCCAGAAGGCGCTGGATGAAACACAGTCGGCCGATTACAAGGGCAATGCCGATCTCGCCGCCCTGCGCGGCATGGCTTATCTTGCGCTGGGCAAGCGCGAACAGGCGCGCGAGTCGCTGGAACTGGCATTGCAGGTCAAGCCCGATTATCCCGAAGCATTGATCGGCCTGGCCAGGCTGGCGCTTGCCAAAAGGGATATCGAGGCGGCAAACCGGTTGATCGAACAGTCCACTGCCAGGAACCCCGAGCATGTCGAATCCTGGTTGTTCAAGGGCGACCTGGAGCGCGCGCAAAACCGCATCGATGCCGCGCTCGCGGCGTATGGCCAGGCCTTGAAAATCAAGCCGGATAACGTTGCCGCGCGTCTCGCCAGGGCGTACGTTGAAATCGGCAGCGGCAAGCTCAAGGAAGCCCAGGCCGATATCGATGGCGCAAAAAAGATTAGCCCCAACGGCTTGCTGGTGTTCTATACGCAAGCCTTGCTCGACTTTACCCAGAAAAAGCATGCCACCGCGCTCGAGTCGCTGCAGCAGGTTTTACGCGCCGCTCCCGAGCATATGCCCAGCGTCCTGCTGGCAGGCGCCGTGCAGCTGGCGCTGGGGTCCACCGAGCAGGCCGAGCAGCACCTGAAAAAATACCTGGAGCAGTATCCGAACAACCTGTACGCGCGCAAGCTGCTGGCTTCGGCATTGCTGAAAAGCGGGCAGGCCCAGAGGGCGATCGCGACGCTGGCGCCGGCCTTGAAGGACGATGCGAAAGATGCGCACCTGCTCATGCTGGCGGGTGAGGCGCACATGCAGGCCAGGGATTTCGGCAAGGCCACGGAATATTTCGAGAAGGCCAACGTGCTGGCGCCGAATTCGGCGCAAGTGCTGACCGCGCTGGGCATGAGCAAGCTGGGCGAAGGCGAGAACGAGCGCGCCATCGCCGAGCTGGAAAAGGCGGCCAGCCTGGATGCAAAGATGGGCGCGCAGCCCGGCATCCTGCTGGTCATGACGCATCTGCGGCAGAAAGAGTACGACAAGGCACTGACGACAGTCCTCAAGCTGGAAAAGGAGCAGCCGGACAATCCCATTGTCCACAACCTGAAGGGCGGCGTGTACCTGGGGCGCAAGGAACTCGCCAATGCGCGCGCGAGCTTTGAAAAGGCAGTGACGTTGCAGCCGTCCTTTTTCGGCGCCGTGCAAAACCTGGCACAGCTAGATCTGCAGAACAAGCAGCCGGAAGCGGCGCGCAAGCGTTACCAGGCGCTGCTGGAAAAGGATAAGAAAAATCTGCAAGCCATGCTCGCGTTGGCTGGCCTCGGCCTGCAGCAGAACAATAACGAAGAGGCCAGGACCTGGCTGGAGCGTGCCGTCAGTGAGCATCCGGATGCCGCGCAGCCGGCCGGCCTGCTGGTGGCGCATTACCTGCGCGCGGGCGACAGGCAAAAAGCGCTGACGCTGGCGTCCAAGCTGCAAAGCACGCACCCCGACAATGCGCAATTCCTGACGATATTGGGCGAGGCGCACCTGGCCGCCGGCGACCAGCGCGCGGCGCTCAACAGTTACGAGAAGCTGGCGGTGCTGCAGCCGGAATCGGCCCAGGTGCAGTATCGCATCGCCGGCATCCACCTGGCGCTGAAAGATGAAGCAGCCGCCGCGACTGCGCTGAAGAAGTCGCAGCTGCTCGATCCCGCCTTCCTGCCGGCGCAATTGGGCCAGGCCGGCATCGCGGTGCAGAAGGGGCGCCATGAAGATGCGCTGGCGATCGCCCGCCAGGTGCAGAAGCAGCATCCCAAGGCGGCCGCCGGCCATGTGCTGGAAGGCGATATCCTGATGGCGCAAAAGAAGCCGGAACAGGCTGTCGCCGCCTACGAGCGCGGCGCCGCGCTCGAGCCGAGCGGCCTTCTCTCCGTGAAGTTGCATAGCGTCCTGGTGCAGGCTGGCAAGCACGCGGACGCCGATGCGCGCGTGTCACGCTGGCTCAAGGATAATCCAGCGGATATCCGCGTGCGGCTGTATCTGGCGAATTACCAGCTGGTGTCCCGGCAAAACAGGGCGGCGATCGAGCAGTTGCAGGTGGTGGTCAAGCTGGAACCGCAGAATGCCCTGGCCTTGAACAACCTGGCCTGGGCGCTGAGCGAGGAAAAGGATCCGCGCGCGATGCAATATGCCGAGCAAGCCTACAAGCTGGCGCCGGAAAATCCCGCGGTGCTCGATACTTTCGGATGGCTGCTGGCGCAAAAGGGCGATACCGCGCGCGGCGTGGGCATGCTGCAAAAGGCCAGCGGTCTGGCGCCGGCGGCCGCCGACATCCGCTACCACTACGCGCAAGCGCTGGTAAAGGCGGGCGACAAGGGCAAGGCGCGCAAGGAAATCGAACAATTGCTGACGGATACCAAGGGTTTCGTCAAAGCCGATGAAGCCAAGGCCTTGCTGAAGCAATTGTGATGGATTTTCAGTGCATTTCACCGAGCAGCCGATGCGCCAGCGCCTTGGCTTCCTCCAGCGCTTCCTGTGCCGTGTCCGACATGACATCGACCGTGCGCGGGTCGGCATCGCTATCGGCATCTCCCATCGGCATGAGCAATACAACCCCCTGGTATTTACCGTTCGGTAAGCGCTGGATATCCGCCTCGGCTTTCCACGCTGCCTTGGTATAAGTAATGGCCGCCATGATTCATCTTCCACTGAAAATGAGCGCACAGGAGGAGAAGCCGGTCACTTCGCCTTTTTGCCTGCACTCTGCAGCTTAGAGCAGCAAACAGTCGGACGGTTTCAACTTTGATTTTCATCAAACTTACCCACAGGAACTGTTGTCAAGTTTGTGGACAAGTATGTGGATGACTTCGCAAGTTGTTGAAAAATAAGGATGTTTATCTACTGTTGCAGAGACGTGCAAATTGAGCGCGGTATTGTAAGAGGGTACGTGAATCCGGCCGGATGCAAGAATCCGCTGCGCTCCATATTGGCAAGCGCTTCATCGTCGCTCGACTGTAGTGATGCCATGCGGTATCATTACGCCGTCATTGGGGAGTAGCCGCTCTTCGCTCGAAGAGGCTTATGTCAACATACTTGGCCAGCAGGCCATGGCATAAGCAAGCATTCCTGGCCTGGCAAGACCTTTGACCACATCGCTTCCGGAAGAGCCGGGGAGGCGTCGTGGTCATTCGTCCAACGCCGGCTCTGGAAAAATGCATGGAATCTCTCATCATCTCGACCGGCGTGGTCGCCCTCGCTGAAATCGGCGACAAGACGCAACTGCTTGCCTTCCTGCTGGCGGCCCGCTTCAAGAAACCCTTGCCCATCATCGCCGGCATCCTGTGCGCGACCATCGTCAATCATGGCCTGGCTGGCGCGCTCGGCGCCTGGATCACCGCTGCGGTCACGCCGGAAGTGCTGCGCTGGGTGCTGGGCCTGTCCTTCATCGGCATGGCGATCTGGACCCTGATTCCCGACAAGATTGAAGAGGAAGAGACCCATATCGCCAAGCGCCTGGGCGTGTTCGGCGCTACCCTGGTGACGTTCTTTCTGGCGGAGATGGGCGACAAGACGCAGATCGCCACCGTGGCCATGGCTGCGCATTACGCCACGCCGCTGCTGGTCGTGATCGGCACCACGCTCGGGATGCTGATTGCCGACGTGCCGGCGGTATTCGTCGGCGACAAGCTGGCGGGCAAAATTCCCATGCGGCTGGTGCACTCGATCGCCGCCGGCGTTTTTGCCGTGCTGGGTGTGGCGACCTTGATGGGGGCAGGGGCGAAGCTGGGGGTTTGAGATTCGCTCCGGCCGGGAGATGGATATGTCCCGGCCGAACCATGGCTGATCGCCATTACTGCATGTGCTGGCCGCCGTTGATGGCGATATTGGCGCCGGTCAGGAACGCCGCTTCATCCGATGACAGGTAAGCCACCAGTCCGGCGATTTCTTCCGGCTTGCCCAGGCGCCCCATCGGGATTTGCGGAATGATCTTGGTATCCAGCACTTCCTGCGGGATCGCCATCACCATCTTGGTGCCGATATAGCCTGGCGAAATGGTATTGACGGTGACGCCCTTCTTCGCCACTTCCAGCGCCAGCGCCTTGGTGAAGCCATGCATGCCGGCCTTGGCGGCGGAATAGTTGGTCTGGCCGAATGCGCCTTTCTGGCCATTGACCGAGGAAATGTTGATGATGCGGCCCCAGCCGCGATCGACCATGCCGTCGCAGACCGGCT
>DPRS01000040.1 GCA_003537575.1 Oxalobacteraceae bacterium
GCATCACTTCGCGCAAGGCGCAGACCACGCGGCACCGCATCACCGGCATCCAGACCATAGACGATGCGCAGTTTGTTTACGTCGACACCCCGGGATTCCAGACTCGGCATGCGAACGCCCTGAACAAGACGCTGAACAAGACCGTCACCAATACCCTGACGGCGGCCGACGTGGTGCTGTTCGTGGTGGAAGCCGGNNGTGGTGCCGGTCTCGGCCATGCAGAATTTTCAACTGGAAGGCTTGCAGGAAGAAATCCGCAGGGTCTTGCCGGAGAATCCGCCGATCTTTGCCGAAGACGACATTACCGACCGCAGCGAAAAATTCCTTGCAGCAGAAATCGTGCGCGAAAAAATCTTCCGCCTGGTGGGCGACGAATTGCCGTACACCAGCACGGTGGTCATCGAGAAATTCGAACAGGAAGGCAACCTGCGGCGCGTCTTCGCCGCCATCCTGGTCGAGCGCGACAGCCACAAGGCCATGGTGATCGGTCAGAAGGGCGCCAAGCTGAAGGAAATCTCGACGCAGTCGCGGCTGGACATGGAGCGCCTGTTCGGCGGCCCGGTCTATCTGGAAATCTGGGTCAAGGTCAAATCCGGCTGGGCCGACAATGAAGCCGGTTTGCGCGCCTACGGCTACGAATAAGCCGTCACGGACATTCCCGCGATGGATCTGATCGCTGCCGAAAGGCGTCTGCGGGCGCCGGCCGAAAAGGAATACCGGGTCAACCAGCAGCCCGGCTTCGTGCTGCACAGTTATCCCTACAAGGAAACCAGCCTGATCATTGACGTGCTGACGCGTGACCACGGGCGCATCGCGCTGGTGGCCAAGGGCGCTAAGCGTCCGCATTCGCAGCTGCGTGGCGTGTTGCAGACTTTCCAGCCGCTGTCGCTGTCATGGAGCGGCAAGGGTGAACTGCGCACCCTGACCGGGGCCGAGTGGGTCGGGGGCTTGCTGCCGCTGGAAAGGGATGCGCTCTTATGCGGCTTCTATCTCAATGAATTGCTGCTCAAGTTCCTCGCCCGCGACGATCCGCATCCGGCGCTGTTCCAGCACTATGTGGCCACGCTGAACCAGTTGGCGCACGGCGAACCGGCGCCGATCGTGCTGCGCAAGTTCGAGCGCGCGCTGCTGAAGGAAACCGGCTTTTCCGGCGATTTCACGCGCTGCACCAGCAGCGGCGAAGCCGTCGTGCCCGAACAGGCTTACGTGGTCGATCCCGAGCGCGGCCCGCGTCCGGGCATGCCGGCCGATACCTGGCCGCTGGTGGCCGGCAAGACCCTGCTCGACATGGAAAAGGAAGACTATTCCGATGCGGTCACGCAGACCCAGAGCAAGTTCCTGATGCGTCACCTGCTGTCGCATCACCTGGGCGGCAGCCAGTTGAATACGCGGCAGATCCTGATCGACCTGATGCAGTTATAGTGACAGAACAAGACTACAACGATCCCTTATGAGCTACCTCCAACCCGCTGGCCCGGCAATCGAACTGGGCGTCAACATCGACCACGTGGCGACCCTGCGCAATGCGCGCGGCACCGTCTATCCAGATCCGATCCAGGCCGCGCTGCAGGCCGAAGAAGCCGGCGCCGACGCCATCACCTTGCACCTGCGCGAAGACCGGCGCCATATCAAGGATGCCGATGTGCGGGCGATCCGCCCGCGGCTGCTTACGCGCATGAACCTGGAGTCGGCGGTGACGGCGGAAATGCTGGATTTCGCCTGCGAGATCCGGCCGCAGGATGTCTGCCTGGTGCCGGAGCGGCGCGCCGAAGTGACCACCGAGGGCGGCCTGGATGTGGCGGGGAATTTTGCCGTGGTCAAGGCCGCGGTGGCGCAGCTGCAGGGCTCCGGCATCCGCGTGAGCCTTTTCATCGATCCGGATGAGGCGCAAATCCAGGCGGCGGCGGAAGCCGGCGCGCCGGTGATCGAACTGCACACCGGCCGTTATGCCGACGCCGCTACGCCGCAGGCACAGCAGGCCGAACTGGAGCGCATCCTGTCCGGCGTGCGCGCGGGCGTTGCGCGCGGCCTGAAGGTCAATGCCGGGCACGGCTTGCATTACACGAACGTGCAGGCGATTGCCGCCATTCCAGAGATCGCCGAACTGAACATTGGCCATGCCATCGTCGCTCAGGCGGTGTTCGACGGCTGGAAGAAGGCGGTGTCCGACATGAAGGCGATCATGCTGCAGGCGCGGCTGGGCGCTTTGAAATGATTTACGGCATCGGTACCGATATCATCCAGATTTCGCGCGTCGAGGCAGCGCTGGCGCGCCATGGCGAGCGCTTCGCTGAAAAGGTGCTGGGGCCGCAGGAGCTGGAAAAATATCGGCGCCGCAAGGCCAAAGTGCCTGCACGCGGCCTGCGCTTTCTGGCCACCCGCTTTGCCGCCAAGGAAGCGTTTTCCAAGGCGATCGGCCTGGGCATGCGCATGCCCATGACCTGGCGCTCGATGCAGACCTTGAATGCGCCGAGCGGCAAGCCGGTCGTGGTGGCCAGCGGCGCCTTGCAGGAATTCATGGAGCAAAATGGTTTAAGCGCGCAAGTATCGATTACCGATGAAGCCGATTATGCGGTTGCCTTCGTTTTAGTGGAGAAGAAATGACAACAGATTCCCTCGCCGGCGGCCAGGCCGCTTCGGCATTGCAGACCGCAGCGCTCGGCCCGGTCATGCTCGACGTGGTCGGCACCACGCTCGACGCCGACGATATCCGCCGCATCCGCCATCCGCTGACAGGCGGCGTAATCCTGTTTGCGCGCAATTACACCGACCGCAAGCAATTGACGGCATTGACGGCGGCCATCCATGCCGAACGCCCGGGCGTGCTGATCGCGGTCGACCACGAAGGCGGCCGCGTGCAGCGCTTCAGGACTGATGGCTTCACCAAGCTGCCGGCCATGCGCCGCCTGGGCGAGCTGTGGGAGCGTGACGTGCTGGCAGCCACCAAGGCGGCCACCGCGATCGGTTTCGTGCTGGCGGCAGAATTGCGCGCCTGCGGCGTGGATCTGTCGTTCACCCCGGTGCTGGACCTCGACTACGGCCAGTCCGGCGTGATTGGCGACCGCGCCTTTCACCGCGATCCACGCGTGGTGGCGCTGCTGGCCAAGAGCCTCAACCACGGCCTGGCGCTGACCGGCATGGCCAATTGCGGCAAGCATTTCCCCGGCCACGGCTTTGCCGAAGCCGACTCGCACGTGGCGATCCCGATCGACGAGCGCAGCTTCGAGGAAATCGTCGAGCAGGATGCCGCGCCCTATGGCTGGCTGGGCATGGGCCTGGCGGGCGTGATGCCGGCCCATGTGATCTATCCGAAAGTCGACAAGCATCCAGCCGGCTTCTCGAAGAAATGGTTGAAGCTGCTGCGGAAGGAAATGAATTTCGAGGGCGTCATCTTCAGCGATGACCTCAGCATGGAAGGCGCCAGCGTTGCCGGCGGCGTGGTCGATGGCGCCCATGCTGCGCTGGCGGCAGGCTGCGACATGGTCCTGATCTGCAATTCGCCCGACAAGGCCGACATGCTGCTGGAAGGCTTGCAGCTGAAGGAAGGCAAGGGTACGGCACAGTCGGCGGCGCGCATCGCCGCCCTGGTGCCGACTGCGGCGGCCATGGACTGGAATACGCTGCAGGACGACGCCCGTTACCGCGCAGCCAGAAAGCTGGCGCAGTCGCTGGTCTGAAGCGCATCGCGGCAGTCGCAGGGGAAGGGGCGCGCAATAGTAGCAAATCATCAGGGACAGTGCAGTAACAGGGAACGGAAGCAGGGAAACAGCGTTCATGGACGAGGCAAAGAAACCCAAGCTGGCGAAAGCGGACGGCGCGCCGGCAGCACCTGATGCGGCGACGGCGCCAGACGTGCAGGAATTACGCACTACGCTTCTCGACACCGTCGCTGCCTTGCCGCACCTGCCGGGCGTCTACCGCTATTTCGATGCCGAAGGCAAGTTGCTGTATGTCGGCAAGGCGCGCGACCTGAAAAAGCGCGTTTCCAGCTACTTCCAGAAAAACCTCGCCAGTCCGCGCACGGCGCTGATGGTCGAGAAGATCGTGCGCCTGGAAACCACGGTGACGCGCAGCGAAGCCGAGGCGCTGCTGCTGGAGAATAATCTCATCAAGACCCAGCAGCCGCGCTACAACATCCTGTTCCGCGACGATAAATCGTATCCTTACCTGAAGCTGTCCGGTCACGAATATCCGCGCATGGCGTACTACCGCGGTGCAGTGGACAAGAAAAGCCAGTATTTCGGGCCGTTTCCGAGCGCCTGGGCAGTCAAGGAATCGATGCAGATCCTGCAAAAGGTATTCCTGCTGCGCACCTGCGAGGATAGCGTGTTCGCCAACCGCACGCGGCCGTGTCTGCTGCACCAGATCCAGCGCTGCAGCGGACCCTGCGTCAATTACATCGGCAAGGAAGAATACGCCGCCGATGTCGAGCATGCGGCGCAATTCCTGCGCGGCCGCCAGAGCGAAGTGCTGGAAGCGCTGCAGGACAAGATGCAAGGCTATGCCGCCGAACTGAAGTTCGAGCAGGCCGCGGTGGTGCGCAACCAGATCAGCGCCTTGTCGCGCGTGCTGCACCAGCAGAGCATGGAAACCGGCGGTGACGCCGACATCGATATCATCGCGGCGGTGGTGCAGGGCGGGCGCGCCTGCGTCAATCTCGCCATGGTGCGCGGCGGCCGTCACTTGGGCGACCGCGCCTATTTCCCCAGCCAGGTCGAAGGCGCGTTGGCTGCCGGCGAGGAAAGCGTCGAAGCGGAGGTGCTGAAGGCTTTCCTGGCGCAGCATTACATCGATGCCTTCATCCCCGGCATCCTGGTCGTCAATGTCGAATTCGATCAGCCCGAGCTGATGCTGGCGCTGATGGAGCAGTGCGGACACCGCATCACCCTGGTGTTCCAGCCGCAGGAGCAGCGCCGCCAGTGGCTCGAAATGGCGCAGAAAGGGGCGGAAATCGCCCTGGCGCGCCTGCTGTCCGAGCAAGGTTCGCAGCAGGCGCGTACGCGCGCGCTGGCCGAAGCGCTCGGCATCGAGCGCGACGACCTGGAAAACCTGCGGGTGGAGTGCTTCGATATCAGCCATACGCAAGGCGAAGCCACCCAGGCCTCGTGCGTGGTGTTTCACCACCACGCCATGCAGAATGGCGAATACCGCCGCTATAACATCCACGACATTACCCCGGGCGATGATTACGCTGCCATGCGCCAGGTGCTCATGCGTCGCTACGAGAAAGTCGCCAACGGCGACGGCGTCATGCCTGACGTCGTATTGATCGACGGCGGCAAGGGCCAGGTCGAAATGGCGCGCCAGGTGTTTTCCGAACTGGGACTGGACATCGGCTTGCTGGTCGGCGTGGCCAAGGGGGAAGGGCGCAAGGTCGGCCTGGAAACTCTGATCTTTGCCGATGGCCGCGAACCGCAGGCACTGGGCAAGGAATCGGCAGCCCTGATGCTGGTGGCGCAGATCCGCGACGAGGCGCACCGTTTTGCCATCACCGGCATGCGCGCCAAGCGGGCCAAGGCGCGCCAGACCTCGCGCCTGGAAGAAATCGAGGGCATTGGCGCCAAGCGCCGCCAGAAGCTGCTGGCGCGTTTCGGCGGTTTGCGCGGGGTGATCGATGCCAGTGTCGAGGATCTTGCATCGGTCGAAGGCATTTCGCGCCAGCTGGCTGAGGATATTTATCGGCAATTGCATTGACCGTGAGCATGAAAATGCACACAATTCGGTCTATGCCTTTCAATTTTCCCATTCTGCTGACCTGGTTGCGCGTGGCGCTGATTCCGCTGGTGGTCGGCGTCTTTTATCTTCCCGATACCTGGCTGTCGCCTTTTGACAAGGGCGTGGCTTCTACTGCGGTATTCATCATTGCCGCTGTCACCGACTGGTTCGACGGCTTTCTGGCACGACGCTGGAACCAGACTTCGGCCTTCGGCGCCTTTCTGGACCCGGTGGCCGACAAGCTCATGGTGGCCGGCGCCTTGCTGGTGCTGGTGCAGTTCAATGAAGTCAATGCGGTGGTGGCCTTCATCATCATCGGCCGGGAAATCACCATATCCGCGCTGCGCGAGTGGATGGCGCAGATCGGCGCTTCCAGGTCGGTGGCGGTCAGTTCGATCGGCAAGATCAAGACCACTGCGCAAATGATCGCGATCCCGATGCTGCTGTTCAAGGGCACCCTGTTTGCCACGATCGATACTTATTACTGGGGCACGGTGCTGCTGTACGTCGCTGCCATCTTGACCGTGTGGTCGATGTTTTACTATCTGCGCAAGGCCTGGCCCTTGATGAAGGAACGTACTTGAGCTTTTTACTGAGGTCTGGCCCTTGACAACTTTCCTCAATGCTCTATAATTCATCCCTGTCGTCGCGCTGCGATGCACAGCAAAGCGGGAGTAGCTCAGTTGGTA
>DPRS01000016.1:0-107831 GCA_003537575.1 Oxalobacteraceae bacterium
TGGCCATTGACCGAGGAGATGTTGACGATGCGGCCCCAGCCGAGCTCGACCATGCCGTCGCAGACCGGCTTGGTCATGTTGAAGACGGAATCGAGATTGGTGCGGATGACGGCATCCCAGTCGACCTTGCCCATTTTCTTGAAGGTCGTGTCGCGGGTGATGCCGGCATTGTTGACCAGCACGTCGATGGGCCCCAGGTTCTTGGTGATCCAGCTCACGCATTCCTGCGCCGAATCGTAATCGGCCACATCGCAGGGAAGTGCCTGGAAGTTGTATCCCTGGCGCTCCATTTCCGCCAGCCATTGCGACGCCTTGTTATTTTGTGGCGAGTGGGTGGTGATCACCTGATGACCCAACGCCGCCAGTTTGATGCAGATCGCTTCGCCCAGTCCGCCCATGCCGCCTGTTACCAATGCAATTCGTTTCATGTTTCCGCTCCTAGCTCTTTCGTTCTGTCATTCTTATTAAACAGTTATCTGGTCATTCAGCGAGCGCTGACCAGCTTGCTTGCGCTCCATTGCAGGAGTGATAAGTATCTAGAAAATAAGAAAGAAGGGCTATCGGGGATCAGGCTTATCTGTGTAGGAGAAAACAAGGTAATTCAAATAAGAATTTTCCTACTTTTCATGATGATTGCTGCTTTTGAGAAAATATTGATTTTTATTAAATCAACAATCCATTTGCTCTGGCATAACGAGCGAGTTCAGCATTCGAGGTCAATTCCATTTTTTCCAGGATGCGGGTGCGGTAAGTGCTGACGGTTTTGGGGCTCAAATACAGCAAGCCGCCAATCTTCACCAGCGATTCTCCTGCAGCGATCAGCTTCAGGATCTCGAGCTCGCGGTCGGATAGCATTTCATGCGGCAGCCGGCCTTCATTGCCGATCATGTCTGCCAGTTTATCCACCAGCGCAGGACTGATGTGCTTGCGGCCCGCGGCCGCCCTGCGCACGGCGGCAATCAGCGCGGCGGCAGGCTCGTTCTTCGTGAGATAGCCGGCCGCTCCCAGCTTGAGCGCGCGAATCGCATACACTTCCTCGGAGTACATTGAAAGAACCAGCGACTGCAGTTTCGGCTTTTCCGCGCGCAAAAGCTTCAGCAGATCCAGGCCGTTTTTGCCGGGCAGGGCGATATCCAGCAGCGCCACATCGAAATCGTGCTGGCGGGCCAGGCGCAATGCTTCCTCGGCGCTTTCGGCTTCGCACGTCACTTCGATGTCATCCGCCTCGCTCAGCATCAAGCGCACGCCATTGCGCGCCACGGTATGGTCATCCACCAGTAGTACTCTGATCATTTATTATCCGACATTGATATTTTTCAGCGGCAGGTGCAATAACACCGCCGTTCCCTTTCCTGGTGCGCCGTTGAATTTAATGCTGCCGTTGAAATGGCGCGCGCGCTCATGCATGCCGAGGATACCCCAGGAACCGCCGTCGAGGAGCCTTTGCGCATCCATGCCTTTGCCATCGTCCCTGATTTCCACCGCGATGGCGTCTTCCTCGCGGCGGACGCTGATGGCGACATGCGTCGCCTCGGCGTGGCGTACGACGTTGGTCAGCGCTTCCTGGACGACGCGGAACACCATGGTGCTGCGTTCCGGGTCGAGTTCGGTGATCGCCGCGCTGTTGCTGATGCTGCAGGCGCATTGCAAGCCGGCGCGCTCCTGGGTCTGCCTTGCATACCATTCCAGCGCCGCCCATACGCCCAACTGGTCCAGCACGCTTGGCCGCAAGTCGCTGATCACCCGGCGCACCGTGCCGATCGCCGCATCGGCCAGCTGCGCGGAATCCACCAGCAGCGGATCAAGCGCAAGGCCGGCGCCGGCAGCCCGGTCAATCGACACGGAGATATTGGCCTTGATGCCGGTCAGGACTCCGCCCAGCTCGTCGTGAATCTCGCGGGCGATGCGCTTGCGTTCCTCTTCCTTGATATGTTCCTGGTGCGCGGCCAGCTGGCGCAGCTCTTCCTGCGACTGCCGCAAAGCCGCTTCGGTGATCCGGCGCTGCGTGATGTCGTGCGCCACTACCACGATGATCCAGTCCTGGCCGGAACGCAGCGCATGACGCCGCATTTCCACCGAAAGACGGGAACCGTTCTTGTGCCGCATCCATACCGTCTCGATGCCGCGGTCCTTGCCTTCGACCAGGTCATTGGACAGGGCGCGCAATTGCTGCAGCGAGAGCGAGCCAAGGTCTGCGGCGCTCAGCTGCAGCAATTCCTCGCGCGTATAGCCCAGCATGCGGCAAGCCGTGGCATTGGCATCTATAAACATCAGGCTGGCATGGCGGACCAGGAAGATGGCGTCGGCAGTCGAATCCATGGCTGCGCGAAAGCGCTGCAGCGCTTCCAGACTGCGCATGCGCTCAGTCACTTCCCTGGTGAGACCGCGGTATCCGATAAACCGTCCGGATGCATCGAACATCGGCTTGCCGCTGCTGACGAAATAGCGCGGAGGAGAATCGGGGTAAGAGACCCACGATTCAAGCTCATGGTACGGTTGCCTGGCTTCGAGCGCGGCATGGAAAGCAAGCCGCGTGGCGTCATCGCATTCCGACGGGATGTCCCAGGGCGACAGCCCAAGCAGGGCCTGCGGATCGTCGCCGGGATACCGGGTCCGGTACGCAAAGATTTTCGTGAAACGCATCTGCGCATCCTGTTCCCAGTACCAGTCCGATGACATGTCCACCAGGCTGCGAAAGCGCTCTTCGCTTTCCTGCAACTTCTGTTCGGACTCTTTCATCTCGGTGATGTCGGCGACGGAGCCAAGCATCCTGATCAACGCGTTGCTGTCATCGAAAATCAGTTCTCCGCGGTCGATTCCATAGCGAATCGCACCATCCGGGCGCATGAAGCGCCTTTCGATTTCGAAGGAATTGTCCCTGGCGGCGATGCGCAGCAAGATGTTCCTAGAAGCTTCGCGTTCTGCAGGGATGCTGGCGCCAGGCAGCGCCCATTCAGCGGATCTGGTGATCTCGAAATGCCTGTCTCCGGCCATGAGCCTCGAGAAGGCATGTTTATAGGCTTCCCGGTCTTCGGGATGCGTCGTGGTGGCGCGCATCCATTCCAGCGTCGGCGTCACCGACTGCGGTTCCAGGCCGCAGATGCGGAAAAGTTCGTCCGAGCATTCCATCGCGCCGGTTTTCACGTCCAGCGTCCAACTGCCGACATGGCCGATTCTCTGGGCTTCGGTCAGGGTATGCCGAATCTGCTTGAGCTTTTCCTCGCTGTGCTTGCGCCGTTCGACTTCCACGCTCAGTTGCTGGTTGGCGCGCACCAGTTCTTCGGTGCGCTCGACCAGCGACTGCTCGCGCTGGCTGAGTCTCGCTTCAGCCAGCTTGCGCCTTGTTACCTCCGACTCGAGGTCTTCCTGTCTTTGCTGCAGCATTGCAATGGTGCGGCGCAGCTCGACGAGTAATTGCTCATTTCCCTGTGACTGGACAGCGGGTTGCTCCATTCATTCTCCTGGCAATTCCGTCCTGTATCAAGCCGGTTTGATCGCCACTTTCAGTACGCCATCCCGTTGGTGCGAAAACAGATCGTAAGCCGCCACGATATCGTCGAGCTTGTAGTGGTGGGTGACCAGCACGCCCAGGTCGATCCGGCCCGATTCCACGACATTCATCAGCCGGCGCATGCGTTCCTTGCCGCCCGGACAAAGGGCCGTGTTGATCCTGTGGTCGCCCAGGCCGGCGGCAAAGGCCGATAGCGGAATTTTCAGGTCGCTGGAATACACGCCGAGGCTGGACAGGGTGCCGCCCGGTTTCAGCACGCGCAACGCCGATTCGAACGTCGCTTGCGTGCCGAGCGCCTCGATGGAGGAATCGGCGCCGCGCCCGCCGGTGATTTTCATCACTTCGTCGACGACGTCGCAGTTCCTGAAGTTGAGCGTGATGTCGGCGCCCATGGTTTTGGAAACGCCGAGGCGCTGGTCGTTGCCATCCACGGCGATGATGGTGGTGGCGCCGAGCAGGCGGGCGCCGGCGGTGGCGCACAGGCCGATCGGCCCCTGCGCGAACACCACCACGGTATCGCCGATCCTGATATTGGCGTTTTCCGCGCCCTTGAAGCCGGTGGACATGATGTCCGGGCACATCAGCACCTGCTCGTCGGTCAGGCCATCGGGAACCGGCGCCAGGTTGGCCTGGGCATCGGGCACCAGCACGTATTCGGCTTGCGTGCCATCGATCATGTTGCCGAAGCGCCAGCCGGCGGTGGCCTTGTAGCCATGACAGCCGCAGCGGCCGCTGGGGATCAGGTAGCTGCCGTCCTGGGAGGGATAGCCATCCTGGGCCGCATAGGAAGAGAAACTCGGGCAAATCGCACCGGCGATGACGCGCTGTCCTTCGGTGTAGCCTTGCACCGCGCTGCCGAGCTTTTCGATCACGCCGACCGGCTCATGGCCGATCGTCAATCCCTTCGCCACCGGATACTCGCCTTTGAGAATGTGGATATCGGTGCCGCAAATCGTCGTCGTCGTGATTCGCACCAGGGCGTCGTTCGGGCCGACATCCGGGATTGGCTTGTCCGCCAGTTCAATGCGTCCAGGTTCAACGAATACCGCTGCTTTCATCATGGCTGCCATGTGCTTCTCCTCAGAGGAATTACAAAGACATAGTTGAGTTACTTTATGTATTTCCTCATCATAAGACGAAGTCTTAACTTATCAAAGCTTTTTTGCTTGTTGGCAATTTTTAATCGCGTAAACAGCCAGCCGCAAAGTGGGTTGTCAGACCGCTGCGCAAGGCGCATCGCCGCCCGGTGCGCGGCGTTCGGGGAGCGTAGAATGTTTCGGTCCACACTTTGCTGGAGGGCCGATGATGAAACGCCTGATGTTTCTTGCCATGCTGGTGGCTGCGCAGGCATTCGCGCACCATGGCTGGAGCGGCTATGATGCCGACCATCCGCTGCAACTGTCCGGCAGCATCGAAGACTCCGGCTATGTTCACCCGCACGGATTTGTCCGCCTGAAGACGCCCGACAAGACCTGGACCGTGGTGCTGGCGCCGCCGACCCGCCTGGAAAGGCGCGGACTCAGCCGCGAGATGATCAAGCCCGGCAAGCAGGCTTCGGTGTACGGTTATCCGAGCCGTGAAAATTCGCAGGAAATGCGCGCCGAACGCATCACGATCGACCGGAAAACTGTGGAGCTGCGGTAGTGCAGCAGGCTGCGGGCTTTCTGGCCTGGCTGGAGGCGACACCCTTGTCGCACGCCATGCGCTACGACCTGTGGCTGTACCCGATCGTGGAAATCTTCCATATCATCGGCTTTGCCACCCTGTTCGGCACGGTGGCGATGTTCGACCTGCGGGTGCTCGGCATTGCTTCGAATCTGCCGCTGGATGCGCTGGGCCGGCATCTGTTGCGCTGGTCGGCGGCAAGTTTTCTGCTGATCGTTCCTGCCGGCCTGATGATGTTTTCCGCGCATCCGCATGAGTTCATCGATAACCCGGTTTTCGTGGCCAAGATGCTGCTGATCGTTACCGCCGGCTTGAATGCGCTGCTGTTTCATGCCGGCGTTTACCGGTCCAGCGCGGACTGGAACAGGGGCGTGCCGGCCCCGGGGCTGGCAAAGGCCCAGGCGGCGCTGTCCCTGACGCTGTGGATTGCGGTGATCAGTTGCGGCCGCCTGCTGGCTTATACCTGAAGGCCCAAAGCCATGGCTAGGCGGCCGCGAACTGGCGCGGCTTTGCGCTTCAGGTGCTTGCTTCGGCCAGCGCGCGCAGGCGTGCCAGTTCCGTGTCGATGATGGCAATGCCTTCGCGTTCAGCCAGCGCGCGCTGGCGGTAGCGGCGATCGGCCGGCTGGCGCGGCTGGCCGGCATCCTGCATCTGCCGCACCAAGGCCTCGGTGCGCGCGGCGAAATTGTGGCCGGCGCCCTTCGATGGATCGATGACGATCAGCAGCTGGCCGGTCCAGGGCGTTTGCGCGCCGGGATGGCCGGACCAGTCGAAATCAAAGGAGAAGTTGCCGCCGGTAAGGGCTGCGGCCAGCAGTTCCACCATCATCGACAGCGCCGATCCCTTGTAGCCGCCGAAGGGCAGCAGGGCGCCGCCGTCGAGAATGGCCTTGGGGTCGCAGGTCGGCTGGCCGTCGCGGTCAACGCCATAGCCTGGCGGCAGCTGCCTGCCTTCGCGCGCGGCGATCTGCACGTCGCCGTTGGCGATGGCGCTGGTGGCGAGATCGAACACCAGCGGGTCATGCCCTTCGCGCGGCGCGGCAAAGGCGATCGGATTGGTGCCGAACAGCGCGCGCTTGCCACCGTGCGGCACCACGCAGGCCATGCTGTTGACGAATGACAGCGCCACCAGGCCTTCGCGGGCGAACGGCTCGACATCCGGCCACAGCGCGGCGAAGTGATGGGAATTATGAATGGCCAGCAGGGCGATGCCGTTGGCGCGCGCCTTTTCCAGCAGCAGCGCGCGCGCCGCCGCCAGCGCCGGCTGGGCGAAACCGTTTTTCGCATCGACAGTGACGAAGCCGGGAGCGGCATCCGTCACTTGCGGCACGGCTTTGCCATCCACCCAGCCGCTGGCGAGCGTGGAAACATAGCCGGGAATGCGGAAGATGCCGTGGCTGTCGGAACCGTCGCGCTGGGCGCTGGCACAGTTGTTTGCGAGGATGGCAGCGACTTCGGCAGAGGTGCCGTGGCGCTCGAAGATGCGCGCCAGCAGCGCGCTGAGTTCGGCGAAGGAAAGATGGGTTTGTTTGTCCTGCTCGGATGGCATGGTCGGGCTTTCTGGTTGTGTTCTATATAAGTCTGCTGCTACTGGTGTTGCTGCGGCTTCAGCCGATCGTCATCAGGCTGGCATTGCCGCCGGCGGCGGCGGTGTTGACGCTGATGGCGCGCTCGATCAGCAGGCGTTCCAGCGGCGCCGCGGTGTCGCCGCGGGCCAGGCCGATGACGCCGATGATCGGTCCCGGGCGGCGTGCCACCTGCTGGCACACCGCGCGCAACTGGTCGCTGTCGCCATGGTGCAGCACGGCGTCGAAACGTTCTTCAGCGGCGCTCCAGTCCGTCACCAGGCGGATGCGCGCGCGTACCGCCGCCGGCAGTCTGGCGTGCAGGGTGCGTGTTGTTTCAGTCTCGTCCCACAGCATGGCGCTGCCGACGGCCAGCGCGGCGGCGAGCTGGCACAGCCGGTCAGCTTCGCTGTCGGCCAGGCCCAGCACGGTTTCGCGCGGCAGCAGGCGGTAGGTGTTGCGCTCGCCGGTCGGGCCCGGCAAGGTGCGCGCCAGGCCGCTTTGCGATAGCGCGGCGAAGGTGTCGCACAGGGCGGCGAGCTGGTCCAGCTGCTGCTGCGCCGCCCATTGCTTCAAGGCCGTCAGCGGCTCGCCCTGGCGTGGCTGCAGTGCGCTGCGCAACTGACTATCGGCCGGCGCCGCAGCGAGGGCATCCATGCGCTTGAACGTGCGGGCGACGCCATCGGCCGGGCGGGTGGCCAGCAGGCGGTACAGGTACAGCGGGCCGCCGGCCTTGGGACCGGTGCCGGACAGGCCTTCGCCGCCGAAAGGCTGCACGCCGACCACCGCGCCAACCATGTTGCGGTTGACGTAGATATTGCCGGCATGGGCCTGGTCCACCACGCGGGCGATGGTTTCGTCGATGCGCGTGTGCACGCCGAGCGTCAGGCCATAGCCGGTGGCGTTGATCTGTCCGATCAGCGCGTCGAGATCTTCGCGCCGGTAGCGCAACACGTGCAGCACCGGGCCGAACACTTCGCGCTCGAGTTCGTCCAGGCTGTCGAGTTCGATCAGGGTCGGCAGCACGAAGGTGCCGCGCTGCAACGCCTCGCTTTGGTCGCGGGCGATCTGGTGCACGCGATGGCCCCTGGCGCGCATGGCCTGGATATGCCCGTCGATGCCGGCCTTGGCTTCGGCATCGATGACCGGGCCGATGTCCATGTTGAGATTGTCCGGATTGCCGATGCGGTATTCGGCCATCGCGCCCTTGAGCATGCTGATCACGCGTTCGGCCACGTCTTCCTGCACGCATAACACGCGCAGGGCGGAGCAGCGCTGGCCGGCACTGTCGAAGGCCGAGGTGATCACGTCGGCCACCACCTGTTCGGTCAGCGCCGAGGAGTCGACGATCATGGCGTTCTGGCCGCCGGTTTCGGCGATCAATGGTACCGGGCGGCCGTGGGCATCGAGGCGTCCGGCCAGGTTGCGGGCAAGGATGCCGGCGACTTCGGTGGAGCCGGTAAACATCACGCCCTTGACGCGCTCGTCGCGCACCAGCGCATCGCCGATGGTGCCGCCGTCGCCCGGCAGCAGTTGCACCACGCCTGCCGGGATGCCGGCCTGCAGCAGCATGCGCACGGCTTGCGCGGCGACCAGCGGCGTCTGTTCGGCCGGCTTGGCCAGCACGGTGTTACCGGCGGCGAGCGCGGCGGCGACCTGGCCGGTGAAGATCGCCAGCGGGAAGTTCCACGGGCTGATGCACACCACGGGGCCGAGCGGGCGGTGGCTGTCGTTGGCGAAATCCTCGCGCACCTGGATGGCGTAGTAGCGCAGGAAATCCACTGCCTCGCGCACCTCGGCGATGGCGTTGGAAAAAGTCTTGCCGGCTTCGCGCGCCAAGAGGCCGATCAGCGGCTGCATTTCCGCTTCCATCAGCTCGGCGGCGCGCTCCAGCGCGGCGGCGCGCTCGGCCGGCGGCGTGGCTTGCCAGATGGGGGCGGCGCCCAGGGAAGCCTGCACCGCGCGGGCGACGTCGTCAGGCGTGGCGTTTTGCACACGGCCGACGATGTCGCGGTGGTCTGCAGGGTTCTTCACTAGTTCGCTGGAGCCTGCTGCCACGGCGCAGCCCAGCATCGGCCCCGCACTCCACTCGGCATGGCCGCTGGCCAGCAGCGCGCTCGACAGCGAGCCGAGACGGTGCTCGTTGGCGAGATCGATGCCGGCCGAATTGCTGCGCCCGCTGCCGTACAGTGCCTGTGGCAGAGGGATGCGCGGATGCGGCAGCCCGGTGCTGCCTTCTTCAGCGGCAATCGCCTCCAGGCGCGCCACCGGATTCTCCACCAGTTCCTGGATCGAAATCGACGGATCGGCGATGCGGTTGACGAAGGAAGTGTTGGCGCCGTTTTCCAGCAGGCGCCGCACCAGGTAGGCCAGCAGCGTCTCATGGGTGCCGACCGGCGCATAGATGCGGCAGGGGCGGTTGAGCTTGCCGTCGGCGGTCTTGCCGACCACCTGCTCGTAGAGCGGCTCGCCCATGCCGTGCAGGCACTGGAACTCATACTGGCCGGGATAGTAGTTCTGGCCGGCGATGTGGTACACCGTCGCCAGCGTGTGCGCATTGTGGGTGGCGAACTGCGGATACACCGCGTCCGGCGCGGCCAGCAGCTTGCGTGCGCAGGCGACGTAGGAAACGTCGGTATAGACCTTGCGCGTGTACACCGGGTAGCCTTCGAGGCCGTCGATCTGGGCACGCTTGATCTCGCTGTCCCAGTAGGCGCCCTTGACCAGGCGGATCATCAGGCGGTGGCGGCTGCGGCGGGCCAGGTCGATGACGTAATCGATTACGTAAGGGCAGCGCTTCTGGTAAGCCTGGATGACGAAACCGATGCCGTTCCAGCCCGCCAGCGTTGGCTCGAAGCACAGGCGTTCGAGCAAGTCCAGCGAGATTTCCAGGCGGTCGGCTTCCTCGGCGTCGAGGTTGATGCCGATATCGTAGCCGCGCGCCAGTTCGGTCAGCGACAACAGGCGCGGATAGAGTTCGTCCATCACGCGGTCGTACTGGGCACGGCTGTAGCGCGGATGCAGCGCCGACAGCTTGATCGAAATGCCCGGGCCCTCATAGATGCCGCGCCCGTGCGACGCCTTGCCGATGGCGTGGATGGCCTGCTCATAGGACACCAGGTAGCGGCGCGCATCTTCCTCCGTCATCGCCGCTTCGCCCAGCATGTCGTAGGAGTAGCGGAAACCCCTTGCCTCCAGCGCGCCGGCATTGGCGAGCGCCTCGCCGATCGTCTCGCCGGTGACGAACTGTTCGCCCATCATGCGCATGGCCATGTCGACGCCCTTGCGGATCAGCGGTTCGCCGCTCTTGCCGATGATGCGGTTGAGCGAATTCGACAGACCGCTTTCGTTATGGGTGGAGACCAGCTTGCCGGTGATCAGCAGGCCCCACGAGGCGGCGTTGACGAACATCGATGGGCTCTGGCCGAGATGCTGTTGCCAGTTGCCGGTGCTGATCTTGTCGCGGATCAGGGCGTCGCGGGTGCCCTTGTCGGGAATGCGCAGCAGGGCTTCGGCCAGGCACATCAGCGCCACGCCTTCCTGCGACGACAGCGAAAACTCCTGCAGCAAGCCCTGCACCACGCCGGCGCGGCCGCCGGCGGATTTCTGGTTGCGCAGGTTCTCGGCCAAGCGGTACGCCAGCTGGTCGGCGGCGCTGGTCTGCTCGGCCGGCAGGCGCGCCTGTTCCAGCAGCATCGGCACGACTTCCGGCTCCGGGCGGCGGTAGGCGCCGGTGATGGCCGCGCGCAGCACCGACTGCGGCAGGATGCTTTCGGCGAATTCGAGGAAGGGCTGGTGCAAGGGCTCGGGCATGGCTTCCAGCGCCTCCGCGTCGCCGGCGGCCATGCGCTCGGCCACGCCGTTCAATTCAGGCAGGGAGAGGCCGCTTTCCAGTGATTCGAGATAGGTGAAGATGGACTGCTTGATGACCCAGTGCGGGGTGCGGTCGATTTTGCGGGCGGCTTCCTTCAAGCGGTTGCGCGTTGCCTCGTCAAGCTTCACACCCAAAGTGGTGGTCATGGAAGTAGCCATATGCAGTTTTTTTGCAATAAAAAACATTGAATAGAAAAATTTCATGGCAAATGTATCTTAGTTCCGTTAAAGGTGCAACTAGGTGCAACTTTCGTGTTTGCAGCTTGCTGTAATAAGGTGCAACCATTGTTGGGGTGGCACGTCTTTTTATGGCAAAGCCTCATGAAAAACTGGCAAGATAAGCAGACGGCAGTTACAGTTTGCGGAACTGGCAAGCGCAGCATGCTGTGTCCGTGCTTTGCCCGTATCTGCCGCATTACTCCAGGCGATTTCTTCTGGGGTGGCGCGCAAGGTTGAATCGATCGCTGAATGAGAAAGAGGAAGATTTGAGTTTTTTTCAGAACAAGATCGTGCCCCGGATGCTCGGCATCGCCGCCGCTGCCGCTTTCGGTTTATGGGTCTTCATCGAAGTGGCGGAGCAGGTGCTGGAAGGCGAGACGGGCAGCTTCGACCGTGCCGTCCTGCTGGCCCTGCGCATGCGGGGCAACCCTGTCCATGCGCTGGGACCGGTCTGGATGGAAGGGGTGGCGCGGGATATCACGGCCCTGGGCAGCATTCCCGTACTGAGCCTGTTCGTGATCATCGTCGCCCTGTTCCTCATCTTGGTCAGGCGATGGTGGACCGCATTTTTCGTGCTGCTGTCCACCGCGGGCGGCATCGCCGTTACCTTCCTGTTGAAGCATGTCTTCGGCCGCGCCCGCCCGGATTTGTTTCCTCATGGTGATATCGTGGTGTCGGCCAGTTTCCCGAGCGGACACGCGATGATTTCGGCCCTGGTTTATCTGACGCTTGGCGCTTTGGTGACCGGGCTGACGACATCCCGCACGATCAAGGCGTATGTCATGCTTGTCGCGCTGGGGCTGACCGCGATCGTCGGCGCCAGCCGGGTCTATCTTGGCGTGCACTGGCCCACTGACGTACTGGCCGGCTGGGCTGCCGGCGCGGTCTGGGCGCTCGCCTGGTGGACCTTGGTCGAGCTGGCCAGGATCAGGGCCGGAGGCGTGAAGTGAAAGGGCTGCCATTCCACAGGAGGGTGGTCTTTGCCCTGCATGGCATGAAGCTGGCGTTCAAGCGGGAGCGCAGCTTTCGGGCGCACGTACTGGCTGCCGCGGGCGTGGCGCTGGTCCTGGCGCTGGCGCGGCCGGCGGCAATATGGTGGGCGATCCTGGCATTGGCTGCGGGGCTTGTGCTGGTGGCGGAATTGCTCAACAGCGCGCTGGAAGCCCTCATCGATCACTTGCATCCGGATGAGCACCCGGAAGTCGGCGCAGCGAAAGATATTGCCGCCGGCGCCGTGCTGGTGGCTAGCGCGATTGCGTTGGCGGTGGGAGTTGCGTTCATGCTGGACTGGCTCGGCCGCTGATCCGGCAAGCGCGTCGCTGGCGCGGCTGGCGGGATTGCCGGCGGATTCTGGCATCGTTCGTGCTTTTATCCGGTGTCCGAATGTATCCGCGAACGCACCGCCGTGAAAAAACATCCACCCATGACCGCCTCGATGGCGGAAGAACTCGCCGACCAGGAAGGCTTGCTGATCAGGGAAGGCATCCGCCTGCTCAGCCGTCCGCTCGCCCCCGGCCAGGCGATCCGCGAAATGCTGCACCTGCTGTCCGAACTGCTCGGCCTGAACCGCGGGCGCGTCGTACTGCCCGATCCCGAGCGCGGCGACCTGGCGATCTGCCATGCCTACGGTCTGACCGCCGAGGAAATGGCGCGTGGACGCTACGCGATGGGCGAAGGCGTCACCGGCCGCGTCATGGTGACGGGCGAAACCGTGATCGTGCAGGATATCGACCAGGAACCGGCTTACCTGGCGCGCGCAGTGGCGCGCAAGACCCTGCCGGAAGGAATGGTGTCCTACATCGCGCTGCCGATCCTGAACGACCGGCGCGCGGCCGGCGTGCTGGGCGTGCATCGCATCCGTTCCCGTCAGCGCTCGCTGGGCGATGATATCCAGGTCCTGCGCACCATCGCCGAGCTGATCGCGCAAGTGTTCAAGATCGAGCGCCTGATCGAGGAGCGCACCGCGCCTCTGAAGGTGGAGAACCTCTCGCTCAAGGCGGCCCTGAAACAGACGGTCAAGGCCAAGCCGGCCTGGGGCATCGTCGGCGAGTCGCCCCAGCTGGCGACGGCGCTGGAGCGGCTGGAACAGGTCGCTGGTTCGGATGCGACGGTGCTGCTGCTGGGGGAATCCGGCACCGGCAAGGAATTGTTTGCGCGGGCGCTGCACCTGCAAAGCCTTCGCCACGACAAGCCCTTCGTCAAGATCAATTGCGCCGCGATCCCCGAAACCCTGTTCGAGGCGGAATTGTTCGGCCATGAGAAAGGCGCGTTCACGGGCGCCACGCAATCGCGCATGGGGCGCTTCGAGCAGGCCGACGGCGGCACCCTGTTCCTCGACGAGATCGGCGACATGCCGTTGCCCGTGCAGGTCAAGCTGCTGCGCGTGCTGCAGGAGCGGGTGATCGAACGCCTCGGCGGCAGCCGCGAAATTCCGGTGGATGTGCGCATCGTCGCGGCCACGCATCATGACCTCATGGGCCTGGTGCGCGCCGGCAGCTTCCGGCTGGACCTGTTCTACCGCCTGAACGTCATCCCCGTGCGCCTGCCGGCCTTGCGCGAAAGGCAGAGCGACATCAAGCTGCTGGTGCGGCATTTCCTGTTCCAGCTGAACCAGCGCCACCAGCGCAATGCGGTGATCTCGCCGGACGGCATGTCCAGCCTGGTGTCCTATCCCTGGCCGGGCAATATCCGCCAGCTCTACAACGTGCTTGAGCGCATCGTCCTGTTCGCGCGCGACGACGAGATCGACATGGCCACGGTCGATTACGCCCTGGTGGCCGAAGCGCAGGGCCAGCCGCTGGAAGCGCCGCGCGCGCCCATGCCCGGACGGCTGGCGCCTGCGCCGCCGGACAGTGCGGCAGGCGAGCGCAGCGGCATTCGCGCCTACCAGACCGTCAGCAGTGCGGAGAAGGACCGCATCCGCCAGGCGCTGCAAGCCAATGGCGGTAACAAGTCGCAGGCGGCGCGCGCGCTCGACCTCACGCTGCGGCAGCTGAACTACCGTATCAAGGTGCTCGGCATTGCGGGCTGACGAACAAAATGTCGACACATTGTTAACAAATTGTTTGATGCCTGGTAGGGGTGGATATTATGTAAGTAATTGATTTTAAATGTGATTTCTCCTTGGCACGTGCCTTGCAATACAGAAGGCAACCAGTGCTCACCGAAAAGGAGATTTTCATGCCCGCCATCATCCGCCCGTCAATCAGTCACCCCAGCAGTCGCCTCGATGGCACCCTCGCGCTGCATGGCGGCGGCTCAGTGGCCGACTCGCTGCCCGAGCTTGCCCCGATGCGCCGGCTGATTGCGGAAAAACTGGTGCCCAAAGTCCTGGACATCGATCTGCACGCCGAGTATCCGCAGGAATTCATGCAGGCGCTGGGCGACATCGGCGGCTATCGCGGCGCCGCCGCCACCGAATTCGGCGGCAATGGCCTGGGCTTGAAACATATCATCCAGGTCATGGAGGAAGTCTCGAAGGAATGCCTCTCCAGCGGCTTCCTGGTCTGGTGCCAGACGGCGTGCTCGCGCTACATCCAGATGTCGGACAACCAGGAGGTGAAGCAAAAGCTTTTGCCGGCGATCGCCAGCGGCCGGATCCTGGCCGGCACCGGCCTGTCCAATACCGTGAAGTCCTGCGACACCATCGAGGAATTCCGCCTGAGCGCCAGGCGGGTCGGCGGCGGCTACATCATCAACGGCGTGCTGCCGTGGGTATCCAATCTCGGCCCCGACCATTTCTTCGCCACCGGCTGCCCGGTGGAAGGCGCCGGCAAGGACACCAACGACCTGGTGTTCGTGATGGTGGATTGCCGCCAGCCAGGCTTCAAGCTGGTCGATTGCGCCCATTTCGTCGCGCTCGACGGCACCCGCACGCTGGCCTGCCATTTCAAGGATGCCTTCATCCCGGATGCGATGGTGCTGTCCCACGCCGGCCGCACGGCCGATTACGTCAGGCGCATCAAGCCCGGCATGATCCTGGCCCAGATGGGCATGGGGCTGGGTCTCATCGAGGCCTGCGCCGGCATGATGCGGCAAGCCAACCGCACCCATGCCCACGTCAACCAGTATCTCGACGACCAGGCCGGCGACATCGAGGAAGCCTTGCAAAAAGCGCGCAGTGTCACTTACGCGCTGGCGGACGAACTGAACCGCGACCCGAAGGCCGACCTCATTCTCGACATCCTCAAGCTGCGCCTGGCCGGCGGCGAACTTGCGCTGCGCGCCGCCAATGCGGCCATGCTGCATCAGGGCGCCAAGGGCTACCTTATGCGCAATCCGGCCCAGCGCCGCCTGCGCGAAGCCTACTTCATCGCCATCGTCACGCCCGCCATCAAGCACTTGCGGCACGAGATCGCGCGCCTCGAGCAAGGCTGCGGCTGCAACTGAGCGGCGCCTTTTCCATTTCATTCAATCAGGGGATCAGCATGATCGAACTAACCGAAACCACCCAATGGCTGTGCAAGGTATGCAACTGGATCTATGACGAAACCAAGGGGGCGCCCGAGCACGGCATACCCGCCGGCACCCGCTTTGCCGACATTCCCGACGACTGGTACTGCCCCGAATGCGGCGTGACCAAGGTCGACTTCGAGCCGCTGGTGTTCTAAATGGTGCATCCGCCTGCCAGCGCACCGGCATCGTGCCGCGCGGCTGCACCAGAAGTGCGCCGGCGCGCCATGGCGGGGCTGTTGCGTCCGCAGGCAGGCAGCACTTCGTCCCACAGGCACGATTGCTGCATTTAACGCTAACGAGTCATCCCGGCCAATCCAACTACGGAGAAAATCCATGTCACTGAACAATCCGTTTGATCCGAACGTCGACCTCCACAACGGCTGCAGCTGTGGCCAGCACGCCAGTCAGGCTGAACACGAACTGGACGAAGTCAACGCCATGAACCGCCGCGTGATCGAAAGCACGGTCATGCGCGCGCTGTTCCCGCAGGATGACGAACGGCGCCGCTTCCTGCGCACGGTCGGCTCCTCCACCGCGCTGGCGGCGATTTCCTCGCTGATTCCGTTCGGCGCGCTGGAGGCGATGGCGCAGGACAAGGGCAGCATCGAAAAGAAGGACCTGAAGATCGGCTTCATTCCCATCACCTGCGCCAGCCCGCTGATCATGGCCGAACCGCTCGGCTTCTACAGGAAGGAAGGGCTGAACGTCAGTATGGTCAAGACGGCAGGCTGGGCGCTGATCCGTGACAAGGTGATCAACAAGGAGTACGACGCTTCGCACATGCTGGCGCCGATGCCGATCGCCATGTCGATGGGGCTGGGGTCGAATCCGCTGCCGACCAATGTCATGACCATCCAGAACGTCAACGGCCAGGCTATTGTGTTAGGCAACAAGCACAAGAACAACCGCGATCCGAAGAACTGGAAAGGCTTCAAGTTCGCGATCCCGTTCGAGTATTCCATCCATAACCTGCTGCTGCGCTATTACCTCGCCGAGCATGGCGTCGATCCCGACAAGGATGTGCAGCTGCGCGTGGTGCCGCCGCCGGAAATGGTGGCAAATCTGCGCGCCGGCAATATCGACGGCTTCCTCGGGCCGGACCCGGTCAACCAGCGCGCCGTCTACGACGAGATCGGCTTCATCCATATCCTGTCGCGCGAGATCTGGGACGGCCATCCCTGCTGCTCGTTCGCGGTGCCGGCCGATTTCATCCGCGAAAATCCGAACACCTTCGCGGCGCTGTACCGCGCCATCCTGAAATCGGCGGCGATGGCGCGCGATCCGAAGAGCCGTCCGATGATGGCTGAAGTCCTGGCGCCGGCCAATTACCTCAATCAGCCCAAGGCCGTGCTGGCGCAGGTGCTGACCGGGAGATTCGCCGACGGCCTGGGCAATGTTGTGAATGCGCCCAACCGCGTCGACTACGATCCCTTCCCCTGGTATTCGATGGCTTACTGGATCATGTCCCAGCTCAAGCGCTGGAGCTACGTCAAGGGCGACGTTCGCTACAAGGATATCGCCGAAAAGGTTTACCTGCTCACCGACGCCAGGAAATACATGGGCCAGATCGGCATGACGCCGCCGAAGGAAACGTCGAAGAAGTTCACGGTGATGGGCAAGGAATTCGACCCCGCCAAGGTCGATGCCTATGCCGGCAGCTTCGCCATCACGCGCGCCTAGGCGAAAAGGAGAATTCCATGTCACTCAAGCAAACTCTTCGCGCGGCGCTGATCTCGGTGGTGATCTTCGCCTGCTTCCTCGCCATCTGGCAGCTTGCCACGCAAGCCAAGCCCGCAGCCGCCGTTTCCGCGGCGGATGCGGAATACGCGGCACTGATGGGCAAGGGGCAGGACAAGGCCAGCGGTTTTCCGCCGCCGGCCAAGGTGGCCGAAGCATTCGTCACCTACCTCGCCGATCCGTTCTACGACCATGGGCCGAACGACAAAGGCATCGGCATCCAGCTGGCGCATTCGCTCGGTCGGGTCGGACTGGGCTTCTTCCTGGCGATCGCGGTGGCGCTGCCGCTGGGCTTTGCGATCGGCATGTCGCCGCTGCTGTTCCAGGCCCTGAACCCCTTCATCCAGGTGCTCAAGCCGATCTCGCCGCTGGCGTGGATGCCGCTGGCACTCTACAGCCTGAAGGATTCGTCGGTGTCCGGCATCTTCGTGATCTTCATCTGCTCGATCTGGCCGATGCTGATCAACACCGCTTTCGGCGTGGCCTCGGTGCGGCGCGACTGGATCAACGTCGCCCGCACGCTGGAAGTCAGCCCGCTGCGCAAGGCTTTCCTGGTGATCCTGCCGGCCGCCGCGCCGACCATCCTCACCGGCATGCGGATCTCGATGGGCATCGCCTGGCTGGTGATCGTCGCCGCCGAAATGCTGGTGGGAGGCACCGGGGTCGGCTATTTCGTCTGGAACGAATGGAACAACCTGGCGCTGCCCAACGTGATCTTCGCGGTGCTGATGATCGGCCTGGTCGGCATGTTCCTCGACCAGATGTTCGGCCTCCTCCAGAAATTTGTCACTTACCGGGAATAGTCACATGAGCACGCATTTTCTCAGCGTCGAAGGCTTGAAAAAGTCTTATCCGACCAGTCACGGGCCGATCAACCCGCCGGTCTTTGAAAACATCCACTTCGGCATCGACAAGGGCGAGTTCGTCTGCATCATCGGCCATTCCGGCTGTGGCAAGACGACCATCCTGAACGTCCTGGCCGGCCTCGAGGAAGCCAGCGCCGGCCACGTCATCATGGATGGCAAGGAAGTCCGCGGCCCCAGCCTGGACCGTGGGGTGGTGTTCCAGAGCCATGCGCTGATGCCGTGGATGACAGTGCTCGGCAACGTCGCCTTCGCGGTCAAGTCGAAATGGCCGGACTGGCCGAAGGACAAGGTCGAGCGGCATTGCGCCGACTACCTGGAAATGGTCGGCCTCGGCCATGCCATGCACAAGAAGCCGTCCGAGCTGTCCGGCGGCATGAAGCAGCGCGTCGGCATCGCCCGCGCCTTCGCCATCCAGCCGAAGGTGCTGCTGCTGGACGAACCGTTCGGTGCGCTCGACGCCCTGACGCGCGGCACCATCCAGGACGAACTGCTGAAGATCGTCCAGGCCACGCGGCAAACCGTGTTCATGATCACGCACGATGTCGATGAGGCGATCCTGCTCGCCGACAAGATCCTCATGATGAGCAACGGGCCGCTGGCGAAGATCGCCGAAATCGTCGAGATCACCATGCCGCGCGAGCGCACCCGCGCGGAAATCCATCACGACCCGCAGTATTACCGCATCCGCAATCACCTGGTCGATTTCCTGGTGAACCGCTCGAAAGCCTTCGCCGATGCCGCCGCCACCGTGCTGCACGATCCGAAGAGCCCGCCGGTCGTCAGGCCCGGACTCGCGCCGGATAACGGCGATGTCCCGCCGGCCGGCACGAATGGGGTAGGCGCGGCAACCCCGCAACTCGTCATCAGTCGTTAATCATTCGCCAAACCCAAAGGAGCAAATCATGAACCGTAACGATGTCACCGAAATGATCGTCGCCACCAAGATCCGCAAGGAAATCAAGTGGGCGGACGTGGCCGAAAAAATCGGTCTTTCCAAGGAATGGGTCACCGCCGGCTGCCTCGGCCAGATGACCTTCGACGCCACCCAGGCCGGCAAGCTGGGCGATATCTTCGAACTGCCGGAAGAAGCGGTGAAGCTGCTGCAAGTGGTGCCCTACAAGGGTTCGCTGCCGACCTCGGTGCCCACCGACCCGCTGATCTACCGCTTCTATGAGCTCATCAGCGTCTACGGCACCACCTTCAAGGCGCTGATCCATGAAGAATTCGGCGACGGCATCATGTCGGCGATCGACTTCAAGATGGATTTGCAGCGCGAGCCCAACCCGGCCGGCGACCGCGTCAGCATCACCATGTCGGGCAAGTTCCTGCCCTACAAGACCTATTGATACGCACATTTTTTTATTCTTACCAGGAGTTATCCATGTCGGCACAAACTGCAGAAAAAATCGAAACAGTGAAAACCTATCTTCGCCCGATCAACCGTGACGGCCTGCTGGAATTCGCTGTTTCCGGCAAGTCCAATCCCGAGCGCCGCGGCACCAACAAGGTCCGCACCGTGATGCAGGGGCAGTTCCGCTCGTGGAGCTATGTCGGCGAGCATAATCCGGTGGTGGTCGACGAACCCCTGCACCTGTTCGGCGAAAACACCGTGCCGGCGCCGGGCGAGGTGGCCCTGTCCGCGCTCGGCGGCTGCCTTGGCGTCGGCATCACCGCGGTGGCGACGTATCGCCAGGTGAAGCTGTCGAAGCTGGAAATCCATCTGGAAGGCGACATCGGCAATACGGCGGCCTGGGGCGCCGGCGGTGCGCTGCGCGAGCCGTCGCAGATGGGCTTCCAGGAAATCCGCGTGAAGGTGCTGATCGAAGGCGACGCCACCCGCGAGGAACTGGATGACATCGTCAAGCACGCCAACTATTTCTCGCCGGTGGCCAACACCATGCGCAATCCGATCCCCTTCAAGATCGCGCTGCTGGACTGAGTTGTGCAACCGGCAGGCTTGACCGGCGCGGCACCCATCTGCCGCGCCGGCCAGGCGCCATTCAACCCGAGCGCCCAATGAGCAAACCCATTCTGATCGTCGGCAGCGGCCTGGCCGGCATTACCGTCGCGCGCGAGTTCCTCAAGCTGGCGCCGGACCAGGACGTCCTGATCGTGACCGCCGACGATGGCGGCTTCTATTCCAAGCCCAGCCTGTCGACCGCGCTGGCGGCGGGCAAGCAGCCGGCGCAGCTCATGCTGACGCCGGCCGACGTCCTGGCCAGGCAAACCGGCGTGCGCATCCTGCCGCATGTGCGGGTTGAGCGCATCGACACGGCTGCCGCGGCGATCGATACCAGTGCCGGCCGCCTCGAATACGAGCGGCTGGTGCTTGCTACCGGCGCGCGGCAAATCCGCCTGCCGCTGAGCGGCGACGGCGTCGCCGACATCCTGGCGGTCAACAGCCTGGATGACTATGCAGAATTCCGGCGCAAGCTCGAAGGCTGCCGTGCCGTCGCCATCATCGGCGCCGGCCTGATCGGCTGCGAGTTCGCCAACGACCTGCGGCGCGGCGGCTATGAGGTCGCCGTCCATGACGTGGCGCCGCGCCTGCTCGCACGCTTGCTGCCGCCGCGCGCCTCGGCATTCCTGCAGGCGCGGCTGGAAGAGGAGGGGGTGCAATTCCGTTTTTGCAGCGAACTGGCGGCCGTGCACAGGGAAGATGGCGGCTATCGCCTGACCGACCGGGCGGGTGCCAGCACGCGCGCCGATCTCGTGCTGTCCGCCGTGGGACTGGCGCCGGCCATGGAGCTGGCGCAGGCGGCCGGCATCGCAACGCGGCGCGGCATCGTCGTCGACCGCCTGCTGCGCACTTCCGCGCCGGGCGTGTTCGCGCTGGGCGACTGCGCTGAAGTGGAGGGCCACCTTTTGCCGTATGTGCAGCCCATCATGCTGGCCGCCAGGGCGCTGGCCCGCACGCTGGCCGGCACGCCGACCGCGGTCGCCTATCCCGCCATGCCGGTCACGGTAAAGACGCCGGCCTGCGCGGCCGTGCTGTGTCCGCCGCCGCAAGGCCGCAGCGGAACGTGGCAGGAGAGCGTGGGACCGCAGGGCGCCAGGGCAGTGCATTGCTGCGGCGATGGCGGGGAAACGCTCGGCTTCGCCCTGCTCGGTGACGCCGCCGGCGAACGGCAGCAACTGGCGGCGCAGTTGCCGGCCTGGTTATAAATCCACAGAGGAGGCAGGCGAGATGGTGACGTATCTAGGACTGGGCATGATCATCGGCGTGATCCTGGCGCTGACCGGCGCCGGCGGCGGCATTCTGGCGGTTCCCATGCTGGTTTTCGGCGCGCAGCTCGAGATCACGCAGGCGGCTCCGGTCGGCCTGCTGTCGGTAGGCATGGCGGCCCTTCTCGGCGCCGGCATCGCTCTCAGGTCGGGCGCAGTCCGCTACCGGGCCGCGCTCCTGATCGCCCTGGCCGGCGCGCTGGTATCGCCGTTCGGGGCAGAAATCGCCCGCGCCACCGACACCCGCTGGCTCAGCATGCTGTTCGCCCTGGTGTTGCTGTTCGTCGCCTGGCGCGCGTTTCACCATGGCAGCGCCGCGGCGAAGAGGCGCGCCGCGCCGGCACGCCTGCCGCCATGCGTGCGCGCCGAAGCCGACGGCCGTTTCGTCTGGACTTCTCGGTGCGCCAGGACGCTGGCCGCAGCGGGCGCGATCGCCGGGCTGTTGTCAGGCGTCCTCGGCGTTGGCGGCGGTTTCGTGATGGTGCCCGCGCTGCAGCGCCACACCGATCTCGACATGCAATCGATCGTGCCGACCTCGCTGGCGGTGATTGCCCTGCTCTCGGGCGCCGGGGTGGTCACCAGCGCCTTCGCCGGGCACCTGGACTGGATGGTCGCCATGCCGTTTGCAGCGGGGACGCTGGCAGGGATGATGGCAGGACGGCTGGCCGCATCGCGCCTGTCCGGTGCGCGCCTGCAGAAGGCCTTCGCACTGGCCGCCGCGGTAGTCGCCGCCGTCATGTTGACGAAAGCTATCGCATGAACGCGCTGCGCACGCGGCCATGCCTATCCGGAAAAATGCAATGAATTCATCCTGCGCGCAGTCCATGGCCCGGTTGCGCGCAGCACATCAACGCCGCCGTGCGGCACGGAGTTTGGGAGTTTTTCATGAACATGCAACCGATTCAGCTATTCGACCCCGAATCTTGCACTTTCACTTACATACTGGCTGCCCGCGAGGTTGGCGAGGCCGTCATCATCGATCCGGTGGACAGGCACTGGGAAAGGGATCTGCAGCAACTGGAGCGGCTGGGCCTGTCGCTGGCCTTCGTGCTGGAGACGCATGCGCATGCGGACCACGTGACTTCGGCCGGCAAGCTGGCGCGACTGACTGGCGCAAGAACCGCCGTTCCGGGAGGATGCGGCATTGATCCGGCCGACGTGCAGCTCGAGGATGGCGATATCCTTCGCTTCGGCAAGGAGGTGCAGATCCAGGTCATCCATACCCCAGGCCACACTGCGGGCAGCATGTGCTTCATCTGGCGCGGCAACGTGTTTACAGGCGATACCCTGCTGATCGACGGCTGCGGCAGAACCGATTTTCAGAGCGGCAGCGCCGAATCGCTGTTTGCAAGCATTACGGACAAACTGTTCTCGCTGCCGGACAGCACGCTCGTCTGGCCGGGCCATGACTACATGGGGCGAACGGTGTCGACGATACGCTGGGAACGTGAGCACAACCGGCGCCTGGCGAACCGTGCCAGGGATGACTTTGTCGCCCTGATGCGGGAGGTTTGCCTGCCGATGCCGAAGATGATCGATGTCGCGGTGCCAGCAAATCGCAATCTGGGGCTGGACAGAGATATTTGAAAAAATGCCAGTCAGCTTGACTGACTGGCATGGACTCGATGAGTGGCCTGTGAGGGCATGCGGATTTTGCCGATGCCTTTGGCAACCAGGCCGGCGCAAGCGCCGCCGGCCGTGCGCCTGTATTACAGGTAGGACGCCGCCAGGATGGCAACCATATAAACGATGCCGATCCAGATGGCCATGATGACGGTATAGCCCATCACGTCCTTCAGCTTCAGCTTGGACAGCGCCAGCGCCGGCAAGAGCCAGAACGGCTGCACCAGGTCGTTCCATGCATTACCCAGCATTACCGACATCGAGGTGTTGGCGATCGAGCTGCCGAGCTCCTTGGCTGCATCGATCATGAACGGACCTTGCAAGACCCAGTGGCCGCCGCCCGAGGGCGCAAAGAAATTGATCACGAACGAACTGACCAGGCCCCAGAAGGGCAGCGATTCCGCGGTCGAAAAGTTGGTGAATACCTGCGAAATGGTGGTCACCAGGCCCGAGCCATCCATGATCGCCATGATGCCGGCATAGAACGGGAATTGCAGGATGATGCCGCCGATGGTCTTGATGCCTTCGTTGAGCCTCTCGACGTAAGCGATCGGCGTGCGCAGCACGAGAATGCCGAGGAACAGGATGATGAAGTTGATGATGTTGAGGTCGAGCGTGCCGCCCTTGATGAAATGGCTGACCACGTAGACGAGGCCACACACGCCGATCAATGCGCTGATGATGCGGCTGTTGTTCAGCTTGTGCGCGAGCGTGCCGGTTTCGAGCAGGCTGTCGCCTTTCGGGCCGCTCTTGCGTTCCACCTGGTCGATGGCAGGATCGACCTCGATTACGGTCTCGCCCTTTTTCGGATGCAGCCATGCGTTGAGCAAGGGCAGCGTGATCAGCACGACCAGCGAGGTGAGCAGCATGGGCGCCGAGAAAATGGTTTCGCTCAGGGGAACGATGCCCATTTGCGCTTCCATCGGATGGCCCTTGGTCGAGATCAGCACCGGGATGCTGGCCGACAGACCCAGGCCGTACATGGTGAAGCCGCTATAGGCCGCTGCAATGATGAGCGGGTAATGCACGCCCTTGACGCGCAGCGCCAGTTTCTTGGCAATCACGCCGCCGATCACTAGGCCAAAGCCCCAGTTCAGGTAGCTGCCGATGCAGCCTACCAGGGTGGCGACGATGATCGCCGTGGTCGGCCGGTGCACCTTGTCGACGATCTTGTTCAGGAAGCGGTCGGTGACGGGCGCCGTTGCCAGCACATAACCCGCCGCAAGAATCACCGCCATCTGGGTCGTAAACGCCAGCAGGCTCCAGAAGCCCTTGCCCCAGAAGTGAACGACGCTTGACGGCGCCTTGCCTTCGACCAGCACGGCCAGCACCATCGTCAGCAAAGTCAGGGCGATGGCGAATACGAACGGATCAGGCAGGTAGCGCCGCATCAGTTCAGTAAAAAAATTGGCAAGCTTGGTCATGCCTGTCTCTCCTATCCAGATAGCTTGTATAAGTTGTCAATAGCTCGCGATGCAATAGCAAAGTCCGGCAGAGAATCTTTTTGCCGGGGCACGAGATACCATAATGAGGTGGGTAAGACGTGAAGCAGCGAGGGGCGGGGCGCCGCTTGGTAAATCGGCCGGAATGGCCGGCATGCCAACTGCGGCTGCACTTCGATGAAGCTCGAGGATGGGGGGCTCTTCGGGATTCAGGCGACTGCTGTTGCCAGTGCCAATCGTTGCCGGTTGGCCCGCGTATTCAATGTCATATCCAGTGCGCAAGCTGCGACCGGAACGTCATGTCGACGCAAGAATCGCCTACCATTGCACCTCGAATTCGTTCGCGTATAGAACTAAAGTTCGATACTCGAACGACCGGATGGTAATCTTAGTGGTTGCCCGGTGTCAAGCATGCAAATTTGATAAGCTTTTTAATGATTGCTTGCCGCAGCCTCTGCCAGGCTTCTCGCCAATCCTGATGCGCTTGGATTTTCAACGAATACGCAGCGCTTTCCCGTACGCTTGCAGAAATCCTTGACGCGCCAATAGGCATGATGGCTGATGCAGCCGGTCTGGCAGATCACCAGATCGGCGGCGGCCAGGTTGGCATCGAGCTGATTGACGTTATCTTCCAGGCCGCCGTCGTGATGCGAGAAGTGTCCGCCGGTACGTTCAATCAGCTTGCGATAGATGGCGATGCTGCCGCTGCGGCCGCCGACACATAACACGGTCTTTTCTTCGAGAACAGGCGGGCTCGTTGTGGCTACCGACATTTCAGATTCCGTTCCAGTGCCTGATTTTGTTCCGGAGGCTTGTGCAAGCGCCGATTGCGCCAGTTGCATCGCTTGTTCAAGCTGCTGGCGAAGCAGCGCCGATTGGCGCTCCAATGCTTGCTGGCGCCCGGTCATTTCAGCGATGCGCCGGGTGAGGCGGTGGCGCGATTCAAGCCCGGGAACCGCGGCGGCCAATTCGCTCAGTTCAGACTGGAGCGAAGCGATGAGCGTGTCCTTGCCGATGCATTCGGCGCGGGCGCGCATCAGCATTGCATGGAGATTTTCCTGTTCGGCGGATTTTTCAGACAGGGCCCTGGCACTGCGTTGCCGAACCGATTCCAGCTCCTGGGCAAGTGCGTTCTTTTCCTTTTGCAGCTCCTGGAATTTGCGCAAATCCACGCGTGCGCTGGCGCCTGCCTGATGCTGGAGCATATGCATGTCACGGCAGATTTCTTCTTCCAGTTCAGGCGTGCAGCGGGGATGCGCCAGCCCTGCCCACAAAGCGCCGGCGACATCGCCATCGCTTACTGCGACCTGCCAGAGCTTCCTGACATCTGCCGTGGTCTTGGCCGTCTTGAAACGAGCAATGACTTGGGCATAGCGGCGGTCGAGCTCATGCTGCAGCGACTCCGAGAGCCGATTGCGGGTTGCGCATTCGTTTACCGACAGAATATGCAGCTCATAATCAGGTGCGTATGCCGCCGACAAATACACTTTGCCGATGAGCTTGCGTAAAGCTGCCAAGGGCAAGCAGACGCCGATGATCGGGCAATGGGTATGCCCATTCAAATCCCAGATGCGCTTGCGGCGCGATCCCCATTTGCTCAGCGGGAGATTCTTCTCTATGAAATTCACCAGGGATGGAGATTTCGTGTCTTCCATGCACATATCAATCGCCTTTTTCAATTAGCTTCCAGCAGAACCAGTTACGATTGGTCCAGGCCCGGAGGTGACGCGCAAGAACGTCAGAGCGGTTGTCTGGCAGAGAACAATTGTGCAAGGAAGCCAGGCTTTTCAGGCGGAGGAGGAAGTGCGCGATCCACCACCATGGCCCATTGCTCGGAGAGCTGCAGGCAGGTCGCGCGCAAGACGGGAGCCAGATCGGACCGCTCAGCGAGCACTTGCAAATGCCGTTCAATCACGGCAGCCAGCTTGACGCATGGCGTCGCGTCAAGGCTCTGGTTGATATATTGCGACATCAGGTGAAGCACGGCCGAAACCAGAAGCTCGGGACGTGCAGGCGTATCGGTTGACTTGAAAAATGTTGTATCCATGGTTGCGTAGGCCATTGCCACTCCTTGTATTGTTGGCTGGGCTGGCTAACGCATCTTTTTTCAGATGGCGTATTGGCTGGCTGGTTTCTAGAAAATCAAATCCGAATATTGTCGGCTTGATTAAGGGATTTATTGAGAATGATTCTCATTTATATTATTGGATGTTTTGGTTGAGAGTCAACTACTTTTTGTCTTCATGCTCTGGAAAAGATCCAGGTTGTTTTGTGTTTTTGCAAGGTGGCGTAGTCAGCGTGGCAACGGGGTATGGCTGAGTTCTGATTTTCACTCAGCCGGGTCGAAAAGACTCTGCTGGAACCAGGATTGATCACTTCGCCGCCGCCAGCGGCCAGATTCCTTGGGCTTGCTTTTGGTAATCTTATGCGGTCGGCATCGAGCCCATGCGCAGTCCGACCTGGCTGTCGCGACGAAGTCAGGCTGATTCGTTTTCGCTTCCAGTCAAGGCGGAGAAAAGTCGCTGCCATTTGCTGCAGCAATACCCGGTAGGAGGGGCCGCGCCTTGTCCGCGCCGGCTCCATCCGGCTGTGCCGCCTGCCTGCCGCCATTGCCAAGTCGCCCTTGGACAAGGTAATGGCAACTGCGCCAGATATGGCTGCCGATGCGTTCCATCCAGCGGAAGGCGTCCGTCGTCTGCAGCACCTGCGAGGCATTGTCACCATCGGCGCTTCCCTGCAGCACGTCGTGCCGCATCTGGCGCGACAGGCTGGCCAGCAGGAGCGCGTCGCCTTCCAGCCGTTCCAGCCAGTCCTCGGGTTGTGAGCCAGCCAGGCCGGCGCGCGCCAGCCGCAGGATCTCTGCAATCTGCTCCATCGCCGTGCGGTATACCGGGTTGGCGAAATCAACCTGGGTCTGTGCGAAATTGCTTAGCCGCAGGTGCAGGCGCAGCATGTGATCGACGGCGTGCAGTTGCGACACGCGCTGCGCCGACAGGGCGCGATCGCTGGCCTGCAGCTGGATGCGCGCCACGAATTCGAAACTGCGGTCCAGTGCATGCTTTGCCTGCGCCAGGTCTTGTTGCATGGCGTTGTGATCCGGCGCTGCCAGGATCCCGTCGAACACATACAGAAGCTTGTGCAGTACATCGTTCAGGGTGCGCTGCGAAGCTTCCAGCGCGACTGCAGGGATGCCCAGCAGGCTGGCGTCGAGATGGCGCGCCAGATCTTCGCCGCGTTCCGGCAGCAGGCGCTCGACAATGCGCGCCAGATGCGATGTCAGCGGCAGGAACAGGAGCACGCCGGCACCGATGAAGATGCTGTGAAAGGCTGCCAGGCTCAGCGCGCCCGGTGTCAGTCCCGCATGCTGTTCGAGCAGGCCGATGATCCAGGTCAGCACCGGCAGCATGACGATAGCGATCAGGCCGGCGGCAAGATTGAACAGGATATGTGCCAGCGCAGTGCGCTTGGCATAGAGAGTCCCGCCGATGGTCACCAGCGCCCCGGTCAGGGTAGTGCCGATGGAGGCGCCCACCACCATTGCTGCCGCCTGGTCAAAATTGATGGCCTGTGCGTGCAGGGCGGTCAGGGTGGTGGCAATGGCGGCAGTGGACGACTGCAGCACGGCGGTCAGAACGACACCCGCCAGCATGATCGCTACGCGCGCGCCGAAGCCCTCCGCCGGCAGGCGCGCCAGGCTGAATTCGTCCGACAGCGCGCGCATGGCATCCTGCAGCATATTAAGGCCCAGGAACAGCAGGCCGAAGCCGGCCAGCGCCATGCCCAGCTCGGCCCAGCGGCCGCGCGTCAGCAGCTTCATGAAGGCGCCGATGCCGACCAGCGGCAAAGTATAGAAACCGAGATTGATCTTGAGCCCGAGCCCGGCCACGATCCAGCCGGTGGCGGTATTGCCCAGGCTGGCGCCGATCACCACGCCGATGGCCTGGGAAAAGCTGATGAGGCCGGCGCTGACGAAGCCGATCAGCGTGACTGTCGTGGCGGTGGACGATTGCGCCAGCGCCGTGACCAGGGCGCCGGACAGGAAAGACTTGTAGGGCGTGCCGGTGAAGCGCACCAGCGCCTTGCGCAGCGCGCCGCCGGCAAAACCCACGAGGCCGCTGGAGAGCAGCATCATGCCCACCAGGAAAAGCCCGATACCGCCGATGAGGGGGAAGAGGATTTCTTTCATTGCGCGCCGCTGATTTTGTTTGCTCTCAGCAACGTATGGTAAGGCTTATTGGGGGGCGTGGCTATGGTGGTGGCAGTGGGTGTGGCAGGACTGATCCTGGTTGGCGGGTAGGGGCTGGGAATCTCCCGGTCTTCGCGCTTGCAAGCGTGAAGCCGCTCAGGCAGCGGCGAGCAGTGCTCGCCAAATGCTGTGCCATGCGCCTGGTAAGGTGATCGCTGGATGCGCCCCCGGCCCCCAATCCCGGGCTTGAGCGGCTCATGGCCGTGAAGGCGCCGTGGAGCACTGACGCGGCATGAGCTTGCAGCTGAGCGCGCCACAACCCCTCGCTGCCACTCATCTCCTGGATGAATTCGCCTGCGGAGAAGCCAGCCTCGACAATTGGCTCAAGCGACGGGCGCTATCCAATCAATTGAGCGAGGCCAGCCGCACATTCGTCGTTACCGATCAGGAGGGACGCGTTTTTGGCTACTACGCGATGGCGGCAGGAGCGGTCTCGCACCAGATGGCGACGAGCGGCGCGCGACGCAACATGCCCGACCCCATCCCGGTGATAGTATTGGCACGGCTGGCGATTGACCATCATGCCCAGGGCATCAGGCTTGGCGCCGCCCTGCTTCAGGACGCTGTCAACCGGGCTGTGGCCGTGTCACAGAACGCGGGTGTGCGGGCCTTGCTCGTTCATGCGCTCCACGACCGGGCCAAGCAGTTTTACGAGCACTACGGCTTTCAGGAATCGCCACAGCACCCGATGACGCTGATGCTGCGGCTGAATACCGTCAAGGCTTGAGAGGCCACCTCCGCGAGCTCCGGAAGCAGATGGCGTCGCGCATCCACGCGGGTGAGCAATCCTTGCCGAACCCGACGTGTGAGGGCGATGCTGGGTAGTCCACTCTCACTCAGGTCGCGTGGACGAATAAGACCGCGCTGGGCGGTGAGATCCAGAATACGTTAATGCGAATTTTCATGTCGCCATGATGTTGCATTTTGTCGGTGGGTGTCAGTAATTGCCGACATAATGCAAGCAATCACGCCATGTAACAATCCTGTGTGTACCGACTGGCGCCTCGCTGGCCATGGTAATGCCCGTCCGTTGGCATCCATTGCTCCCGAATGCCTCTGACAATGCATTTAATGCATTTGCATTGACCTGGTAATGCAAATGCATTACCATTGATGCGTCGTTGCTTTCTAGTCGGAGACCATCATGCCTGTCATCCTCGAAATCGAATCCACGCTGACCGACCGCTACCAGACCACGGTGCCGGAAACCGTCCGCCGTGCCCTGCGTCTCGGCAAGCGCGACAAGATCCACTACACCATTCGCCCCGGCGGCGAGGTGGTGCTGACTCGCGCCGAGGCCTCCCAGGGCGACGATCCGGTACTCGGACAGTTCCTTAGGTTCCTGGCGCGTGACATCGGCAGTCACCCCGAGCGCCTGCAGGCCATTGATGCCAGCCTCGTTCAGCGTCTGCAGTCCCTGGTGGGCGCTGCCGAAGTCGATCTCGATGCCGCCCTGTCGGCAGAGGATGAATGAGCACGGGCAAACTTGCGCCCCTGGTGATTCATGGCTGGACGGTCTTTGCCCATCCGCTTTTCCTTGCACAGATTGAAGCGCTGACGCAGCAGGTCGAGGCTCTTCAGCAAAAGGATCCAGTCGGGTACGTGAAGAAAAACGCCAGCAAGCGACTGGCGGCCATCACGAAGCTGGCTTTCGATGTCGTCCCGCAAGATCCGGCCCGACCGGAGTACCGCCAGGGCGGCACCCTGGGCGACGATCACAAGCACTGGTTTCGGGCGAAATTCTTCCAGCAGTACAGGCTGTTCTTCCGCTACCACGCGCCCAGCAAGGTGATTGTTTTCGCATGGGTCAACGATGAGGATACCAGGCGCGCCTACGAGAGCAGCGACGACGCCTACCGGGTGTTTCGCAAGATGCTGGAAAGTGGCCATCCTCCGGACGACTGGAGCCAGTTGCTGGCCGAAGCCCTGGCCGAGGAGCAGCGCTTGCAGCAGTTTGCCACTGGCATCGCGCCGTAATGCGCGACCTGGGAGGAAAACTTTTCGCGACCTGCGCGGCCGATGTTAACTGAACTGGGTGCCGGGTAAAGATCCTGCTCCGAGCATTCGTCTTCCGAGATCAGTGTAATGCGAACCCGGATCCGTCAGGCGGAATCATCCCCCTCGGTCAGCCGCCGCGCTGTCAGCGCTGCGCGCTGCTCGATCAGGGTGACGACCTGTTCGATCAATGTGGCGCGACCGCGTTGGGGCTGGCCAGCCAGGTAGCGTGATAGCAAAAGTGCAGGCGACCATCCACCAGTGATAATGTGCCGACCTTGTCAGCGAACAGCCAGACTTCCAGTTCATGCGCCATGGCGTGTGGTCTCTGGTGTAGTCAGTGAACCCGGCAGCCCTTCGATGCGTATCCGGCCGCCCAGGGCATCGATCACACGGAGCACTTGCTCTAGCCGCACCGTGGGTTTTCCTGCTTCCAGGTCGACCACAAAGCGCAACCCCACCCCGGCCGCCAGCGCCAGATCGGATTGTGTCAGACCCAATTGCTTGCGTGCTGCCCTCAGGGCTGCGCCGAGCGCTTGTGCGGAGTCGATAGAAAGCATGGCTAGGTGACTAATTTTCCCGTTCGGGAAATTGTGTTGCCAGAAGCAGGGCAAATCAAGGGAATTTTCCTGATCGGGAAAATTCAAGGGGGGCGGCAGGTATTTCGATGAATTATTCTCGATCGGGAACGCAAGTTGGCTGGTATGCGGCGAATGTCATCCATTATCACCGCAGATTTTGCGGGGAATAACTTGTGCATGCCTGTTGCAAGCGCGAGCCGATGACAGTCTGTAAGGGCTCTCTGGCCTGTCGGCGCAGATCCAGTGCTTGTGTCATTCCCCGTGCGCCGTCTGCCATGCCGCGTAGTCGGACGGACGCAGGCCATAGCGTGCCAGCACGCCCTCGTGCAGGCGGCGGAGCTCTTCGACGATCAGGGCCTGCACGCTGGGTTGCTCGTGTGCGGGCACCCGTTCCGCCACGGATCGCTGAATGCTGGCAATCGGATCAAGTTCCGGATGCGTGATGATCTCGCGGATGGCTTGCTTGATGAGGTCGCGCCAGGCCAGGCGCAGGGGGTCGGGCTCCGCCAGGTCCTGCTTGATGGCCAGGTATTCCTGGGTCGAGCGCTCGTAGGCCCAGACATAAAGATCGCGCAGCAGCTCCACGCGCGTCATTTCATACACCCCGAGCGTGGCCCGACTGTAGGCCTGCTCCGGCACGTCCAGAAAAGTCAGCGGGCATAAATTGGCGCGGAACAGCGGCAGATTCGCGGCCAGTCGAGAGGTGCGTTTATTTATGTCGGCAAAAGGCTGCAGGTAGGGCAAGTGCACCATCATGAAGAAGGACTGCTCGAACGCATCGGCAATCTGGCTAGCCTTGCCGAGCAGTGCGTCCAGCGCCAGGCCGATCTGCTGTGGCGCCGATAGCGGGCGATAGACGCTTTTGCCAATATCCACGGCATGCTGACGAATGCGACCCTCGTCCGCAGGGTTGGGCAGCAGGTTTTCCGCCAGGGCGCTGTGCAGGTTCAGCAGGGTGTAGCGGTTGAACCCGGCACTGTCGATGTTTTCGACCAGCAGTTCGATCGCCGTCTTGTGGTTCAGGATCATCTGGGTTTCGATGGCGGCCTTGCCACGCGCGGCCTTGCCGTGCTCGATGAGTTCCCGCGTATCGAGCCGGGAATAGGTGTTGCCTTCCAGATGGCTCGATGCCCATGACAGGTCGATCAGCAAGCGGTTCAGAATGGCGCGGCTGTAGGTGCCTGCGGGCGCGTCAACGTCAGCGGTTCTGCCCATCTTGTGCAATTGGCGGCGCAGCGAGGCGGACAAGTACCAGGTCTCGTTGGGACGGTAGGCGTCCAGAAAATCACGCTGGTGGCCTACAGGCTTGCGCGCTTCCAAAGGCTGGTCGATATAAGCAAGGATGTCCTGGCTGTCGGCAGACAGGGGGATGAAACTGGGGAACCTGTCGGCTCGGGCGCTCACCTCATCGGCAGTGGGAACCTGGGTGGCAGAGCCAACATAACGGCGCGCTCGGCCATTACCTGAAGCCGCGACCTGACCGGACTCGATCAGCTTCGCGATCAGGCGCTGTGCCGTTCGCCTGGGAATGCCGGGGTGGTGAGTCTGCAATTCGGCCAGCGTCAATCCGTTCCCGGATGCCTGGATGGTGTTCAGTAAGTCGGTGCTGGAAGACATCGCTGAATTGGCGCTGTTTGACAATAAGTGGCGCAATTATGGCGCAGTTTATCGAACTGCGCCATTTTTTTGCTGTGAAATTGGCGCAGTTTATCGAGCTGCCGTGGCATCGAAGGTTCCTCTGCGGCCACTGACTGGAGCTGCCAAGTGCAAATTGCAGTTTGTCAGATACTGATTTATACTTCTGACATAGGAGTCATGACCATGAGCCATCTTGCCGAGAACATCTTGTCTGCTGCCCAGGCTATGCCCGAGGGCGGCTTGTTGTCGCCCAAGGAATTCCTGCATCTGGGGTCGCGGGCGGCCATCGACAAAACCTTGTCCCGGTTGGCTCAGGAGGGAAAGTTGCTGCGCGTGAGCCGAGGTGCCTATGTCGCACCCCATCAAGGTCGATTTGGTGCCCGTCCCCCGTCGACCGAATCCGTGGTGCAGGCCATCGAAGCCCGCTGTGGCGAAACGGTGGTAGCCAACGGCGCAACCGAAGCCAATGCGCTGGGCCTGACCACGCAAGTGCCAACCCGCGAGGTGTTTTTGACCTCTGGCGCATCCCGTACCCTGCAACTTGGCAGCCGTTGCGTGGAACTCAAGCACGGTAACCGCTGGCAATTGATGCTGGGCAAGCGACCTGCAGGCAAGGTGATCCGTGCGCTGTCATGGCTGGGACCGGAGGCCGCACCGGCGGCGTTGAAACAACTGCGCTCCAAACTGCCCGAGTCCGAATGGGAGGCCGTGCGTGGTGCGCGGGCCATGTTGCCGAGCTGGATGGCCAAAGTAGTCAGCGAGGCAATGGTGTATGGCTGAGTCCTGGTTTTCACTCAGCCGGGACGATCAGGCTGAAGCCCTGGAATTTGCGGCGGCCCGCACTGGTCGGCCCGCGCATTTGCTCGAAAAAGACATTTGGGTGGTCTGGGTGCTGTCTGCCATTTACGAATCCGGCTTGGCCAGCAAACTTACCTTCAAGGGCGGCACATCATTGTCCAAGGTTTACCGCATCATCGATCGGTTTTCTGAGGACGTGGATCTCACCTATGACATCCGCGAACTGGCCGCCGACCTCTTGAAGCAAGGTAACCCAATTCCCGAATCTGGCAGCCAGGAAAAGAAGATCAGCAGCGCGGTACGTCACCGCCTGCCCGACTGGATTGAGGCGACGGTCAGGCCGGTCATTGCATCGGCATTGGCGAAAGCCGGGCTAGAAGCGGGCCTAGCACTAGCAGGCAAAGATAGGGACAAGCTGATCCTCGCTTATCCGGCGGTTAAAACGGGAACCGGCTATTCAGCGCCCACAATCCAGCTGGAGTTTGGTGCCCGTGCCACGGGCGAGCCGCATCATGTCCAGCCCGTGGCTTGCGACATTGCTCCAGAAATTGAAGGCGTCACTTTTCCTGTCGCCCAACCCTTGGTGATGGCGGCAGAACGCACCTTCTGGGAAAAGGCCACCGCTGCGCACGTGTATTGCTTGCAGGGCCGACTGCGCGGCGAGCGCTATTCGCGTCACTGGTACGACTTGGCCGCCATCGCAAAAACGCCGCACTTTGCTGCGGCCTGCGCCGATCATATTTTGGCTCGAGCCGTTGCAGAACACAAGTCAATGTTCTTCGTCGAAAAAGACGCTGCTGGAGCCAGGATCGATTACTTCGCAGCCGCCAGCGGCCAACTGCAGCTCATCCCAACGGGCGAATCGTTAACGGCGCTCGAAAATGATTACGCCGCAATGCTGGAAGATGGTCTACTGGCGCTGAGTCAGCCGAGCTTCGCCGACATCATTGAGCAGTGCCGCGTCATTCAGGATGAAGCCAATTCGGCAGGCCATGCAGGGCGAGCTCCGCAAGGCACTGGACGAGTTGGTGGAGCAGGCAAAAAAACTTGACAAGGGTTACTGACGACGCCACGCCACGCCCCGCTGCGCAGCCAGAACTATCAAGCATTTTAGGATCGTTGCCTCACGGTGAATTTCCCGAATTACCGCTAACGATCAGTAGTTCCAATATGAATTTCATATGGAGAACTTTGATGTCCAAAAATATCTCCGCCTGCTGTGGCCAGCCGTTCGAACCGCGTCAGCAGGTTCCCGGCTAGCCTACTGCTCCTCGCCTAACGTCAGCGCGCCCGTAAGCGCCAGGTGCAGCGGACCAAGCTTCAGTCAGATTCCGACTGCCGGATCAACCAGCGCACCCCCCAGCAGGCGTGGTCGCAGCGAAATTAAAAATACTGGCACGGCTACCAAGACTCTCGCCCCAGGTACGGGTGTAACAAACCTTCGTCGGCTGAAGTTCATAAAAGCTAAAACCTCATGCTCTCTATTGCAAAAAAGAAGAGATCAATGTTGTGATTCTGAAACCAACTTCTGGTTAAATGCACAATTGCAATCAATGCAAGGAGTCGATATGATGAAGTAATTATTGATTAATCACAATGTTGTGCAAAAGAAGCGTTTTGGGGGCAATTACATGGTGACAGAAGACGCAAGTACAAAAATCGCCGGATATACATTTCAGTTTCAACGTGCTTTATATCGCATGTTTTCAAGCGAAAATGCCTCTACGATTATTGGCATTGAAACAGATGATGATGTAGTCGAGTTAAAACATAAACCTGATGGCTCGGTAGATGTTGTCTTCGAGCAGGATAAGAATTCGACAAAGAAAGTCGGCCAGCCATATCAAGATAGTAGTAAAAATTTGTGGCATACCTTGCATATTTGGTTGTCCGAAATGGACAACATGAGAAGCAAGTACCAGAACATATGCTACTCACTAGTCACGAATAAAAACGTGCCCCTTCATGCATTCGCAAGTCAATTGGGAGCGGCTCTATCCGACCAAGAAATAAAACAATGTATTAAGGAGATTCGCACAAAAGCAAAAGATGCTACCGGTGAATATGAAAAAAGTATCAAGGCAGTTGCAGCGTATGAGAACGAAAAACTGCAATTTTTGATAAAGAATCTGAAGATGATGGACAACTATGCTACCAAGTCCAATCAGCCTCCAAAAGAAGCAACGATCGAACTGTTTCAGTTGCCTGACGAGCTAAGATCAATGGGCGAGGAAATTTATCAGAGCTTATTAGGGCTGCTGGTAGATAGGTGCCAAGATGCTTGGTTAAAAAAAGAACAAATTTGGCTTACTAAATCAATATTTACAACACGCCTACGATCAGAAATCGACTCACGTAAGATTCAGCAATACGTGGAACGTCCATTACTGAGTACTGGATTTAGGAAGTACCTACAGGAGGGGGCGAATAATCACTTATTTCTTGTGCAGCTTCATCGGGTTGGGGCAACTACTAAGTTTTGCGATCTGGCTCTTGACGATTACTGGGGTTTTTATGCCGAACGTGTTCGTTTGAGAAAAGCGGGGAAAATTTTGCCAGACGATTGGATAAATCGAGATTATGAATTACATCGACGTTGGAGCAAAATTTCAGAAAAAACCAAAATGAGCGGATTGTATGGTGCCAATTCTGATGCACTTGACATGGCCGTTTTGAACGAGACTATTGATGAGGGATATAAGGCAAACATTGGCAGCCATCCAACTTCATCTGCATATTTTACAGCTGGTAATTATCACGATTTGGCTAATAGAGAAGGGGAAGCGCACTTTGTACATTGGCATTCATCATTTTGTCCAGATAACAAGAAAGATAAATAAGGTGATAAATGAACCACGGATATATAGATACGAATCTGGTTCAGAATAGTTCTCTAGCATGCTTCATACTAACTACCTTTGTTAAAAGGTATGAGATAAACAGCGCTAGGACAAAAAAGCCCGAACTCATGAAGCTATTGCTTGTTTTGCCCATTGTATGGCATGAAGATAGTTGCAACGCTATCAAAAGCCGATTTCTTTCGACACCATTGCAAGCAGTGCTAGCAGAATGTCCAGAGATTAAGTATGAATTTGAAAAAAGATTAGGCGCATTTTCCCCTATAGCTCTGCAAGGCATTAACTTGGCGTGTGCGTCAGGGTTGTTACAAACGGTTTATGAGAATGAAACTCCTTATTTGTCTACGAATTTCGATAGATGGCCCCAAGGCAGTAAGCCGAATGAAATGCCTTCAGAAATGATCGCTGCTATTGAGCGTTTATCTGTCTGGTTCAGAGAAAAGACAACGGCACAACTCTATAGTTGTTTAATTGAAGGCTAGCCAATGGAATTCCACATAGAAAAATTAATTCTTTGGCCGATTAATAAAGCTAACGAAATTCACACCTTACCATTTGAAGATGGCGTAGTTAACGTTGTGCATGGTCGTAGTAGAACCGGCAAATCTTCTATTATCTCGATCATTGATTACTGCTTGGGCGCAGGCAGATGCACTATTCCGGTTGGGAAAATTCGCGATTCCGTCGCTTGGTATGGATTGCAAATTAACATTAAAGGCAGGTCATTTATCGTAGCTAGAAAAACACCTGGAACTGGTTTAACTAGCAAAGAATTTTATCTGCGACCATTTGAGGATGTTATTCCAACGGATTTAGTGAGTACTCATAAAGAAGATAAATTTAAACATGCATTTAACAATTTAGTTCGGCTAACTAATCTAACGTTAAACCACGGAGAAGAGGTCGGTCAGCATGATGGGCGTCCATCGTATAGAGACCTTGCCGCGTTTAATTTTTTGCCTCAACACATTGTGGCAAATCCAAATACTTTATTTTATAAAGCCGACACATATGATCATAGGGAGCGCCTAAAAAAGGTCCTGCCCTTAGCTTTGGGTATTGTAAGTAGCGAACATCTCGCGAAAGAACGTGAAAGAGCGAGGTTGCAGCGATTGCGAGATGACCTCGCAAAGCAGCTAGAAGTAAAGAAGAGATCGATGGCTTCATGGGATGCTGAAGTAGATCTGCTTTGGGGAGTAAGTGTTGAACTTGGTTTGACAGAGGAAAGCAGTGTAAACAATGTGGCTAATCGGTTGCAGACGCTTCGTAACATAAATGATCTTTATGCTGCGGGAAAATTAACGAGCATATTACGCGTGCCGAGCTATCAATACACTAATCAGAAATATAAGGAAATAAAGGAAGAGGAAGAGACTCTGCAAGCAAAGGTAGATGACTTACGCAGAGAAATCCGTACGTATGAGAATTTGGCTCGCAGAGGAAAGGAGTTCTCAACTGCGGTTAAAGATGAACGAAATAGTGTTGTTAATCTTGGCTGGTTAAAAAGCAGAATTGGGAGTGAAAACCATTGTGTGGTTTGTGGCTCAGCATCTAATCAGTTGCAAGGCGTAATAAATAATCTTGAGGTTCAGGTCGAGAAAGTCAAAGCACTTTCTGATGTAATGTTTGAAAGCCCTATAGTGGATAAGGAAGTTGAGACCTCCAAGCAAAAGTTATCTCAGCAGCAGGAGTTGCTTCACAAAGCAAGAACTACTCGCATGCAGCTTGAGAAACTGGAAGAAGGTTCAAAAGATTCACTAAGCAAGGTGTATGTTTTACTTGGTCGAATTCAAGCACTTTTGATGGGTATTTCTGTTATTGAAAACTCCGATGAACTTTCTCAAAAAATTGCGGGCATCGATTTAGACATTTTAGAGCTTGATAAATATTTACAAGAATCTGATAAAAAAATTCGCGAGGAACAAGTAGATAAACGAATTAGTGGATTGATTTGGAAATATGCAAATGGTTTTGAGTTGGAAAATCGTGGATTTATCAAGCTTGACAAAAATGAGCTTACACTTTGCTTCGATAAATCACCTGACAATAAAAAGGATAGCAAGAAGGAATATTTGTGGGAGGTCGGTAGCGGAGCTAACTGGATGGGCTATCACATTGCCACATTTTTGGCGTTACATCAGTTTCTAGTGGAAGGCCCGGAGCAGAGTTCTCCAGTATTTAGCTTCTTGGTTATTGACCAACCTAGCCAAGTGTATTTTCCAAGTGCCAACTCAGGAGCTAATGAATTAGATGTGGAAGGCGAAAAATTCAAACAGCTAATTTCAGACCGTGACGACGATGTAAGGGCAACCAAGAAAATCTTTGAAATGCTGACGCGCGGCCTACGCGACGCGAAACATCGCTATCAGATAATTGTATTGGAGCATGCTGATCAGTCGATTTGGGGCAACTTCTCAGGCATTAATGAAGTCGCTAACTGGAAACCGAAAGGCACAGGACTGATTCCAGCTTGGTGGAACTAAGAAAGTACGTGTATCGCAAGTTCAGGCTGCAGTTTGATCAATGCAGTCTGCCCATGCTTGGATAATAAGGCGGTGGCTATTTAAGTATTAGGCAATTTGATAAGTTCCTTTAACGCCAGGTGTCTTGTGGCTAAGTTGGCAGTCAAGTTAATTTGCAGTTCAGCCACTTTTATTCAACAGGACTTAAGCAAAAAAGTGGTCTCGACTCAAACTTAGACTTTTCTTCGATTCAATTGGCTCAAAAACCAATTCTGGCAGCACCACCTCCCACTGATCGCAGCGAAGCCTAGACAGATATTCCGGCTCGGTATCTTTACTGCGCCATCTGATAATTGCGTGCACACTCGCAGAGGCGCAGTGTATGCCGGCCGGCAGTGCAAAGGCGCGGGATAAGCGACCAACCGTGCTGCCATTGCGGTCGGTGAGCTCCCACCGGTCATTCATTCGCCGAATACTCAGCGGATCGCCAACGGTCAGGGAAGCAATGGCATGATGAGCCGGGTGGGTGTCGGAGTGTCTTCCGGCAAATCCCAGATCGACCTCGCTTGGCGCCAGGCGCCTGTAGTTGCGGCGCAACTCGGCCGGAATTGCTCCGGCATCGATTGCCGCGCGCCGCTGCACGCAAGGCGCGTCAGCCAGGCTGTCGAGTAGCGCATGCCGCTCGTGCATCTGTATCAGTGCCAGGGTTTTGCGCGCCCGCGTCATTGCGACGTAAAACAGCCGCCGTGGCGCATCCGCGTCCTCATTGTGACCAGTGCGATTCCAGTTGCCATCCAATACAGCCACATGGTCGAATTCGAGACCCTTGGCACGGTGGGCCGTCAATAGCAGCAAGCCGGTCTGCCGCCGCCGTACTTCGCGACCCCATTCCGCCAGCCATTCGACGAAATGATCAACCGGCAATTCGGCACCCGCAGTCTCTCCGGCATATTCAAGCACCGCCTCTTGCAGCAATGGCCACCATGAGCCGGGCGGCTGTCCTTGCAGCCATTCCTGGATGGTTGCCGTATCGATTAGTTTCGCATCGCGTTCCCGCAGCCAGGCAATCAACTTCTGCGTTTCACGCAGGCGCCAGAATTGCGTCATTTCCTCGTCGGCCATCTGCACTGGAATGCCATGTAATTCGCAATAGCTGCGCACCGGCTCCAGCGATTTCCACTCCCGCGCAATCACGGCAGCCTTGCTCCAGTCCCACTCGGGGGAGAGGGCGGCCAGGCGGCGCAGTTCAAGCATGGCGACCACAGCTTGCGACAAGAGATCCCCACCGCCAGGCAGTATCTGCACGCGCCCCTCGCCGACCGGATCGATCTTGCTCCAGTCGCCGCCGCCGTCCAGCTTGCTGCGCCCCCGATCGATGACGACCGGGTGCTCGGCTTTCATGCGCAGCTTTGACGCAGCGATCACGCGGTTGGCTGCATCAATGATGTGGCCGGTGGAGCGGTAGTTTTCCAGCAAGTAGACCGGCTTGGCGGCATAATCGGCTTCAAAGCGCCGGATGAATTCAACGGAGGCGCCATCGAAGGCATAGATGTTCTGGTCATCGTCGCCCACCGCAAACAGAGAAAGCTTGCCATCCTCATCCGAGAGGGTGCGGCCCGCCAGCGCCGAAATCAATTCATACTGGTCTGGGCCGATATCCTGATATTCATCGACCAGGATCCAGCGAAAACCCGCGAGGAGCCTGTCCCGTTGCTCATCCGCTTCGTCCGGCGCCAGGCCGTCACCCTTGAGCAAAGCGATGGCGTCGCGCATGACTGCGTTAAAGGCATCCTTGTCCTTGACCGCCTGTTTGCGGAAACTCGTTCCAGTCAGTCGCATGGCAAAGGCGTGGCAAGTCAACACCACCACGCCCTTGGCGTCGTCGCCGATCAATGCGGCCAGGCGTTCTCGGATTTGCACTGCCGCATGCCGGTTATACGCCAGGGCGAGGATGCCGCGCGGATTTTCTCGCTTGACGCGAATCAGATACGCGATCCGATGCACCAGCACCCGCGTCTTTCCCGAGCCGGGGCCAGCGAGCACCAGCACATTGGTTTGTTCCCGGTCATCCGCGACAATTTTCTGTTGCACGGGATTATTCAGACTGTCGACAATCGCGGTCCAGGAAGCCGGCGTAGTTTGACGTTCCAGCTCCTTTTGTCGCTTCGGCAACCAGCGCTGCAGGAATGCCTCGCGGTTGAGCTGAAAATAGTCCATCGCCAGGCGCAAGGCATCGGCCATCGCCTCCAGCCCGCGCAGGACGTATTCGGCCATGACGTGAATCTGCACGACCTGTTCTTGGTAATGCAGCTGCAGCGGAGCAAAATCCGCTTTGACGAAGTTGCGCCGCTCCGTGCCAAGACGGATCATCATCGCCGGACGAAATACCGCCAACCCCTTGTTGAGGCGAATGACTTCCTGCTCGTGCAGCCAGAGCAGGGCCCGGTCGAGCAGCTTGGCCGTATCCTTAACATCGGCCACGAGTAAAGCATCACTGGAAATGGCCGCATGCAGCTTGCCCAGCGTAGTCTCAGCGAGCAAGTCGGTGCCGCGGGTACCTTGCGGCAGCGTGGCGAGAAGATGGTCCAGCGCCAGCTTGGCCGCGCCATGCCGCAACTGGACAGTTTTGGATAGCGCCGACCATTCCCGCTGCAAGGTGATCTGGAGACTCTCCGCGTCGAGGCGGCGTACGCGCAGGCTGCCCATGCCCCCATCCTCGCTGCGGCCGTCCATGGCGATGCTGTTCACCAGCCGTGAAATTTTCTCGGGCAACGCGTGGGCATGGCCGGCGTCTTTCAGATGCTGTGTCGTATGCCGCAACTGCAGAAGGGATGCATCGCCCTTGTGCAGGTCGGGTGCCGCCTCGCGCAGGGCGTCAATCAGTGCAAGCTCCAGACTGATCGCTTCTTCCAGGCGCTTTTGCGAAGAACGGCTGACGCCGGCATGCACGAAGGCCGTCAGTGACGTGTCATTGCTGGCGATGCCCAATCGCTCAAGCTCGTACAACGCTGCCCGCACGCCATCGGCGGAGAGGCCGGACACGCCCATCAATTCATCGGTCGATATGCCTTCATCCGGATCGGCCGAGATCAGTGCCTGGATGATGGCAAGGAGCTGCCGGCGATAGTCCTCAAATAACTGAATCGCGGACAGCTTCTTTACCGCTTCCTCGATCGAGCTAATCCTAAGCGACGAAGGGAAGACCTGCACGTGGTTCTCTTCGCGGGATAGAAGCGAGGCTTCTTCGAGCCAGGAAATCGCCGTGCGAACCCGTGTGTCGTCGGTGGCGGAGTCGCGTTCGAATACGCCTTCGGCATCCTCGGCCAGAATCTCGCCGGATGTCGCGATCACTTCGCCGGCGGAAGTTTTCTTGCGCTCCAGCGAGCGCAGCGACTTGAGGATGGATTGAATTTCCCGCTGGGTCAATCGTGACATGGCGGACATGTTGAACTGCCGTTCGACGTCTTCGGCCGTATAGAGCAAAACACAACGCGCATGGGCACGGTCACGGCCGGCGCGGCCCGCCTCTTGCAAATAATTTTCCAGGGAGCCGGGAATGTCGGCATGAATGACCAGGCGCACATCGGGCTTGTCGATGCCCATGCCGAACGCGTTCGTGGCGGCGATGACTTGCAGTTCGCCAGCGATGAAACGCTGCTGGACACTCTTTTTCGTTTCTGGCGGCAAGTGCGCATGGAAATGCGCGGCCGAGATGCCTTTCTCCTGGAGGAATTGCGCGATTTCTTCCGTCTGCTTGCGTGTGGCGCAGTACACGATCGCGCCGCCCTGGGCGCCGGCCGGAAGATCTGCCTGGAGAAGTTGATGGACGTGGGCGAATTTCTCCGCGGGTGTCGTGGGTACCACGGAAAACTCGAGGTTGTCACGGCTGGCGCCGCCGTCGAAGACGGTCAATTCAATCCCGACCTTGTCCCGGAAGTGCCCCAGCATGTCGGCCACGACTTCCGGCTTGGCGGTCGCCGTCAGGCACAGGACAGGCGGTATTGGCCCATTGCAGGCTTTTTCCCTGATGAAGCGTCCCACGTACCGATAATCGGGACGGAAATCGTGTCCCCATTTGGATATGCAGTGCGCTTCATCCAGCACCCACATGCCGATCTCGCGTTGCTCCAGCACCTTGCGCACGGAGCGATTGCGCAACTGCTCGGGTGAGAGAATCACGATGCCGATGTCACCCAGGCGAACCCGGTCTAGCACGTCGGCACGTTCCGGCAATGACAACAGGCCGTTGATAGCGGCACAGGAGGTAATCCCGCGCGCCTCAAGCCCGGCAACCTGGTCGGCCATCAGCGCCACGAGCGGGGAAATGACGATGGTGAGCGCGCCGGTCTTGTCGTAGCGTGACAGGGCGGGGATTTGATAGCACAGCGACTTTCCAGTGCCCGTGGGAAGAATTCCCAGCACGTGCTTTCCGGCCATCGAGGCTTCCACGATGACTTGCTGGAGGGGGTGTCCGTTGGCATCGGCTGGTTGTGGCCGAAAATCGGTAAAGCCGAACCAGCGCGCCAATTCCTTGCGCGCATCGTGCCGTTCCGTGCACCAGTCGCACGTGGGGTCGTTACAGCGCGTGTCGCGCAGCCGCCGGATGATTGCGCCAGTTTCGGGAAACTGGTGGCGTACCCAGGGCGGCATGACGGAGTTGCCGCCCGAGACAGATAGCCACGCCAGGGCGTAGGCCAAGGCCCAGCCGTGCCGGCGTGCGTCGGTGAGGATGTCGTAGGCTTGCACCACACATGCCTGGCCGTCGAGACGTTGTGCGATCGCGCTTAAGGCCTCTTCCTCCGTCGGGCGGGGACGCCTGCGAATGGTCACAAAAAAAGCGTTCAGGCCAGACGTGCTGCTATCGGCCGTGGTCAGCCAATGCCAGGCGGTTAATAAATCTGGCGCTGTTTCCCGCATTTCCTGAAATGCGACCAGCTGGTCGCGGAAGACATCCAGCGTCAGGCGGGCATCCAGTTCCGGGTCATTTAATTGGCCGCGTTGGAGTTTGCCGTCCTGGTAATGCTTGACCAGGTGATGGTAGGGGTTTCGCGGGAATGCCAGGGGATTCAAACACAGCGTGTCGACCGCCGGCAGTTGGAGCAGGCGCATGTCCGGCTTCGCCACCGCCAGATGGGGCAGGTCGAAAGCGATCAGATTGTGACCAAGCAGAAAAGAGACGGCTTCGGCGAACGCCTCCAGTTCGTCCAGAGCCTTGTCGAGATTTCCTGTCCGGTACACATAGGCGGCATTGGTGTCGCCACGGACGGCGGCGAAGCGATGGATCTTGTGGTCTTGTTTGCCGACTTCCAGGTCAATCGACACACATCGTGGCGCCATGGTGGTCGAATGAGCACTCGCTGTTGCCGGGGCGGGGACAGATGAGTCTGGCTCGGTCACGCTGAGTCCAGGTGAAAAATTGTTTGCATTCTCATCAGTACTCATAATTTTCTTGAAAGAGGTCGACTAGCTGGTGACAAGACTACCCGCTCGGCCCGGACAAGTACGGCAACCGTTAATGAAACAATTGGTATTTTACTTGCTAATTAGTAACAAAACATATCTCTTTTGAAACACGGTATTGGTGTTTCGTGAGTGCATGAAGGTTTTCTGCAGTTTGGCTTCCTGAACGGGCGGGGCGCCAGTATTTAAAAATGGACGAATCAGGCGGGTGTATTAACGTCGATCCTTGTGTCCGTGTCGTTCGGCAATATTCATCGTTTGTTGAGTCTTGACAGTGCTGCCACCCATAGCAAGCTGCTTCCATCGATTCATGGGAGCTTCTATCATGCCTCACCTGCAAACCTTGCGCGGGCAGATCGTCGACCTGCGCCGCCATGCCAACGTCCATCTCTACTGGCGCGGCCGGTACGGTCCTGCCGAGAGGTACGAGTTGTGGATGCGCGATCCGGAAGGATATGAGCACCAGTGCGTCCTGTATACCCGGACCATGCCGGCGCGGCTCGGGCATGAAGTTACCCTTGTCGCAGATGCCATCGCGGTGCGCGGCATCGTCAACTGGTCGACGGGCGTGCGCGTGAACTATATGAGAGTCGATCCGCCGCCGCTGATGCACTTGCGCGATCTGTGGGTATCGGTGGCGCTGCTGACTTCACTTGCGGCCTGGCTGGGTGACCTCGGGATGGCGCTGTTCCTGCCAGCCGTGCTGCTGTATTTTCTGCTCGCGGTGATGCGCCGTTACGTCGTTCGCCGGTGGCAGGCGGCGACGATCGATCGCGCCTTGCGCGACGTGCAGGGTCGAGATAGCTGCGACCGAGACATCCGCCGACACAACAAGCGCGGCTAAGGGAGCCGCTCCGACATCGTCCGCACCACGATGACGTGCGCGGCCGGAAGGCGGAGCCGGGAAGGTCGCCGGAATCGCACCTCAAAAATGTCTGAATGGTGGCCAACGCGAAGTCTAAAAACACACGGCGGCCCGCTCTGCCGCGCCAGGACTTGACGTACCTGGCCAAAGCCTTACCTCTGGTTCTACGGGGTACAGGGCAGGGCAGAAGTATTTGCATACAAGTCGGGTCGCAGTCCAACTAGAGTGGGAGTCAGTAGGAGATTCCTTGGCTGGTTATGGCGTCGCTGAGACTGCAGTCGTACTCCAGTCCGATTCGAGTCGTACCTTGCATGCGAATGAGGCCGGTTGCGTGCTTCAGGGATGGTGCATGGTCGTGATTCGGTGCCGCCTGATGGCAATTGACATGACTTGTGGGAAACGGGAAAAGCTCCCGCATCAAGTGTCATGAATAGGTGCGTCAGAAATGCCGTTTCCATCGCGAGAAGCAGACTTGACCGAGCGGGTTTCTGCGAGATGCTGGTGAGGTGATAACGCTCGCCTTGCACAGGAGTCTCAGCATGAAACACGCCACGACTTGTTTGGAAAATGTCGATGGTATCTGCCTGCCGGATGAGCGAGCCGGCGTGGATGCTTGCCTGGGATACGAGGACTCATCGGTATCTGACAGTGCGGTATTGACAGCCAATGCGGCACAGGTGCGAAACGCTGTCGCCATGCTTGGGATCGACCCGGCGAAGTTTGAACGCTATGCCGTGCGGCGCTGGGGAAGGAAATGGCATTTGCAAACCGATGGCTGGCGCCAGGCGCTGGACGAGATGGAACGCTATCGTAACGATCCCGAAGGCCTCATCGACAAGATCGATACGTATCTGCGCCTCGAAGGCAGGACTTTCTGAATATGTGCAGGGAGGATGAGACGATGCTCCGTCTGGGAATCTATGTTCGCTTGACATCCGGCGAGATTGCGCGTTTCGAACGCATCACCGGCTTTGCACCCAATGATGTGAAAACCCTCGCTGACTTCGACGCGTACGTTGCGCAATGCAAGCGCCATTACTGGGGGCATAGCAGGGACACGCGGTTCCTGCACTGGCTGATCGACCGCGAATACGCCCGCTGCTGCGGGAGTGATGGATGACCACCGTGCAACAGCCCAGTGAATGGTTCTCTGCGTCACACGTCGCCAGACGCAGGCGCCCAGCGCGCTGGTACAAAACGCATGACTGGCGCAGGTGATCAGGTGATGCTGTCTGTGCCGGGGAGATTGTCTTTTTTCGGCACCGACTTTGCACCCAGGTAAGCCTGGCTGATCGCCGTCCTGTTGTGGCCTAGCTGCTGGGAAACGATAAACAGCGCGCGGTCCAGTAGCTCGGGATCCTGCAGTGGATCGCCGCCGCGCACCGGGCATGCCACTTTGGTCAGGTCAAAATACTTGTCGCCGGCAAACTGGTGGCGCAGGCCATGCCCGGTGATGCCTAGTTCTTTCTTTGATATGCCGGCCTGGCGCACCACGTTCTTGTAGCGGTCCAGCGATTGCAGCAGCGTCTTGCCGGGATGGCCCAGATATGAGTTCGGATAAGGCGCATAGCGCCTGGCGCGCTCGATGACGTCGCGCTGCGCATCGGACACCAGCGGGATCAGGCGCAAGCGCCCGCCCTTGGTGCCGCGCTCGATCGACAGGCAGGCGATGTACTCTTCTGCGGCCGGGCCGTCGACCGGCACCAGCCCGGCCGGCACCACCGCCCGGTGCGGCTGGAACATCACCGCTTCCTTGCGGCGCAGGCCGGTGCGCCATACCAGCTCCAGCATGATCGCCACCCGCTCGTCGATGCGCGCCACGCGCGCGAGCAGCTGCGGGATTTCGATGTCCTGCGAGGTCCAGCTCTTGTCGTGCTGGGCGACATAGGCGCGCGCAAACAGCGCGGGATCGATCCCATAGGCCTTGGGCGGCAAGATCAGGCCGGGCTTGCCGATCCACTGCGCGTACGTGTTCAGCGTGCTGGCCAGGAATTGCAGGTAGGCCGCGCTATGGGGCTTGGCCAGCATCGGCACGGCATGTTGCGTGCACAGCTTTGCGATGCGGGGATCGCACGTCCAGTACCAGAGCAGGTGCCTGACATGGTTGCCGCCGAGATTGTGCGGATCGAGCTGGAATTTGAGTGCGCGCAATAGCTTGAACGTCACGAAGAGAGCACCCGCGCGCGCGGCCTGCGTGCGGTGCGATACACCCTTGGGGCGTTTCGCGTGGCGGTGGTTGTGCAGGTCGATGATCGCCTGTAGCCTGGCCTTCCAGTCCGAATTGTTGCTCATTGCTCCCTCTCAAGCGGCTGCCGCAAACTGGCGGTGCGACGTTAAATCGATCAGGCAAGTCACGCACGGCAGCCGCAGACCGTTTGCGGCTGCCATGCGGGGCCAGAATGTCATTTCAGCGGCCGGCCCGGTTGCCGCTGAAAAGTGGATGGAATGAGTCTTCAAAATATGCGTGCGAGAATGCAGCCGGATTTCGCCGACGTGCATCTCCCCGCCAGGAGGGCGGGCGCAGCAAGCACGAATGCGCCGCTGCGACAACCGGGCGCAGGCCCAGGTACAGCAAGACATGGATGTCATATGGCCTCCTTTCCGAAAGCATCCATCGGCCCCATGAGCGGGCCGCCGATCGGGTGAGTGCAGGGGACGGCGCGCGCCACCTCAGGGGCGACGCAACGCCGGACACGCAGGGCCGAATTCCTGCGAAAGCGCACTCGAAAGAAAAGGCAGAGAAAAGCTATTGCATCGATCCGGTCGATGTGGGGTGGGTCAAGCCCGTTTGATGAAGCAACCTGCTACAGGCGAGAGGCGGGCGCAATGCCCGCTTGTCGCCGAATGAAACACTAAAGCCACATGAGGTGGCTGACGGCAATTGATGCCGAACTTCAGGGCAGTTAACGTCTGCGTCCGCCGCGATTCGAGCGCGATGCTCAGGATGCGGAGTCCGGGAAAATCGGTCATCACGGAGCTGCGCCTATGCGCATGTCGCTGATGGCATGAACAGTTTGGCAAATGCGGTGGCAGTTATCAAGTTATTGTGTTTGATGGCGCGCAGGGAATGCGTATGCAAATTGTCTGAATGGAGGCTGGCGTGAAGTCTGGCGGCGGTACGAATGGCGGCACGCCGCGTCTGGCATGGGCAAGCCGATCGGAAGGCTTGCCTCTGGTTCTATGGTGTGCAGGGCACGGCGAAGAAAAATCAACGCATGACGCCATGAGGGCGTTCTACATCATTTCTGCACATGCACCGGCAGAGCCGCATGGCCTGGTTGGTGTCGCCTACCAGTCACCGAAAACTTGCGGGTAACAAGGGCAGCCTGCGCGTGCACCGGCAATGGCCTTGCGTGCGCCTGCCAGGCGGTCGAATCAACGCCAGCAACAAGTGCCGCCGAAACGGAGCAATTTCGCGATCATCGTTCGAAGGTGGCTTGTGAATACTGATCGGATGTGACAAGCTTTTACTGGACGAATAGCGGGATTGGCATCAATGGAAAAACAATCCGATTGCCGCGATGTTGCGCGATTCGCCTGCTGTACCGGAAGCTGGCACCCGTCCGCATTGTGCGGTAAAGCAAGCCCTTACGTAACCGAGCGCCGCTCACGAATCACTTTTGACCGGCATGCGTTTTCCCATAAGGGGAAACGTGCAATGCAAGGATCTTACGTCCTGTGCTGCATGGACAGGCTGATACGCCGCTTGCGTGTCTGACATACGGCATGCATCTCAATCTAAGGCAGTGACATCAGCATGTCGCTCCCCAGGAGCACGGTGGTCGCTGCCTGAATTTCTCTTCCAACTTCGATTGCCGTTTAAATTTGATGCGCTTGTCCATCGTGTAGACAGAGTGCGCGCACATGTGACGAGCAAGCAGCGGATGCGACCCGACTAAGTTCGGCAAACCAGCCACGAAGCAGCGCTTTGTGCGCCTTCTGCAGCCACCATTGCAATTCCATTTTGTGCCGTCACGAAGCGGCCTTTTCCCCGGACGCCAGGGCGTGGCATTTGTGCGCCGCGCAGTCGCGCTTGATTTTGTGGTGCCTTGATTTTGCAAATTGTTGATGCATTCTTGAACTGAATGAATAGAAAGGAGATCAATATGGAACCAGATATTTCATCATCACAGGAAATTCGCTTCATCAGATTGCCAGAAGTGCTGGCACTGTGCGGAAAGTCGAAAAGCAGTATCTACCTAGCGATCAAGAACGGTGAATTCCCTGCGCCGGTAAAGCTGTCCGCCCGGTCATCCGCGTGGGTGCATAGCGAAATTACGGCATGGGCCGCTGCCCGCATCAAGGCCAGTCGGCCACTCTAGGATAAGCAAGCATGAGAAACGCGCGTCCAAAAAGAACTATTGCTGGACGCGCTATTTTATTATTGCAGGTGCAAGCTGGCGGATCGAGATGTTGGCTCTTACGCTAATCTGACAATTGCTCATTTTAAAGACGTGGTTTGGCATGCCAGTCAAGTATTACAAGCAGTATTCTCTTCAAATCGGTTCGTTTCGATTCACGATCGGTTCAACATGGCCCTTGGTTGCTTTTGCCTTTAGGTCCGCTTAAAAATGGAGGGATTGCCCAATTACACGGGGCATTCTACTGACTACAATGCGCTACTCCAATCAAGTTTCGCCCAGCTAATTAACCAGAATTTCATATTATTGGCCACGCAATTTGTTAACATCACTTATTTCGCATACTTAAGAAAAATTAATTTCGATATTAATTTTTTGAGTCGTGTTCCTTCGTACTACCATTTGTCTCTCTAGAATCTAGAATAGTGCCAACAGTTAAAAATCTTCCGCCCATCTGTGCTACCGTAAAAATCACCAGCCGGCCTGCTTTTACGGCATTTTGGCCAAGCTGCCACGCTCACCCAGCTAGTATTGACTGCACTCTCAATACGGCTAGCCGCCGCGACTTGATTGGGGACTGCTGATGAGCGCCATTGGATGGGTCGATTTTTCTTCAACCGATAGGGAACTGGTATCGAAAATCATCGACATGCTTGCAGAGCCCGGCACCTTGGACGAAATAGGGATCGGACAGATTCGTGACGCCTTTTCAGACACGCTGTTTCCTGGATTTTCGACTATTCAGACACGCGCCCGCTATTTCCTGGCCGTTCCGCAAATTTTCCGGGATTATTTGAGGCTAAGTGCCAAAGAAAAAAGGAGGCGCCCGTTTCACTTGTATTTAAAGGATTGCGAAAACCAGCTTGCGCAGAGCCTTGTCGACAATCACAAGGGGCGCGAGGATGATTTACGGGGGATTATTGGCAGCACGTTGGTCGGAAAAGGGGGCGTGGCTCGTCTACCATCCTCCATCTACTGGAACGGACTTAAAAAATTTAGGATTGTCAACACAGAGTTGTCTCTGTCAGAGTTTTGCCGCTCGATGGCAAATATAGACGATGCTTATGTGGCGGTTGTAGAAGATAAAGATGGTGAGGATGATCGTGATGCGTTGCGCCGACGGGAAATCGTCCGATTAACGCCAATATACGATGATGGCTGGATTTCGAAAGCCGTTTTGCCGTTGACCAGGAAAGAGGCAGAATTTCTGCGTGACCAAATTCGGTTTTCTCCTGCTATGACGCACAGCGTCCCGGCTCAGTTATTAGAGGTCAAACTGCTGGATAAAGCAATCAACGGGCAATTCACGACATTTGAACAACTCGCCGATTGGCTTAACACGGAAGAGAAAATCTCTGCCCAATGCCGCGCTGCCATCGGCAGTGCCCAGGAATTCAGCCGCATGCAAATTGGTGCGCAGATCCGCCTGGACTGTTTGGTTGCAAAGCGGCACCATCAAGATGACCGGCTCAAGCAATGGGAAGACGAGTACGCGCGCTGGGAGAAAGAAAGCAGACAGCAAGGATTATTTCAGAGAGATGCGACGGATAGCTGGTTGAAATTTACATCCGCTCTCGGTATTAAAGTACGGCCCAAAACCGTCGCGTTCTTGCGAAACTGGAACGTAATGATGCATGCGAATAGCAAACCTGACGAACTCGATGCTCTCGTCGAAAAACGCTGCCTGGATAACAAGAAAGAACACTCGGTACTGCGGCGTTCCCCATCAAAAGACATTGGACAAATCGGGACAAGGGCGCTTGATTACCGCTGGTTACAGACGCAACGAATTCTGCGGGATATTTCTGAGGGCCTGAAATGCTAGATCCAAAATCCAACCGGCTGGATTACGGTGACCAGCTCCGGCCTCCTGCCGGGTACAAGTATGACGTTGCCGTCGCCACCACGTATTCTCTCGATTTGAACACCATCTTGGCCGTACCCGTCTCGCTTTGTTTTGATGACACGTTGGAAGGGGATCTGCGAGGAGAAAAGATCGCGCTCCTAGAGGCGCTTGAGCAGTTGCGCGGCCGGGTTAAGATTTTCTTTCAGCAGGGGAATATTCCGGTTCCCGCAGAGTTCAATCGCCTCTATGCCCTGCTCGAGCCATTCTTGGCGCCGATTGTTCCCAAGGCGGATGGAGGCAACGATGCATTCACGTCATTTCATCCAAAACTATGGCTGCTTCGTTACTGCGAAAAAGCCAATAAGCGGAACAAAAAATATCGATTGATCGTATTAAGCCGCAACCTCACGTTCGACCGGAGTTGGGACCTTGCGGCATCGCTTGATGGTGAGCCAGCGGTTACGATTAATGACAGCAGTGAGCCACTCGCCGAATTCCTGCATTCGCTCATTCCTCATGCGAAGGATTTTCATCCATTGGCCGAGCTTGCCAGGGAAGTACGGAGAGTCAAGTGGGATGCTCCGAAAGGTTTTCGTGACGTTCAGTTCCTTCCAGGTGGTGGTGCCCATATTGCCGATCCAAATGAAAGATTTGGCTCGCCAATGGATTTGGGCAAAAAAATCGACGAGGTCATGGTGGTATCCCCGTTTCTGGATGATCGGCCGCCGAGGGTGCTGACCCATTTTGAAAGCTGCACAATAGGGCAAAGGTTTTTGTTCAGCCGCGCTTCCACACTTGATGCGATTGGGTCAGAAGCATTAAAAAAATGGTCCTGTTATGCACTGAACGAATCCGTTGTTCTTGGTGAGGACTATCTCGAGCAGGGTGAGTCACAACCTCATGACCTCCATGCCAAGCTCATCATTTCCTGTGCAGGAAAACAAGTACATTGGCACTTGGGGTCGGCCAACGCTACCACTGCCGCATTGGGGAAACTCGATGAGACCGCCCCGCGAAATACAGAATTCATGCTCCGCCTGACGTCTACCCAGGAATTGTCCCCGTCCTTGCTGCTTCAACAGTGGGTAAGCGAAGGCGGTGCGGGGTTATTCGTCCCGCATGTATTCAAAACCGGCCAGACAGATTCGGATGAGAATCATGCGACAGCATTAAGGCGGCTTTCGCATGATTTGATTGCTGCACAGTGGAAGCTCTGCGCGACAGTTGGAGAAGCTGTCAATTACCACCTTAAGCTTGACGTTTCACCCCAGATATATCTACCCACCGGCTTTGAAGTGCAGGTTGGAATCATGGCGGATCAACACCACTTCCAACCGTTGGCCTCGGCGATTGAATGGAAAAATCTTAAGCTCACCAGGATCAGCGCATTTGTGCCGCTGAAAATTAGCGGGCCGGGGGACATCGAAAAGACACTGGTTGTGAAAGCGGACTTGGCCATCGAGGGAGGCGACACGCGTGTGTCAGCCGTCATTACCGAGCTGATCGACACACCTGAAAAGTTCATGAATTATGTGCGCCTGTTGCTGTACCGGGATTCGTCCAAGTCGCAATGGATAGGTGCGGACATGGATCCTCGCAATGCCGGCTTGCATGAACTATTCGGATTTGATGCCACAGAAGGGTTGTTCGAGCAGCTGATGTATGCCGCGTCGCGCCATCCCGAGCAGCTGCAGCGGGTGGGAGATCTGATCAATCGCTTGCAACGGCTGGAGACGACGATACCGGAGCAATTTCTGACGCTTTGGAAATCGTTCTCCCCTTACGCCCGGGCGCCATCATGACTAGCGCATTCGAGCTAATCCAACTTTCGCTTGGCAAGCTGACCGACTTTCAGCGTGCGACAGTCGAGGCGGTAGTGCAGCAGTTTGCTCGAGGCCAGGATCAGGCACCGCGAATCCTAGTGGCGGACGAAGTCGGGCTTGGAAAAACCGTCGTTGCCCGGGGTGTTATCGCCAGAATGCTTATGCAGCACCAGGCTGAGGAGGGCAAGGCTAAGCCAGGCAAACCCTTGCGCGTCATGTACATTTGCTCAAACCTTGCTCTGGCCAGCGAAAACGCACGCAAGCTTGCAATCTTTTCCGGGGTGCATGAGGAACAGTTTGTACAGGCACCGTCATTTGGCCGCCTGGCCGAAATCGCAGTGGCGATTACGTCTAATGAGTCAGGGAAGATGCTCGAGATCTGTTCGCTGACGCCGGCGACATCATTTACTCTGACACATGGGAATGGCAACGCACGAGAACGTTGCATTATCTATCGTGCACTCGCCAGTCATTCTGCGCTAGGGGGCATTTCCGGGTGGTTGAATACATTTTTCTCAAAGGATGTCGCCAGCTGGGAAGATGAGCAAAGGTGGCTGGCAACCCGCACATTGGTGCAATCGATCCTTGCGGATTTTCATGAAGAACTGGCCGAGCCTCCCCAGCTGCCACAGGCCGACCTTGCCGAGTTGGCGAGCTATGGGGTCACCTGCACATCTTGGCTGTTATTGCTGAACGGGCTTGCGGCATTGGGGGGCGAAAAAGCCAGTGTGGCAAACCACATTCGCAGTGCGCTACGCGTCTTGTTCGTTCGTTGCTGTGCAGCCAACCTGTCTGCCGACTTGTTTATCCTGGACGAGTTCCAGCGTTTCAGGGACTTAGTATCTTCCGACAAGGAGTCGGAGGAGGGCATCATTGCACGACAGGTCTTCTCGAAGTCCAACTCCGGCAAGGTGCTTTTGCTATCAGCAACGCCTTTCAAGGCGCTTACGCATATTGACGACGAGGGTGCCAAGGATGCGCATCTTGAAGAATTTCGCGAACTCCTGCGCTTTCTAATCAAGAATGATCCCGCGAGCATTAGCGAATATGAGGTACACCGCGAGCATCTGCTGGCCCAGCTACTGAAGCTACGTGATCCGAGTGTACGTATAGCCGATTTGGATGCGGGAGCGAAGAAAAAGGTCGAATCCGTATTGCGTCCGTTAATTTGCAGAACTGAACGTAGTCAGGTGAGTAAGGACGTCAACTCGGTCCTCGTGCAGCTGGACGCACCTTGCGATGCAGCCTTGTCAAAAGGCGAGATTGAATGTTTTGCGGCCTTGGATCAGCTCGGGAAAGCGCTGCATGAGATTGATCCGGCAGTCATTCCAAGTCAACTGATGGAGTTTCACAAAGCCGCACCTTGGGCATTGTCATTCCTTGGCGGATATCAATTCAGGAAGCGGCTCGTGCAGCAGGAAGAAAGAGGTCTTATTGATGAGGCCCGCAAGCGGTCGAAGAAAGCATGGTTGCCCATTGAGCGGATGGCCAACTTCGAGATCAACCTGGAAAAAGAAACCCCGCATAGCAAATTCAGTGCATTATCGAAATTCGCACTAGGGGAGCGCGGTGAGCAGCTGCTCTGGCTGCCTCCGAGCCTTCCATATTATTCCTGTGAAGGGCCGTTCAAGGGTCAGGAGAAGTTTTCCAAGACATTGCTGTTCTCCAGTTTTCTGCTTGCCCCAAAAGCGCTAAGCGGCTTGCTGTCATATCAGGCGGAACGGCGGCTGCTTGGAAAAAAACGCTCTAGTGGACGCTACTTTGGAGACCATAAAGTTCCCTCGAGCATCCGCTTCGATGCCAACAGCAACCTCGCACATTGGTCGCTCGTTTATCCCTCAAAGACACTTTGCCAAATCGCCATTCGTCCTACGGGTGAAACGTATTCCGCCTATTTGAAGCGAATCAGATTAGAAGTGCGTTCCCAGATGGCGCAGCTCGCCAGCTATAGGACACGCCTTGGAAAACCAGACAAACGCTGGTATGCGCTCGCGCCTTTTTTTCTCGATTTATCTGATGGCACAGAATACGTTGAAACTTGGTTCGACCTGGGGGATGTTACTTCGAATGATGGCAAAGCCAGCAAAGGACGGGGTGGCAGGCATGATGATCTTCGTGATGCGGTGTTAGTGGCCCAGCACGACTTAGGTGACTTTCCGCTGGATTTGGAAGAGCATTTGGCGGAACTAACCATTGCCGGTCCGGCCAATTGTATCTACCGTGCGCTTTGCGCCGTATGGCCGCAAGACGATGCCGATTTCATATTGCTTGCATCGCGGGCAGCCTATGCAATCGTCAAGCTCTTCGACAAGAAAGAAGGACAACAGGTCCTGAATCGGTTCAAGGCTGACTACAAATTCAATTTCAGCAACTGGCGCAACCTGCTTAAGTACGCGGCCGTTGGGAATCTGCAGGCGATGCTGGATGAATACCTGCATCTTCTCGCTGGGGAGGGCGGACCGGCAGCCGCAATCGAAAAGCTTCTCAATGCCGTCGGGATCATGACGACAAATGTCACTGCTCAGGCGTACGACCGCAGAACCCAAGAAGTATCGCTTTCCTGCCATTTCGCCGTCCCGTTGGGAAATCAGAAAAGCACGGATGAAAAGGGCGCCACGCGTATTGTCAATGTGCGGGACGCATTCAATTCCCCATTCTGGCCTTTTGTATTGAATTCCACCTCGATTGGTCAGGAAGGGCTGGATTTTCATTGGTATTGCAGCCGCATCGTTCATTGGAACCTCCCGTCTAACCCGATCGATTTCGAGCAGCGGGAAGGCCGTATCAACCGATTCAAAGGACTGGTCGTGCGCAGGCGTGCCGTCGAAAGGTTTGGCCAGACTTTCTCGATCAGCGACGGTGATGTCTGGAAAAACCTGTTTGCCTACGCAGACGAAGTGACGGGGCGTGATCCATCATCCGGACGTACTAGCGACCTAGTTCCGTACTGGCATGTTCCGGGTGCGATGAACGCGGTGATCGAACGGGTGGTCCCGATTCTGCCGTTTAGTCGTGAAGAGCAGCGATTAAAGAATATCTTGCGGATCCTGTCTCTTTACCGGGTGGCATTTGGCCAGCCGCGGCAGCAGGAGCTGTTGCAATATCTTTTGCAGCGACCGGGTGGCGATGCAGAAGCTAGGGAAATTGAGGAGACACTCCTGATTGACCTTGCACCGATTAATTACTTGGATGACCTTGATCCTTACAAACCGGGTCCTGGAAGAGTATCCGCTGAAGAGATGGAGCATCCGGGAACCGGTTTCTCTCACAGCGTATTGTTTGGGCCAAATCCTTCTCACGCAAGGTCGCCAAAGCGGGAGCTCGTCTGGCAGGAATTGAAGCGCCTGGAACAATTCGGCTTGGGAAGGTGCGAAATCGTGAGTCCGTCACGGGATAAGTTCGTCTTGCTCGATACCCATCCAAATGCGGCACGGCTGACACTCCGCCCCAAAGCGAATGGATTCATCCGGGCGGACAATGACAGTCTCCTGTTTCGAGATGCAGCATCGGATTTGATTAGCCAGATACCTTCAGCTTTATCCGCAAGACGTCTCAATGGACAGAAAGGCTTGGAGCTTCGATGGAACGCTCTCACGGAATCTGACATTCAGGATTTATTTCATACAATACAGCAGCTGGCATCATCGGTTCCCTCTAGTAGTTCTACCTGAATCATCGTCAGAAAAGAGCGCTCTTTGCATAATAATTTACTTCTCCAATCAACCTGTTGGTGCAGGATATGTTTACCGTCTCTGATAAAGAAAATTAACCATCATCTCTTGCCTTTGCGATGGAGCAGGCCAAAATTGCTCGAAAAATGTGTTCGACTGGCAGATATGCTTCCGCTCTCAGAAATGAGCATGCTAGGAAAAAATTAACGGACCGTGACGCCTGGCGATTCGTGCGGTGCTAATCAGCGGCAAATTTGGAATCGGAAGTTGTGCGTTACTTCCAATTTTGCTATTCTACGCAGCACCCCAATGATGACTGAAGGAAAACATGGTCCGCTGCCATCTCTCCACCCTGATGGGTCGAGAAAAGCTCCGCATCTCAGACGTCTCACGCCTAACAGGTTTGAATCGCAGTACAGTCAGTGCCTTGTATAGGGAGACGGTGACACGTCTGGATATGGCTGCTGTTGATGCCCTGTGTCGCTTGTTTCGTTGCCGAGTAGGGGACCTTTTCGAATATGTGCCTGATGGCGATGGGAGTGCTTCGTGACGCTTGGTGCTTCCCGATGGCACGTCATTGCCGAATCTAATTTCGTTTGGGAGCGAGAGGCCCTTGAGTGGCTGCGGGCCAACTTGCCCGATCGAGATTCTTGGCATGTTTGGACCAACTTCGAGTTCATCGACGATGAGGGAAAAGTCAACGAAGTCGATGCACTGGTGCTGTCCCCGGCTGGCCTTTTTTTGGTTGAAATTAAGAGCCGGCCAGGTGTCCTTCGTGGGGATTCCCATAGCTGGACGTGGATTACCGACGGTCGCTCATCAACGTATGACAATCCACTAATTCTGGCTAATCGCAAAGCTAAGCGCCTAGCTAGCCTACTGAGGCGCCAATCGGCGATCGTCAAGGCCAAGATTCGACTTCCATTCGTTGAACCCGCCATATTTCTGTCGTCCAGCAGCCTTTCCTGCCAATTGGAAGGCTTGGCCAAGAGTGCCACATTCCAGCAAGGGCGGCCAGGGTCGCTGGACGACCCTGGTATCGTCGGCGCCTTAAGCAACGGCATTACAACGAAGGCGACGGTGCCCGTAGACGCCACGCAGGCCCGTGCCATTGCTAGAGGCTTGGCCGAGGCGGGCATTCGCCCGTCAAATAAGCATCGTCAAGTCGGGGACTATAGATTAATCAAACTGATTGCTGAAGGCGAAGGCTTCCAGGACTGGGAAGCGACCCATGTCAGCATCGACACCATACACCGGCGCGTGCGCATCTACACTGTAGCCACTGCGTCAAGCCCGGAAATTCGTGCAACCCGACTGCGGCAGGCTCGCCGCGAGTTCGAAGTGCTTGAAGGCATCGATCACCCAGGCATACTGCGTGTCAAGGACTATAAAGAAACCGAACTCGGTCCAGCACTGATCTTCGATCACGAACCTAAGGCCGTGCGGCTGGATCACCTGCTTCGTGAGAAAGGCAAGACGCTCACCATTTCACAGCGCCTGCAACTGGTACGTGACATCGCTGAAACATTAAAGTATGCGCATGCCAAGCGCCTGTACCATCGTGCCCTAGGCCCACAAAGTATTCTCGTACATGGAGTGGATGGGGCCATCATGCATCCACGCCTGATGAATTGGCAAACCGCCTCACGCAATGTTGGCGATTCTGCAGCACCAGACACTGTCCACCGTACAACCGGCACACGCCACGTTGAGGATTACGTCGAAGATCCAGGCCTGGTTTACCTTGCTCCCGAAACCACTCGGGCCGATCCTGCACAGGGTCCTAGCCTTGACGTGTTCTCGCTTGGCTGTATCAGCTTTTACATTTTCACTGGGCAGCCCCCGGCGGAGTCAACCCTGGATCTGGCCGAAAAACTGCGTATTGGTCAGGGCTTGCGACTGTCTGACACAATGGATGGTTGCGGCGCTAGGCAGCAAGACCTGATTCAGTTCGCAACCTCGCCGGACCTGCTAGCACGCTACGACACGATTCAGGGTTTCCTCGACGACCTTGACTTGGTCGAGGACGAACTGACTACGCCGGATCCCGAAGCCACCGTCGATCCCAGTATCGCCAGCACGGGCGATCGGTTGGAGGGCGGCTTCACCGTCATTAAACGCATGGGCCGTGGCTCCTCCAGCGACGCCTTGCTGGTACGCCGCGATGGCAGCGAAGATGAGGCCATCCTCAAGGTGGCTTGCGACATTGCCCATAACGAGCGGTTGGTGGCCGAGGGCGAGGTGCTGGCTCGACTTCACCACCAGAACATTGTGGCTCACCGAGAGACACTCACCATCTCCGGCCGTACCGCGCTTTTGCTCAAAAGTGCTGGTGCCAAGAACTTGGCAGAAAAGCTCAAGGAAGAGGGCCGTCTGTCGCTCGACATGCTGCAGCGCTTTGGCGAAGAGCTGATCGAGGCCGTCAACCACCTCGAATCCGAGGGCGTGGCACACCGCGACATCAAGCCCGAGAACATCGGCATTTCGGAGAACCGCAACAAAAGGCTGCAGCTGGTGCTGTTCGATTTCTCGTTGTGCCGCACGCCCGCGGACAACATTACGGCTGGCACCCATCCTTACCTCGACCCCTTCCTATCTCTGCGACGCCCGCCGCGTTGGGACCTGTATGCTGAACGATTCGCCCTGGCCGTCACGCTCTACGAGATGGCGGTAGGCCAGCCACCCGTTTGGGGTGATGGTCAGACCTCACCAGCGATGCTGGACGTCGAAGCTACCATCGAAAAGGATGTTTTTGACCCAGTTACTCGTGAAGGCTTCGCCAGCTTCTTCGAGAAGGCGCTCAAGCGCGACTTTCGCGAGCGCTTCGATAACGCGGAGGAGATGCTCCGAGCCTGGCGCGCCATTTTTACAGCACGCCAGACAGTACATCCAAGCGACGCTGCGCCGGCCATTGGCTTGGCTGCGATTGCGCCCACGGCAACCCCGCAGACAACCATGGCGGAACTGGGCTACAGCCTTGAAGCCCAGGATGTGCTAGAGCGCATGGGTGTGCACAACGCCCGCGAGCTGCTCGCGGTGGATCGCATTCGTTTTCGTTACCTCAAGGGTGTGGGTGACAAGATCCGCAAGGAAATCCGGCTCACAGCCAAGGAGCTTGCCCGTTTGCGGCCTGACCTCACCCAGGGGCGAAGTGTCGCGCACGATGCGGATGAGGAAGCCGAAGGCGCTGTCAGCATCAATGAATTGGCCGCTCAGTTGTTGCCCCGGCGGCCGGCCGGTGACGACAGGCCGGAAGAAGCCGCCCTGGCACACTACCTTGGCCTTGACGACACTGTAAAGGCCGGCGCCTGGCCAAGCCTGGGGGATGCTACTCAGGCTGGCGAGGTCGATCGCGCCACGCTGACTTCGACTCTGATCAAGTCGCGCGAGCGCTGGCTCAAGAACCCCGCCTTCACCGAACTGCGCCACCAGCTCGATTCGCTTGTGCGCAGCCAAGGCAATGTGATGAGCGCGAAAGAAGCCGCGCTGGCCTTGCTGGCCCTACGTGGCTGTGCCTCCCAAGACGATGCCGAACGCCTGCGCCAGGCCACCGCTGTCTTGCGAGGTGCGATGGAGGCAGAGTCTCATCTCGACAAACCCCGCTTTGAGGCTTTTGACCACCAGCCGTCCCTACTGATCGCCAGCGCTGCCGCTTGGGCCGACTATGCACGCCAGTTGGGCGCCGCAGCCGATGCTTGCGCGCTCGCAGACCCTTTGCTGCCGCCTGCCCGCGTGCTGGAAATGCTGGAAGGCGTTGCCCTGCCAGCGGCTGAACAGCTTGGCGGCATCGTGCCCACACCGATCACGCCTACCCGCTTGCTGCGCTTGGCTGCCTCGGCATCACGCACGGCCGCCGTCTCCAGCCGGCAAGAGATGTATGCGCGTGGCATGGCACCCATCCAAGCGCTACGCCAATCCTTGGGCGCGCTGGTTGGCGCGCCTGAGCTAAGGGTCAAAGACATCCAGGACCGCGTCAGTGGGCGCTACCCCGAGGCGTCGGCGTTGCCAGATCGCCCCAGCCTGGACCGCCTGCTGGAAGAGGCCGGCGCACCCTTGACCTGGGACATGGCCGCGGCCGATGGTAGAGGTGCCTATCGGCTGGCCACCCTTGGCCGAGGACAGACGGCCGGCACCACTACCCAGTTTTCTCGCCATGCCACCCTGCAGACCACCCATGTGTTGGGTGATGACGTTGCCCAGGCTGCCGCAGTGGAAGAGCGCCTGGTTCGCTCGCTGGACCAAGGCGGCCTACTAGTACTTTCGGTGCCTACGCGCATCGCACGCCACGCAGAGGCCGAACTGCTGCACCGCTTCGGCAATGCCGCCACATCGGCTATGGCCGTGAAGCGCATTAACTTTGACGCGCTTTTACTCGCCGCCCTGCATCAACAGGTGCAAGCTGCACGCGTGGATTGGAACGTCGTACTGCAAGCAGATGCAGCTGAACGTGGCAGCCGGCACTGGACCAACTTGCAGCGCCTGGTGCAGCGCGCTGTGCCTTCCGTGCGAGCCGCTTTGCTGAACAGCCCATCACCGATCCTGCTGGTGTGCGTGGGCTTACTGGCCCGTTATGACCTAATGAATCTGGTCACCGAACTGGAAGAGCATGCCGGCCGGCCCGGTCACACGCCAAGCGCCTGGATGCTGCTGCCTTCGAGCTATCAAGGCTTGCCCGTCATCGACGGTGTGGCTGTACCACTAGTTAACAACATTCACAATACCCGGACCCTGGCACTGCCACAGGCCTGGGTAGAAAACAAACACCGGGCCAAGACAGGCAGCTACGCCAGTCCATCCGCTACCTGAAAGTTTCCCTAGTGATTAATGCACCCCAGCTCCTGTCCGACCTGACCAAGCTGCTCAAGCGCCTGGAAGGCGATCTGCTGCAACGCATCGACGAAGTTCCCGAGATTAAGTCTAGCCTGCAAGCCGAGTGGCAAGCCGCTCGTGATGCCAACCGCTGTGCCGAAACCTTCGAGACCTGGGTCGATCAGGTCATCACCCAAGCCGGCGTGCACTGGCTGCTGAGCTGCGTATTCCTGCGCTTTATCGAAGACAACCAGCTGGTTGATCGTCCCTGGCTGGGTGGCACACCCGAATCGGGCCGCCTGGCCTTGGTACGAGACCGGCATGAAGCCTATTTTCAGGCCCACCCGCTGGAGAATGATCGCGACTACCTGTTGTCCGCTTTTCGCGAGGCCGGCACGCTGCCTGGCCTGCACACCTTTTTTGATGAGGCCCACAACCCGGCCTTCCGGCTGGGCATCAGCGGCGACGCCGCCATGGCGCTTCGCCAGTTCTGGCAACAGGTAGACCCGAACACCGGCGCACTGCTGCACGACTTTACCGATCCGACCTGGAACACCCGCTTCTTGGGCGACCTGTACCAAGACTTAAGCGAGGCTACCCGCAAGCGCTACGCGCTGCTGCAGACACCTGAATTCGTCGAAGAGTTCATCCTCGACCGTACCTTGACGCCGGCCATTCGCGAGTTTGGCTTCCGAGAAGTACGTATGATCGACCCCACCTGCGGTTCGGGCCACTTCTTGCTGGGCGGCTTCCACCGCCTGCTGGCCGAATGGCAGCGCAATGAGCCGGGCCGTAATCCTGTAGATATGGCGCAAAGAGCGCTGGATGCGGTGGCAGGCGTGGACCTTAACCCATTCGCGGTGGCGATCTCACGCTTTCGCCTGTTTGTGGCTGCTTTGCAGGCCTCAGGCGTGCAGCGTCTGGCCAATGCGCATGACTTCAAGGTATCGGTCGCCATCGGCGACAGCCTGCTGCATGGCACACGCTTTGGCTTGACGCAGACTCAGGAGCTGTTTGATGTCGCTGAGAGTCATGCCGACACTGGCTTGGCCCACGCCTATGCCAGCGAAGACTTGAGGGAAGTGCAGCGGATCCTCGGTCGTCAGTATCAAACAGTAGTGGGCAACCCGCCCTACATCGTGGTCAAGGATGCGGCACTCAATACGGCTTACCGACGCCAGTACGCCAGCTGTCACAAGAAGTACTCCCTTGGTGCGCCGTTCACCGAGCGTTTTTTTGAGCTGGCAGTATCAGCTGCGGATGGGCGCAGCGCTGGATTTGTTGGTCTGATTACCGCTAACTCGTTTATGAAGCGCGAGTTCGGAAGCAAGTTGATCGAACAAGTGCTGCCGCGACTGGACCTAACCCATGTGGTGGACACCTCCGGCGCCTACATCCCTGGCCACGGCACGCCCACCGTGATACTTTTCGGACGCCACCGCAAGCCGATGGCTGAGGGCGTACGTACCGTAATGGGCATCAAGGGTGAACCTACTACGCCGGAAAACCCTGCGAAAGGTCTGGTCTGGAGCGCCATCGTCGACCAGATTGATAAGGCCGGTAGCGAAAGTGATTTCATCAGCGTGGCGGATACGCCGCGGGCGACTTTTGCCAAACATCCGTGGAGTATTGGAGGAGGTGGGGCAGCAGACCTATTGGAAGCTTTGAACGAAGTTTGTAGCGCTAACTTAGGTTCTTTGACAACCGCAATTGGTCGCACAACTCACACTGGCGAAGACAACGTCTTCTTTGTACCAAAGCACTGGGTGAATCGAACAAAGCTGACAGATTATGCTGTCACTTTGGTCGAAGGCGAAGGAGTTCGTGACTTCGCCATTGATGCAGAGACGCAAGTACTTTTTCCTTACGACAAATCCAGTGCTACAGTGATTAAGATAGTGCCAACCATTTTGGGGCAGCACTTTTGGGGTTATCGCCGCCTGCTGAAAGAACGCTCAGACTTCGGAAACTACATCGAGGATCGCGGGCTGCGTTGGTACGAACACTCAATGTTCTTTCCAGATCGCTACCGTAATCCACTGGGAATTTCCTTCGCCGAAGTCTCCACGCACAATCACTTCGTCCTCGACCGGGGCGGCAAGGTTTTTAAGCAAACTGCACCTGTCATCAAACTGCCCGCCAGCAGCAGCGAAGAAGAACACATGGGGCTGCTCGGGTTGCTGAATTCATCGGTGGCGTGCTTTTGGTTGAAACAGGTGTGCTTCCCTAAGGGCGGGGACCACGTTGGTAATGAAGGTGCGCGGGTACGTAAAACCCTGTGGGATGAGCGCTATGCGTTCAATGCGACCAACGTTGCCGAGTTTCCACTTTGCACCAGTCGCCCGCTCGACATTGTCACGCAACTGGAAAACCAAGCACGCCAGCTGAACGCCCTGCAACCGGAGGCGGTTCTGGCTGCTGGCCCGCTGCCCACTCGCGCCAGCTTGGACGCCGCTCGCGACCAGGCTAGTCAATTGCGCCGGCTAATGATCGCGCTGCAGGAGGAACTGGACTGGCATTGCTACAGCCTATACGGATTGCCGCCAGCTGACGTGGAAACGGACGAGTTGGAGTTCCACGCTCCTGTAGAGGTGGCACTGGGCGAGCGCGCATTCGAAATCGTGTTGGCCCGCCGCATGGCCACCGGCAAGGAGCAGACGACCTGGTTTGAGCGTCACGACTCCACACCTATCATCGAGATCCCCGCACACTGGCCAGAAGGCTATCGCCGCGTGGTGGCTCGCCGGATCGAACTGATCGAACTAGACAAGTCCATCGGCCTGATCGAGCGCCCGGAATTCAAGCGCCGGTGGAACTCCCCTCGTTGGGAAGACCTGGAGCAAGCCGCGCTGCGCGACTGGCTGCTGGCCCGATTAGAAGCGCCGGCATTGTGGGTCGCCAGCGCCGATCAAGCGCCACAACTCAGCAGCACCAGCCGTCTGGCTGAAGCGGTATCTCGCGACGCTGAATTCATGCAGATCGCTTCGCTCTACGCCGGCCATGCTGACTTCGACTTGCCTCAGCTACTGGCTGAACTGGTGACAGCCGAAGCTGTGCCAGCACTACCTGTGCAGCGTTACACGGACACCGGCCTGCGCAAGCGCACCCAGTGGCAAGGTACTTGGGCCCTGCAGCGTCACGAAGACGCTATCGATGCCGAAATCGATATCTTAGAGCAATCCCGGCGCCAGGACCTTTTGCAGTTTGTCAAAGACCAGGCTAAGGGAGCCGAACCGGACGCTGAGGCGCTGGCGTGGGTGCAAAAGGAGTTGGATAAGGAGTTTGTCCCGCTCAGAAAAGAGCGCAAGGCTAACGAGGTAGGCGTCATCCCCGTGCCGCCCAAGTACCAGAGCAAGGACTTCCTGAAAACCGACTTTTGGCGGCTGCGCGGCGGCTTGGACGTGCCCAAGGAGCGCTGGATCAGCTACCCTGGCTGCGAACGCGGATCGGATGGCAGTCTGGTGATCGCCTGGGCCGGCTGGAACCATCTGCAGCAGGCGACGGCGCTGGCCGGCTACTATATGGATATGAAGAATAGCGAAGGCTGGGAACCCACACGCCTGCAGCCCCTGCTGGCAAGTCTGCTCGAACTGGTGCCTTGGCTGGAACAGTGGCACAACGAGCTGGACCCGGTGTTCGGCGAGCGCATGGGCGACTACTACCGCGGCTTTGTTACCGAAGAAGCGCGTACGTTGGGCTTCACGCTGGATGATCTTCGCGCCTGGAAGCCGGTGGCTACGGCTGGCAATCGCGGGCGCAAGAAGAAGGTCGGGACATGACTGAAGGCAACGCAATGCTGACGCCGCATCCTGAACCCCTGTTCTCTCTCGACCTGCAGGACAACGGAGGGTTGTTCGCACCCTCAACACTTGCCGAAGCCGTGGCGTGGATGCAGCACGAGCAAGGGTTTTGGTCATGGTTACACAGTGGCCGATGTAACGGCAATCATACTCAGGGCCTGAAACAGGCTCTCAATCAGCTCAATCAGGCGCTCAACAACGCGAATCAGGCACCTCAGTACAGAGACTCCAATCCACAACAGTACCAGAATCAGCTCTCAGGGATTGCAAACGCCTTGCAAGAGGTATTTGTGCGGCAGCGATTGCCTCACAGTTCAACCCCTCTGGCCAAGCGGATAGAGGAATACCGCAAAGTGGTCGGTGACCATTCAGCAAGTTTCTTTGCTTCGGTGTTCGTTTCACCGCCGCAGGGTCATCACTTCCAGCCCCAGGAGCTGTTGGCCTGGCGTGGATTGACCGAAGGGCTGATTGAACGATTCGCCCTGTCCAGCGCTCCGCAGAAAAGTCGCAAGCAGGCCGCGGAACAGTCATTCGAGCAGCTTCGAACCAAGGCGGAGAGCCTCGTCGGCGAGAAGACGACAATCTACGAGGCCCTTCATCGCGACTACACTACGCTGGCCGAAACCATCAAAACGACTGCTGACGAACAGAAGACCATTTTTGATACGGCTCAGACCAAACGCGAAGATGATTTTGACAAGCTCGTGGCCGATCACAAGCAAGAGATGGAGAACCTCCGAAAGACTTTCCGCGAGGAGATCGCGTTAAGGGCGCCTGCCACGTACTGGGATGACAAGCGCAGGGGGCACGAGCGCATGTCCAAGATCACAGGCGGACTCTCCTTTGGCGGCATTGCGGGTGCTGCCGTCGTGCTAGGTTGGCTGATCCACGATCTGCTCCGCACGTCGATACCGAATACTCCACCGGAAGCATGGCGCGTGGCCATGCTGGTGTTGATCGGCTTGTTTGCTGTATGGGGTGTGCGGCTCGTAGTTCGCATGTTCCTCAGTCATCTACACTTGGCAACTGACGCCGCCGAGCGGGTAGTCATGGCGCGCACTTACCTGTCTTTGCTGGAGGGCGACCGCCTGGCCAGCAAGGAGGACCGTCAGTTGATCCTGCAGGCGCTGTTCCGTCCTACATCGGATGGCATCGTCAAGGACGAAGGGATTCCACCCTCGATGCTGGAGTTCCTCACTCGCCAATCAAAGGGGTGACGCATGTATAGCCACAGACCGCGGCAGAAAGCTCGTAGCGTACCGGCATCACCAAACAAACCGTTATCGATTGACAAGCTCCAGGTCATGCAACACCTGGATTGCACGTTTGCCCGACGAGGCTAACGAAAGGGAAGGACTCAAAAAATGACACTGCTGAAAGACCTCATCGCCATCCCGGAGCGGGTACATCAGGGCGACTTTGTCCTGCAACTGTCCAAGGGCGTGACCGAACCTGAGCAGACCTTGCGCGACTACGTCGTTACGCCGCAGTTGGTGGACGCCTTTGCCAATGCGTTGGGCTTCATCCAGCAGGCGGTGCAGAGCGGTGGCAGCAAGGCGGCCTATTTGCATGGCAGTTTCGGTTCCGGTAAAAGCCACTTCATGGCGGTATTGAATCTGCTGTTGGCTGGCAATACCCAAGCCCGGGCAACGCCCGAACTGGCTGACGTGGTGGCCCGTCATGGCTGGACTGAGGGGCGAAAATTTTTGCTGGTGCCCTATCACATGATCGGCGCGCGGGACATGGAATCGGCCATCCTTGGACAATACGCCGAGTTCGTCCGTAAGAAGCATCCAGATGCCCCTGTGCCGGGCTTTTACCTGGCCGAAGGCATGTTCAAGGATGCGCGGGACCTGCGTGATCGCATGGGCGATGACGCCTTCTTTGCCAAGCTCAACGAGGGAGCCAGTGGTGGCACCGATGGCGGCTGGGGCGCATTCGAAAGCGGCTGGGATGCCGTGGCCTTTGAGGCTGCGATGCTGGAAGCGCCCAATGGGGAAGAGCGCTCGCGCCTGGTGGGCGACCTGATCACGCAATTCTTTTCGGCCTACCGGACCCTGGCCGGCAGCGGCGAGTCGTTCGTTTCGCTAGACGATGGCCTGAGCATCATGAGTCGGCACGCCAAGGCCCTGGGCTACGACGCCGTCATTCTGTTCCTGGATGAACTGGTGTTGTGGCTGGCTAGCCATGCGGCCGATGTCAATTTCGTCAGCCGTGAGGGCACCAAGCTGGTTAAGCTGGTGGAAGCCACCAATGCCGACCGGCCCATTCCGCTGATCAGCTTCGTGGCCCGGCAACGCGACTTGCGCGATCTGGTGGGTGAAAACCTGGCTGGTTCAGTCCAGGTGCAGTTCAGTGATGTGCTCAAGCACTGGGAAGCGCGCTTTCACCGCATCACCCTGGAAGACCGCAACTTGCCTGCCATTGCCGAGAAACGCGTGCTGCGTCCGGTAGATGAGGCTGCGCGGCTGACGCTGCAGAGCACCTTCGACGATCAGCTGAAGATGCGCAAGGACGTGCTGGACACACTCTTGACCACCACGGCAGACAGGGACATGTTCCGCAAGGTTTACCCGTTCTCGCCAGCCTTGGTGCAGACCTTGATTGCCGTGTCGGCAGCACTGCAGCGCGAGCGCACGGCGCTCAAGCTGATGCTGCAGTTGCTGGTGGACCGTCGCGCAGACCTTGAGCTGGGCCAGCTGATCCCTGTGGGCGACCTCTACGATGCCATTTCCGACGGTGACGAACCCTTCAGTGAAGGCATGCGCTTGCACTTCGAGAATGCCAAGCGCTTGTACAGCCAGCGGCTGCTGCCCATGCTGGAGCGGCAGCACAACGTCACTTGGGAGGCCATCAAGCTGGGACAAGCCGACCCTGCCGCGGCCAAGAACCTGCGCAACGATGCTCGTCTGCTGAAGACGCTGCTGTTAGGGGCGCTGGTGCCCGAGGTGGAGTCGCTCAAAGCCCTGACCGCTCAGCGACTGGCGGCCCTGAATCATGGCACTTTTCGTTCGCCCATCCCAGGGCGGGAGGCGCAAGACGTGTTGCGCAAGTGCCGTGACTGGGCCAGCGAGATTGGTGAGATCAAGATCACCGAGGACCAGAATCCGATCATCTCCATCCAGGTGACCGGCGTCGACATCGAGCCCATCCTGCGCGCAGCCGAAGCCAACGACAACCCAGGCAACCGTCGCAAGAAAATTCGCGAGGCGCTGTTCAAGGAACTGGAGATCGAGGACACAGGCGATCTGTTCAACACCTACGCGTTTAACTGGCGCGGCACGAGACGCGAAATTGAATTGCTGTACGAAAACGTGCGCGAGATGACCGACGACCGTCTGCGTGGCCGGTCCGGCACGTGGACGGTGGTGCTGGACTTCCCTTTCGACGACGCGAACTTCGGACCGGCCGATGACCTGGCGCGCCTGGCGGCGTACCGTGGAGGGGATACCAAGACCCTGGTATGGATCCCGTCTTTTTTGAGCAACAAGGCCTTGGCCGATCTGGGCCGCCTGGTGGTGCTGGATTACATCCTGCAGGGCGATCGTTTTGAGACCTATGCGGGCCATCTGTCGTTCGTAGATCGCGTGCAGGCAAAGGCCTTGGCACGTAACCAGCTTGACCAACTCCGAATCAAGCTGCGTTCGCAATTGGAAGTGGCCTATGGCATCAGCATCGAGCCACGGGATGCAATCAGCAGTCCGCTTACCGCAGACCAGCAATTCCGCTCGTTAGACCCGACCCTGTCACCGCGACCTCCAGTGGGTGCGGACCTCAAGTCGGCCTTCGAAAATCTGTTGGGCCAGTTGTTTGCCCACCAGTATCCGGCGCACCCCGAATTCGACACTGAGATCAAGCCGGCTGTTATTCGCAAGATTTGGCCGGAAGTGCAAAAGGCAATCGAGGCGCCGGGCCAGCGCGGGCTGGTGCAGGACGCCGGCCTACGCAAGTTGGTGCGGTCCGTGGTCAACCCCTGTCAGTTGGGGCAGATGGGCGAAACACACCTATTGATCGAGCCGCATTGGCAATCGAGGTTTTCGCAAAGCCACGCGCGAGATGGTGGCGGACCAATCACCGTGGCCAAGCTACGGCAGTGGATCGACACGCCCGCGCCCATGGGCCTGCCGCTGGAGCTGCAGAACCTCATTATCCTGGCATTCGCTGCATCCACTAACCGCCGATTCACGATGCGCGGCGGTCCTTACGAGCCAACGGTGGACAGCGTGCCGGACGAACTGGAGCTGCGGGAACAGTCGCTGCCCAATACCAGCGACTGGCAGGTGGCACTGCAGCGTGCTTCTAGCCTGTTCGGCTTGACCTTGGGCCAGACGCTCAATGCCGCTAACGTGGGCAAGCTGGTGGATGAGGTAAAGATCAAGACTGCAGAGAAGCGCGATGTGGTGACGCGCCTGGTGGTGCAAGTGCGCGACCGGGCGGGACGCTATGCGGCCGGCGCGACTGGCGCTCGCCAGCAAACCGCCGAGTCCGCTCAGGGGCTGCTAGCTGCGCTGGCATCAGCAGCCGATGCAGAGGTGGTCGCCACGCTCGCGACTGCAGATCTACAGACGTCGGAAGCCGCGGTCGGTCGCACTTTGGGGCAGGCGAAGACCTGTGCCGATGCGCTGGAGGCGGGCAGTTATTGGCAGCTTTTTGATATCGTGCAAGAGCTAAAAGATCACAGGTCTGAAGCCGCCCAGATAATCGGACGGCGCTTGGCGGAAGTGCTGACTAGTGATGAGCACGTGGTGTCTTTGAAGGGTCGTCTGGATGAATTGCAGCGCGATTCAATGCGTTTGCTGGCAGAGGCTGCCCAAGTTGCTGCACCCGTGTACGTCTCGACGCCCGCTAGTGGCGCGCCATCACCTGCGTCAGAACCAGTGACGATTCCGCTAGTCCCCGGCTATCTAGCGCCCGAAGTGGTAGCTGAAAAGCAGCAGTTGCATCTGACTGGCGCGGAGGCAGTGGCAGCTTTGGACGAGCTTAAAGCACGTGTGACGAGTGAGCGCGACCTGGAGTTAACACTCAGCTGGCGCCTGCAGCGCAAGGGCACCCAGCTATGAATTTGTCGACACCACAGATCTCGGCACAGCTTGAACGCGTGCTGGCCAGCGATCCGACGGCGCAAGCAGTCGCTATTCGCGCAGCCGCCAAGCAGGTCTGGCCGGAAGCTGTCAACCGAAATGGCCGGGAGTTTCAGCTGCGCTGGTGCGAATCGTCGTTGGCCATTCGCGAAGCCCTGTGTGAGCTGGAGCACATGAACCCGGCGGTTTCGGGCATGGTGGTCATTACCCCGTTGTCGACACACGAAGTTGCGGAAGACATCGCAGCAAGGCTAGCTCGTGCGCGTGTGTTCCAGCCCGAGGGATGGGACATCGTTCGTTTGATGTTCCAGGCCAAGGAAACCGATGCCCGTTTGGGCCGATTTGCCTGGATGCCGCAAGCCCTGATTGATGGCGCGTCGCAAGGAGAGTACCAACCCGTCGCCAATGGTTTTTTTGACCTTGAGACTGCCTGGCGTGAAGTTCTGGTGCGTTTCGTAGGCCTGGAGGTCGCTCGGCCAGACGCCGTGGCGCTGCTGCGTTGGTCTATGACGCCAGATGCCGACGCGCGGCTGGCCCCTTTGCCGGCTTCGATGCGATCAGACATCTTGTCCTGGTTGGTCGAGAACGCAGGTCTTGCAGGCGCCATGGTGCTTGGCTGCGTCGAAGCCGGCCGAACTGGCGATGCCTTGCCATTGGGCTTGGTCAGTGGCGTAATCTTCGCGCCCGATGGAGAAGGGCAGGCGGCTCTCGGGCAAGCCGCGATCCGCCTGGAGCGCTTTGTCAATGACAAGCATGTGGGCGTGTCGGAGGGGCGAGCCTGGGCGGCAGCGGCAGAGCAGGTAGTTCACAGCATGGGCATTGAGGCATGCCGGGCCGTTCTGGACCGTGCAGATACCTTGTTACGCGATCTCCGCATCTCGGAATTTGCGCAACTGAGTGACGTTCTACCGTCGGCGCTGGACCAGCGTCTGACCGACTACGCCTGGGCACTCACGGCACACGCAGAAGAGCCCAGTGAAGCCAACCTCCAGCGGGTGGAACTGCACGCTGATCGTGCACTCAAGCATGCGCTAATGAGTGACCAGCGGCCGCGCATGGAGCGCGTTGAGATGGCCCGACGCTTGGCCCGCTGGCTGCTCAGTCCGATGGTCTTTGGGACATCGCTGCCCGAATCGGTTGAATGGCAGGCTGACCAAGGTGCTTACGTTGATTGGGCCAGGTTCAGGCTGCTGGGGGGCGATGAGCTGACCGAGTTGTCCGATGCCTATGCCGCTTGTCGACAAGCGGCCATTGCCCGACGTAATAATTTTGCCAAGCCGTTTGCCCAGGCGTTGGTGCAATGGAATGCGCAGACACCTGCGGATAGTGGGCGAGTCGTCCCGCTTGAGCATGTATTGGACAAAGTGCTGGCCCCAATTGCGGCTGTGCATCCAACGCTGCTGTTGGTGATGGATGGATTGAGTAACAGTATCTTCCGTGAACTGTTTGCGCGAGTTGCTAGCTACGGTTGGGCTGAACTGGTGCCAACGTCGCAAGGAAAGCCATTGATTGGTATCGCTGCATTCCCTACGATTACCGAGGTAAGTCGTGCCAGCCTGCTGTGCGGCAGACTGACCGTTGGAGCACAAGCACAGGAGAAGCCTGGCTTTGCGTCTCATCCGGCCTTGATGGCGCTGAGCCGGACAGAGCACGCTCCCAAAGTCTTCCATAAGGGTGACTTGGCCGACACGGGCAATTTGGCGCCGGAAATTCGTGCTGCGATCGCAAATCAACGCCAGCAGGTTGTGAGCGTGGTTTACAACGCCGTGGATGACCACCTTAGTGGGCCGGATCAGCTCAACCAACGCTGGGCGCTGGAAGACCTGCGCCTTTTATTGCCCTTACTGCGGGAAGCACGTGAAGCCCGGCGCGTGGTTGTCATCACGGCGGACCATGGTCACTTGCTGGAGGATGGGACCACGCAGATTCCTGGTGGTGAAAGTGATCGTTGGCGACTGGGACGAACTGCGGCATCGCCGCAAGAGTTGGCAGTTAGTGGTGGTAGAGTGGTCACCAACGATGGATCCAATGCCGTGGTTTGCCTCTGGGGCGAAAGTAGCCGCTATGCGGGCCGCAAGAACGGCTATCATGGCGGCCTGTCGCCACAGGAGGTGACGGTACCGCTGAGCGTATTTGTGCCCGTGGGTGCCAGTCTTGCGGGATGGAGTCCCGCGCCTCCGAACCAGCCAGAGTGGTGGGAGCTTCCGCCCCTACTACAATCCAAGAAGCCCGCGGCAGCGCTACCTCAGCCGAAGCTGGTCCGCAAGAAGCCAGTACAGGAAGAGGCGCAGCCTGGCTTGTTCGCGTCGGTCGATCTGCAACCAGCAGCCACTTCAGAGCCGATGGCCAGCGATTGGATTGCTGGCCTATTGTCCAGCCCAATCTATGCGTCTCAACGACAACTCGCGGCCCGTGTCGCTTTGCCGGACGACAAAATGAGGCTGTTGCTGGAGGCACTCGCCGAACGCGGCGGGAAGTTGTCTCGTACAGCATTGGCTAATCGTCTCGCTCTGGCAGAGGTTCGCATGGGGGGGCTGCTGAGCGCAGTGCGGCGGCTGCTAAACGTGGACCAGGCGGCAGTGCTTACGGTCGATGAGGCTGCTGGCTCGGTTGAACTCAACATTGGGTTGCTGCATCAGCAGTTCAAATTACCCCAGCAGGGAGGTGGTCGATGATCAGTGCGGCACGCAAAGAGGACATCGTCAGCGCTTTGCGCAGAGGCACCGTTCCGAGTAGCGGTCTGGATGCCTTGGCGGTAGGCATTGAATCCTTTGCCACGACGCTTGGCGAAGAGCTTGAGTCGGTGGCATCTGGGCGCGGCGCATTCAAAGCAGTGCGTGGCGAATACGGTACCGGTAAGACATTCTTTGGACGTTGGCTGCAGGAGCGTGCACGCTCACGGGGCTTTGCAGCAACGGAAGTCCAAATCAACGAAACCGAGACGCCATTGCATCGGCTAGAGACTGTGTACCGGCGCCTTGTCGAACATCTGGGCACGGCCGATATGACCAGTGGTGCATTCAGAAGCGTGATTGATGGCTGGTTCTACGCGCTGGAGCAGGATGTGCTGGCTGATCCGACCGTGGATCCAGACGATGCACAGGGCCTGCTGCAGCGCACGGATGCCCTCATGGAAGCCCGGCTGAGTGTCATCAGCAAAACGGCCCCAGCTTTTTCCGCTGTGTTGCGTACGTACCGGCAAGCACTGGCCAACAACGACGGCATGCTGGCTGAGGGACTCATCAGCTGGTTGGCTGGACAGCCCAACGTGGCGGCCGGCGTGAAGCGGGCGGCAGGTATCAAGGGCGACCTTGACCACTTTGGCGCGAGCAATTTTTTGGTGGGACTGCTCACCATCCTCCGAGACAGCGGATTCGCGGGTCTCGTGTTAGTGCTGGATGAGGTGGAAACGCTTCAGCGCATGCGAGCCGACACGCGCGAGAAGGGGCTCAATGCACTGCGGCAGTGGATTGATGAGATCGATGCTGGCCGCTACCCCGGCCTGTACCTGGTTATCACTGGCACTCCTGCGTTCTTTGACGGTCCGCAGGGTGTGCAACGGTTGGCGCCCCTGGCCCAACGGCTGCACGTGGACTTTGGGACAGACCGCAGGTTCGACAACCCAAGGGCTGTCCAGATCCGATTGGCTCCGTTCGACCACAGTGCCCTGCTATCGGTGGGGAGACGTGTGCGCGACATCTATGCTGAGGGACGCGAGCACGAGCAGCGCCTGAGAGCCGTCGTCGACGACAGCTACTTGGATACCTTGGCGCGAGCAGTTGCGGGCGGTCTCGGGGGCAAGGTCGGCGTGGCACCCCGCCTTTTCTTAAAGAAACTCGTTGCAGATGTCCTCGATCGCGTGGATCTACACCCAGACTTTGATCCGCGACAGCACTATTCGCTCACCCTGGCCGAAACGGAAATGTCTGCCAACGAGCGGGCTGCGGCAAGCGCGACCTCCGTGGATGATATCGAGCTGTGAGCGAATTCGAGCAGCTACATCCATCCCTGCAGTACCACGTGGTCAACACGCTGGGCTGGAGCACGCTGCGTCCGACCCAGCTGGCCGCAATTCCACCGATTCACGCAGGATCGCATTGCCTGCTGTTGGCACCTACGGCGGGGGGCAAGACCGAAGCGGCTGCCATCCCGATCCTGTCGCGGATGCTGAGGGAATCGTGGCCTGGAACGAGCGTGCTGTATATCTGCCCCATCAAGGCGCTGCTGAATAACCTTGAGCATCGTCTGACCCACTACGCGGGCCTTGTCGGGCGTACAGTGGAAGTCTGGCATGGCGACGTGTCGCAGTCCCGCAAGAAGAAGGCCCTGAAAGAAGCTCCCGACATCCTGCTGACGACGCCGGAGTCGATCGAAGCAATGCTGATCTCCGTCAGGGTAGATCGTCCCACTTGGTTTGGCAACTTGCGAGCCGTGGTTGTGGACGAGCTGCATGCCTTCGCTGCGGATGACCGCGGCTGGCACATGCGCTCGGTGCTGCAAAGGCTTGAGCATTATCTGCCGCAGCCCCTCCAGCGCATCGGCTTGTCGGCGACCGTCAGCAACCCGGTTGAACTGCTGGAATGGTTCGCGCCGGTCGGCGATCGGTGCGTAGTGGGCAGCGCCTCGGTAAGCACCGATGCCGATGTTACCATCGATCACGTTGGAACTTTAGAGAACGCCGCGACGGTCATCTCGCGCCTTCATCGGGGCGAAAAGCGCCTGGTGTTTTGTGACTCACGCAGCAGTGCGGAGCAGCTGAGCAGTATGCTCCGATCTAAAGAAGTGCGGACCTTCGTCAGCCATGCTTCGTTGAGTGCTTCCGAGCGAAGGCAAGCCGAAACCGCGTTTGGCGAAGAAAAGGATTGCGTGATAGTTGCGACATCGACGCTGGAGCTTGGCATTGATGTTGGTGACCTGGATCGAGTGATTCAGATCGACTCGCCTTCGACAGTGTCGTCGTTCTTGCAGCGCATGGGGCGGACTGGCAGACGATCAGGAAGTCAGCGGAACTGCCTATTTTTGACGACTAACCAAGATGCTTTCCTGTTGGCGTTGGGCGTGACCCATTTATGGTCTCAGGCCTGGGTCGAAGCAGCAAGGCCACCGGATGAGCCATGGCCAATCGCCGCGCAGCAGATTCTCGCGGCCACCCTGGAGCGGGGTGAATGGCCGGTGAACGAAGTCGTCGAACTGCTCAGCTGCTGCTTTCCGGAACTGCCGCCTGAGGGATTCAAATCGTTGATTAACCACATGATTCAGCAGGCGTACTTGGACTGCACGGAAGGACTTGTTCGCATCGGCCAGTGCACAGAACACGAGTTTGGCCGTGGTCACTATCGCGATCTCTTGGCGTCATTCAGTGGAGCGCAGCTCTTGACTGGTCGCTGTGGTAGTGCCGAAGTCGGGTACATCGACCCAACAGTGCTAACCGGGGAAGAGCCTCAACGGCTGCTACTCCTAGCTGGCCGTAGTTGGCTCGTGAAGGAGATCGAGTGGTCCAAGCGGACGGTCTGGCTTGAGCCTGCGAAAGAGGGCGGCAAAGCCAGATGGATGGGCGGAGCGCGCAGCTTGAGCAGGGAAGTCTGTCAGGGCATTCGTGCAGCCTTGGTTGACGGACCATCTTCTTATGTTCATCTCTCCCAACGAGGCAAGAGCGAATTTGCTGTCTTGACGGAAGAACTGGGTGTGTCGGCCGGCGACCACTTTATGTCGAGGAAGGAAGGTGGACAGATGCGCACTTGGACGTTCGCTGGCACGAAACAGAACCGGACATATGCTCGGAAGGCAGCCAAAGGGGGGGCGAGCGTCAAATTTGACGCGTTAAGCGTTCAGGCGCCAGCGACGGTATTCTTATTCACGGATGGTGACTACGAGACTTTGCAGCTTTCGCCTCATGAGCAAGAGCTGTTTGCCGAAGAACTAAAGTTTGGATCCTGTGTCCCGCCCAACCTTCTCGTGCGGACGATCCTCGCTCGTAATTTCATTGATTCCGTAACCTGTGCGTCAAGCCGAAGAAGCTCCTGATACGAGAGAAGCCGGAGCTAGGTATAGAAGCGTCCCCCTATACGGCAGCATGACCACTCATTGCGAACGTGCGTTGGTGTTAGCCACGGACTCGTTGCTGGCCGGCGGTTGAGGTTCGTCCCTAGCATTCTTGGCGGTAAGGATCGCAAACTGTTGTTCGCGCATATGCAACGCATTGAGGCGCTCAAAGAGGTCAATTTTGGTGTCCGCTTTCAGGCGATCACCTTCCGCCATACGTGCAACTAAATCGTCTAAATCGGCAGCGCAAAGCACTTTGTTAAACTCTTTAGTCTTGTTGATGAACACTAGAGCATTTTTTTTCCGAGCTAGAAGTTCAATCACGTTGCTCAAGGTCCCCGTACTCTTTGCATCCCAGATCATTAAGCCGTGATCAGCCGCTACAGCCATTTCTATATCCTTTGCAGTGAAATAGGCGCGCGAACCGGGCTTATGATAGGTGGTAACGGAGTGGACTTTCCAGTTGCCAATATTGTTGCGAGGCGTCTTTCCGGTGCAATAAATTGTCACGTCCCGCGCGCCATTCTCAAATAGAAACTGCTGTATAGACGTATCTGCGCCGTCAGCATCACCGAGCAGGATCAGGTGTTCCTGAACGATGATATTCATCAACCGCTCCTGAACTTTTAAGTCCAAGCGTTTGATGGTAATTGATCCAGCAATGAAGATAGTGGGCACTGAATTTACTTCCAAGTTAGGGCAGCAACGAAAATTTTGTTAATTTTCGCATAGGTCCGCAAAACAGCGCATGCAGCTTCCATCGAAGCGCCTGAGTCGAAAAGGTCATCCAGCACAAGCGCGTTGTATTTGCCATCGCCGCCGATTTGATCGTTCAAGCTAATCGTGCCCGCCAACGCCTTGTCTTTTTCCTCGCGAGTGTGCAAGTCTTTCAACGACTGCCCAGTGTAATTTTTGAGCAGAATGTTCTCGAAGGAGAGGACACCGAGCTTATTGGCTAGCGTGGTAGCTACGGCGTGTACAGGTTGTTTCGCCCGCTGCCTACTGGCCGGCATGGGTATCACTAGGCCAATGGGCCCGAGGTGAGGAACAATATGTTCAGTCACCGCCTGTGCCAATAGCTCCGCTTGATCCCACTGGGATTTGTACTTAAGCTGATACACTGCTTCGCCCACCTCGGTTCGCTCGTTGTCGAACTGAGGACGACCAAATTCGTTGTCACCTAAATAAGTGCTGCGTAACATGTGCTTATCTAGCGCATAGCCCTTATCCCAATTGCCATAAATTTCCTTGATGTTCCCTTTCATACAGCCCTTTGATTATCAATTAGTAATTCCATATAGGCATGGATTTCCGATAATCAAGAACCAGAATTATATAAATGCTTCGTAACATCAAGTCAAAAGACATGTTTTGCAAACAAGAATTTCGGCTTGTTGATTTAAAGTCGTCCTAGGATAGGCGAGGCAATACCCCTCCGTTCCGTTACACTAACCAAGTGAAAATCGGGGTGAGATGTCTTTCAGGGAAAGTCCCCACTAACCACCAGCCCATCCAGAAAATCCGCCCACGCCTGCATCATCCGCCGCCTTTCGGGCAAATGTTCCGCATAGTTGTAGGCAGCACGCACGGTGTCGCGCTCGGCGTGCGCCAGCTGGCGCTCAATGGCGTCCCGGTGCCACCCCTGTTCGTTGAGCAGCGTGCTGGCCATGCTGCGAAAGCCGTGACCAGTCATCTGGTCGCTGGCATACCCAAGCCGGCGCAGCGCGGCATTCACCGTGTTTTCGCTCATCGGACGGCCGTTGGTCCTGGCGCCCGGAAAAACGTAGCGGCCACGCCCGGTCAGCGGCTGCAATTCGCGCAGGATGGCAATCGCCTGCGTGGACAGCGGCACGATGTGCTGTGCGCGCATTTTCATCCGCGCGGCAGGGATGCGCCATTCCGCCGTGTCCAAGTTGAACTCCTGCCATTCGGCCTTGCGCAGTTCGCCTGGTCTCACGAACACGAGCGGGGCCAGCCGCAACGCGCACTTGGTGACGAGGGATCCCTGGTAGCCGGCGATCGTGCGCAGCAGTTCGCCGATGGCCTGGGGTTCGGTGATCGAGGCGTGATGCTTGCCCTTGCTAGGGGGAATAGCGCCGCGCAGGTCGGCGGCCGGGTCGCGCGTGGCGCGGCCGGTGGCAATGGCATATCGGAATATTTGGCTGCAGTTCTGCAGGGCACGGTGGGCGGTTTCCACCGCGCCGCGGTTTTCCACGCGGCGCAGGGCCTGCAGCAATTCCGGCGCGGTGATGCCACCGATCGGCTTCTTGCCCAGCCAGGGAAACACGTCCCGTTCCAGCCGCCGGATAATCTTGTCGGCATGGCCGGCGGACCAGACCGGTGCGAACTTGCCAAACCATTCGCGGGCGACCACTTCGAAGCCATCCGCCTGATCATCGGCTTGAGACGCCCTGGCCGCCTTCCGGTTTGCTCCCGGATCGATGCCGTTGGCAAGCTGGCCGCGCGCGGCGTCCCGCTTGAGGCGTGCCTGCTTGAGTGAAACGTCGGGATAGGTGCCCAGCGACAGGAGCTTTTCCCTGCCGTCGAAACGATACTTGAGGCGCCACCACTTGCCCCCGGCGGGAGCAACGATCAGGAACAGTCCCAGGGCGTCGAACAGCTTGACCTGCCTGGCGCCGGGCCTGGCATTGCGGAGGACGGTGTCGGTCAGGGCCATGATGGGGGTAACTCCTGTCAGGGGTAACCAGTGACCCCAAAATTTACCCCCGCTTACCCCCGGATGTCAATGAGCCATGCCGGACGTCAAAAAACAAAAAATCCACGTAAAATCAAGATCTTACGTGGATTTTCGGACTACTTTGGACGTCTTGAAACGTGTGAATGGTGGAGACGGCGGGAATCGAACCCGCGTCCAGAAGCACTCTACAGACAGTTCTACATACTTAGTGCTGCCATTTAATTTAACCCTGCCGACGCGGACGCACACGCTTCGTCAAGGCGAGTCACCTAGATTTAACGCTACGCCAAGTAACCCGACGCAACGCGATTCCCTGTGTATGACTCTACTGCTGTTGCCAGCCCGCCCCAGGAACAAGACGGTGTAGAGCTAGAAAGTTCTTAGGTTTCTAGAGGTTTACGCTGCGAGAGCGTAAGATTCATCGTTTGCATTTAAGCATTTCCGGTTGGATTAACGAGGTAGCCAGTCCTCGGTATGCCCTGCGCTGCTTTGCAACCCCTGTCGAAACCAGGTCGTCCCCAAAACAGTTACTGCCATTATAGTTCAGAAGATGGGGATGCGCAGGGCGCTTTCAAGGCCTGCCAAGGAAAATTCGCTTCAAGGCCGCAAGTTGCTTCAGTTCGTGTTCAATAACGCAAGCAATTGCAGCGGACTCTCGACCAGTACGTCCGCTTCCCACGTGAGCGGATCGACATTGCCGCAATATCCCCAGCCGGCGCCGATGGTGGCCATGCCTGCCGCGCGCCCGGCCTGGATATCGCGCAAATCGTCGCCGACGTACCAGCATGCTTCACTCGCCAGGCCAATCCGGCCGGCTGCTTCCAGCAAGGGTTGCGGATGCGGCTTGGCATGCGGCGTGGTGTCGCCGGAGATGACGCAGGCGGCGTCGCCCAGGCCGATCAGCGGCACCAGCGCATCGGTGAAGCGGGCCGGCTTGTTGGTGACGATGCCCCACTGCAGCCCGGCTTGTTCAAGTCCGTCCAGCATGTCGCGGATGCCGTCGAACAGGCTGGTATGAATGGCAATCGCGGCGGCGTAATTGTCCAGAAATTCGACGCGCATCGCGGCGAATTCCGGAGCATCCGGGCTGATGCCGAAGGCGGCGCCAAGCAGGCCGCGCGCGCCGGCCGAGGCGACCGGGCGCAACTGTTCGTACGGCACCGCCGCCAGTCCGCGCGCGCTGCGCATCAGGTTGACGGCGGCGGCGAGGTCGGGCGCGGTATCGGCGAGCGTGCCGTCGAGATCGAACAGCACGGCGCGGGGAAGACGCAGTCGCATCATGCAGGCTTCTCTTTGCGGAGGGGAGTTCAGCCGGGGCGGCTGCACGCCACCAGGTAATTGACGCTGGTATCCTGGCTAAGCGAATACACCTTGGTCAGCGGGTTGTAACCCATGCCTTTCAGGCTGTCCAGGCTCAGCCCGGCTTCACGGATGAAGCGCGCCAGTTCCGCCGGCGTCAGGAATTTGGCGTAATCGTGGGTGCCCCGCGGCAAGAGCTTGAGCAGGTATTCCGCGCCGATCACCGCATGCAGGTAAGACTTGGGATTGCGGTTGAGGGTGGAGAAGAATACATGTCCGCCCGGTTTCACCAGGGTGGCGCAAGCCTTGACGATGGAAGCGGGGTCCGGCACGTGCTCCAGCATTTCCATGCAGGTCACCACGTCGTATTGCCCGGGTTCGCGCGCGGCCAGCGCTTCGGCGGCGATCAGTTCGTAACGCACCTGGACGCCCGATTCGAGGCTGTGCAGGTCGGCCACTTTCAGCGGCTTTTCCGACAGGTCGATGCCGGTGACATGCGCGCCTTTCTTCGCCATCGATTCGGCCAGGATGCCGCCGCCGCAGCCGACGTCGACAACTTTCTTGCCGGCGAGGGGCGCGCGCGCGTTGATCCATTCCAGGCGCAGGGGATTGATTTCGTGCAGGGGACGGAATTCGGAAGTCGGATCCCACCAATGATGGGCAAGCTCGCCGAATTTCTGGAGTTCTAGAGGGTCAGCATTCATATGCAAATGATAGCGGCAAAGCCGGTTTGTCGCCATAACAAAAAACCCCGCCGCAGCGGGGTTTTTCAGGAGTAAAACCGGATATTACTTGGTACGGGTACCGACGACTTCGACTTCCACGCGACGGTTCGGCTGCTGGCACTTGATCTGTGCTGCGCGATTGCCCTTGCAGTCGGTGGTGACCGGCGAGGTTTCGCCCTTGCCTTCGGTGTAGACGCGGTTTTCTTCCACGCCCTTTTCAACCAGGTAAGCCTTGACGGCTTCAGCGCGCTTGACCGACAGCTTCTGATTGTAGGCATCGCCACCGATCGTGTCGGTGTGGCCGGTGGCAACGATCACTTCCAGTTGCATGCCGAACAGCTTCAGGAACAGGTCGTCCAGTTTTTGCTTGCCTTCTGGCTTCAGCACAGCCTTGTTGAAGTCGAACAGGGTGTCAGCGGAGAAGGTGACTTTTTCAGCTTGCGGAGCAGGCTTGGCAGCCGGAGCAGCCGGAGCGGCAGCCGGTTGAGCCGGAGCAGCAGCTTGGGCCAGAGGACCATCGCAACCCGGAACCGCGTCAGCCGGGGTCCAGTGAGTGGCGCGCCAGCACAGGCCGGTCGTGCTGCGGGCAACGACGCCGCGAGCGTCTTGCAGATAGGCGCTCTTCGGAGTTGCTGCCTTGATATCCGTGACTTGCGCAGTCGCAGAGAAAGCCATTACTGCAGAAGAAGCAGCGAAAACAATTTTTACAAACTTATTCATATTTCCCCTCTCGGATGAGATTTCTGCACAGAAGCTGCGCAACCATTGACAAAGTTGATAACAAACGAACGAATCATAACATGTTGTTCATGCCCCTACACCCCAAATATAGCCACACAGTAAGAGCACAACTTGATGCTATTCTGCCACAGGCTTGTCATTCAGGCTAAATTGCTAAATAGTCCAGCGAGTTCTTTTTGCCTCGTGTTGCTTTTATGCGACGCGCGCTTAAGACAAAATTGTTGTATTGAAAACTTATTGGCAGGTGGCCAATATCGCTTCACACGGGACTCTTCGGACAGCGCCATGGCGTATTGCGTGTTGCTGCATTTTCAAGGCGATTTCGGCCTCAGTGTAGCGGCGAATCAAGCTTTATTTTTGCTTTTTTATAAAGCTTGTCGAGCTTGTTGCTCTGGATGACTGCTTGAGGCTATTGCCAGCCGGCCGGCACGCTGTTTTCCCTCGCCAATGGCGACCGATGGGGAATCGGCCGGGTAAGAGGGGTGCCATGTTAAAATCGTTTGTTTTTTGACGGCTACGGCAAGCACTTGCGCACGTAGCCGAATCACTCACCGTTTTTAGCCTTTATCCTGTCGACCAGCCAATGGATCAATTCGCAAAAGAAACCATCCCGATTTCCCTTGAAGAAGAGATGCGCAAGAGCTATCTCGATTACGCGATGAGCGTAATCGTGGGCCGCGCATTGCCGGACGTGCGCGATGGCCTGAAGCCGGTGCACCGCCGCGTGCTGTTTGCCATGCATGAAACCAACAATGTATGGAACCGTCCGTATGTCAAATGCGCACGCGTGGTCGGCGAAGTGATGGGTAAGTATCACCCGCACGGCGACCAGGCGATCTATGACACGCTGGTGCGCATGGCGCAGGATTTCTCGCTGCGCTACACGCTGGTAGACGGTCAGGGCAACTTCGGTTCGATCGACGGCGACAATGCCGCGGCGATGCGCTACACAGAGTGCCGCCTGGACAAGATCGCCGGCGAGTTGCTGGCCGATATCGAGAAGGAAACCGTCGATTTCGTGCCGAACTACGATGGCAAGGAAAAGGAACCCTCGGTCCTGCCGACGCGCGTTCCCAACCTGCTGATCAACGGATCTTCCGGCATCGCGGTGGGCATGGCGACGAATATCCCGCCGCACAATATCACCGAAGTCATCGACGGTGCGCTGCATGTCTTGCGCAATGCCGATTGCACGGTCGATGAACTGATTGAAATCATCCCGGCGCCGGACTTCCCGACCGCCGGCATCATCTATGGCGTTTCCGGCGTGCGCGATGGCTATCGTACCGGCCGCGGCCGCGTGGTGATGCGCGCCAGGACCCACTTTGAAGAGTATGGCAAGGATGGCCGCACCGCCATCATCGTCGACGAGCTGCCCTACCAGGTCAACAAGAAGTCGCTGCTGGAACGCATCGCCGAACTGGTGCGCGACAAGAAGCTCGAAGGCATTTCCGACATCCGCGACGAATCCGACAAGTCGGGCATGCGCGTGGTGATCGAACTGAAGCGCGGCGAAGTGGCGGAAGTGGTCCTGAACAACCTGTACAAGCAGACCCAGCTGCAGGATACCTTCGGCATGAACATGGTGGCGCTGGTCGACGGCCAGCCGAAGCTGCTGAACCTCAAGCAGATGCTGGAGTGCTTCCTGTCGCACCGCCGCGAAGTGGTCACGCGCCGTACCGTCTACGAATTGCGCAAGGCGCGCGAGCGCGGCCACGTGCTGGAAGGCCTGGCGGTGGCTCTCGCCAATATCGACGACTTCATCGCCATCATCAAGGCGGCGCCGACGCCGCCGGTGGCGAAAGCCGAATTGATGGCGCGCGCCTGGGATTCCTCGCTGGTGCGCGAAATGCTGGCGCGGACCGGCGAAGAAAATATTGGTGGCATCGAGGCCTTCCGTCCGGAAAACCTGCCGAAGCATTACGGCATGCAGGCCGATGGCTTGTACAAGCTGTCGGACGAGCAGGCCCAGGAAATCCTGCAGATGCGCCTGCAGCGCCTCACCGGCCTGGAGCAGGACAAGATCGTCAACGAGTACAAGGACGTGATGGCGCAGATCGCCGACCTGCTCGATATCCTGGCTAAGCCGGCACGCGTGACCGAGATCATCACCAACGAATTGACCGCCGCCAAGCTGGAGTATGGCGAGGGCAACAAGGATGCACGCCGCTCGCAGATCGAACTGAATACCTCCGACCTGGAAACCGAAGACCTGATCACGCCGCAGGACATGGTGGTGACCCTGTCGCACTCCGGCTACATGAAGTCGCAGCCCTTGTCTGAATACCGCGCGCAGAAGCGTGGCGGCCGCGGCAAGCAAGCCATGGCGACCAAGGAAGAGGACTGGGTCGACCAGCTCTTCATCGCCAACACGCACGACTATATCCTGTGCTTCTCCAACCGCGGCCGCCTGTACTGGCTGAAGGTGTGGGAAGTGCCGCAGGGTTCGCGCAATTCGCGCGGCAAGCCGATCGTCAACATGTTCCCGCTGCAGGATGGCGAGAAGATCACCGTGGTGCTGCCGCTCTCCGGTGAAAATCGCAGCTTCCCGGAAGACCGCTATGTCTTCATGGCGACTTCCTTCGGCACCGTCAAGAAGACGCCGCTGAACGATTTCTCCAACCCGCGCAAGGCCGGCATCATCGCGGTCGACCTCGACCAGGGCGACTTCCTGATCGGCGCCGCGCTGACCGACGGCACCCACGACGTCATGCTGTTCTCGGACGCCGGCAAGGCGGTGCGCTTCGACGAAAACGACGTGCGTCCGATGGGCCGCACCGCGCGCGGCGTGCGCGGCATGANNCGCGGCACCAAGGGCATGATCGCGATCCAGACTTCCGAGCGCAATGGCCGCGTGGTTGCCGCCACCCTGGTGGAAGAAAAGGATGAAATCATGCTGATCACCACCGGCGGCGTGCTGATCCGCACCCGCGTGGCGGAGATCCGCGAAATGGGCCGCGCAACGCAAGGCGTGACCCTGATCGCGGTGGAAGACGGCACCAAGCTGTCGGGCCTGCAGCGGATTGCCGAGGCAGATGTCGAAGAAGAGAACGGCGGTGCGGAGGAAGCATGACGGTGTATAACTTTTCCGCCGGGCCGGCGGTGCTGCCGCAGGAAGTGCTGCAGCAGGCCGCCGCCGAGATGCTCGACTGGCACGGCAGCGGCATGTCGGTGATGGAAATGAGCCATCGCGGCAAGGAATTCATCTCGATCTACGAGCAGGCCGAGCGCGATTTCCGCGAGCTGCTGGCGGTGCCGGACAATTACCGCATCCTGTTCATGCAGGGCGGCGCGCTGGCGGAGAACGCCATCGTGCCGCTGAACCTGGTGGGCCGCAAGGCGCAGCCGGCGACTGTCGACTTCATCGATACCGGCTCCTGGTCGGCCAAGTCGATCAAGGAAGCGAAGAAGTACGCCAACGTCAATGTTGCCGCTTCGGCCGCGCCCGGCAAGTACAGCGCGATTCCGGCGCGCGACAGCTGGCAGCTGTCGAAGGATGCCGCCTACGTGCACATCTGCAGCAACGAGACCATCGACGGCATCGAGTATCACTACGTGCCGGATGTCGCCGCCGACACCGGCGGCGCGCCGCTGGTGGCCGACATGTCCTCGCACATCCTGTCGCGCACCGTCGACGTCTCGAAATACGGCGTGATCTACGCCGGCGCGCAAAAGAACATCGGTCCGGCCGGCGTCACCATCGTCATCGTGCGCGACGACCTGATCGGCCACGCCTTGCCGGTGTGCCCGTCGGCTTTCGACTGGCGGCTGGTGGCGGACAACAATTCGATGTACAACACGCCGCCGACCTACGGCATCTACATCGCCGGCCTGGTGTTCCAGTGGTTGAAGCGCCAGGGCGGCGTGGCGGCGATCGAGCTGCAGAACATCGCCAAGGCCGATCTGCTGTACGACTATCTCGATTCCAGCAGTCTGTACGCCAATCGCATCCACAAGGAATGCCGCTCGCGCATGAACGTGCCGTTCTTTTTGCGCGACGAGTCGCTCAACGACGCCTTCCTGGCCGGTGCGAAAGAGCGCAGCCTGCTGCAACTCAAAGGACACAAGTCGGTGGGCGGCATGCGCGCCTCGATCTACAACGCCATGCCTGTCGAAGGCGTGCGCGCGCTGGTGGATTACCTCAAAGAATTCGAACAACAGCACGGTTAATGGATAGCAAGCTCAAACCCCTGCGCGAACAGATCGATGCCATCGATGCGCAAATCCTCGACCTGCTGAACCGGCGCGCGCGCCTGGCGCAGGAAGTTGGCCACGTCAAGGCCGAGACCAATGCGCCGGTGTTCCGCCCCGAGCGCGAGGCGCAGGTCTTGCGCGGCGCCGCCGAGCGCAATCCGGGCCCGCTGGAAGGCGCCGACGTGCAGACCATCTTCCGCGAGATCATGTCGGCTTGCCGCGCGCTGGAAAAGCGCGTCAGCGTCGCTTACCTGGGGCCGGTCGGCACCTTCAGCGAGCAGGCGGTGTACCAGCAATTCGGCCATGCGGTCGAGGGCGAGCCTTGCGTGTCGATCGACGAAGTGTTCCGCGCCACCGAGGCCGGCACCGCCGATTTCGGCGTGGTCCCCATCGAAAATTCCTCCGAGGGCACGATCAACCGCACCCTCGACCTGCTGCTGCAGACCTCGCTCACCATCAGCGGGGAAATCTCGATTCCCGTGCATCACAGCCTGATGACGAAAAGCGGCAGCATGGATGGCATCACCCGCATCTGCGCCCATTCGCAGGCGCTGGCGCAGTGCCAGGCCTGGCTGAACCAGCATTTTCCGCAGGTGCAGCGCCAGCCGGTCGCCTCGAATGGCGAAGCGGCGCGCCTGGCCAGCGAGGATCCCGCCGTTGCCGCCATCGCCGGCGAGATCGCCGGCCAGAAATACGGCTTGCAGGTGGTGCATGCGCATATCCAGGACGATCCGCACAACCGCACCCGCTTCGCCGTGATCGGCCGCCTGCAGACCGCGCCTTCCGGCCGCGACCAGACTTCGCTGGTGCTGGCGGTGCCGAACCAGGCCGGCGCGGTGCACCGCTTGCTGGCGCCGCTGGCCGAGCACGGCGTATCGATGACGCGCTTCGAATCGCGCCCGGCCCGCACCGGCGCCTGGGAATATTATTTTTATGTCGATGTCGAGGGCCATGCGCAGGATGAAAAGGTGGCTCGGGCGCTGGATGAACTGAAGCGCAACGCCGCCTTTTTCAAGGTGCTCGGCTCGTATCCGCTGGCCCTGCAGCCTTAACCCTTGCCGACCGTGTTGAAAAAAATCGCAATTTTCGGCGTCGGCCTGATCGGCGGCTCCTTCGCCCTGGCCTTGAAGCGCGCCGGCGCCGTCGGCCAGGTGGTCGGCGTCGGCCGCACCGCCGCGACCCTGGAGCGGGCGCGCGAGCTGGGTATCATCGATGCCGGCAGTACCTCGGTCGCCGCGGCGCTGGAGGGCGCCGAACTGGTCCTCATCGCCGCGCCGGTGGCGCAGACCGGCGCTATCCTCGCCGCCATCGCGCCGCACCTGCGGCCGGGCACGGTAGTGACCGATGCCGGCAGCACCAAGTGCGACGTGGTGGCCGCCGCCCGGCAGGCGCTGGGCGCGAAGCTCAACCAGTTTGTGCCCGGCCATCCGATCGCCGGCGCCGAGCTGAGCGGCCCGGACGCCGCGCTGGCGGATCTCTATGTCGGCAAGAAGGTCGTGTTGACCGCCTTGCCGGAAAACACGGCAGACGATGTCGAGCGCGTCGCCGCCGCCTGGCGCACTTGCGGCGCGCTGATCCATCGCCTGACGCCGGAGCAGCACGACAGCGTATTTGCCGCCGTCAGCCATTTGCCGCACCTGCTGGCTTTCGGCCTGGTGGACGACATCGCGCGCAAGGCCCATGCCGACCTGCTGTTCCAGTACGCCGCCAGCGGCTTCCGTGATTTCACGCGGATCGCCGGTTCGTCGCCGGAGATGTGGCGCGACATCAGCCTGGCCAACCAGGCCGCGCTGCTGTCGGAACTCGACGATTACATGGTGCAATTGCAGCGCATGCGCGCTTTGCTGGCGGCCGGTGACGGCGCCGCGCTGGAAGCGGTGTACGCCAACGCGCAGCGCGCGCGCCATGCCTGGATTAAAACCATCGAAGCCGGCGAACGACCGGCACCATGCAGCGGAGACTGATCGTCATGAAACATTATCCGAACCATCTCGACCTGGACCCGGCGATGCACGCCAGCGGCAGCGTGCGCCTGCCCGGCTCCAAGAGCATTTCCAATCGCACCTTGCTGCTGGCGGCGCTGTCGCAGGGCAGCACCCGCATCCTTGATTTGCTGGCTTCGGATGATACCCACGTGATGCTGATGGCCTTGCAGCAGCTGGGCGTCAAATGGGAGCAGGAAGGCGAAAGCCGCAACTACCTGGTGCATGGCGCCGGCGGTGCCTTCCCGGTACATGCTGCCGATCTCTTCATGGGCAATGCCGGCACGGCGATCCGTCCGCTGACGGCGGCGCTGGCGGTGATGGGCGGCGACTACACCTTGCATGGCGTGCCGCGCATGCACGAGCGGCCGATCGGCGACCTGGTCGAAGCGCTCAATGCCGCCGGCACGCAGATCGAATACACCGGCGTGGAAGGCTATCCGCCGCTGCGCATTCGCCGCGGCCATCTCCATGCCGAGCGCATGCGCGTGCGCGGCAACGTCTCCAGCCAGTTCCTTACCGCCCTGCTGATGGCCGCGCCCCTGATGGCGCGCACGCATGCGGTGACGATCGAAGTGGTGGGCGAGCTGATTTCCAAGCCCTACATCGAAATTACCCTGAACCTGATGCGGCGCTTCGGCGTCGAGGTGCATCGCCATGGCTGGCAAGCCTTCACCGTGAATGCCGGGCAGCATTACACCAGTCCGGGAACCATTCATGTCGAGGGCGATGCTTCTTCAGCTTCGTATTTCCTCGCGGCCGGCGCGATCGCCGGCGGGCCGGTGCGGGTGGAAGGGGTCGGCCGCGACAGCATCCAGGGCGACGTGCGTTTCGTCGAGGCCCTGGAGCAGATGGGCGCGACCGTCACCATGGGCGACAACTGGATCGAGGCGCAGGGCGGCCCGGTGCTGCATGCCATCGACGCCGATTTCAACCATATTCCTGACGCCGCCATGACGATCGCGGTGGCGGCGCTGTATGCCGACGGCACCAGCACCCTGCGCAACATCGGCAGCTGGCGCGTCAAGGAAACCGACCGCATCGCCGCCATGGCGACCGAATTGCGCAAGCTCGGGGCGACGGTGGAAGAGGGCGCCGATTTCCTGCGCATCACGCCGCCGGCGCAGCTGCGGCCCGCCGCCATCGATACCTATGACGACCACCGCATGGCCATGTGCTTTTCGCTGGCCTCGCTCGACGGCGCGGCGCGGCGCGGCGTGAAAGTCCGCGTCAATGATCCGAAATGCGTCGCCAAGACTTTTCCAGACTATTTTGAAGCCTTTGCCCGGATCGCCCAGAACCGGCTGTTCTGACTCTTGCTTCCTGCAAACATGACTACTGTCCACATTCCTGTCATCACCATCGATGGCCCCACCGCTTCCGGCAAGGGGACGGTGTCCCATCTGGTGGCCCAGCGATTGGGTTTTCATTATCTCGATTCCGGCGCACTGTACCGCCTGACCGCCTTGTCTGCCCTGCGCAAGGGTGTCGATCTTGGTGACGAGCATGCGCTGGCCAAGCTGGCGCGCGACCTGCAATGCTCCTTCAGCGGCGAAGACGTATTCCTGGCGCATGAAAACGTCTCGGCGGCGATCCGCGCCGAGGAAGTGGGCAATACGGCATCGAAAATTGCCGCTTTGTCCACGGTGCGTCAGGCCTTGTACCGCTTGCAACTGGATTTCCGCAAGGCACCGGGCCTGGTGGCCGACGGCCGCGATATGGGGACGGTGATTTTTCCGCACGCTCCCCTAAAGGTGTTCCTGACGGCAAGCGTCGAGGCGCGCGCCGAAAGGCGTTATAAGCAATTGATTGGCAAGGGTTTTTCTGCTAATATGTCCGACCTTTTGAAGGATTTGAAAGAGCGGGACGAGCGTGATGCCAATCGCACCGTCGCTCCCCTGAAGCCGGCAGAAGGGGCATATGTTCTGGATACTTCCGCAATGGGCGTCGATGAGGCGGTCGAGCGGGTGCTTGGATGGTATGCAGCCTTGAAGAAGCAGCACGCGGTTTGATGACGCTGCTTCGGTAGTGTGTGGTACCCGCGCAAGCGCAAGGCTTGTCCGGGAGTTGATTAACTTTTCCCGATGTTCGTCGCATGTGCGATGGAGTCGGCTAACCTTTTATTCTTATGTCTACTGTTGCTACCTCCCCTGAATCCGCTGGTATGGAAAGCTTTGCCGCCCTCTTTGAGGAATCGCTGACGCGCCAGGACATGCGCTCCGGCGAAGTGATTTCCGCCGAAGTCGTGCGCATCGACCACAATTTCGTGATCGTCAACGCCGGCCTGAAATCCGAAGCTTTCATCCCGCTCGAAGAATTCAAGAACGACAATGGCGAACTCGAAGTTGAAATCGGCGATTTCATCTCGGTTGCCATCGAATCCCTGGAAAACGGTTTCGGCGACACCATCTTGTCCCGCGACAAGGCCAAGCGCCTGGCATCGTGGCTCGCGCTTGAAAAAGCGATGGAGTCCGGCGAGATCGTCACCGGCACCGTCAATGGCAAGGTCAAGGGCGGCCTGACCGTTCTGACCAACGGCATCCGCGCCTTCCTGCCGGGTTCGCTGGTCGACACCCGTCCGGTCAAGGACACCACGCCGTACGAAGGCAAGACCCTGGAATTCAAGGTCATCAAGCTGGACCGCAAGCGCAACAACGTGGTGCTGTCGCGCCGCGCCGTGATCGAAGCCTCGATGGGCGAAGAGCGCGCCAAGCTGCTGGAAACCCTGAAGGAAGGCACCATCGTCAACGGTATCGTCAAGAACATCACCGACTACGGTGCGTTCGTTGANNGCCTGCTGCACATCACCGACCTGGCATGGCGTCGCGTGCGTCATCCGTCGGAAGTGCTCACCGTCGGCCAGGAAATCACTGCCAAGGTCCTCAAGTTCGATCAAGAGAAGAACCGCGTGTCCCTGGGCGTCAAGCAGCTGGGCGACGATCCGTGGACCGGTCTGTCGCGTCGCTACCCGCAAGGCACCCGCCTGTTCGGCAAGGTCACCAACCTGACCGACTACGGTGCGTTCGTGGAAGTCGAGCAAGGCATCGAAGGCCTGGTGCACGTTTCCGAAATGGACTNNTGGACTGGACCAACAAGAACGTGGCTCCGAACAAGGTTGTCCAGCTGGGCGACGAGGTCGAAGTCATGGTCCTGGAAATCGACGAAGAGCGTCGCCGCATCTCCCTAGGCATGAAGCAGTGCAAGCCGAATCCCTGGGATGATTTCGCCATCAACCACAAGAAGGGCGACAAAGTCCGTGGCGCCATCAAGTCGATCACCGACTTCGGCGTGTTCATCGGCCTGTCGGGCAACATCGACGGCCTGGTGCACCTGTCCGACCTGTCCTGGACCGAAGCCGGCGAAGAAGCCGTGCGCAAGTTCAAGAAGGGCGACGAGCTGGAAGCCATCGTGCTGGCGATCGATGTCGAGCGCGAACGCGTCTCGCTGGGCGTCAAGCAGCTGGAAGGCGACCCGTTCAACAACTACGCCGCCATGAACGACAAGGGTTCGATCGTTACCGGCACCGTCAAGTCGGTCGAGCCGAAGGGCGCCGTGATTGCGCTGAACGAAGAAGTCGAAGGCTACCTGCGCGCTTCCGAAATCTCCCGCGACCGCGTGGAAGATGCCGGCACGCACCTGAAGGTCGGCGATGCCGTCGAAGCCCTGGTCATCAACATCGACCGCAAGGCACGCAGCATCCAGTTGTCGATCAAGGCCAAGGACAACGCCGAAACCCAGGAAGCCATGCAGAAGATGGCATCTGATTCGAGCGCCGCTTCCGGCACGACCAGCCTGGGCGCACTGTTGAAAGCCAAGCTCGATAACAAGCAATAAGCAAGCAGTCAGCAATGAAGGCGAGTGAATAAATGACCAAGTCAGAGCTGATTGCCCGCCTGGCCGAACGTTATCCGCAACTGGTTGCAAAGGATGCGGATTACACGGTCAAGACTATCCTGGATGCCATGACCGACGCGCTTGCGTGCGGCCAGCGCATCGAGATTCGCGGGTTTGGCAGCTTTGCCTTGAACAGCAGGCCGCCGCGCATCGGCCGCAATCCCAAGTCCGGCGACAAGGTGATGGTGCCCGAAAAACGGGTGCCCCACTTCAAACCGGGCAAGGAATTGCGTGAACGTGTCGATGCGATGGTGGGCCAGCCGATCAAGGATGACTGACTCCTCACTCGCTTTTATAAAAACGGCATCTTCGGATGCCGTTTTTTTTGCATGTGTTTCGCGTACAATTCCAGCTGTCTATGAACGCATGGCATCAGCGCGCATGCATCATGAAAGGATTAAGCCATGAAGCTGGTTTCGAAAATAATCTGGGCCATACTGTTCATCGCCGTGTTTGCCGTCGCGCTAAAGAACATGGACAGGGAGGCGACCCTGGCATTCTTTTCCGGCTATGAAGTGCATGGCCCGCTGCCGTTGGTGCTGTTGGCGTTTACCGTCGGCGGTTTCGTGCTGGGGGTGCTGGCGATGACGCCGGCTTTCTTCCGCCAGCGCCGCGACCTCGCAAGGCAAGGCAAGGCCCTCAAAAAGATGCAGCAGGATAGCGAAGCGCAGCAGCTGGCAAGCCTGCAGGCGCCATCGCCGGATTCGGTGGTTGGCGCCTGAGAGGGTTTTTCCGGGAGCGTTCGGCCTTTATTCACGCCATAACAAGTACAAACATGGAATTTCAAATCTGGTGGCTGCTGAGCATGCCGGTCTTTTTCGGGCTCGGCTGGATCGCCGCGCGCGTCGATATCAGGCAATTGGTGTCGGAGTCGCGCAGCCTGCCCAAGGCTTATTTCAAGGGCTTGAACTTTTTGCTCGACGACCAGCCGGACAAGGCCATCGATGCCTTCATCGAAATCGTCAAGCTTGATCCGGAAACCGCCGAACTTCACTTCGCTCTGGGCAACCTGTTCCGCCGCCGCGGCGAAACCGAGCGCGCCATCCGCGTCCACCAGAATCTGCTGGCGCGTCCCGACCTGCCGCGCGACCTGCTGGCGCAGGCGCAGTATGAACTGGGCCAGGATTACCTGAAGGCCGGCTTGCTCGACCGCGCCGAGGAAACCTTCAAGGGCCTGATCGATACCCAGTACGGCGCCCAGGCACGCCGCGCGGTGCTGGAAATCTACCAGCGCGAAAAGGAGTGGCGGCGCGCCATCGAGGCGGCGCGCGCCTTGCAGGATTCCGGCGCGGGTTCGCGCCAGACCGAAATTGCCCAGTTCTATTGCGAGCTGGCGCAGGACGAGCTGGTGCATACCCATGCCGACGCCGCCCTGGCGCTGCTGGAACAGGCATTGGCGACCGATCGCGGCAGCGTGCGNNGGCCGCCCGCAGGAAGGGCTCAACCTGTTGAAATCCTACCTGGCGCAGGCGCCTTCGATCGATTTGCTGGAAGTGGCATTCAAGGCAGTGTCCGAGCAGGAAGGAGAGCGCGCCGCCAATCAGCTGATCATCGACGAATTGCGGCGCACGCCGACCCTGCTGGGCCTGGATAAGCTGCTGGAAGCGCGGCTGGCCGAAGTTGCGCCCGAAACGCGCGGCGAACTCACCCTGGTGAAGAACCTGGTGCACAACTATGCGCAGAAGCTGGCCCGCTACCAGTGCACCCATTGCGGCTTCAAGGCGCGGCAGTTTTATTGGCAATGCCCGGGCTGCAGTTTGTGGGAAACTTACCCGCCTCGCCGCACGGAAGAACTGACGGTCATGAATTAAGTGGCGAGTTTACCACTGGAAATAACTGTTAACCGCAATCAAAAAAATATCAAAAGCATAATTATTTTTCGCTGAAATTAATAAAATGATAATCAAGGCGGGCAATTGTGCCTGCCTTTTTTATTAACAATGAACAGGAGCGAAAATCAAATGATGAAAAAGATATTGCTGGCACTCGGCCTGTGTGCCGCCAGCCTGAGCTTTGCCCTGGCGCCGGTGGATGTCAACAAGGCGGACCAGGCGGCGCTGGATGGGGTCAAGGGGATCGGCCCGGCCACTTCCAGGGCGATTCTCGATGAACGCAAGCGCGGCGGCCCATTCAAGGACTGGAACGATTTTTCAGCCCGGGTGAAGGGTATCGGCGACAAGAAATCCGCCGGCTTGTCGAAGGCCGGGCTGACCGTGAATGGACAGCCGAAAGCCAATGCAGCGGGAGCGGGAGTGGCAGCGGCTGGCGCGAAAGCCGATGCCAGGTCCATGGACCACAAGCATGCCAGGGTAGAGCCGAGAAAGTAAACTTTGGCCGGATGACTGGCCGGCAGGCATGAAGTGGTATGCCAGCATTATCCGCAACGTCCTCGAGGCGCAAGTCCCGAGGACGTTTTTTATTGCGGCAAAAACACCGGCACGGCTTTTGCACTTATAGGAGGATTCTGAGCGAATATAAGTTTTCCTTGCCATGTGGAGGAGTCGAGCTGCCATGAAAATTGCCCAAGTGTCTCCTGTGTTTGAGCGGGTTCCTCCCAAAGCCTATGGCGGGACTGAACGGGTCATTTCCTATCTGACCGAAGAACTGGTGCGGCAAGGGCATGAAGTGACTTTGTTTGCCTCCGGTGACTCGATTACCGCCGCCCGCCTGGTGCCGGCGATTCCCGAGAGCACGCGACTCGATCCGCAGCGGCAGGAATGGATGATCTATCTGACGATGATGCTCGATCGCGTGCGGGCCATGGCAACGGAGTTCGATGTCATCCATTTCCATACCGATTACCTGCACTTCCCCCTGACCCGGACATTGCCCGTGCCACATGTCACCACCATGCATGGCCGGCTGGATTTGCCGCATCTGGTGCCGCTGTACCGGCATTTCGATGATATTCCCCTGATCTCGATTTCAAGGAGCCAGCGTGGGCCTTTGCCATGGGTAAACTGGGTCGATACGGTTTATCACGGCTTGCCGACGGACCTGTATGCATTCCATGCAAAACCGGGTGAATATTTTGCATTTGTTGGCAGAATTTCCCCGGAAAAAAGGGTCGATCGTGCCATCGAAATCGCCGTGCGCTGCGGCGTGCCCTTGAAGATCGCCGCCAAGATCGATATCGCCGATCAAACCTATTTCAAGGAATGCATCGAGAAATTGTTCCGGCATCCGCTCATCGAGTATATCGGCGAGATCGGCGAGAACGACAAGCGCGAATTGCTGGGGGGCGCGCGCGCCTTGCTGTTTCCGATTGACTGGCCCGAACCATTCGGACTGGTCCTGATCGAAGCATTCGCTTGCGGCACTCCTGTCATTGCGTATCGGCATGGATCCGTGCCGGAGATCGTGGAAGAGGGCGTCACGGGCTTCATGGTAACCAACCAGGAAGAGGCTTTGCAGGCTGCGCAAAAAATCGAGGATATCGACCGCGCGCGCTGCCGGCGCACATTCGAGCAACGCTTCGCGGCGCAGCGCATGGCGGAAAACTATCTGCAGGTGTACCAAAAGATCGGGAATGCGTACAGGCAGAGCAAGCCGGAGTAAACCATGACCAACAAAATTCAGCTGAATGAGCAGTGGTACATCCTGGCGACATCCTCGCCTGCCGATGAGCGCCGACGGGTGCTCAAGCATAACGACACTTTCGGGCTGTTCGACCGCTTCGGCGATATCCAGCCGATCGGCATGGGCGAGGAGGGCATCTATCATGGCGATACCCGTTTCCTGTCGCACCAGGAATTGCTGATCGAAGGCGTGCGGCCGATGTTTCTCAATTCATCGGTGAAGGATGACAGCAGCCTCTTGATCGTCGAACTGATGAACCCGGATCTTCATCCGGAGGGAAACGGTCCCATCGGCAAGGGCTTGCTGCATATCTTTCGCGCCAAGCTGTTATGGAACGGCGCCTGCTACGAGCATGTGCGCGTGGTCAACTTCGGTCTGGATGCCGTGAGGGCAACGCTCAGCATGGAATTCGGCGCCGACTTCACGGATATCTTTCAGGTGCGCGGCTACCAGCGCAGCGGCAATGGCACATTGCTGCAGCCGCAGGAAGTCAACGGCGAGTTGCTGCTCGGCTACCATGGCCTGGATAAGGTCATGCGCCAGACCCGCATCCGCTTCGAACCGCAGCCCGGCAGGCTGAGCGCCAATCGCGCCGACTTCCGCCTGCAATTGCCGCCGAAAGGCGAAGTGCATGTGTATGCCACCATCTATTGCGAACAAGGCCCGCAGGAAACGCTGCCGGCGCGGCAGGACGGCACGATGCCTGAATCCGACGCTTACCTGGAAGCCTACAACTGTGCCAGCGAATCGGTCGGCGCCTTCCGCACCAGCCGTTGCGGCATCGTCACCTCGAATGAGCTGGTCAACCAGTGGATCGACCGTTCCGCTTCCGACCTCGACATGCTGACCTCGACCATGCCGGAGGGGACTTACCCCTATGCCGGCGTGCCCTGGTATTCCACCACCTTCGGCCGCGACGGCATCCTGACCGCGCGCCAGTGCCTGTGGATCGATCCGAAAATGGCCAAGGGCGTACTGGCTTTCCTGGCGAGCACCCAGGCTGACGAAACCGATCCGGAGCGCGATGCCGAGCCCGGCAAGATCCTGCACGAGGCGCGAAACGGCGAACTGGCCGCGCTCGACGAGGTGCCGTTTCGCCGCTACTACGGCACGGTGGATGCCACGCCGCTGTTCGTTGGCCTGGCCGGCGCGTATTACGAGCGCACCGGCGACCTGGAATTCATTCGCAGCATCTGGCCGAACGTGCTGCGCGCGCTCGAGTGGATCGACCGGTACGGCGATGCCGACGGCGACGGTTTTGTCGAGTATGCGCGCAAGAGCGAAAAAGGCTTGCAGCAGCAGGGGTGGAAGGATTCCCACGATTCGATTTTCCATGGCGACGGCAGCTTTGCGCCGGCGCCGATCGCCCTGTGCGAAGTGCAGGGTTACGTTTACGAGGCCAAGCTGCGCGCGGCGAAACTGGCGGAAATTCTCGGCGAGACGGAGCTGGCATTGAGCTTGCGCGATGCTGCGCGGGTGCTGAAGCAGCGCTTCAACGAAGCATTCTGGTGCGAAGAGCTCGGCATGTATGCCATTGCACTCGATGGCGACAAGCGGCAATGCGCGGTAGCCTCGTCGAATGCCGGCCATGCCTTGTGGAGCGGCATCGCCACCCGTGAATATGCCAGCCGCGTGGCGGCGCGCCTGCTGGACGAGAATTTCTTTTGCGGCTGGGGCATTCGCACCATTTCCAGCGAAGAGGTGCGTTACAACCCGATGGCTTACCATAACGGCTCGGTCTGGCCACACGACAATACCCTGATCGCCGAAGGCATGGCGCGTTACGGCATGACCGACAAGGCGTTGAAAGTTTTTTCGGGATTGTTCGATGCCAGCCTTTACGTCGACCAGCACCGCTTGCCGGAACTGTTTTGCGGCTTCGAGAAGCGCCCGGGGGAAGGGCCGACGCTTTATCCGGTGGCCTGTTCGCCGCAGGCCTGGGCGGCCGGCAGCGTGTTTTACCTGCTGCAGGCTTGCCTGGGCTTGTCCTTCGACCCGGAAAATACGGAAATCCGCTTCCGCCATCCGCGCCTGCCGCAGTTCCTGGAAGTCGTGGAAATCAACGGCTTGGTGCTCAACGGCGCGACCGTGGACTTGCGGCTGCAGCGCTATCCCAACAATGTCGGCATCAATGTGGTGCGCAAGGAAGGGCATGCGGAGGTGGTGGTGGTGGCCTGAAGTCGAATCGTGCGATGATTGCGTTGCAACGGTTTCGGCAAGCGAACGCTTCTGCCGGTAAAATAGCCGTTTCATCCAGCATTCATCAAAGCGACTCATGCCTTACCAAACGATCGAAGACACCATTGGCAACACCCCGCTGGTGCAGTTGAACCGCGGGCTGGCGGAAGCGGCCCGGCGCCGCAACAATATCATTCTGGCCAAGCTGGAAGGGAACAACCCCGCCGGCTCGGTCAAGGACCGGCCGGCGCTGTCGATGATCAAGCGGGCCGAGGAGCGCGGCCAGATCAAGCCGGGCGATACCCTGATCGAAGCGACCAGCGGCAATACCGGCATCGCCCTGGCGATGGCAGCTGCCATGCGCGGCTACAAGATGGTGCTGCTGATGCCGGAAAACCTGAGCGAAGAACGGCGCCAGAGCATGGCGGCCTATGGCGCCAAGATCATCCTGACGCCACGCACCGGCGGCATGGAATATGCGCGCGACCTGGCTGCACAGATGCAGCAGGAAGGCCAAGGCCTGATCCTGGACCAGTTTGCCAATCCCGATAATCCGCTGGCGCATTACGAAGGCACCGGCCCGGAAATCTGGCGCGATACGCAAGGCAAGGTCACGCATTTCGTCAGCGCCATGGGTACCACCGGCACCATCATGGGTGTGGCGCGCTATTTGAAGGAACAGAATCCGGCGGTGCGGATTATTGGCGCACAGCCCGAGGAAGGCTCGCAAATTCCAGGGATCCGCAAGTGGCCCGAGGCTTACCTGCCAAAAATTTTCGACAAGTCGCTGGTGGACCAGGAGGAAAGTGTCAGCCAGGCGGCGGCCGAGAAAATGGCGCGCCGCATGGCGGTGGAAGAGGGGATTTTCTGCGGCATCTCATCCGGCGGCTCCTGCGAAGTCGCCTTGCGCCTGTCCGAAACGGTTGAGAATGCCACCATCGTTTTCATCGTCTGCGACCGCGGCGACCGCTATCTCTCGACCGGCGTATTCCCCGCCTGATGCATCAGGCGGCGCAGGACTGACTGCCAGCTGCCGGCAGGAGCATTTTCAGCCGGCGCTGGTTTGGTCGACGTCTTCCTTCGGCTTGAACTGCTTGTCGCTGATGCGGAACTTGTCGCGCCGGTCGCCCATCAGGCCGCGCAAATCCTTGATGCTCAAATCGCTGACTTCGTGCATGCGAATCAACAGCGATGCGCCGACCGGCAATCTGCGGTGACGGATCTTGCTGATCACCGGCGGCGCCACTTCCAGCGCACGCGACAGGGCCGCATCGTTTTTCAGCTGCAATTTATCAATCAGCGAATCCAGCAAATGATTGGGATCGTAGGCCGGTTGATCGGCCAGGCGGTTACTGCTTGCGGGAGTGTCCAGTTCGGTAGTCATGGTATGTTCATGTCCAGATTGCGGTTGATATAAAAATATTTCCAAAGTTAATTGAATTGCAATGTTAAGAATATTATCATTAAAACATTGCAATTTTTAACATTTGTGCCCTATGGAGCACATCCTTTATAGAAATATTCTTTAATGACAACATAGTGACTAGATTTGCATTTGCAATGGCTTAATGAAAAATTATTCAGCCTTCGCGTTCAAACGTGCGCGACAAACCGCATTTTTATTCAGATAATCATTTCCTTCGACGCAGCAGCTATTAAAAATTGCAATTGCTCAACGTATTATAGCGAGCAGAATTGTTGCTATTTTGATAGGACGCAAGTGCTTCATCGGCACGGCTTTGCCTGCCTCATGGAAGCTTGGTTCAGCAAGTTTTCCTGTTTGATCCCGACAGGGGATTATTTATCCAGCTTGAGCGCTTGCCAGCCTGCGAGCCCGAGCCGTCGCATCGTTTCCATGTTTTTTTCAAAGATGCCGGCGGCATCGGGGAATGCCGACACGGCCTTGTCGAGGCTGGCTTCGCGGATCAGGTGCAGGGTGGGGTAGGGAGAGCGGTTGGTATAGTTTTCGATCGCATCCGGGGCGGTGCCGGCAAACTGGTAATCCGGATGAAAACTGGCGATTTGCAGCTCACCTTCAAGATCGAGCTCGGCGAGGATTGCATCGGCAAGTCCGAGAAAATCGTTGTAATCGTAAAAATCCGTCAGCACGCCGGGATGGACCAGCAGGGTGGTGTCGATTTCTTCCGGCGCGGCAGTGCGCAGCAGCAAGAGTTCGCGCGCCAGTTCTTCTGCCAGTTGTTCGGGAGTCTCTGCCGGACTGGCGACATAGCGGATCTGTCCCTTGATTTGCACTGATTTGGCGAAGGGGCACAGGTTCAGGCCGATGACGGCCTTGTCGACCCAGGCGCGGGTGGCTGCAATGACTTGTTCCGCGCTTGGCGTGGCTGGGAGGGACATGGTGGGGTGCTCCAGGGTTTCGGGTGCGCGCGGCGCTGCGCGAGTATCGCGTGATTGTATCAAGCCTGTAGGCGATCCATGCCGGATGCGCTATGCTTGCTCGCCGCCGCGATGGCGGCTTTCGTAACTTGATTGAAAGGGCATGCATGGCGCTCAAGGCCACCATTTTCAAAGTCGACTTGCAGGTAGCCGACATGGATCGCAATTACTATGGCGATCATGCGCTGACGATTGCGCGTCACCCTTCGGAAACCGATGAACGCATGATGATGCGAGTATTGGCTTTCGCCTGCCATGCGGATCCTGCATTGAGTTTCGGCAAAGGCTTGAGTTCCGAGGAAGAACCTGATCTGTGGAAAAAGGATTTGACCGGCGCCATCGACCTGTGGATCGAAGTCGGTCTGCCGGATGACAAGCGTTTGCTCAAAGCCAGCGGCAAGGCAGCAAAAGTAGTGGTATACAGCTATGGTAGCGCTGCTTCGGTATGGTGGAAGCAGATTTCCGGGAAAATCGAGCGGGCCCGGAACATCGAAGTTTTCCACCTGCCGCCTGCTGTCAGCCTGGCGCTGGCAAAGCTGGCGCAACGCACCATGCAATTGCAGTGCACGATACAGGACAAGCAGATGTGGTTCACTGGCACGGATGATGCAATACCGGCCGAGCTGACCCTGTTGCGAGAAGCTCGGCAGTAATGCGTCGATCCGTCACTATTGCATCCTTTGACGGGGCATCTGCCTTGGTGCATCAGGGTTTGCCCGAGCGAATGTCGTTCAGGAAGGTGAAGCCAGGGGTGCCAACGAATGGCGGGAGGACGCGTTTTGCCGGGAACTCTAAGACGTCAGCGAATCCTCAAGTTATTTAACGCCAGGCATATTCTGCCACCAGTCATCCTGGTGCTGTCCCTGCTGGTTACTCTGCTGCTGGTACGCGATGCGCAGCGCATTTCGGAAAAATATCTGCAGGAAGAATTTGCCTTCCGCGTGCGTGAATTGTCGGATCAGATCGAACGGCGGATGCAGCTTTACAGGCAAGTCCTGCGCGGAACGCTTGGTCTGTTTGTCGTCGCGGGAAAGGTCTCCCGCGAAGAATTCCGCAAGTATGTCGAAACCCAGGAACTGCAAAAGAATTATCCCGGTATCGAAGGGGTCGGATTCGCGCAGGTCGTGCCGGCATCCGAAAAGGAAGCCCATGTGCAGGAAGTGCGGCGCGAGGGCTTTCCCGGGTACGATATCAAGCCGCCAGGCGAACGCGGCATCTACTCGTCGATTGTCTACCTGGAGCCGTTTGCCGGCCGTAACCTGCATGCATTCGGCTTTGACATGTATTCGGAGGCGCGCCGGCGCGCTGCCATGCAGCAAGCCAGGGATACCAATACGGCGGTGATAACGAGAAAGACCCGGCTGGTCCAGGAAGTGGAGGCGGATGTCCAGGCCGGTTTCCTGATGTATCTGCCGCTGTATCGCAAAGGGGCGCCGCATGAAACGGTCGTGCAGCGGCGTGAAAACCTGGTGGGCTGGATATATGCGCCATTCCGCATGAAGGATATGATGCGCGGCCTGGAGAGCTTGCGCACCAACGAACTGGATGTCGAGATCTACGACGGCGACAAGCCGGTACCGGAAGCCTTGATGTACGACTCCAACGGAATCTTATCTGGAGCCAGTCATGCCAGCCGCTTCAGACAGACAGCGCGCCTCAATATTTCCGGCCATCAGTGGCTGATCGTTACTTCCTCCCTGCTGCCTTACGAGCAGCAGGAGCAGGCGGGCAGGGCAGGGCTGATTCTGCGCGGCGGCATCAGCATCAGCTTGCTGCTTTCCCTCCTGGTATGGGTTTTTCTCGATGACAGGGCGCGGGCATTGCAGGCTGCCGACCAGGCGATGCGGCTGGCGCTTTATGATGCCTTGACGGGATTACCCAATCGTAAGCTGATCCATGAGCGACTGACCCTGGCGATAGTCAAGGCCAGGCGCGATCACGGCAAGCTGGCGCTGCTGTTCATCGATCTCGACAAGTTCAAGCCGGTGAATGACGAGTATGGGCATGCGATCGGCGACCTGCTGCTCAAGGAGGTCGCGGCACGCCTGCAGCATTGCATGCGCGCTTCCGATACCGTGGCGCGGATTGGCGGTGACGAATTCGTCGCCCTGCTCGATGAAATCGATGGCAGGGAAGGTGCCGCCAAGGCGGCGAACAAGATCCTGCATGCGTTGACGCAGCCTTTCGAGGTCGCTGGCCACCAACTGGAAATCGCCGGCAGCATCGGTGTCGCGATTTATCCGCAAGACGGCGAAAACGAGAACGCCCTGATGAAGAACGCGGACATGGCGATGTACGAAGCAAAGAACAGTGGCCGCAGCACGGTACGGTTTGCCACGCAGTAACAAATTCTTCCCACCGTGATGGGGTAGTTGCGCCTGCGGAGCTTCTGGCCTACTATCATTATTTTTAAGACTGGATCGTCCGCCGCGAGCGGACTTTTTATTTGGGAATTGCGATGGAAACGACCATGGACCTATCTCTGCCGCCTATCACCATCTCCAGCCTGGATCTGGAGCGCATCGAGGAATTGCTGGCATCAACTGCAGTCAAGAAGCTGCCCGGGCTGGAAGCTCTGCAAGAAGAACTGAATCGCGCCAGGGTGATCGATCCGGAAGAAGTCCCGCCTGACCTGGTGACCATGAATTCCACTGTCGTGGTGCTCGACGAGGATTCGGACATGCAAAGCGAACTGACTCTCGTTTATCCGAATTCTCCGCGGCCGGCCAATCCGGTGTCGGTGCTGGCGCCGGTAGGCAGCGCCCTGCTTGGCCTTTCGGTCGGCCAGTCGATTTCCTGGCCGGCGCCCGGCGGCCGCGCATTGCGCTTGCGAGTCCTGGGCATCAAAAACCAGCCGGAGGCCAGCGGCTTGTATTACCGCTGAGTCCAGGCTGCCGCATGGCCGCCGGCGATGTGCAAAAAAGCCCGCATGCCGTTTCCGGCTGCGGGCTTTTTCTTCGCGGTTATCCGCGCGGAGAAGATTACACTACGCCTTGGTCGATCATGGCGTCGGCGACCTTGCGGAAGCCGGCGATGTTTGCGCCCAGTACCAGATTGTCCGGTTGGCCGAATTCCTTCGCGGTTTCGCTGGCGTTCAGGTAAATGTTCTTCATGATGCGGTGCAGGCGGGCATCGACTTCCTCGAAAGTCCATTGCTGCATGCTGGCGTTTTGCGCCATTTCCAGCTGGCTGGTGGCCACGCCGCCGGCGTTGGCTGCCTTGCCCGGACCATAGAAAATGCCGGCAGCCAGGAACTTGTCGACCGCGCCTTGCGTGGACGGCATGTTGGCGCCTTCGGAAACCAGGGTGCAGCCGTTCTTCAGCAGGGTGGCGGCATCTTCCTCGTTCAGTTCATTTTGCGTGGCGCTCGGGAACGCGGCGTCGCAGGGCACCGACCACACGGCATTGCGGCCTGCAGGGTAATCCGCCACCGGGGTGTACTTGGCGTCGGCATGGTGCTTGACGTATTCGGACAGCGAAGCAGCTTCGACTTCCTTCAGTTGCTTGAGAGTGTCGAGATTGATGCCGGCGGCATGGTAGATCATGCCGCGCGAATCGCTGACGGTGACTGGCTTGGCGCCCACTTCGTACAGTTTTTCGACGGTGTAGATGGCGACGTTGCCGGAACCGGAAACGGTGCAGGTCTTGCCTTCGAGGGACTGGCCGCGTTCCGCCAGCATGTTCTGGGCGAAGTAGACCGAGCCGTAGCCGGTGGCTTCCTTGCGCGCCAGCGAACCACCCCAGGCGATTTTCTTGCCGGTGAAGACGCCGTCATAGCGGCCGGTCAGGCGCTTGTACTGACCGAACATGTAGCCGATTTCACGCGCGCCCACGCCGATGTCGCCGGCCGGCACGTCGATGGTCGGACCGAGATGGCGATACAGTTCATTCATGAACGATTGGCAGAAGCGCATGATTTCATTGTCCGACTTGCCCTTCGGGTCGAAGTCGCTGCCGCCCTTGCCGCCGCCGATGGCCAGGCCAGTCAGGGCGTTCTTGAAGATCTGCTCGAAGCCGAGGAACTTGATGATGCCGCCGTAGACGCTGGGATGGAAGCGCAGGCCGCCCTTGTATGGGCCGAGGGCGGAGTTGAATTCGATGCGGTAGCCCTTGTTGACCTGGACTTGGCCCTGGTCGTCGACCCACGCGACGCGGAACAGGATCTGGCGTTCCGGTTCGACGATACGGCTGATGATGTTGTGTTTTTTGTATTTCGGATCCTTGTCGAGCAGAGAGCGCAGAGACATCAGCACTTCTTCGACTGCCTGGTAATACTCGATCTGGCCGGGGCCGCTGCGCTTGAGTTTCTCGATGGTGTCAGCTACGTATGGCAAGGTGTTCTCCTTGGATGTGGGTAGGCGGCAGGATTGGCATGGAATCCGTCACGCGATCATGAATGTATTGGCAATTCCCGGGGACTTGTGTTGTGTGCTGCGAGAGCAAGTTGCTGGAAAAACCGTGGCGCGATTGTACGTCAAGACAGCCTTGTTGCGCATCGTTTTCGTGCATTTTTGCGGACGCAAATGAAGATTTTGCACCCTAATCATGCATTTTTGACAGCGCATGCGGATGCCTGCACCGTCATGGTGCTTACTGCGGATTTGTGTTGGTATCGCTGCCGCTTTGAGGGGCGTTTTTTGCCAGGTCGCGCTTGCGGTATATCCCGGCCTGCATCAGCAGGATGGTCGAAATCGGCGAGGTCGTCACGATCAGCACGGTAATCAGGATTTCCTGCAGCACCAGGCGCTGGCCATGCACGCCGGCGGCAATCAGCGAGGCCGCCAGCACGCAGGTAAGTCCCAGGGAATTGCCGAGGGTGGGGGCATGCATGCGCGCATGAAAATCCGGCAGGCGCAACAGGCCGGCCGAGCCGATCAGGGTCAGCACGCTACCGGCCACCAGCAGCAGGGCGACCGGCAACGCCGCCCACAACGGGAATTCGACGAAGCTCATGGCTCGATCACCTCGCCACGCAGCAGAAATTTAGCCAGGGCCGCCGTGCCGACGAAACCGAACAGCGCGATCAGGAGAGCGATGTCGAAATACACGCGCGTGCCGAAGCGGATACCGAGCGTTAGCATGATGAGCATGGCATTCACATAGAGCGTGTCGAGCGCCAGCACGCGGTCCTGCGCGGCCGGGCCGCGCAACAGGCGCAGGCCGGCGCAGCACATCGCCAGCGCGAAGCCGAGCAAGGCGAAGGAAGTGGCCCAGTAGAGCAATGCGTTCATTCGAAAATCTCCATCAGGGGGCGTTCGTAATGCAGCTTGATCGTGTCGATCCAGGTCTGCTCGTCCTGCAGATCCAGCACATGCAAGGTGAGGGTGGCGCCGTCCGGCGACAGCCCGGCCCAGACCGTGCCGGGGGTGGCGGTGACGATGCAGGCGAGCACCGCCAGTCCGTGCGGATCGCGCAGATCGATCGGGATATCCATGAAGCCGGAAGTGGCTCTGCGCCGGGCGCCGCCGAGAATGACGCCGGCCACCGCGAAATTGGAGCGCACGACATCCTTGAGCACCGTCCGCAGCAGTGCGGCAATCGCCAGCGGGCGCCGCGCCCGGCCGCGCAATGGCCGCATCTCGGCGGTCAGCAGCGGCAAGCCGATGGCCAGCAGCAGCCCTAGCAGCGCATGTCCAGGCGTGAGGGAGTCGTTCAGCAGCAGCCATAAGGCCAGCAGCACGGCTGCCAGGCGCGGCTCGGCGGCGTGCTTCATGGCGCTGCTCCTGGCACCTGCGCTGGCACCTGCGCCGGCGGCGACGCAGTGGCGGCGGCTGGCGGCAGCACGGCCTGGATGTAGGTCTGCGGCGCATACAGCGCCGCGCCGGTGGCTTGCAGGTAGCGCACCGCCGGATCTGCCGCCAGGGCCAGCGTGACCGACAGCAGCACCAGCAGCATCACCGGGCCCGCCTCGATCACCCGCAGGCGCGGCTTGCTGCGTTCCTGGGTGCCCCAGAACAGGCGGCTGCCCATGCGCGACAGGGCGATCACGCCTGCCAGGCCGGAGGCGAGCACGGCAATCAGCAGCACACGGGACAGCGCCGGCGGCGCCATTCCGGGAGCCGTCTCGAGCGCGGCGGACAGCATCCAGAACTTGGCGACAAAGCCGGACAGCGGCGGCATGCCTGTCACCAGCAGCGCGCAGGAAGCGAAAGCGAAGCCGAGGAAGGCCATCGCCGCGGGAATGGCGATGCCGACGACTTCGTCCGGCCGGTCGGAATACACGGGGTCGTCGACGCCGAAGGATTCCATCGTGATGGCGAGGATATTGGCGCCATAGGACTGGCTGCGTTCGATCATTTCGCACAGCATGAAAAAGGCGCCGGTGGCCAGCACCGAGCTGATCAGATAAAACAGCGTCGCACCGGCCATGATGGGGCCGCCGATGCCGAAGCCGGCCAGCAGCGTGCCGGCCGAGACGATCACGCAATAGGCGACCAGCCGTTGCGGCTTCTGTTCGGTCAGCATGGCTGCGGAACTCAGCAGCAGGGTCGCCATGCCGATCCAGAACAGCCAGGGGCCGTTGAATGGCGCCGGTCCGCCGGTGGCTGAAAACAGCGTGGTCAGGCGCAGCAAGGCATAGATGCCGACCTTGGTCATGATCGAAAAGAGCGCGGCCACGGGCGCTGCCGCCGAACCGTAGGCGTTGACCAGCCAGAAGTTGAGCGGCCAGACGCCGGCCTTGAGCAGGAATGCGGCGCCGAGGATGGCGCAGCCGGCTTCCAGCAATGTCCGCTCGCTTCCGGCCAGTGTCGGCAGGCGCGCCGCCAGGTCGGCCATGTTGAGCGTGCCGGCGGCGCCATAGATCAGCGCCGCGCCAATCAGGAACACCAGCGAACCGGCCAGGTTGACGGCGATGTAGTGCAGGCCGGCGCGCACCCGCAGCGTGCCCGAGCCGTGCAGCACCAGGCCGTAGGATGCGGCCAGCAGGACTTCGAAAAACACGAAGAGATTGAACAGGTCGCCGGTCAGGAAGGCGCCGTTGAGTCCCATCAGCAGGAACTGGAACAGCGGGTGGAAATGCGCGCCCATGTGGTCCCAGCGCGCCAGCGAATATACCAGCGCCGCCAGCCCCAGTATGGCGGAGAGGCTGAGCATGACGGCCGCCAGGCGGTCGGCCACCAGCACGATGCCGAAGGGAGCGGACCAGGCGCCGAGCGTATAGACGGCAATGCCTTCGGGCCAGTATGCGGGCAGCGCGCCGGCCGCCATTGCCAACAGGGCGAAGGCGACGCCGGTCTGCAGCAAGGTCGACAGCAGGGGCAGCGCGATGCGGGAGCGGCGCCAGCCGTCCGGCAGCAGCAGCATGCAGGCGCCGGCAAGCAGCGGCAAGAGGATCGGCAGGATCGGCAGTTGCTGGATCAGTGGGCTCATTGATCCGGCTCCTCGCCATCGACATGGTCGGTGCCGGTCAGCCCGCGCGCGCCCAACAGCACCACCAGGAATAGCGCGGTGGTGGCGAAGCCGATCACGATGGCGGTCAGCACCAGGGCCTGCGGCACCGGGTCGGCATAGCGCGCCGGATCGGCCGCCTGCTGCGGGTCGATGATCGGCGCAGCGCCGACCGCCAGGCGTCCCATCGCGAAAATGAACAGGTTGACCGCATACGACAGCAGCGACAGCCCCATGAT
>DPRS01000016.1:107859-108127 GCA_003537575.1 Oxalobacteraceae bacterium
AGGTAGACGCCGAGGTCGAACAGCAGCACGGTGGACAGATGCAATTCGCCGATCAACGGCAGTTGCGCATGCCAGGCCATGGCCGAGAGAAAGGGCCTGGTCGTCAGCCACGCCGACAGGCCGGCGCCGGCGGCGCACAGCAAGCCGCCGGCGATCCAGTATTGCGGCCGCAGGCGAGTGCGCGATTCAGCCCAGATGGTGCCGCCGGCCAGGTATTGCAGGATCATGGCGGTGGCCATGACGAGGCCGCCGACGAAGCCGCCGCCGG
>DPRS01000016.1:108135-124253 GCA_003537575.1 Oxalobacteraceae bacterium
CGTGTCGAAGCCGCGGAAATCGACCAGGATCACGTTGATGACGTTGGCGCCGCCGCCGAGAGGCAGCGAATTCTCGATGAAATAGGAAGCGATGCCGGGGCCGGGCTGGCGCCGCAGCACGGCGTAGGTGAGGGCGGCCAGGCCGAGGCCGGCGCCGCCGGCCAGGACCATGTCGCGCAGGCGGCGGCTGCGGGCGCGCAGTCCCGGGCCCGAGGTCTCGTCATCTTCGGCTTTCTTGCGGCGCGGCAGCCAGCGCAGACCCAGCAGGATCAGCACGACTGTCACCACCTCGACCGCCAGCTGGGTCAGGGCCAGGTCGGGCGCCGAGAACCAGGCGAAGGTAAGGCTGGTGGCGAGGCCGGCGGCGCCGGCCATGATCAGCGCCGCCAGACGGTGGTACTTGGCCTGGATGGCGCAGCCGATGGCGCAGGCGCCGCCGACCAGCCAGACCAGGGCAAAGGCCGGGGCGATGCCGGTCAGCGGCAGGTTGGCTGCGGGCAGACCGTCGCGGCGCAGCGCCCACAGCGCCGATCCGCCAACCGCCAGCAGCAGCAACAGCAGTTGCGTCTGCAGGCGCGCCGAGGACAGCAGCCGGGTCAGGCCGCGCGCGATGTCGATGGCGCGCTCGACCACGGTCTCGTAAATGCGCTTGCCATCCAGATGGTATCCGGGCACCACGGCAGCGGCCAGGCGGCGCAGCCGCAGGCGCAGACTGTAGTAGAGCAGCACGCCGCCGGCCAGAGCCAGCAGGCTCATTGCCAGCGGCAGGTTGAAACCGTGCCAGACCGCCAGGTTATGAGCCGGCATCTTCGATCCCAGCACGGCCAGGGCCGCGGTATCCAGAAAGGGGCCGATGGTTTGTGCGGGAAAGATGCCTACCAGCAGGCAGATCAGCACCAGTAGTTCGATCGGCACCAGCATCCAGCGCGGCGCCTCGTGCGGCGTGCGCGGCAAGCCGGAAGCCGGCGGGCCGAAAAACACTTGCAGGATGAAGCGCAGCGAGTAGGCGACGCTGAAGGCCGAGGCGATTACGGCAATTGCCGGCAAGCCGAAGCGGGTAAACGCATTTCCACTGACAAACATCGTTTCGGTAAAAAACATTTCCTTGGAAATGAAGCCGTTCAGCAGCGGCACTCCTGCCATGGCGGCCGCTGCCACCGTAGCCAGTGTGGCGGTGATTGGCATGGCGTAGCGCAGCCCGGACAGAATTCCCAGGTTGCGTGTGCCGGTTTCATGATCGACGATGCCCGCCGCCATGAACAGCGAAGCCTTGAAGGTTGCATGGTTGGCGATGTGGAAAATCGCCGCCAGCAGCGCAAGCGAACTGTTGAGACCGAGCAGCAGGGTGATCAGGCCGAGATGGCTGATGGTCGAATAAGCCAGCACGCCTTTCATGTCCTTCTGGAACATGGCCGCATACGCGCCCAGCACCAGCGAACACAGGCCGGCGCCGCCGATCATCCAGAACCAGGCATCGGTGCCCGACAGGACCGGCCACAACCGCACCAGCAGGAATACGCCGGCTTTCACCATGGTGGCAGAATGCAGGTAGGCCGACACCGGCGTCGGCGCGGCCATGGCGTGCGGCAGCCAGAAGTGGAAAGGCGCCTGCGCGCTCTTGGTCAGCGCGCCCAGGCCGATCAGCAACAGCACCGCGAGGTACCAGGGATGATTGCGCAGCGTATCGCCCGAAGCCAGCACCGCATCGAGATCGTAGCTGCCGACGATGCGACCGATCAGCAGCACGCCGGCCAGCAGGCACAGGCCGCCGGCGCCGGTCACGGTCAGCGCCATGCGGGCGCCGCGGCGGGCATCGACGCGGTGATGCCAGTAGCCGATCAGGAGAAAGGATACCAGGCTGGTCAATTCCCAGAACAGCACCAGCTGAATCAGGTTGCCCGACAGGACGACGCCCAGCATCGCGCCCATGAATGCCAGCAGAAAGGAAAAGAAGCGCGGCACCGGATCCTGCGGCGACATGTAATAGCGCGCATAGAGCACCACCAGCACTCCCATCGCGCTGACCATCATGGCGAACAGCCAGGCATAGCCATCCATGCGCAGGGTGAACTGGAGTCCCAGCGCTGGCGCCCAGGGGATCGTCATGCGCAGGACTTCGCCTGCAGCGACTTGCGGATACAGGCCGCCGAGGATCGTGCAGCAGCCGAGCGCCACCGCACCTGCCAGCCACGATTCGATATTGCGCGTATCGCGCGGCAACAGGCCTGCCAGCAGGCTGCCCACAAGGGGCAAGGCAACGATCCAGGCGAGCAACATGAGTGGGGCAATCCTTTCCGTGAAACTGGCGTTTTGCCGAACAAATGGGCGATGGGTGTTGACTGAGGAGTGCGAGTGCCGGTGTGCCTGGCGCATGCCCGGTCTGCTCTCTATGCGAGATGTTAACAGACCTTGAGGAGATGCGGGGAATCATTGCCCTTGGCTATGCTTGAAGCGGATGATGCTCTCCCCATTCTTCCGGTATGGTAACCTCGGTTTTGCCAGCAGCCGGATGCCGGGACAGGCTACATGAATAAAGGAAAAATATGGCTACCATCGATACCATTCTTGTCGCTACCGATCTTTCTGAATGCGCCGAGCGTGCGGAGAATCGTGCTGCAATGCTGGCATACGAGCACAAGCCCAGGACCATTGAATTGATGACCGTGGAGGAAACCGGGCTGCTGGATGTCCTGGCGCAGTTGCTGGGCAGTACAGTAGAGGCGACGCGCGCATCGGTCAGCACGCGCGCGATGGAGTTATTGCAGTCGCGCGCCGCCCGCATGCAGGACCTGCACGGCATTGAGAGTTCGTGTGCGATCCGCTTCGGCTATCCTGCCGCGGAAATTGCAGCCAGGGCAGATGAGATTGGCGCAGATCTGATCGTCATCGGCGCCCAGGGCCGTAATTTTCTCTCTGATCTTTTTCTCGGCGATACGGCAGACAAGCTGGTTCATCTTTGCAAGAGGCCGCTGCTGGTGGTCAAGAATGAACCGCGCAAGACCTATCGGAGCATCCTGGCGCCGGTGGATTTTTCGGAAGATGCAAGACAGGCGGTGGCATTGGCGCTGAAAATTGCTCCGGACGCCGGCATCACTCTGTTGCATGCATTTGAAGTGGGGTTCGAAGGGCATATGCAGTATGCAAGCGTATCCCGCGAAGTGATCGACAAATTCCGCATCAAGGCGCGCGAAAAGGCCAGGCTGGAGTTAAACGAGCTAGTCTCGGACTTGAACCTTGGCGACCGCTGCCTCGACCGCGTCATTACGTTTGGCCGGCCCGAGAAGGTGGTGCGCGAGTATGCGGAAAAAAGCAGCCCGGATCTGATCGTGATGGGAAAACATGGGCGTTCGCGCCTGGCCGAGATGATCATCGGTAGCGTTACCCGCGATACGGTCGATCAGACTGCCAGCGATGTCCTGATCGTTCCCGCGGCAGTCAGCGCGAAATAGAGAAGGGAACGGCATGCGCCATGAAGCGCAAGGTGCCGCGCAGGCTGCCGCCTGGCACGCGATGGAAGGGGCGGCAGTAGTCAGCCGGCTTGACACGGATCCGCACGCCGGCCTTGCCGAAGACGAGGCGCAACGCCGCCTTCAACAATTCGGCTTTAACCGTCTGCCATCGCGGCGCAAGCGTGCATGGTGGCTGCGCATCTTGTTGCAGTTTCATAATGTCCTGATTTACGTCATGCTAGGCGCTGCGCTGATGACCGCTTCGATGGGGCATTGGATCGATACCGCCGTGCTCGTTGCCGCCGTGCTGGTCAATGCCGGAATCGGCTTTATCCAGGAAGGCAAGGCGGAACAGGCGCTCGATGCAATCCGCGGCATGCTTAGCCTCAGGGCCGCAGTGATGCGCGGCGGCCGGCGCCTCGACCTGCCTGCCGAGGAATTGGTGCCGGGCGATATCGTCTTGCTGGCTTCCGGCGACAAGGTGCCTGCCGATATGCGGATTGTCGGCGGAAAAAATCCGCGCATGAATGAATCCGCCCTGACCGGTGAATCGAGTGTCGTGGAAAAATCGATGGCGCCGGTTTCGGCAAGCGCCGTGCTGGCTGACCGCACCTGCATGCTTTATTCAGGAACGCTGCTGGCGTCCGGACAGGCCATTGGCGTGGTCATCGCCACCGGCGTGGCAACCGAACTCGGACGCATCGGCACGATGCTGGATCAGGTGCGCGAGATTACCACGCCCTTGCTGCGCCAGATGAGCAAGTTCAGCCGCTGGCTGGCGGCAGCCATCCTGCTCATGTCGGCCATGACCTTCCTGACCGGCGTATTCTGGCGCGGCCATGCGCCGGGTGATATGTTCATCATGGTGGTCGCGCTGGCGGCATCCGCCATCCCGGAGGGATTGCCGGCAATTATGACCATTACGCTGGCAATGGGCGTACGGCGGATGGCGACCCACAAGGCCATCATCCGGCACCTGCCGGCAGTCGAGGCGCTTGGATCGGTCACCGTTATCTGCACCGACAAGACCGGCACCCTGACCCGCAACGAGATGACCGTGCAGCGTGTGGTCACGGCGAGCCGGGTATTCGACGTGACCGGGGCGGGGTACGCGCCGGCCGGGGAATTTTATGCCGCAGGCACGCCGGCCGCAGCCGCAGACATGCCGGTCATGATGGATCTGGCGCGCGCTGCCGTGCTGTGCAATGACGCCGAGCTGCAGCAGCAGGATGGCGACTGGCAAGTGCAGGGCGATCCGACCGAAGGCGCGTTGCTCGCGCTGGCGATGAAAATCGGGCTGGAGCCGGCAAAAGAACGCCCTCTATGGCCGCGCACGGATGTGATTCCGTTCGAGTCCGAGCATCGCTTCATGGCGACATTGCATCATGACCGCGATGGCCATGGCTATGTTTTCGTCAAGGGCGCGCCGGAGCGCATCTTCGACATGTGCAATTGCCAGGAAGGCGGCGGCCCTGTCGACGCCGACTACTGGCGTCGCGCCGCCGTGGATTGCGCAGCGCGCGGGTTAAGGTTGCTGGCGCTGGCAGTCAGGAAGGCCGACGCCACGCAGCACTCAGTGCGATTTTCCGACGTGGAAAACGGCTTCACCCTGCTTGCCATGGTCGGCATCATCGATCCGCCGCGCGAGGAGGCGATCGCCGCCGTGGCGGATTGTGCCGGCGCGGGAATCCGCGTCAAGATGATTACCGGGGATCATGCCGACACCGCTCGTGCGATCGGCGCGCAGATGGGAATCGGCCGCGACTTGCCGGCGCTGACCGGCGCCGAGATCGAGCTCATGGACGATGCGCAATTGCGCCGGGTGGCTCCCCATATCGATGTGTTTGCGCGTGCCAGTCCAGAGCATAAATTGCGCCTGGTGCAGGCGCTGCAGGCGCAGGGGCAGGTGGTGGCCATGACGGGAGATGGCGTCAACGATGCGCCTGCGCTCAAGCGCGCCGACGTCGGCGTGGCCATGGGGCTGAAGGGGACTGAAGCCGCCAAGGAAGCAGCGGACATGGTGCTGGCGGATGATAACTTCGCCACCATCAGCAATGCCGTGCGCGAAGGGCGCGGCATTTACGACAACATACAGAAATTCGTGTTGTTCATGCTGCCGACTAACGGCGGCGAGGGACTGATCGTGGTAGCGGCGATCCTGTTCGAATTGATGCTGCCGCTGACCCCGGCGCAGGTGCTGTGGATTAACATGGTGACATCGAGCACGCTTGGACTGGCGCTGGCCTTTGAGCGTCCCGAGCATGGTGTCATGACGCGACGTCCGCGTGATCCGGATGCGCCATTGCTGTCCTGGTTCTTTATCTGGCGGGTAGTGATGGTTTCCATGTTGATGATGGCCGGCGCTCTTGGCCTGTTTCTGTGGGAACTGAGGAATGGCGCCTCGCTGGAGACCGCGCGCACCATGGCTGTCAGCGCGGTGGTAGTGGCCGAGATGTTTTACCTGGTCAGCAGCCGTTACATTTATCGTTCGGTGCTTTCCCACGAAGGCTTGTTCGGCAACCGCTATGTCTTGTATGCGCTGGCGGCCTGCGCGGCCTTCCAGGTTGCCTACGTCTACTCGGCGCCGCTGCAGGCCGTGTTTGATGCCACTCCGCTCAATGCCGGCGAATGGCTGCGCGTATTTTTTGCCGGCGCCCTCCTGTTCATTTTCGCCGAGCTGGAAAAGGCGGGAATCGCCCATGCGAGAAAGCGGCGCGAACCGGCTGCGGCAATGACGCCATTCGCCGCGAATTGAGCCGGCGGGACAGGCGACGCCCCAGGGGCGGGACGTGCAGGGACGGCTCCTTGCCAGCCGCTTCAGCCGCCGCGCGCCGCCCTGACTGCGCGGCCCAGTTCGACCACCGACATGGCGTAAAAGAAACTGCGGTTGTACTTGGTGATGGCAAAGAAATTGGCGGCGCCGAGCCAGTACTCGGTGGCTTCGCTGCCGTTCTGCAGATCGACCAGGCCGTAAGGCAGATGGCCCGGCGCTTCGCCGCTGGAGGCGATGCCGGCGCTGCGCATTTCTTCCAGCGTATATTTGGCTTCCAGTCCCTGGCCGATGTAGGTTTCCCAGCGGTTGTCCGGCATGCCGTTCACAGTGCTGGTGGTGACGGTTGCAGGGAAAGCGATCGGCTGCCCGCTTTGCCAGCCATGCTGCACCAGGAAGTTGGCGACGCTGCCGATGGCATCGACCGCGGAATTGCGCAAGTCGACCTTGCCATCGACATCGAAATCGACGGCGAAATTGCGTATGCTGCCCGGCATGAATTGCGGCAGGCCAATCGCTCCCGCATAGGAACCCAGCAGCGAGAAGGGATCGATATCCGATTCGCGCGCAAACAGCAGGGTCTGTTCCAGTTGGCCGCGGAAGAAATTCATGCGGGCGACACGGTTGGGGGTGTCGGGATAATCGAAGCCGAGCGTGGCCAGCGTATCCAGCACGCGGAAATTGCCGGTGTTGCGCCCATAGACGGTTTCCACGCCAATAATGCCGACAATGATTTCAGCCGGCACACCATAGGCTTGTTCTGCGCGTTCGAGTGCTTGCGCATGCTCGTCCCAGAAATCCGCGCCGGCCTGGATGCGCACCGGCTCGATGAAGCGGGCGCGATAGGCGCGCCAGTTTTTCGGCTTGCCCGGCGGCGCCGGCTTGACCAGCTGAACCGCGCGATCGACATATCTGGTTTCGCGGAACAGGATTTCCAGCGCCTGGCGGTCGAAGCCGCGTCGCTCGACCATGTCATCGATGAAGGCGGTCACTTCCTTCCACTGGCTGAAGTTGGCGAATTCGCCAGGCTGAACTTCCTGCAAGGCGGTTTTGCGCAACTTGGGCTTGTCGGGCGCCTGCCTGGCTGCCGCATCCGCCATGGCGGGGGCGCCACATGCCAGCGCAAGAACGAGTAATAGGGGGCGCAGGGAAAACACGGGGCGCCGGGACGGCTGGGAAAATTTCATCGGCATTGCTTCAACAGTAACTTGAGCCGGGCGACGTGCGCGGCTAGCGGCAAATCGCTTAACGTACCATATTGCGCCGCCTCGTAACACGCGAGAAAACGCTCGGCCGCCATTTTTTTATCATCGGAAAGCTTGCCCGTGCTTTGCATGATGCGCTGACAATACGCGCGCGGCCCTTCGTGCGCGGCACGCGCCAGTCCCTTGCGAGCCATGGCTTGGCAAAAACGCAAATATATGGCTTGGCGGGGATCGATTTTGCGGCGATCGGCCAGCATGGGCCAGGCCAGCAGCGCCAGGATGAGGGCGCCGCTGCCCAGCAGCATGGCCAGGGTACGCCAATCTGGAGCATGGAAACCGAGCGATTGCAGCAGGCTTTTCTGCTTGTCGGGTGAATAATTCAAGACCCACTGGTTCCAGCCATTGTTGACGGCATCCCAGTTGAAGCGCAGCGACGCCAGCCAGGAGCGAGCGGCCGGCGGCAGGGCGATTGCGCCGGCCAGGCCGCCCACGCCGCCCTGGGACAGGGTGCGCGCGAGGTTGCGCTCGATGCGGTCCGGCGCCACCGCGGCGGTCGGGTCGACGCGCAGCCAACCGCGCCCTTCCAGCCAGATTTCGGCCCAGGCATGAGCATCGGACTGGCGCACCGTCATGAAACTGTCGACCGGATTGATTTCCCCGCCCTGGTAGCCCGTCACCACCCGCGCCGGCACGCCGGCGGCGCGCATCAGCACCACGAAGGCGCTGGCATAGTGTTCGCAAAAGCCGGCGCGGGTGCTGAACAGGAATTCATCCATGGCATCGCGTCCCAGCGGCGGCGGCTCCAGCGTATAGCGGAATGACTGTTCGCGGAAATGCCTGAGCACCGCGTTGGCCAGTTGCACATCGTCATCCGTGCCGTTCCGCAGAGTCGCGGCAAAACTCAGGGTGGCGGGATTGTAGCCGGAGGGAAGCGTGAGCCAGCGGCGCAGATCGTTACGCGAGGCATCGGCTTGCAGCGCGAAATCGACATGCGATATGGCGGTGTAGCGAATGCGCTCATGGATCGCCCGTTCCGCCAGCAGCTCGCCGCTGGGCCGCACGGTTGCCGCCAGGCCCGGCATGAGCGGCGGCGATTGCGGCAATTCGAGCGCAAACAGCCAGCGCTTGCCGTGCGGTTCCAGCGTGACCTGGTGGCGCAGTCCCGGGCCTTGCGCGCGCAATGCGGCAGGCCGGACGGCCGCCGGCGCTGCCTGGCCGGACGGCGCGGGGTGCTGCGACCAGTTGCGGCCATCGTAATTGTCCAGCACGAGGGCGCGCCAGTACAGTTTCGACCGGGCTGGCGCCGGATCGAGGAACCTGACGCGGAAGGCGACGTCGCCGGACAGCGCCAGTTGCGCGATATTCCCCGGCGCCATGGTATCGGACAAGCCGCTGCGGCCGGTCTGGGCATCGCCCGGCAAGCCCCATAGCGGCCCCTGGATGCGCGGAAACAGAAAGAACATCAGCAGCATCAGGGGCGTGGCAAGGACGACGATTTTCAAGCCAAGCCGCAAGCGTTGCAGCAGCGGCGGCGCGGCGCCGGTATATTGAAAGGAAAGCTGCGCGGAGAGGAGTCCGATCGAGGCCAGCAGCGCGATCAGCGCCGCCCCCATCCCTTGCGAGTGAAAAAAGCCGGCCAGGATCAGGAAAAAACCAAGGAACAGGACTACCAGCAGGTCGCGCCGCGCATGCATTTCCAGCAGCTTGAAAGCCAGCAGCACCACCAGCGTGGCGACACCGGCTTCTTGTCCCAGCAAGGTCTTGAAGCTGATAAACACGCCGGCCATCGCCAGGCCGGCCAGCGGCAGCAACAGCCAGCGCGGCGGCAGACGATTGCCGCGGAACGTGATCCAGGCGCGCCACAGCAGCAGCGCGCCGGCGGTCAGCGCTACCCAGGGCGGCACCTGGGTGGCATGCGGTGCCAGCACAAGCGCGCAGGCAAGCAGCAACAGCAGGGTATCACCCTTGTCGCGCGACATGGTGCGCCCGGCTTGCCGCAGCGATTGCGAAAGGGAGGGGAGGAAGGCGCGCAGATTCATCGTGGCTCCGTGACGCCATGCAATGCCAGCGCCTGCAGGCATTCAGCCTGATGCGCCGGGCCGAGCGCCGGCGCCAGATCGACCGGCCCCAGACGGAAAGCATACGGCAAGCCGCGGGCTTCGGCTTCCAGCACCCAGCTCGTCATGCGCGATAGCCGCGTCTCCAGGTCCAGGGCGGTCGGCAGCAGGGCGAAGTCCAGCGCCAGTTCGCTGGCGCCGCCGCCTTCGAAATGCTTGGCCACCAGCGGCGCGCCGTGCAATCCATCCATGCGGGCAATCTGGCGCCATGCCAGCTGCCGCAACGAGTCGCCGCTCTGGTAGGCGCGGATGCCGGCGAAGTCGTCATGGCCGGCGCTGCCGGAGCCATCCGCGGGGCCGGCGCCGCCCAGCGGCAGCGGCGGCGCATCGGTTTCCGGGCGCGGGTAGACCAGCACGCGCATGTCCGGCTGCCAGTAGCTCCAGGCGCGCAACAGGCCGAGCGGGAAGCGGGTCTGCAGGCGAATCCGCGGCGCCCTCAGCCAGCCGCGCCTGTCCGTGCCCAGGCCCAGCGCCACGGTGCGGGTGGCGCTCGCCGGGATATCCAGCGCTTGCTGTACATCCGCCGCGCCGGTATCGGTAAACCCCAGCCAGATGGCATAGCGGTCGCGCTTGCTGCGGTTGGCCAGATGCAGCTCGAACTGCGCCTCTTCGCCGGCATGCATCGGCCGCACGCGGCCCGGGACCAGGTGAAGATGGGCAAGGTTGCGGAAAGTCAGGTGCATGTCGACCACGGCGCAGGCGCCCAGCAGGAAAGTCAGGCCGAAGCCGAGACTCAGGTTGTAGTTGATCGAGGCGATGAACAGCACCGCCAGCATCAGGCCGAATGCGAGGCCGGCGCCGGTGGGCACGATGAACACGCGGCGCTGGTGGAGGTAGACTTCGCCGGCTTCAGGAGCGCCGAGGCGAAACAGCCAGCGTTCAAGCCGCTGGCGGAAAAAGCGCCGCAACTTGCCGCCTTGCTCGGGTGCTTTCGACATGTCTTCCTGCGCCATGTATCAGGCCATCAGACCGGCACCGACTGCATCAGCCTGGCGACCAGGTCGCGGCTGGAGAGGGCGGCACTGCCGGCCGTCTTCAGCGGCCGCAGGCGATGCGCGGCGACCGGCACCAGCACCGCCTGCACGTCTTCCGGGATCACATGGTTACGTCCTTCCAGCGCCGCCCGGGCGCGCGACGCCTGCAGCAGGGCCAGCGCGGCGCGCGGGCTCAAGCCTTCGGCAAACAGGCCGCTCTGGCGCGATGCCTGCGCCAGCGCCTGCACGTAATCGATCAGTCCGGCCGACGCATGAATCTGCCGAGCGACCTGCTGCGCCTGCTCCAGTTCCGTCGGCTGCATGGCCGGCGCCAGCGACTTGAGCATGGCGCGGCGATCTTCGCCCAGCAGCAGGGCGCGTTCGGCGGCGCTGTCCGGGTAGCCCAGCGACAGGCACATCAGGAAGCGGTCCAGCTGCGATTCCGGCAGCTGAAAGGTGCCGATCTGGTGGGTCGGGTTTTGCGTAGCGATGACGAAGAAGGGCGAAGGCAGGCCGCGCGTGACGCCATCCGCTGTCACCTGCCTTTCTTCCATCGCTTCCAGCAGGGCCGACTGGGTCTTGGGCGTGGCGCGGTTGATCTCATCGGCCAGCAATACCTGCGTGAAAACCGGACCGGGGTGGAACAGGAAGGCATTCTTTTCCCGGTCGAAAATCGAAATGCCCGCCACATCGGCCGGCAGCAAGTCGCTGGTGAACTGGATGCGATTGAATTTCAGGCCCAGCGAAATCGCCAGCGCATGCGCCAGCGTGGTCTTGCCCACGCCCGGCACATCCTCCAGCAGCAAATGCCCGCCCGCCAGCAGGCAGACCAGGGCTTGCCGGACCTGTTCTTCCTTGCCGATGACGATATGGTTGACTTGCCGGGCGACTGCGTGGATCTTGTCGAGCATGGAGCATCCGATCAGGTGAGAATTGGTGGAGCGGGGGTGCGACAGGTATTCTAGGGGAGCGTTGATTATTCGCAAATACAAAAATGTGCGGTGCAACACTAATAAATTAGCAAATGGGTCGGTTTACTGGTTAAACTTACATAAAAAGAAGACGCTGAAACAAGGCGCGGCAAAACGCCGGCAGATAAAAGAAGCGGCGGAGATTATGCGAGGATGACGAATGAGTACCGGTTTTTACACTCATGCCGATTGCAAGCGGCATGAAATGGGAGGATGGCACCCGGAATGCCCGGAACGCCTGCAGGCGATCCAGGATCAGCTGATCGCCAGTCGGGTCGATCCTTTCCTCCTGCACCAGGAGGCGCCGCCGGCCAGCGTGGAAGATATCGCGCGGGTCCACACGGCGGCGGCGATCGCCCGCATCCGCGACAACGTGCCGGCTGCCGATGGCGACTATTTCAGCCTGGATGGCGATACTTTTCTCAATGCGCACAGCTGGGACGCCGCGCTGCACGCCGCCGGCGCCGCGGTGGCCGCGACCGATGCCGTGATCGCCGGCGAGATTGCCAATGCCTTTTGCGCAGTGCGTCCGCCCGGCCACCATGCCACGCCGGAAGAGCCGATGGGTTTTTGCCTGTTCAATAATGTCGCGGTTGCCGCCCGCCACGCGCTCGAAGTGCACGGCCTGGAACGCATCGCCATCATCGATTTCGACGTTCATCATGGCAACGGCACCGAAGCGGCATTCGCCGGCGAGGATCGCGTTTTGATGGCGAGCATTTTTCAGCATCCGTTCTATCCCTACAGCGGCACTGACGATATCGGCGCGCATGCCGTCAACGTGCCGGTGCCGGCCTACAGCGACGGCGACGTGGTGCGCCAGCTGGTGACCGAGAAATGGCTGCCGGCGCTGCATGCGCACCGGCCGCAGATGGTGTTCATCTCCGCCGGCTTCGATGGCCATCGCGAAGATGAAATGGGCCAGCTCGGGCTGGTGGAAGCGGATTATGCCTGGCTGACGCAGCAGATCATGATGATCGCCGACCAGTACGCGCAAGGACGCATCGTCAGCTGCCTGGAAGGCGGCTACAACCTGTCGGCGCTGGGACGCAGCGTCGCCGCGCACCTCAAGGTGCTGGCGGGACTGGATTGAGAGACCGGAAAAACGGTCGTGGTTAAAGAATTCAATGAAAGGGAGAAATCCATGAACAAATTCGACGTCGGCCTGGAGAAGAATCCTGCCAACTACACGCCCCTGACCCCCCTGGGTTTCATCGAACGGACCGCGACCGTCTATCCGCAGCGGCTGGCGACGGTGCACGGTGCCTTGCGCCTGACCTGGTCAGAGCAATACCGGCGCGCGCGCCGGCTGGCGTCGATGCTGTCGAAGCATGGCATCGGCAAGGACGATACCGTGGCAGTGATGTTGCCCAACACGCCGCCGATGATCGACGCCCATTTCGGCGTGCCCATGACCGGCGCCGTGCTCAATACCCTGAACACCCGGCTCGACGCCGAAAGCATTGCCTTCATGCTGAACCACGGCGAAGCCAAGGCCGTCATCGTCGACCGCGAATTTTCCGCCCCGATGCATGGCGCGCTGAAGCTGCTCGGCCGGCAGCTGCTGGTGATCGATGTCGACGATCCCGAGTACACCGGTCCTGGCCAGCGCCTGGGCGACATCGAATACGAAGCCTTCATCGCCGGCGGCGACCCGGAATTCCAGTGGCAGAACCCGGACGATGAATGGAATGCGATCGGCCTGAACTACACTTCCGGCACCACCGGCGACCCCAAGGGCGTGGTGGTGCACCATCGCGGCGCCTACCTGAATGCGATCTCGAACATCGTCACCTGGTCGCTGCCGCGCCATCCTGTCTATCTGTGGACCCTGCCGATGTTCCACTGCAACGGCTGGTGCTTCCCGTGGACAGTGGCGGCGCAGGCCGGCGTCAACGTCTGCCTGCGCAGGGTGGAAGCCAAGGCGATCTGGGATGCCATCCGCGAGCACAAGGTGTCGCATTACTGCGGCGCGCCGATCGTGCATTCGCTGATCATCAATGCGCCGGCCGAACTGCGCCAGGGCGTCGAGCACCAGGTGTCTGCCATGGTCGCCGGCGCGGCGCCGCCTGCGGCGATGATCCAGGGCATGGAGGAAATCGGCTTCGACCTGACGCACGTCTATGGCCTGACCGAAGTATATGGACCGGCAGCGGTATGCGAAAAACAGGAAGACTGGGCCAACGCCGATATCGGCGAGCGGGCCCGCCTGAATGCGCGCCAGGGCATCCGCTATGTGCTGCAGGAAGCCGTCTCGGTGCTGGACCCGGAAACCATGCAGCAGGTGCCGGCGGATGGCGAAACCATCGGCGAGATCATGTTCCGCGGCAATATCACCATGAAGGGTTACCTGAAGAATGAAAAGACCACGCAGGCGGCGTTTGCCGGCGGCTGGTTCCATACCGGCGATCTTGGCGTGATTCATCCTGACGGCTACATCAAGATCAAGGATCGCAGCAAGGACATTATCATTTCCGGCGGTGAAAATATTTCCAGCGTCGAAGTAGAGGACGTGCTGTACCGCCATCCGGCGGTGCTGGTGGCGGCAGTGGTCGCCATGCCCAATGAAAAATGGGGCGAGACACCGTGCGCCTTCATCGAGTTGAAGCCGGGCGCCAATGTCACCGACCAGGAAATCATCGCGCACTGCAAGGAGCACCTGGCCGGCTTCAAGGTGCCGCGCGCAGTGGTGTTCGATGCGCTGCCGAAGACTGCCACCGGCAAGATCCAGAAATTCGAACTGCGCCAGCGCGCAGGATCGGTGAACGCGATCGACGTCTGAGTGCGTTTGCCTGAGTGCGTTTGCCGCGGGCAAATTTGCCTGCGGCGCGGGGCGCATCCCCGCAAGCAGGTAGAATAGCGCCTCGATTTCATTCAAAAGCTTCACATGTCCATACAATGGTTCCCCGGTCACATGAATTCGGCGCGCCGCCAGGCGGCCGAAACCATGGAAAAGACCGACATGGTGGTTGAGGTGCTGGACGCCCGTCTGCCGCAGGCCAGCTGCAATCCGATGATCGAGCAATTGCGGGTGTTCCGTCAGCGGCCCTGCCTGAAAATCCTCAACAAGGCCGACCTGGCAGACCCGGCCGCGACGCAAGCCTGGCTCGACTTCTACAATAAGCAAAAAGATGTGCATGCGGTTGCGCTCAGCTGCAAGAAGCCGGTCGACGTCGCCAAGGTGCCGGGCTTATGCCTGAAAATCGCGCCGCACCGCGGCACGGCGCTGAAACCCTTGCGCATCATGATCATGGGCATTCCCAACGTCGGCAAATCGACGTTGATGAATGCACTGCTGAAAAAAAGGGTCGCCAAGGTAGGCGACGAGCCGGCGGTCACCAAGACGCAGCAGCGGCTTTATCTAGGCAATAACATGGTGCTGGTCGATACCCCCGGCATGTTGTGGCCGAAAATCGCGCATCCGACGGATGGCCTGATGCTGGCTGCCAGCCATGCCATCGGCAGCAATGCGCTGATCGAAGAAGAGGTCGCCACCTTCCTTGCCGAGGTGTTGCTGACACGCTATCCGCATCTGCTGGCGGCGCGCTACGGTGTTGCTACCGAGGGCATGGATGGCGTCGGCGTGGTCGAAGGAGTGGCGAAAAAGCGCGGTTTCCGACAGAAGGGCGGAGAACTCGATTTTGAAAAGGCATCGCATACCTTCCTGCAGGATTACCGCAGCGGGGCACTCGGCCGGATCAGCCTGGAGACGCCGGAGAGCCGGGCAGCCTTGTTGGCCAGCTACACGCCGCCGCCGTCGCTGGGGCTGGCGCCGGAAGCCGAGGAAGAATCGGAAGACCGGGACTGATCACCGAATTCTGAGGCAAACAAAGAAAAAGCCTGCAAGGCGCAAACCCTGCAGGCTTTTTTCATTTCGAGGCAGGCAAGAGGCTTGCGCCTCCCGCCGGGCCGACCGGCAAATTACATCATGCCGCCCATACCACCCATGCCGCCCATGCCTTCCATGCCGCCCATGCCGCCGCCGGCAGCCGGCTTGTCTTCCATCAGTTCGGACACGGCGCAATCGGTGGTCAGCATCAGGCCGGCGATCGATGCGGCGTTTTGCAGCGCCGAACGGGTCACCTTGGCCGGATCCAGCACGCCCATTTCGACCATGTCGCCGTAGGTACCGTTGGCAGCGTTGTAACCGAAGTTGCCGGTGCCTTCCAGGACCTTGTTGACGACGACTGAAGCTTCCTCGCCGGCGTTGGTGACGATCATGCGCAGCGGCTCTTCGATGGCGCGCAGGACGATCTTGATGCCGGCTTCCTGGTCGGCGTTCTCGCCCTTGACGTTGACGGCAGCGCGAGCGCGCAGCAGGGCCACGCCGCCGCCGGCGACGATGCCTTCTTCAACGGCGGCACGGGTTGCGTGCAGCGCGTCTTCCACGCGGGCTTTCTTTTCCTTCATTTNNGCAGCTTTTCGCGGTCGTAGTCGGAAGTCGCTTCCTCGATTTGCGCGCGGATCTGCTTGACGCGCGATTCGATGTTGGCAGCCTGGCCGGCGCCGTCGATGACGGTGGTGTTTTCCTTGCCGATTTCGATGCGCTTGGCTTGGCCGAGGTCGTTCAGGGTAGCCTTTTCCAGGGTCAGGCCGACTTCTTCAGCGATGACCTGGCCGCCGGTCAGGATG
>DPRS01000016.1:124311-177569 GCA_003537575.1 Oxalobacteraceae bacterium
CGGTCGAACTGCATGCCTTCGACGATGTCGAGTTCATCATTCAGCGACTTGCCGTCTTCCACGGTAATGACGCCTTCCTTGCCGACTTTGTCCATTGCTTCAGCGATACGCTCGCCGATCGAGGTATCGCTGTTGGCCGAGATCGAGCCAACTTGCGCGATTTCCTTGGAAGTGGTGCAGGGCTTGGCGATTTTCTTCAGTTCTTCGATGGTAGCGGCGACAGCCTTGTCGATGCCGCGCTTGAGGTCCATCGGGTTNNGTCGCGGTGGTGGTGCCGTCACCGGCGTTGTCGGAAGTCTTGGAAGCGACTTCCTTGACCATCTGCGCGCCCATGTTCATGAGCTTGTCTTTCAGTTCGATCTCTTTGGCGACCGAGACACCGTCCTTGGTGACGGTCGGGGCGCCGAAGGAGCGCTCCAGAACGACGTTGCGGCCTTTCGGGCCGAGGGTGACCTTGACTGCGTTGGCGAGAATGTTCACGCCTTCAACCATCTTGTGACGGGCGGAATCGCCGAATACGACGTCTTTAGCTGCCATGTTTGTTACTCCTTGCTTTAACAGTGGGTATTTGTATGGGATCCGTGGATTACTTCTGGACGATCGCCATGATGTCTTCTTCGCGCATCACCAGCAATTCCTCGCCGCTGACCTTGACGGCCTGGCCGGAATACTTGCCGAACAAAACACGGTCGCCGACCTTGACGTCGAGCGGACGGACCTTGCCGTCTTCCAGGATCTTGCCATTGCCGACGGCCAGCACTTCACCTTGATCAGGCTTTTCTGCGGCGGCTTCAGGCAGGACGATGCCGGACGCAGTCTTGGTTTCCTGGTCCAGACGCTTGACGATGACGCGATCGTGCAAAGGACGAAGATTCATACAAACTCCTTTAAAATCAATAAGTTGTGATAATTTTCCGCAGGCATGCCGCAATTCGTGGAGTACACGGTGCAGCCTGCGCGACGCAAAAGTTGGAAGGCCAAGGAAGGACTATTAGCACTCTCCCTTAACGAGTGCTAAGTATATGGGCGGGTAATCCTTTTTTCAAGTCAAGAAGTCATGGTTTATGAAGGAAGGACAATCAGCGGAAGAGGGGGGGGGCAGTTATCGTCTGCAATGTAACTTGAACCTTTTGCAAAACAGCTTGAACCTTCCAGTCTTTGGAAGCTCTGCCGGAGAGTAATTAAGTTGTTAATGGTATTCGCGCTCGCCAGACACCAGCATCCTCCGGTAAAATTGATTAATTAAAGGGTTCTCGATGACTGTTTTCACCATAGGCTATGAAGGACTGGACATTGACGTGTTCATGTTATTGCTCGCTGAGCACAGCATTGAAACCGTCGTGGACATTCGTGAGCTGCCTCTGTCGCGCAAGCCAGGATTTTCGAAGAAGGCGCTGTCTAGTGCGTTGAATCTCTCTGGCTTTGAGTACGTTCACATGGTTGATCTGGGCTGCCCGAAGCCGGTTCGAGACCGATACCGTGAAGACGGCAACTGGAAACGATATACCGAGGGTTTCCTGAAGTACCTTGAGAAACAAGAGGTCGCCATCGCTGAGCTTTCTGACCGGGTGAATTCCTCGAACTGCGCGCTACTCTGCTACGAGGCTGATTTCAATTTCTGCCACCGCTCAATGGTGGCCAATGCAGTACGTGAATACTGCGGCGTTCAGGTCGAGCACATCAAGGCTACTGACGCTAAAAAAGTGAGCCCTGCCTCACTTCGACTGGTTTTCGCATAGGCGGATAGATCAGACTGATGATCAGCCACTGGTCTTGGAACCGGTGTTGGTTGCCCATCAGGAACATCAAGTCCTTTCCGCCAAGCTGACCTTCTAGCTTGGCGCGGAACGGTGCCTCCCAATCGGCACCATGGTCGTGGCGGCAGTTCCAGAACAGCGCGCCAGCCTCCCAGTCGACGATCTTGTGCCGGTGCTCCATCTCACCTTCGGGGGTGTCGCACACATACCGGTAGTAGAAGTCGAACGGTACCTTGCGTAGTTCCTTCACTTGCCGTTTTGCGTCTGCCTCGGAGAACAGATCACCTTGCATCTGCTCCCGCATCAGCTTCTCTTTTTCTTCCTCCGTCCATTCCTGGTTACGAGCCTTTGTAATTTCAAGCCCGAGCAGCCTCTTCGGCCGCAGGAGTGCGATTGATAGTCCGTCGCTCAGGCGGCCTGCGTCGAGTGAAACGAAGCTATCGAACGACGGAATTTTGTCCAGCCATTCCCAGCGGAAAATCCACTCCTTTTTTGTGTCGATTCGATCACCGCACTCAATCGTGTCGACGTAAAGCTTGTGGCTCTCTGGCCTGTGGTCCTTGTTGGCCTTTTCAACCCTGACATCGATCCATTGCCACTTCGTGAACTGCTGACCTTCTTCAATCATCCGAAACGGCACGGGATACAGTCGTCGCATCGACCCATCCTCGCTGATGCCAGCCACGCAGGAAGTTTCTACGTACTGAGCGCTGGGCGAGGGATACGTCTTCGCTAAAATCAGAATTCGCTCTTTCCTGACTTTCTCCATTTGGCGGTTCCTCCCTCGCTTCTTTGAACTAATCCGTGATGTCTGCTTTCACCGGCGTTAACTCGAAAACACTTATGCCCACACTTGATCTCAGTTCTTCGCTACCTGAAACTTCTTCCGAAGCGCAACGCGACGATTCATATTGACCTCACTACCTTCCGAGCACGGGAGCAGAACAAACTATGTTCTCCCTTTGTTCATGTCTTTACCCGTACCCCTCTCAGACCTTCGCTTCGAAGCACAAGAATTCGGTGAGCCGCTTTGATTCGGCGATCTCGTCGTATGGAGCCAGCAAGTATCGCCACGGCTTGGTGCCGACGGCTTTCGAGCCGGATGCGCGGCTCTAGCATGGGCCGCTTGTCCTTCTCGATCCAGGTGAATTCCAGTTTTAATTTTTTTTCATCAATCTGCCTATACGACTGCTATTAGCCAACTGCCTTAGTTTGCGGAATGGCCTCATCGGGAACCACAAGATTCCGACTGAAAAACATCACTTCATTCCCAACGTAGCGTCTTTGCGCCGTGTAGTTCAGCCCATAGGTCAGCGATTGGCTCATTTGATACATCTCGCAAATCTCTTCGGCATTGTCATACGACACAACCCAAGGCCATTTGAACTTCTTCTGCTGAATGATCTTGGCAATAGCAGCGTGATCGTCATGCTCGTAATAGTTACGATACAAACCTTTGCCTTTGACGTAATAAGGCGGATCGAGATAGATAAGAGATTGCTTCGGAAGAAATTCTGAACAACTCTTCAAAAGGGACAGCGAATCCTCGCAATAGACTGAGATGTCATCTGCTCGCTTGGCAATCTCTCGGATACGCGACGCGACAACATCCTTCTTAAATCGAGCATCCAGTTTGTAATTTCCACCCTGACTCTTGCCACCAATGACGCCCGCCTTGAGAATCCCAGAGCGATTCGTCCGATTCATGAACAAGGTTGCAAAACCTTTCTCGACCAAACTGGCATCATGCTCTTCACGAAGAATCGACCGCCACTTAAACCACTCTTCGATGGTAATGGGCGTAGACTCAAGCAGTTCCAGAAGCGCGCATGAATGCTGGGTTACGGAAATCCAGAAAGCGTAAACCGCAGGGTCCGCATCATTGATATGAATATGGCTGGCATGGCCGTGAAAAAGCAAATCCAGCGCAACGCCAGCCCCGCCCGCATACGGCTCCAGATAATGACCGCCCGCAATGCCGTTGCTCTCCATTACCTTCGCAATGAAGGGTGCAAATGGCGCTTTCCCACCAGGGTAGCGCAAGGGGCTATACAATCTGTTTGAAAACATTGTTTACCTTTTTCAGCTTCACTTCTAGCACGGTCAGCTTGGCGGCATCCACGGCATATCCATTTTTCATCACGCCGTAAATGGCCGTCTTGAATCTTTCCAAGAATTCGTTGCTGGGCACAGGGTTGCTTTCAATCCAATGTTTCCAAGGGTTGTATGGCTTCGCACCAGAAGAAACCAGCTTCTGAAATTCAGCACCCTTATAAAATCGCTTGAATACATCTCGCGGTGTCTTTTTGCCAATATACGCCGCTATCCGTTCTTTTACATCAACAGAGTTACCGTTGATTGTGAACTCATTGAGCACCTCACGGGCCGCATTGGTAAAGACATCCCGCGAAAACTGCAAATCATTCTTCCAGAATGCGTGATCAGCAGGAAGATTGTATAGGTGCTCAAAAATCAACTGATCGGGCGGCAAATTTCCGGGTAGTAGTACTACTGTCTTGAAGTTCTTCCCCTTGGTATGTGGATCTTGATCCGCATCCAAGCAGATGATGCTTTTTTCCGCAAATTCGGGAATTTTCTTCTGAATCAATTGTAAATAGTTGGAACAGCCAAGCGTTATTTCCGACATAGGAGCCGTGAACTTCTTAGCAGGCTGCCTGTTCATCAAGGCGGCAAAGAAGTCTGAGGCTTCTTTATCTTCGAAATAGACATTGATGCTTGGCAAAGATGTGCCAGAAACTGTGTCGATGGTCTTTGTGTTGATGTCTGCACTGATTTGTGCCCAAGACCAATCCTGCATCACTTGGACATCGCCATAGGTGTTGCTTAGGTAAATCGTTTTGTATTTTCTTCTGAATTGCTGGCTTTGCTCGAATGCATATTCAATCAAGACAGGCGAATGCGAAGTCATAACAACCTGAAGATTCAGATTTTTGCATTCACGGTCAAGCATCTTTAGCAGATTCACCTGCGCAGTTGGAAACAGCGCTGCGTCAGCCTCGTCTATTAGCAGCAAGCCGCCTTTGTAATCTTGGTACTCTTCTTTCAACTTCCTGAAAGACATCAACGCCAAGACGATCTGACCGACGTTGTCCTCACCAGCGGAAACAGACTCTTGGTCATAGTTTTCGCCATGCGCTACGGCTGAACTGATCATTCCATCCGTACCTGTTGCATGGGAAGCGCCACGATTGAGAAGCTCATTCGTAAGCTTGATGAAGTCCTGCTTGTGCTTTTTTAGATAATCGAAGTCACTGATCTTATAGTCTCTGGCAGCAATGGGGTAAAGCCGCTTTAAACTCAGGAAGATGACTGGATGCGTGAAGTTCCTGCTTGTATTACTGCTGCCGGTTGCCGTGCTATTGTTCCTGACCACCGGCCTGGGCAATGTATTACCACGCGACGATTTCCGCTTCATCAGTTCCAGCTTTGCCGTCGCGACTTGATCAGTATAGCCATCATGCAGTTCGATGTTTACCTTCATGGAACCCGGAACATCGAACGTGTCGGATATTCTAAAATGCTCACTGTATTGAGACTTGAACAAGCCACCTGCAATTTGCCGGAATGAAAGCGTCTCGTCTTTGACGTAATCCGTCTCGAAACTGAAAATTTGCGCGGCAATGCCAAGAATAGACGATTTGGATGTGCCATTCTTCCCGCATACGACCGTGATGTGGTCGCCAAGCTCGATTTTCACGTTATTCAGTGCGCGGAATTTTTCAATTACCAGTATCTTCAGTTGGGTCTTGGACATACTAAGCTGCCTGGTTTTCTTTTCTATATCCCTCGAATTCGATGGATTTGGAACCTGAATTATTAATGAGAGCTATCGCTGGAGTGACAGCGGTGATGGTCATGCCAGTTCCCATTCGATGGTGGACAACGTGCGCATTTCCACCTGCTGCTGAAGCTGCACTTCTAACTGGCTGATGATGTTGTTGCGCTGCGCTTCGACTTTATCCTGCCGGATGAGCGGTTCACGGCGCAGCTTAAGGTCAACTTGAGAGTCAGCCAAGGTAGTTGCGAGCGACTCAACGGTGTCGCTCGCAGTACGTCTAGTCAATAGCCATGCGTAATACGGGCTTAGGTACTGCGTCAGAACGTACTGCGTCATCAGCAACTAATCTCCATTTTCCTCAATTGATGCAAGTTATTTGCTGACTTCGTGCACTTTCATTAAGACCCAGTCCAGTTGAACGGTAGATTCCGTCTTCCGAATCGGTTACTGAAGTGGTTTTACCAAAACTTGCGAATTTTCTATATTACAACATGTGTGGCCATAGAGAAATATATGAGGGGAAACATTATTGATCAGTGGGGCAAATGATCAATGAGGAGTGAGTCAGGAATGCCAGTTAAGTGGGGGTGACCTGTACTGAGATTTTCGGACCATTTGTAATTTGAGAGAATAGCTCACATGCTGCCGTAGGGCATGGAACCTAGTCTCGAAAATCCTGCCGGCATGCGCAGGCTGGCTACCGGCTGCATTTGCACTTCGATTGCCATCTGTTCGGGCGATGTGGCGGCACTGATGTTTTTCGGCGCAAATGGCTCATATGCCGGAATCTGGCAATTCTCCCCGAAAGCAATGGCAGGTAAAAGCAAGACAATTGCCAGCAGTGAATTGATGCGCATGGGTCTTCACAAATAAAGATGCCGCCATGGGCGACAGGATGGTTTTTAGGTCATGGTGAGCTTAATGTCGCTTGGAATAAATTGCAACAAAGACAACTAAAGTAATGTCATTTTTAATATATTTCTTCGTGTTTTTAATAGATAGACCATGTTAAAGGTGTGCCTATTATCTTTCTTACGCCTAGTCAGAATGCAGACTAGACTTGTTTCTAAAGCTAGCCATGGTCCGCCGGCTTGCCCGCATCCGGGCGCTCTGCGTCAACTTCCGCCTTTTCCCGGTCTTCTTCAAACATGGAATGCTCTGCGCGCGCCTGTTCATTCGGACGATGCGTTTTCTGTTCTTCCTTGGCTTTATGCGAGTGGTGCTGAAATAATACCAATGGCGCAACCACCAGCGCCATCGCGCCGCCAAACTGCAGGGTGGCGACAGGGTCTTCCCAGCGGATGAAGTGCTCCAGAAAGGTCACGCCGAGAATCACGACGATCACGCTGACCACCTTCGATTCCAGGTCATTGAGCGTTTCGACACCGAGGGAAATGGTGATATTGAGCGGCGCCACGAACAGGCTGTAAAGACCGACGCCTATGATGTAAAAGATGACTGCCTTGAGCATGACGCTGACGATTTCGAGAAATTCCACCGTCAGTCGGGTCGCGCCGAGTTCTTCTCCCTGCAGCAGGTCTTTCCATGCTTTCCAGACGTTGGTGATCGCTTCGATNNGATGCGTCAAGGTCGATCAGCGGCAAGCCGCTTTCGGGGTCGTGCGTTCGCCGCAGGCAGGATGGCGATTCGATCAGCATCAGTTCCAGCGTCGGACGCACGTAGGCGTCGAGCAGATGTCCGCCGTGTGCCGTGCCGTCGCGCTTGCCAATCACGACATGCGCGTGCAGCACGGGCTTGCCATCCTTGTCCGTGACATCGCCGGTGAGCGTCAATACTTCCACCTGTTCGCGCAGGGCGATCCTGTCGTAATCCTTGCGCTCCCAGTCGAAATAGCCGAGCGTGGCGGAGGAAAACGCGCCGATCGCGGTAAAGCGCGCCGCCGTGATTTCTTGCTGCGCGCAAAAGTTTTTCAGCACCGACATGACTTCGTCGCCATTGTCCATGACGATGATGAAGGTCCGTTCGGCGGCATCGGTCAGCAGTTTGTGGCGCATGATGCATCCCCGGTGTGCAGTTGTTTATCAATCATGGGCGTAGGCGATGGTCGACAGCAGCGCCAGTTCGGCCTGGCGCGAGTCGAGCCTGGTATGCTGGACGATGACCGGCAGGTCGGATTCGAGCACGCAGGCATAATCGACGCCGCGCGGCACCGGTTCCGGATCGTTCAGGTCGTTGAAGCGCAGATGCAGCGTGCGCCGCGCCGCGACCCGGATGCGATAGGGGCCGACCGGCTCGCGGTCGGTAAAGAACAGGGTCAGTTCAAGCTGCGCATCCTGCTGATTCGCATTCAGGATGCAGGCGGTTTCGTGGCTTTCGAATGCGCGTCCTTCTCCGGTGCTTTGCGGCGGGATGTAGCCTTCGGGAATGGCCCAGCGGGTCTTGCCGATGGTTTGCATGGGAAGTCCTTTTCTCAATGACCTCAGGATCGGATGGGCAGGGCCATGCGCATCACCTGCGACAGGTGCAGCGCGGCACGCCCGCTGCCGTGGCGGATCTGTTCCCGGCAGCTGAAGCCGTCGGCGATGATCAGCGCATCCTGACCGGCGTCGCGCACCGCCGGCAGCAGCACGCGTTCGCCGCAGCGCATGGCGACATCGTACTTGTCGCGCTCGAAGCCGAAGGAGCCAGCCATGCCGCAGCAGCCCGAATCGAGCAAGGTGTAATCGAGGCCGAGGCGGCGCATCACCGCTTCTTCCGCATCCATTTTCAGCACGGCCTTGTGGTGGCAATGCCCGTGCACCAATGCGCGCCGGCCCAGCGCGGAAAAATCGAACCGGTGCGCATGCCGCTCGATGAATTCGCTCAGCAGCATCACCTGCTGCTGCAGCCGCATCGCCTGCTCGTCGTGCGGAAAAAGATTCGGCAATTCTTCGCGGAACGCCGACACGCAAGCCGGCTCCAGCCCGATGATCGGCGTGCCGTCGCGGATATCGGCGTCGAGCGCCTGCATGATCTGCGTCAGGTATCGCCTGGCGCGTTTCAGCATGCCGAATTCGTACAGCGGCCTGCCGCAGCACAGGTGCACCGCCGGAATCGTCACCTCGAAGCCAGCGTGCTCCAGGACTTCCGCCGCGGCGATCGCCACTTCCGGGTGAAAGTAATTGTTGAAGGTGTCTGGCCACAGCAGAATGCGCGGGCCAGCACGGTAGCGTCCGGGGCGCTGGCGCAGCCAGCGGGTGAAGGGCTGTTGCGCAAACGGCGTGATCTGCCGCTGCGGCGCGATGCGCGCGGCGCTTTTCATGAGGGAGGAAAAGGGCGCGGTTTGCGTGAAGAAATTGGCGAGGCGGGGCGCATGCGAAGCCAGTCGCGCCCAGCGGTCGATCAGGCCGAACGCATAGGCGGTGGGTGGACGCAAGCGGCCGGCATAATAATGCGCCATGAATTCCGCCTTGTAGGTGGCGACATCGACGCTCACCGGGCATTCGCCCTTGCAGCCTTTGCACGACAGGCACAGGTCGAGCGCTTCATGCACATGCTCGTCTTTCCAGCCGTCGCGGATCACCTCGCCCTGCAGCATCTCGAACAGCAGGTGCGCGCGGCCCCGGGTGGAGTGCATCTCCTCGCCGGTCGCCATGTAGCTCGGACACATGGTGCCGCTTTTCTTGCGACATTCGCCGACGCCTACGCAGCGCAGCGTCGCTCGCGCGAAGTCGCCGGCGTCGCCCGGGTAGTGGAAATGCACCTTGACGGGCGGCGGATCGTAGGCGGTGCCCAGCCGTAGGTTCTCGTCGACGGCATGGGCGGCGATAATCTTGCCCGGATTCATGCGCCAGTGCGGGTCCCAGATGCCCTTGAATTCACGGAAGGCTTGCATCAGTTCCTGGCCGAACATGATCGGCAGAAGTTCCGCCTTCGACTGGCCATCGCCATGCTCGCCCGAAATCGAGCCGCCCAGCGACACCACGAGGTGCGCCGCCTCATGAATGAATTCGCGGTATTTTTTGATGCCGGCAGCGGTCTCCAGGTCGAAGTCGATGCGGGTATGCACGCAGCCCTGGCCGAAATGGCCGTACAGGTCGCAGCCATAGCCGTACTTGTCGAACAGCGCGCGTAGCTTGCGCAGGTATTCGCCCAGGCGCTCCGGCGGCACGGCCGAATCTTCCCAGCCTTCCCAGGTGATCGGCTTGTGCGGCACGTGCGCGGTCGCGCCGAGGCCCGATTCGCGGACTTTCCAGATCCGCCGCTGCTCCTGCTCATCGTCGAAAAGCGCCATCTGCGGCGGGTTTTCTGCCTGGCGCAGCGCCGCCATCATCTTTTCCGCCTGCGCTTGCGCCTGTTGCGGCGTGTCGCCGCCGAACTCGACCAGCAGCCAGCCGCCGCCCTTGGGCAGCAGGCCGATATCGGCGTGGTGCATATGGATGGCGTGCATGTCCTCGACCAGGCGGTCATCGAGCCCTTCGAGCGCAATCGGCGAGAATTGCATGACTTGCGGCACGTGATCCGCCGCTTCATACACGCTTTCATAGCCGAGCACCGCCAGCGTCCTGTGCGGCGGATACGGTACCAGCCGCAGCGTGGCGCCGAGCACCACTACGCAGGTGCCTTCGGAGCCGACCAGCGCCTGCGCCAGATGAAAGCCGTGCTCCGGCAGCAAGGCTTTCAGGTTGTAGCCGGAGACGCGGCGCGGAATGTCCGGGTAGGTGGAACGGATTTCTTCGGCATAGCGCTCGCGCAGCTCCAGCAGGCGGCGATAAATATTCGCGCGCCGATGGTCGCCGTCATCGAGCGCGGCAGCCAGCGCCGCTTCGCCAGTTTTCCCGACCGTCATGCACAAACCGTCGTAGGTGAGAATATCCAGCTCGATGACGTTTTCCACGGTGGTGCCGCCCATGATCGAGTGCGGACCACAGGAATTGTTGCCGATCATGCCGCCCAGGGTATTGTGGTTATGGGTGGCCGGGTCGGGCGCAAAGGTCAATCCATGGGCCTGGGCGGCTTCGCGCAGATCGTCCAGCACCACGCCCGGCTGCACCCGCGCGCTGCGGGATGCGGCATCGATGGCGACGATCCGGTTCAGGTATTTGGAGAAGTCGATCACCACTGCGATATTGCAGCACTGGCCGCACAGGCTGGTGCCGCCGCCGCGCGACAGCACCGGCGTGCCAAACTGGTAGCACAGGCGCACGGCGCTGATCACGTCTTCGATGGTTTTCGGGATGACCACGCCAATCGGGACCTGGCGGTAATTCGAGGCGTCGGTGGCGTAAAGCGCGCGGCTGCCGTCGTCGAAGCGGACTTCGCCTTCGATCGCCGCCTTTAACGCCGCTTCCAGCTCATCCGGCCGGCCGAATCCGGCGGCCAGCGGCGGCGCGGAAGAACCGGAGTCGGCTAGATTCTGTAGCATTGCGCATCCCGTTCCTTGAAGTCGATGCCCAGGCCCGGGCGGCTGGCGTCCGGCGCCAGCTGGCCCTCGCGTGGCATGACGGCGCCATCGAACAGCATCTGTTCAATGCGTGCATGGTCATGAAAATATTCCAGGTGCACGGCGCGCAGGGCCGCGCAGCACAGCGACAGGTGCAGCATCGGCGCGCAATGGCTCGATAGCGGCAGGCCGAAGGCATCGCACAGCGCGGCGGCGCCGAGGAAGCCGGTGATGCCGCCGCAGCGGCTGGCGTCTATCTGCAGCACATCGATGGCCTGCGCCTGCAGCATGCGCAGGAAATAGGGCAGGTCATAGCCGTATTCACCGGCCGAGATCGCCATGCCGGGAGGCGCGCGGTCGCGCAGCAGGCGCAAGCCATCCAGGTCGTCGGACGATACCGGTTCCTCGAACCAGGCAACGCCGCAATCGGCAAGTGTTTCGGCAATTGCCAGCGCTTGCTTGCGGCTGTAGGCACCATTGGCATCGACGAACAGTTCATTGTGGCTGCCGATTGCCTGGCGCGCCGCACGCACCCGCTCCGGGTCACTGGCCGGATCGCGGCCGATTTTCATTTTTACGCGCGAAATCCCGCTGTCGATCCATTCCTGCAGCTGTTCTTGCAACTGCCCGGGCGTGTAGCTGGTGAAACCGCCGCTGCCATAGACCGCAATCGACGGCCGCGCGGCGCCGAGCAGGACCGCCAGGGATTGCCCGAGCAGCTTGCCCTTGAGGTCCCATAGCGCCGCATCGACCGACGAAATCGCCATCGAACAGATGCCGGGCCGCCCCAGGTTGCGGATGGCGCGCAGCATGTCCTGCCAGCGTGCGTTGGTTGCCAGCGCATCGCGCCCGAGCAGCAAGGGCGCCAGCTTGTCGCGGATCAGGACTGCCGTTGCGCTATCCGCGTAGGTGTAGCCGATGCCGGTCCTGGCGCCGGCAGCGACCTGCGCCAACACCAGCGTGGTCGCGTCCCAGGATAGCGTGCCATCGGATTCCGGACCGTCGGTCGGTATGGAATAGACGGCCACCTCGATCCCTTCGATGGGCGCCGATGATGCAAGGACGGGCATGATGGCCGGCCAGGGGGATCTATATGAAAAACTATTTCCGGCCCGGCGGGAACATGCTGTCCCACCATTCCTTGGCCGAAGCGATCACGGTGCCGATGGCATCGGGATCGCCCTGCAGCAGGGCCGACATGTAAGCCTTGGCCTGCTTTGCCGTAATATGCGGCGGCAAGGGCGGCACATCAGGATCGGTCACCATTTCCAGCACGGTCGGCACCGGCGCGGACAGGGCCTGTTCCCAGGCCGGCGCAATCTGCTCCGGCCGGTCGACCAGGATGCCGCGCATGCCCAGCAGTTCGGCGTAACCGGCATAGGAGAAATCCGGCACATTCTGCGATGCCGAAAACTTCGGGTCGCCTTCCATCGCCCGCTGTTCCCAGGTCACCTGGTTCAGGTCGCCATTGTTGAGCACCATGACGATCAGGCGCGGATCGGACCATTCGCGCCAGACTTTGGCGATAGTGACCAGGGCATTGATGCCATTCATCTGCATCGCGCCATCGCCGCACATGGCGATCACCGGGCGATCCGGATAGGCGTACTTGGCGGCGATCGCATACGGCACAGCCGGCCCCATGGTGGCGAGGCCGCCGGACAGCGAGGCCTGCATGCCGCGACGTATCTTCAGGTCGCGCGCATACCAGTTGGCGGCCGAGCCGGAATCGCAGGTCAGGATGCAATGGTCCGGCAGTAATTTGGAGAGTTCCCAGAAGACGCGTTGCGGATTGATCGGCTTGGCGTCGTTCATGGCCCGCGCTTCCAGCACCCGCCACCATCGGCTGACGTTCTCTTCAATCTCGCTGCGCCAGGCGCGATTCTGCCTGCTCCTGAGATGCGGGATCAGCGCGCGTAGCGTCTGTTTCGCATCGCCCGCCAGGCCGATTTCCATTGGATAGCGCAGGCTTAGCTTGCGCGGTTCGATATCGATCTGCACGCCGCGCGCCTGGCCTTCGGCAGGCAGGAATTCGGAATACGGAAAGGAAGAGCCGACCATCAGCAGCGTGTCGCAGCCGCTCATCATGTCCCAGCTCGGCTTGGTGCCAAGCAGGCCGATCGAGCCGGTAACGAAGGGCAAGTCATCAGGCACCGCAGCCTTGCCGAGCAAGGCCTTGGCGACGCCGGCGCCGAGCAGGTCGGCAACTTCGATGATCTCATCGGTGGCCTGCAATGCCCCGGCGCCGACCAGCATGGCGACTTTTTCTCCGGCATTGAGCACTTCGGCGGCACGCGCCAGTTCCGCCTCGGCCGGCACCCATGACCGCGCAATGTGAAAGATCCCGCTATGCACGGTGCCATGCTCGCGCGGCGGCGTTTCCACCGCCGGCATCGTTTGCACGTCATTCGGAAAAATGATGCAGGTGACCGTACGTTCTTCCCGCGCAATGAGCATGGCGCGGTCCACCAGGTGCCTTACCTGTTCCGGGGTGGTCGCCATGTGCACGAATTCATGCGCGACATCCTTGAACAACGACACCAGATCGACTTCCTGCTGGTAATCGCCGCCCATCGCTGCGCGCTTTTGCTGGCCGACGATTGCCACAACCGGCTGGTGATCGAGCTTGGCGTCATACAGTCCATTCAGCAAGTGGATGGCGCCGGGGCCGGAAGTGGCCAGGCATACGCCGACTTCACCTGTGAACTTCGCATGCGCGCATGCCATGAAGGCCGCCAGTTCTTCGTGGCGCGCCTGGATGAATTGCAAATCGTTGGTGCGTCCGAATGCGCCCATGATTCCATTGATGCCATCGCCCGGATAGCCGAAGACGCGCCGCACGCCCCAGTCATGCAGCCGCTGCAACAGGAAATCCGCAACCGTGGTAGCCATGATGATCCTTCCTTGAAAAGGTTTTCACTCGACTGCTTGCAAGCGATATGCCACCGGCTTGTCGATTTATACGCAAGCAACAAATCGCTGTTAATTCCTTGCAACGGCAAATTTCCTGTTAGGGAATGAAGGCTTAGACGCAATGGTTAAAGCTTAAAGACAGCAACAAGCTGAATAAATTACAGGGATGCGGTAAAAAATGCGCTGGACCGGTCAGCCGCATACCGGCACCAGGAATACCGGCAGGGTTTCCCACACGATGGCAATCACTATTAGCAGGCCGAGCGCGGCGGCGGTCATTTGCACGAAGCCGGCATTGCCGTCGGGCTCCTTGCGTCGGCTCCAGGCGCGCAAGTTGATTGCGGCAATGACGCCGATCGCTGCCGCCGATGCCAGCACGACGCCCCAGGGGATGATGCGCTCGGCGCGCCATTCGGGCCGCTCGCATAGTACGGCGGTCCAGGCATAGATGGCGAGGAAGTGCATAGCCCAGACCAGCGGGGCGGAAAACAGCAGCAAAAAACTGCGGGTGAACCTGGAGCCTGTCATGCCGGACTCCCGACCAGGCGCGGAAACGCATGCACCAGCGCCAGGCCGGTCCAGCCCTGCGCCACGGTATAAAACCAGAACAGCTTCATGTTGTCGAAGCTGTTGCGGCGGCGCGCATCAAGCAGTCCGCATCTGGCGCGCGCCACCGCATAGGCCGCCATCATCGCCGCCACCACAACATAGAATCCCTGCAGCGAGGCGATGGTGTACACCGATGCGCCGTAGGCGCTGGCGCGCGGACTCAATCCTGTTGCCTGCTGCCCGAGGATTTCGGCCGCCACCGATGCGATCAGCAGAATGATGGCAAGCGGCAGCAGCCAGCTGAAGCGACGGGCTACGCCGAGGTTGCGCGCCAGGCTGCGGCCGGCCCAGGCGATGCAGGCGCCGCTGGCGCCGAGCAGGGCGGCGGAAGCCAGCGGCCAGGCAAGTTGCGGCAGGCGCGCGGGTGTCGACCACACTTGCGGCGACACGGTCCACAGGAACAGGTAGGAAAACAGCATCGAGCCGAAGATCGACGCCGACACCAGGATCAGCACTACCATCGCCCACCAGGAATGGGACGATGGCCCGCTCATGTAGGTCGGCAGGCGGATGCCGCCGCCGATATCGACTTCCGCCGTCGGCGCGGAATCGGTTTGCCAAACCCACTTGAACATCATCCACACGGCCAGCACGGCGAACAGCAGCGCCGGCAGGATCAGCTTCACCGTCAAAGACAGGAAGAAACCGGCGGTGCCGGCCGCGGCCAGCAAGGGCGGCCAGCCGTAGCCCGGCATTTGCAGCACGTACTGCGGGCGGGCATCGACGGCGGACGTGACGATCGTTTCCCTGCCGCCGGTCGGCGCGCCGGGCAGATAATAGTGACCGGCGGCGACGTCTTCCGACAGATCCTTCTGCTGCCATAGCGGCTCGTTGCTGGTGATGATCGGGATGCTGCGCACGCCATAGTTATCGTTGGGCAGCCATTCCAGGGTGCCGGCATTCCAGATATTGCCGGCATTATTGCCGCCGGTCGGACGGAAATTGCGCGCCAGGTCGAGCAGGAACACCAGCACGCCGGCGGCGATGATATAGGCGCCGACAGTGGATACCATGTTCAGCGGCCCCCAGCCGAGCGCTTCCGGATAGGTGTAGACGCGGCGCGGCATGCCGATCAGGCCGGTGACATGCATGGGGAAGAACGCGACATTAAAACCGGTAAACATCAGCCAGAATGCCCATTTGCCGAGGCGCTCGGACAGCGGTTTGGCGCTGACGAAGGGCGCCCAGTAATAGAAGGCGGCAAACAGCGGAAACACCATGCCGCCGAACAGCACGTAGTGCAGATGGGCGACGATAAAATAGGTGTCGTGCGTCTGCCAGTTGAAAGGCACGACGGCAACCATCACGCCGGTCAGGCCGCCCAGCACGAAGATGAACAGAAAACCCAGCACGAACAGCATCGGCGTCCTGATTTTGAACTTGCGCGCGGCCGCAATGGTGGCGATCCAGGCAAACACCTGGATGCCGCTGGGGATCGCCACTGCCATGCTCGCCGCTGAAAAAAAGCTCAGGGACAATTGCGGAATGCCGGTGGCGAACATGTGATGCACCCACAGGCCGAAGCTGAGAAAGCCGGTGGCGATCAGCGCCAGCACGATCAGACGGTGGCCGACCAGCGGGCGTTGCACCATGGCCGGCACGATCATGGATACCATGCCGACCGCCGGCAGAAAGATGATGTAGACCTCGGGGTGGCCGAANNGAACCAGAACAGGTGCTGCCACAAGAGCGGATCGCCGCCTTTTTCAGCGACGAAAAAGGGCCAGTAAAAGCTGCGTTCCAATTCCAGCAGCACGGTGCCGAGGATCACTGCCGGAAAGGCGAAGATGATCATGCCGGCGAACACCAGCATGGCCCAGCCGAAGATGGGGATCTTGTCGAGAGTCATGCCGGGCGCGCGGGTGCGCAGCACGCCGATCACGATTTCGATGGCGCCGGCAATGGCCGAGATTTCGATGAAGCCGATCCCCAGCAGCCAGAAGTCGGCGTTGGCTCCCGGCGAGAATTTGTAGCTGGACAGCGGCGGGTACATGAACCAGCCGCTGTCAGGCGCCATGTCGAAGAACAGGCTGCAGAAAAACACCAGGCCGCCGACCGCGTAGGCCCAGTACGCATAGGCCGACAAGCGCGGGAACGGCAGGTCGCGCGCAGCCAGCATGTTCGGCAGCAGCAGCACGCCCATCGCCTCGACCGCCGGCACGGCGAACAGGAACATCATGATGGTGCCGTGCATGGTGAACAGCTGGTTATAGGTCTGATAGCTGATCAGGTCATTGTCGGGCACGGCCAGCTGGGTGCGCATCATCAATGCCAGCACGCCGGCCAGCAAAAAGAACAGGAAAGCGGTACCGATATAGAACAGGCCGATGTAGGTATTGTTGACGACGGTGATGAAGCTGAAGCCTTTCGGCGGTTGCCAGACACGCGTCAGCAGATCGGTTTCTGCCTGCGGGCGCGGGGCGGGATTGGGGAGGGCGTCGTCGCGTTCTGCCATGGCGCGGTTACCTCAACTGGTACAGGATGAACAGGCCGGCGAAATAGGCGCACAGGGTGGCGAGCGAATCGAAACCCATGCGGGCAATCGTCCTGTTGCGGCGCTCGATCAGGCCGATCAGGTAAATCGTGGTCAGCGCGATGCCCAATAACGCCGCGAACAGGGAAAAGCCGCTGATCGCGTTAAAGACCAGCTCTCCCCGGGATATTGCGTCGACCAGAAAAATCAGGGCGAGGTTGAAAAGGTTCGTGCCGAAGATGTCGGAAATGGCCATTTCATACTGGTGCAGGCGCAGGGCGGCGACGACGGCGCTGATGTCCGGCAGCGACGTCGAAAGCGCCAGAAAGACGGCACCCATGAAGCTCTGGCCCAGGCCGGTTTGACGGGCAATCGCATCGCCGGTCTGGCTGAGGAAAAAACCGGCAATCATGATGACGGCGGCGCCGATGGCGATTTTTGCCGACGCCGCTCCAAGGGATTCCTCGCCGCTGGCCTGGCTGGCGCCATTGTCGCCGTTACTGCCATTGACGCCATTGTCAGCTTCGTGCGGTTCATGTGCCTGCTGAGCCGCGTCCTTGTCCTGAGCTTCCCACGGCGTCCGTTTTTCGGCGCGCGACAACATCCACACCGACCAGAAAAACGTGCCGATCAGCAGCCAGGACCATGCCCCCACGCCGAATAGCGGAATGTCGCCTATCGTAATGGCCGCGCCAACGATAACCAGCATCAATATGCCCAATGCTGCCTGCAGCAGCAGAACCGGCGAATACACGACGACGGTCAGCGCGCCTCTTCCGATCAATGCATCGCAGCCGGCCAGAATCGCTTTTTGCATCACCACCCCGCCGATCAGGTTGTTTACCGACAGCACCGGGTTTGCGTCGAGAGCGGAGAAGATCGCTACCGCCAGTTCTGGCAAGGTAGTGATCCCGCCAAGCAGCACCAGCCCGATGGCCGCCCGGCCGATCCCGGTAATGCGCGCAATGGCATCGGCATAGTGCGTGATGCGCGTGCCGGCCACCCACACAACGCAAGCTGATGTCGCAAACACCGCGATGTTGATCCACAAGGAAGATTTTTCAAATTGCAGAAATTCCATGGAGATGGGCCTTTTTCAGGAATTGCTGCGGCCGGTCACTGCAGGCTCGCCAGGTAAGCGGCCAGCCCGCGCAATTCATGGCCGGAAAACTGGTTGAACGACGGCATCCGGCTGCCCGGCTTGATCTGCTGGCTTCCGGTGATCCATCCGGCGATCGTGCCAGGATTGTTCGGCAATGTTCCCGCCGCCAGCGACGCTCGGCTGCCGACATGCGTCAAGTCCGGCCCCAGCTTGCCGGCCGCGGCTGTGCCGCGCACCGTATGGCACTGTCCGCAGCGGTTATCTAGAAAGAGTCGCTGCCCGAGGTGCTGCAAATCGTCCCGCGGCGTGGCGGCGGGACGCATCTGCGCCGCCAGCCAGGCCTCGAATGCCGGCGGCTCCTCGGCGATCACGTACAAGGCCATCTTGGCATGTTGCGCGCCGCAATACTCGGCGCACTGGCCACGAAAACTGCCCGGCGCATCGGCTTGCAGGCGCAAGCGGTTGACCCGGCCCGGGATCAGGTCGAGCTTCCCCGCCAGGTTCGGCACCCAGAAGCTGTGGATCACTTCCGTACTTTTTAACAGGACCTCGGCCGATTTGCCTACCGGCAGATGGATTTCATTCGCGCTTTCCAGCAGCACCTTGCCGGCCGCATCCAGATAGCGCACGCGCCACCACCACAGTTCGCCGGTAACTTCGATACGGATTGCTGCCGGCTCGCGCTTGCCGGCAACCGTGTCGGAAGAAAACGTGTAGACCAGGAGCGCCGACAGCACGACCACGGGAAACGCGATGCCTCCGCCGATGATCAGGCTGCGGTGCGACAGCCATTCACGCCGGGGCTGGGGAGCGAACAAGGCAATGCCTGCAAGCAGGATTACGACAAAAAAAATCAGCCCGCCACCGATGAACAGAATCCAGCTGATTTCGGCAATCAGCGCGGCATCCTCTCCTTTCGGATGCAGTACCGATTGCACCTGTCCAGGGGCTGTCACGGGCAACAAGGCCAACAGGATCAGGATCGGACGGGATGGCATCGGTTTCGGTAATGAACTGACAGAATAAATTGCGATGAGTTGATTGAATGAGTTGATTGTGATGAGCGTTCAAGTTGCTGCACGGCGAATTGCAAGTCGCTCCCGCCTGCGCAGTCATGCACGCGGCATACCATTGGCTGGCACCCTTGTTGCTGGCAAAGATATTGCACTGGCTATCCTGATCCAAAGTGCTTCACCTAATATTGTTATCCCTCATGACGCTTTCATTGGTTCTGCGTTCCTGCCTGTTTGTCGCTGGCGCAAGCTTGTCCTTGCCGGTTGCCGCCCATGGAAGCGCGGCGGGCGCCGATGCGGTGCGCCTGCTTGCGTGGCAAGCCGAGGGCTGGATTGCTGTCAGCGTGGTGATGATGGCCGTCATGCTGCTGGCGCGTTTTGCCGCCAGCAGCAAGCCGCTGGCGGCATGGGGAGCGCTGTTGTCGGTGCTGGCGCTTACGAGCCTTGCAGCTGTTCTCTGGCAAGTTGATCGCTGGGTGCTGGGCGGCCTGGTGGCCGGCATCTGGTTGTATGCCGTTGGCCTGCACCGGCTCTGGGGTGCGGCGCATTTCGGCGCTGGCATTCCGGCAGGATGCGCCGCCTGTTATTTCGCCGGGATGGCGCTGCTGGTCGTGGCCTTGATGTCGCCGGTCGATGCCATCGGCGAACACCTGTTTTCGATGCACATGGTGCAGCATGAATTGATGATGCTGGTCGCCGCGCCGCTGATCGTCGCCGGCAATCCGCTGACTGCCTGCATCTGGGCATTTTCCCCTCCGGCGCGCGTCCGCATCGGCCGCCTGCTTCACAGCCGCTCGCTGCGGTGGCTGCGGCAGTTGTGGCACTTGCTGACGCAAGCGCTGGCGGCGTGGCTGCTGCATGCGCTGGTCCTGTGGGCATGGCATTTTCCCACTCTGTTTTCCGCCAGCCTGGCCGATGACGGCGTGCATACGCTGCAGCACATCAGCTTCCTGGGCTCGGCGCTGCTGTTCTGGGCCGCGCTGCTCGGCCCGCATGCGCGGTTGCGGGCAAATCGGCAGGGGCTGGCCGCGGTGTACGTGCTGACCACCGCGATCCACACCGGCGCCCTCGGCGCCCTGCTGACTTTTTCGCCGCGCGCCTGGTATCCGGATTATGCCGGCCGCACCGAGGATTGGGGACTGACGCTGCTCGAAGACCAGCAGCTGGGCGGCTTGATCATGTGGGTTCCTGCCGGATTCCTGCTGCTGGCGGCCGGCCTCTGGCTTGCCGCGCGCATGCTGGCGCCGCGCGGCAATGGGCTGCGCGACTGGCAGCCGGCGGGGCGCTAGTGTCCTGCAGGGCTCTCGTCACGAGCGGCATGTTCAAGATGCTGCCATGCCTGGTCGTGGCGCTGGGCCTGTGCGGCTGCCAGAAAAGCGCGACGGTGGCGGTGCCGCAGGGGAATGCCGAGCGCGGCGAGTTGCTTGTCGCGCGTTACGGTTGCGCGGCCTGCCATGCCTTGCCCGGCGCGCTTAACCAGGGCGCCAATGTCGGTCCGCCGCTGTTCGGGATGGCGCGCCGCGGGTATATCGGCGGCGTGCTGCCGAATACGCCGGACAACATGGTGCGCTGGCTGCAGGATCCGCCGCAGGTCGACCCGCGCACCGCGATGCCCAGCCTGGGAGTGTCGGCGGCGGAAGCGGCCGATATCACGGCCTGGCTGTACACGCTGAAATAGGGAGGCCGATGAATATTCGAATCAGAACGCTGGCCTTGCTGCTATTGATGGGCGCGGCCGCCGCCGCCAGCATTGCCCATTTCGGCTTGTACGATATCGCCGCCACCGAGCAGCATACGAAACCGGTATATCTTTTGCTCGACCATGCCATGCGCAAGTCGGTCAGCAAGCGCGCGGACGGGATAGCGGTGCCGGACCTCTCCGGCGAGCCGCGTATCCACAATGGTCTCGCGCACTATCGCGCGCATTGCCTGCAATGCCATGGCGCGCCGGGCGTGGCGCCGGAGCCGTTCAGCTACGGCATGACGCCGGCGCCGGCCAGCATGGTGATCACCGCGCGTGAATGGCCGCCGGCCGAGCTGTTCTGGACAGTCAAGCATGGCATCAAGATGAGCGGCATGCCGGCCTGGGAATACCGGCTGAGCGATACGGAAATCTGGGATGTCGTGGCGTTCGTCCGGCGCTTGCCGGCGCTGTCGCCGCAGGCGTATCAGCAGTTGAGCCGGCAGGTGCCGCCGTTGCATGCAAGCGCAGAGCCGGCTGGCTTGCCCGGCGCGCCTGCCAAGGATGCGCTTGCCGCTGGCCCGATGCCAGGTGATGCGGAGGCCGGTAAACGGGCGCTGCAGCAGCACCTGTGCCTCACCTGTCACGAGATTCCTGGCATCGTCGGCCAGAATGCGCCGGTCGGGCCGCCGCTCAACGGTATTGCCGGCAGGCGCTATATCGGCGGCGTGTTGCCGAATACGCCGGAAAACATGGTGCGCTGGCTGCAGAATCCGCAGCAATTCGACCCGCTGTCGGCGATGCCGAATCTGCAGCTGAGCGAAAAGGATGCGCGCGACATGGCGGCATTTCTCTACACGCTGGAGGACCTCGACTGATGAATGATCTCCTGAATACGTCCGCTGCTCCCTACCCGCAGATCGAAGAATATGCGCTGATCAGCGATTGTCATTGCACCGCGCTGGTTTCACGCAGCGGATCGATCGACTGGTGCTGCATGCCGCGCATCGATGATGACAGCCTGTTCGGACGATTGCTCGACTGGAAAAAAGGCGGGTTTTGCGCGATTACGCCGACCGATGCGGATTACCGCTCATCCCGACGCTACCTGCCCGGCACCATGATGCTGGAGACGCGCTTTTGCACCAGCCAGGGAGAAGTCATCCTGCATGATTTCTTTGCGGTGGATGAAAACATTCTCGAGCATCCGCGCTTTGACCTGATACGCATTGTCGACGGCGTATCGGGCGACATGGAATTGCATGCAGATATTTTTCCTCGCTTCGACTATGGCGAGATCGCCCCGCGGATTCGCCGCCACGAAGGCGGCGTCTACACGGCAATCGGCAGCAACAAGGGCTTGATCATCCAGGCCGAGGTTCCGCTCGACGTCGTCAGGCATCGCGACCTGTCGGCCAACTTCCGCATCGCCGCCGGTCAGCGGCTGCGTTTCGTATTGCAGTTCCAGCATCCGGAGCTGATCGAATCGACGCTGGCGCGCGGCTTGCCGGATGCGCGGTGGATCGATGGCGAATGCGAACGCACCCGCTCCTGGTGGGCCGAGTGGGCCAATCGCATCCGGGCACCGTTCGAGCTCGATGCCCAGACATTGCGTTCCGCCATTACGCTCAAGTCCCTGACCTTCGAACGTACCGGCGCCGTGGCGGCTGCCGCCACCACCTCGTTGCCGGAATCGCCCGGCGGACAGCGCAACTGGGATTACCGGTTCAGCTGGGTGCGCGATTCGGTGTTCACCGTGCGCGCCCTGCATGAGCTGGGCTGCGAACGGGAAGCAGACCGCTTCCATCAATTCATCGAGCGCAGTTCGGCGGGCAGCGCTGATGAACTGCAAATCATGTATGGCGTCGACGGCAAGCGCCGACTGACCGAAATCGAGCTCGACTGGCTCGAGGGCTACCGCAAGTCGAAGCCGGTGCGCATCGGCAATCGCGCAGCCAAGCAAGTGCAGTTCGACATCTATGGCGAGTTGCTGGAAATGGCGTGGCAATCGCATGAGAGCGGGTACCTGACTGATCCGGACTACTGGAATTTTCTGGAAGATGTGCTCGATACGGTGTGCGAGGTCTGGCAGGACCGCGATCACGGGATCTGGGAAATGCGCAGCGAACCCGAGCATTTCGTGCATTCAAAAGTAATGTGCTGGGCTGCTTTACGGCGCGGCATCATGCTCGCGCAGCAAGGCGGTTTTTCCGCATCGACCGAGCGCTGGGCAAAATGCCGCGACGATATCCGCATGGCGATCGAAACCCGCGGCATCGATCCGCTACGTGGCATTTTCGTGCAGGCCTTCGACAGCAACTGCCTGGATGCCGCCTTGCTGCTGTTGCCGCGCGTGGGATTCGTGGCCTACGACGATCCGCGCATGATGAAGACGGTGGATGCGATCTGCGTCGGGTTAGATCGCCAGGGGCTGCTGCTGCGCTATGACGGCCAGGATAATCTGCCGGGAAATGAAGGCGTATTCCTGCCATGCACCTTCTGGCTGGTGATTTGCCTGGCACACCAGGGGCGGCGCGAGATGGCATGGGAATACTACCAGCGGGCGATTGCCTGCGCCAATGACCTGGGGTTGTTCTCCGAAGAATACGATGTCGATAACCGCGAAATGCTCGGCAATTTTCCGCAAGCCCTGACCCACGTTTCGCAGATCATGGCGCGCCTGGCGCTGGCACAGATGGACTAGAGTGGGTTCGGCCTGACCTGACTCGTCGATGCAGGCCCCTCGGCAAGAAAATCCATGTCGCCTCAGGACAAGCCGATCAGCAGGAGCGCCCCTGCGCCAAGCACGGCAAGAGCGGCGCCCGTGATGGCCCGGCGATGCGTATTCAGCCAGAGCTGCCAGCTTGAAGACCTGGCGCGCGCGCCGAAGCGGCCGTGTGCGCCATGGTCTCCCGCCACCGGTCGGTACAGGTTGTCCTGCCGGTCGTGCGGCAGCGGCTCGTTGGTATCCTGGCCGTCATAGGCGGTGCGCGCCAGATAGCGATCGAGCAGTCCGGGTATGATGTGCGTGGCGAGAATGGCCTTGACCGTCGGGAAACCCACCCAGAGTTCGCGGCGCCTGTGCTCGGACGCCCAGATGATCGCTTCGGCGGCCATTTCAGGCGCGAAAATCGGCGGCACCGGTTGCGGCTGTTGCGACAGGCAGGTCCTGCCCCAGTCGAACTGGGGCGTATTGAATGCGCACAGCTGCACCATCGTTACATGCACGCGACTTTTGTCGTGGATGAGTTCCGAACGCAGGGCGTCGGTAAAGCCGCGCAATGCGCTCTTGGCGCCGCAATAGGGTGACTGCAGCGGAATCGAGCGGTAGGCCAGCGCCGAGCCCACCTGCACGATGCACCCGCGGTTACGCGGCTTCATCCGCTTCAGGGCCGCCAGCGTGCCCCACACCGCGCCAAGATAGGTGACGCGGGTGGCCCGCTCGAAGTCTGCCGGCGCGATCCGCTCGAAGGGGCAAAAGATGGTGGCCATGGCATTGTTGACCCAGACATCGATCGGGCCCAGCTCCTGTTCCACCCGCGCAGCGGCCGCCTCGACTTCGGCTTGCTCGGCTATGTCGACGGGCAGCACCAGTGCCGTGCCGCCGGCTTGCTCGATTTCGCGTCTTGCCGCCTCCAGGCCATCCAGCCCGCGTGCCAGCAAGGCGACATGCCAGCCGCGCTTTCCAAAAGCGACAGCCGTAGCCCGGCCGATGCCAGCGGAAGCGCCGGTGACGACGACACAACGAGATGACATAAGGGAGCAACTCCTTTCCCGATACCGAAGTGCTCTCGATGCAACATTCGCGCCAGTTTTTGCTTAACTGACCGAACATGCCAGGTATGAATGGCGATGGCTTGATGCTCTTGACCTGGCTAGCAGTTGGACCTGTTCATGCGATGACGCGATTTTTCCTTGCGTTTTTGCAGTCCCAGAATAGAGTGAGGAAACCGTTGCCGTTTAATACGATCATATTCGTATTCCTTCTCAACATCGTCTTTTAGGGAAAGCAGCCATGCGGAAAGCACATGTCCTGGTTTTCGCTTCTTTTTGGGCTTGCTTGCTGAGTCTTTCCGCTTGCGCCGACACCGCTTCGCTGACCGTGCAGGAGGGCACGGGACCGAATCCTGTTTTGCCGGCGCCGAAACAGGAGCATATTCCCACCGTTAATATCGCTCCTGCCAAAGGGTGGCCCAAGGGTGCCAAGCCGACTGCGGCGCCAGGTTTCATGACCACCATGTTTGCCGACAAGCTGGATCACCCGCGCTGGTTGTATGTGCTGCCGAACGGCGATGTGCTGGTCGCCGAAACCAATGCGCCGCCCAGGCCGGAAGACAGCAAGGGCGTCAAGGGCAAGGTCATGTCCATGGTAAAGAAGCGGGCCGGCGCCACACCTCCCAGCGCGAACCGCATCACTTTGCTGCGCGACGCGAACGGCGATGGTATTGCCGAGACGCGCACGGCCTTCCTCGAAGGATTGCATTCTCCTTTCGGCATGGCATTGGTCGGGAATGATTTTTATGTCGCCAATACCGATGCAGTCGTGCGCTTCTCCTACCGCGAAGGAGATACCAGGATCAGCGGCCCTGGCGTGAAGGTTGCCGACTTGCCGGCCGGTCCGATCAATCATCACTGGACCAAGAATCTCATCGCCAGCCGCGACGGCACGAAGCTGTATGCGACGGTCGGCTCCAACAGCAATGTGGCAGAGAACGGTATCGACAAGGAAACCAACCGCGCCGCCATTCTGGAAATCGATCCGGCCAGCGGAAAAGTCCGGCTATTCGCCTCCGGCCTGCGCAATCCCAACGGCATGGATTGGCAGCCGCAGTCCGGTGCACTGTGGACAGTGGTGAACGAACGCGACGAACTCGGCAGCGACCTGGTGCCGGATTACATGACTTCCGTGAAGGAGGGCGGTTTCTACGGCTGGCCCTACAGTTACTATGGCAAGCATGTGGATGAGCGCGTCAAGCCGGCGCGCCCCGAACTGGTTGCCAAAGCCATCGTGCCGGATTATGCCCTCGGCCCGCATACAGCCGCCCTCGGATTGACTTTTTATGACGCCAAACTATTCCCGAAGAAATACAGCGGCGGAGCTTTCATCGGTCTGCACGGTTCGTGGAACCGCAATCCGCTGTCCGGCTACAAGGTAATTTTTGTGCCATTCACGAATGGCCGTCCGAACGGCATGCCGGAAGATATCCTGACTGGCTTCATCGATCAGAACGGTGATGCACTGGGGCGTCCGGTCGGAGTGGCAGTCGACAAGGCCGGCGCGCTGCTGGTAGCGGACGATGTCGGCAACATTGTATGGCGCGTCACCCCTTCGGACGCTGGCAATGCCCAGTCAGTCAAAGATGGAAAATAGGCTGGGCATGGCCAATATCTTTCACTGTATGCAGGAGAGTTCCATGCCATTCTTCAAGACATGCATAGTCGCGCTTGCTACTCCACCGCACCCCTCACGTCCCTTGCCAGAAATTCCCAACGTGCCGGCGCCGCAACCGGAAATCCCGGAGCCCGCGCAACCCGAGCCGGAGTTGCCGGAGCCGCCTCCGGATCCGGGCATCCCTCCGCCTCCCGAAGGGCCGAAAATCAATCCTGACTCTTCTCCGACGGTCGTGCCGCCGGAGAAATCATCAAGTACAGGAATCAGCCCGGCAGCTTGGCTGTAGTTCCTGCCGGGATCTGATTTTCTTGTACTTATTCGTCTTGCTTGTCACCTGACGATTTTTCTCCGGCGCCGCTATCGGACATGCCGCTGGAATTGCCGCTCGATGTCGCACCCGGTCCGGCTGACAAGGCTTGTTTCAGGCTTGCCACCTGCTGCCGCGGCGCCTTGACTTTGCCATTCATGATGTCACGCAAGGCTACCTGTTTTCCGTAGAAGCCGGCGGTTTCATCTTCATCGAACGTAATATCGGTAACGCTCACCGCCAGATCACCCAGCAAGCCTTCCGTGTCCGCCCAAACGATGACGTCTCCCTTGCCGGCCGAGGCTTCAGCCTTTCTGGACCAGTTTACGAGCGTCAAGCCGGCATCGGCGTTAAGCGACCAGTTATTGTTTTGCATGAAGCTGTTGACCGCTTTCTGGTTGTTCAGGACCATGGCGATGGCGCCTGCTTCGGCGCCTGCCTGCACGCCGATGCTAACGCCGCCGATATTGTAGAAAGCCGGATCGCCCCATTTGCCGTTGCGCTTGACCACCAGCACGCCCTCACCGCCACGGGCCCCCACGCCCAGTGCCGCCTTGACATAGTCGGGAACGATAAAGATGCCCTGCGCCCGTTGCAGCACTTTCTGCATGCCGGGGTCGCGTTCCATGTCCTGGACTACCTTAGTCGCTTCAGCAACCTGCTGCGCAGCATCCTTGGCTTCGTTGCCCAGCACGCGAGAATCTTTCTGCGGATCTGCAGCATTGACGCCTTCTCGCGTCGTCGGGGCAGGATCGGCGGCAATTGCACCCATGGACAGCAGTGCCATCGAACAAGCGGCAACAATAACTTTGATTCGGCAATTTTGCATAGTCATGTGAACACTCCTTTGGATTTTTGAAAGTCAGGCCACCTGGTGGGATGATGGCCGTTTCTGCTTCAATCCCAGTACATATGCCAACAAAAGACTTGCTTCATCGATTGGCAAAATGGATAGAACAATACATAAGATACATATGAGCATCTCTGGTTCCTGAGTCCAAGTTGATCGATCCCGTTACCAGGCAAAATCATGCCTGAGCACTCTCATAAGTGATCAGGAGATAACTTTACTCAGCGCATGTAGCGCATCTGCTGGATTTGAGGAAAATGTGCTTTTCCGCTCACCGGGCGGGACGTTGGGATATGAGTGCACACTGCTGGCAAAATGGTAGAGCCAGCTTTTGCAGCGAAAGAGGAAGCATTTACCGAAATCCCGCCCGCAACGGAAGTGCGCCGGAAATCATTGCGGAGAATGGAGAAGATCTTCGCTTCGGTTGAAGCATGAAAGCAATTGGTGCCCGGGGTCGGAATCGAACCGACACTCCTTTCGGAACCGGATTTTGAGTCCGGCGCGTCTACCAATTTCACCACCCGGGCGATTTTCTGCAAGCAGGATCGGGCTTTCCGATCGCGTTGTCATTGCATGCCGCAAGACTTTCTCGGCAAGACAGCCATTATCTCCGATTTGTACTTCCATAGCAACTGGGGCGCGTCGCGCAGCCAGGCTTGGCCTAGCCCAGCCTGGCTGCTTATCGCTCTCCGAGGAAGGCATCCACCTCGGCGCGGGTCGGGATGCCCGCGCGGCCGCCTTGCCGGGTGCACTTGAGCGCCGCCACCGCGCTGGCAAAGCGCATCGCCCGCGCCACGCTCTGGCCTTCCGCCATTGCCAGGGCATAGGCGCCGTGGAAGACATCGCCAGCGCCGGTAGTGTCCACCACTTCGACGGCAAACGACGGCAAGTGGTGGAAGCCGTGCTCGTCGAGCCACAGCGTGCCCTTGCCGCCGCGCGTCACTGCCGCGACGCGGCAGCCGAGGTCGCGCGCCCTGGTCAGCGCGGCGCGGCGGCTGGCCTCATTGTGCAGGCTGTCCGGACCGGCAAAGGAGCGCAGCCCGGGTTCCGAGAAGATCGCGTGGTCGGTGTGCGGCAGCACCGCCGCGAAAGCCGCCTCGGTGGAGGTTTCGCCATCCAGCACGGTCGGGATGCCGGCGCTGCGCGCCGCCGCGAAGATGGCAGCCGCGCCTTCCACCCAGCGGATATCGGCATGGATGGCGGCAGCCTGCACCACCCGTTCCAGCGGCAGCCACGCAGGATCATCGGGGATATCGTTGCCGCGGTAATTGACGATCATGCGCTCGCCGTCCTGCGATACGATCACCGCCGAGATTGCCGAGCGGGCGCCGGCGAACAGGCGGAAGTTGTCGATATCGACACCGTAGGCCGTCATCTCGCGCTGCATCGTGATGCCGGCGGCATCGTCGCCGGCGCGTCCCCAGTAGGCGCAATCGGCGCCCAGGCGGGCAGCCGCGACAGCCGCATTGGCCGCCATGCCGCCACCCACCTCAAGATAATCGCTGGCGCGGTATTTGCCGCCGCCGACGGGCATGTCGCGCACCGGCCAGATCCTGTCGAGCGTAGTAATGCCGAGGCATATGACGCGTGGTCCCATGGTTTGTCCTTTCTAGCAAGCCGGCGCGCTGCGCCGGCCATGTTCAACGCATTCTTTTCTGCACGCTGCGCAGATACCATAACAGGAACACCGCCGCCAGCAGTACGCTGGCGGTGTTGCCCAGCCAGAAGCCGGCGGCGCCGGCCGGCAGAGTCGGCGTCAGCCCGAGCATGTCGAATCCCAGCAGATAGCCGCCGCCCAGTCCGACGCCCCACAGCATCAGCGCATAGATCACGGTCGGCACCAGCGTGACCTTGTAGGCGCGCAGGATATAGGCGGCGCAGGCCTGCAGCGCATCGAAAAAATGGTAAAAGCCGATGAAGGCATACAGCGGCAGCGCCGCGGCGATGATCGCCGGGTCCGGCGTGTAAGCGCGCACGATCGCCGGGCGCCCCAGCCAGACTGCCAGGCCGGCGGCCGCGGCGATGCCCGCCGCCAGCAGGATGCCGATATTGCCGATGCGTTGCGCCGTGCGGATATCGCCCGCGCCCAGCGCATGCGCGACCAGGGTGCTGGCGGCGCTGCCGATGGACAGTGGCAGCATGTACAGCACCGTGACGAAATTGGCCGTGACCTGGTGGCCGGCGACGGCGGTTTCACCCAGGCGCGCAATGAACAGCGCCATGAAAGTGAACGCCGAGACCTCGATCAGATAGCTTAACCCCATCGGAATGCCGAGCCGCAATAGCGTGCGCTGCGCCTGCCATCGCGGCGCGGCAAAGCCGGCGCCGAACAGTCGGAACTGGCGATAGGAAGGCGACCAGCGCAAGATCGCCCAGCCGGCGCCCAGTGCCAGCCAGGCGGTCAGGGCGGTGGCCAGCGCGCAGCCCGGCCCGCCCATGGCCGGCAAGCCCAGTCCGCCGAAAATGAACAGGGCGTTCAGCGGCACCTTCAGGCCCAGGGCGGCAAGCTGGATCAGCATGACCGCGCGCGGACGCGCGATGGCGGTGTTGAAGGCGCCATAAATGCGAAAGCCGAGCGAAGCCGGCAGCGCCAGCGCGAGGATTTGCAGATAGCTCGAAGCCTTGGCATTGAGCTCCGGCGAGGCTTGCGCCAGCGCCAGCAGCGGCTGCGGGAACAGCAGGATCAGGCAACCGATAACGGTGAGGAACAAGGCCAGCCATACGCCCTGGCGGATTTCGGCGCCGATGGCTTCGAAGCGGCCCGCGCCGAACATCTGCCCGACGATCGGCGCCAGCGCATACAGCACGCCGTTGGCGCCGACGAACACGCTGACATAGATCGAAACCGCGATCGACAGCGCGGCCAGGTCGGTGGCCGAGTAGCGCGAGGTCATGGCGGTGTCGATGACGCCATTGGCGATCACCGCCAGCTGGCCGACCAGGATCGGCCAGGCCAGCGCGGCGATCTGCATCGCCGGACGTTGCGGCGCGTGCTGTTTCATTGCTTAAGGGATGCGGCGGTACAGGCGGAAACGCTCGTTGCGGTCGGACGGGCGGTGGCCTTCCCAGACCAGTTGCCAGTCACCGTCGGAGCGGTGGATGACGGGGTCGGCCTTGACGTGCCGGGTGCTCGACAGCAGGAGGTGGTCGCAGCGTTCCTGGTCCAGCCGCTCGAAGCGGATCTTGCTGAAATAGGCGAAGGAAGCGCGCTGCGCCGGCGTGATGGTGCTGCCAAGGCAGCTTTGCGGCGGCATTTGGGTCGCCATTTCGCGGGCGACGATGGCATAGCTGCGCATGTAATTCCCCCACGGCAGCCACAGCGTCATCAGCAGCAGCCAGCACAGGATCACGCCGCCGGAAGAGAGCACGACCGCACGCCACAATACCGAGGGCCGGCGCGAAATGCGCCAGTGCACCAGGAAAATCCAGGCGACCGAGGCCGCTACCGCGATGAGTAGAGTAAACAGATTGAATTCCGGCTTGAAGCCAGGCGCCAGCTTGAAGGCATTTTTGGCAAGCCAGGCCGGCCAGCCGGTCTGTTTGGCAATCCAGCCCAGCCAGATGAAACCGGCGCAGGCGGACAGGATCATCACGGAGAACCAGTCGACCGCATTGATGGCGCCGCGCTTCATGGTCGGCAGGCCGAAGGCTGCCAGCATCGCCAGCGGCGGCAGCAGTGGCAGCAGGGTGCCTTCGTCCGGGCGCGGAGTCAGCAGCGCCAGGGTCGTCAGGGCGAGGCAGAACGCCAGCGGCAGGGCAATGTGCGGAGGCAGCGACTGTTTGCGCCAGGCATATACTGCCCAGGCGGCGAAAGGCCAGGCCGGCCAGGAAAACCAGATGCCGTTGGAGATCAGGTATTTCAGCGTATTCCAGCGCGGCATTCCGACGTGGTCCAGGTTCCACGCCATCCAGTCCGGGATGGGCGAGCTTGCGGCAGGGAGCAGCCACTGCGCCGCTAGCGCCCAGGAAGCGCCCAGCAGCAGCGCCGCCGGCATCGAAAGGCCCAGCAAGCGCAGCGCCGCCTTCCTCGAGCGCGCCAGGTCCAGCGCCAGCAAGCCGAGCCACAAGGCCAGCGGCACCAGCCAGCCGCGCGTCAGCGCCAGCAGGCCGAGCGCCACGCCCAGTAGCAGCGCGGCCAGGTTCGAGGGCTTGTCGACATAGCGCACCGCCGCATACAGCGCTATCCCGACCATCGACACTTGCAAGGCGTTGGCGCTGGTCGAATGGCTGTGCACCAGCAGGCCCAGGCAACCCAGGTAGATCAGCAGCGCGCCATCGGCCAGGGTGCGGCCGTAATCCCTGGGTTCGGGCTGTCCGCCGAAGGCTAGTCGCAAGGGCTGGGCTTCGGGGCGGCGCCCCAGCAGATAGGTGCCGTGCCACACGGCGAACGTGCCGAGCAGAAAAAAGAACACCGTCGCCAGCCGCGCCGCCAGCACGTCGCCCAGCAGCCAACCGAACAGCTTGATGCACACGGCGCCGATCCACCAGGCCAGCGGCCCTTCCTGCGGCATCTGCAGGCCGACGATGTGCGGCGCCAGCCAGTCCTGCCAGGCGCCGTTGGCCATGGTCCACATGATGCCGAAGCCGGCGGCATCCTCGTTCTTCCAGGGATCGCGGCCGATCAGGCCGGAAAGAATATACAGCAGGCACAGCAGGAGCAAGCCCCAGCGCGGCAGCGGATTGGTGGCGGAAGCGGGGAGGCGGACGGGCTTCATGGTGCGTGGATGGTTTGCTTTTTTGTTATGCGGCGCAGGATCGGGCGTAATGAGCAGGCGTATTGTGCCGCAAAGTGCAGACGGGCTGGCATGACGGCACAAAAAAAGGCAGCCGCAGCTGCCTTTTTCGCGGAAGCGGCTAAGATCAGCCTGCTGCCTGGGTGGTCTTGGAACCGACCGAACCGAACTTCTTGCGGAACTTGTCGACGCGACCGGCGGTGTCGACGATCTTGTGCTTGCCGGTGTAGAAGGGGTGCGATTCAGCCGAGACTTCGATCTTCACCAGCGGATATTGCTTGCCTTCGAACTCGATGGTTTCGCGGGTCTGGATGGTCGAGCGGGTGATGAACTTGAAATCGCAGGAGAGGTCGTGGAAGACGACTTCGCGGTAATCCGGATGGATGCCTTGTTTCATGAGTTTCTCTCTAAATGTTAGGTAGCCAATCACCACTTCGGCGGTCGTGCTGCTTCTTGACCCGATTGACGATCACTTGCCAGTTGGTAAAGCGCAAAATTATACAATGAAATCAGCGGCTTGCGCCAGAGCTGCAAGAAGCGCAAGCCAGATGCGGGTTTAACTGCCGCCGCGGCGCATCATGTCGAAGAATTCGGCATTGTTCTTGGTCGCCTTGATCTTGTCGAGGATGAATTCCATCGCCTCGATCTCGTCCATGCCGTACAGGAGCTTGCGCAGGATCCAGATCTTTTGCAGCTGGTCCGGCTTGATCAGCAACTCCTCGCGGCGGGTGCCGGACTTGTTCAGATTGATGGCCGGATAGACGCGCTTCTCGGCCAGGCGGCGCTCCAGGTGCACTTCCATGTTGCCGGTGCCCTTGAATTCTTCGTAGATCACGTCATCCATGCGGCTGCCGGTTTCGATCAGGGCGGTGGCGATGATGGTCAGCGANNGCGTGGCCGGCTCGTCGAAGGTCGATGCCACCACTTCGCCGCGCACCGAGCGCTGCATTTCCGTCACTTCCTCGGGGCGCTCGTCGATCAGCAGCACGATCAGCGTGGTATCCGGATGGTTGGTCGTGATGGCATGCGCGATATGCTGCAGCATCACCGACTTGCCGGACTTCGGCGAAGCCACCAGCAGGCCGCGCTGGCCGCGGCCGATCGGCGCGATCATGTCGATGATGCGGCCGGTGGTGTTTTCCTCGCCGCGCATCTCGCGTTCAAGGGTCATCACCTTGTTCGGGTGCAGCGGCGTCAGGTTCTCGAACAGGATCTTGTGCTTGGACGCTTCGGGCGATTCGCCGTTGACCTTGTCTACCTTCACCAGGGCGAAGTAGCGTTCGCCATCCTTCGGGGTGCGCACTTCGCCTTCGATCGAGTCGCCGGTGTGCAGGTTGAAGCGGCGGATCTGTGACGGCGAAATATAGATGTCGTCGGTCGAGGCCATGTAGCTGGCGTCGGGCGAGCGCAGGAAGCCGAAGCCGTCCGGCAGCACTTCGAGCACGCCGTCGCCGAAGATCTGCTCGCCGGATTTGGCGCGCTTCTTGAGGATGGCGAACATCAGTTCCTGCTTGCGCAGGCGCGCAGCGTTGTCGATTTCCAGGCCGATGGCCATATCGAGAAGGGCGGAAACGTGTAACGCCTTGAGTTCAGATAAATGCATAGTGTGTATCCCGGGATGGGAAAATGATGGGTGGGGGAGGGAACTGCGTGGTGTGAAAAAGGTTTAGAACAAGGTTGTCAATCAGCGGCGATGCGGGCGCATCGCCGCTATGGATAACAGGGTATCAGATATTGCTGTCGATGAAGGCGGTCAGCTGGCCCTTGGCCATGGCNNTCCAGCTTGGCGATCTGGATCTTGCCGTCGTATTCCTTGGCGACTTCTTCCAGGATCGGCGCGATCATCTTGCAGGGGCCGCACCATTCAGCCCAGAAATCGACCAGGACGGGCTTGTCGGACTTCAGAACGTCCGCTTCAAAAGAGGCATCGGAGATATATTTGATATTGTCGCTCATGGTTTCCTCGATATGAGGGGAAAAAGAATTATTTGTGTCAGGCGACCGGCATTGCCGGAGTGTGCCTGCAAAGCAGCCGGTTCACAACAACGGCGTGGAGGCGCATTGCGCGAATTCAAGCTGCCTGGTGCATCCTGCAAGAGATAATGCGGCGGGAGGTCGTGTAAATCATAACCTATTTTCATGAAAATTGTGCGCTTGCCGCATATTTTTAGCAATGATGCTCATGAAATGCCTTCGATAAGTCTAAAAGCTCAGCGGAATCTGCTTCCTCAAGGGTTTTTTGAGGAGCCAAAGCTTGTCCGGGCAAGACGGCTGAAAGGGAAGATGATTTGCCGCAGTCCTGTATCGGGAATGACGCTTGCTATTCCATTACAATGGAATCAAGTGGATGTGCGCAATCGAATAGATCAAGAAGAGAAAGTTTTCGAGGGCATGCCAACGGAGAATTTTGCCGCCTTGCCGCTTGAGCGCGGAACAGGATATGGGCTTTCGCAATACATTTCTGACGCTACGGTTCCGGCTGACGCTGATCATTCTGATGGCGACCTTGCCGGCAATAGTCCTGTTCGGTTTCGAAAGCTGGCGCACGTACAAACATGCCTACGCGGAAGCCAGCAGGAATCTGCTGGAAATAGCGCAACTGGCGGCAAACAATGAACACAATGTCGTACAGGGCGTCAATGAATTGCTGACCGCCATAGGCGAAGCCCCTTTCATTCGTAACCACGACGCGATGGCTTGCAATAACTATCTTGCAAGAATCAATCAGCGCTACGAGCACTATCACGCTTTTTCCGTGCTCGATGCCAGCGGCAATATGATTTGTTCGGGCAAACGGCGAGGCGCCCAGATCAGCATTGGCGACCGACCGTATTTCGAGCAGGTGACGCGGGAAAAACGCTTCGTTTCCGCAGGCTATCTCATCAATCGCATTTCGAATACCCCGGTAGTGGCGTTCATGCTGCCCATTTTCGAATCGGGCAGCGGGGAGCTCGGCAGCAATATGATTGCCATCGTCGGGACTTCCCTGCGGCTGGAGGCTTTCACCTCGCTGACGCATGGCCTGGGCGCGCCGATGGATGCCAAGGTGTCGATCCTGGATCACCAGGGCATCGTGCTGGCGACCGAGCCGGGGCGGCATGCCGAGATCGGCAAGCCGGTCAATTCCGATACCTTGCGCGCCAGCCTGTTTTCCGGCAATGCGCAGGTACTGGAAGCGACCGAAGCGGACGGCGTCGAGCGTCTGTACGCCATCGCCCCGGCGATGTATGAAGGTCGTGCCGTCTTCTATGCCATCATCGGGCTGGACAAGGCCAGTCTGGCGGCGCCGGCGCTCAATTCGCTGATGTTCAATCTGCTGGCACTGCTGTCACTGGCGCTGCTGTCGCTGGCCGGCACCTGGATCGTCAGCCAAAGGTTGCTGATCCGCCCGGTTAACCAGTTGATCGATACGGCGCAGCGCGTGGCCGCCGGCGATCTGGAAGCGCGGACCAACCTGGCTTACCGCGCCGGCGAGCTGGACGAACTGGCGCACCATTTCGATAACATGACGGCGGCACTGGCGCGGCGCGACAAGGAAATGCGCGCCAGCAGCCAATACATTGAATTTCTGGCGCATCATGATGAATTGACCCGCTTGCCCAACCGGCGTTTTCTGCACATGCGTCTGGCTCAGTGCCTGGAAGAAATAAGAAAGACCGGGCATTTTGTGGCGGTGCTGTTCATCGATCTTGACCGCTTCCGCATCATTAACGATTCCCTGGGACATGCAGCCGGCGACCTGCTACTGGCGGATGTGGCGCACCGCCTGAAGGAATGCGTGGAAGCGAAAGACATGGTGGCGCATCTGGGCAGCGATGAATTCGTGTGCGTGCTGACCAATCTGACGACGTCAATGCAGGCATCAGTAACCGCCAACAATATACGCGACAGCCTGTCCCAAGTGTACGTGGTGGCCAACCAGCGCATTTCCCTTGGCGCCAGCGTAGGCGTCTGCATCTGTCCGACCGACTGTCAGGATGCGCCTACCGCAGTGCGCTATGCGGAAGTGGCGATGCGCAGCGCCAAGGAAAACGGCGGCGGCATCCAGTTCTTTTCGCGCGAAATCAATGCCGGCGCGATCAGCCGGCTCACTCTCGAAAACGAATTGCGCAAGGCGCTGCATCAGGGCGAGTTCACGCTCTACTATCAGCCGCAAATCGAGTTAGCCACCAACCGCGTGGTCGGCGCCGAAACCCTGATCCGCTGGCGGCATCCGGAAAAGGGCTTGCTTTCGCCGGTGAACTTCATTGCGCTGGCCGAGGAAACCCGGCTGATCCTGGAAATCGGCGCCTGGACGCTCGATTCGGCCTGCATGCAAAGCCGGGCCTGGCAGGATGCCGGGCTGGAACCGATTCAGGTCGCGGTCAATGTCTCGGCACACCAGTTCCGGCAAACGGGATTCGCTACCCTGGTGGCCAAGGCGCTGGAACATAGCGGCTTGCCGGCTAGTATGCTGGAGCTGGAAGTCACCGAGAGTGTCTTGCTCAATGATGTCAATGAAAGCCTGGCGCTGCTGCAGAGTATGGGAGTCAGCCTGTCCATCGACGATTTCGGCACCGGGTATTCCAGCCTCAGTTATCTGAAAGACTTGCCGATTGATAAGATCAAGATCGACCAGTCCTTCATCCGCAATATCATGGAAATTCCGGATAACCAAGCGATTACCCGCGCCATTATCGGTCTGGCCAAAAGCCTCGGCCTGAAGGTCCTGGCGGAAGGGGTGGATAGCGCGCAGGCTTGCGAATTCCTGCGCAAACTGGGTTGTGACCAGATCCAGGGATATTACTTCGGCAAACCGATGCCGCCCGAACAGCTGGCCTTGTTGTTGAAAAAAGGCGCTCAAGTCCTTGAATCTATTGACGGCAATTCCCTTGCCCCACTATAGTGGCGAGATGATTTCCGACTTTCAACAACTTACTGCAAAAGTCAGCGAACTGGCTGCTTTGGCGCAATCCTTGCGCCAGGAAAATGCCGAGTTGCGCCGTGTCGCGGCCACTCTTGCTGATGAAAATGCCGAACTGTCGCGCCGGATAGAAGAGGCTCACATGCGTGTGGCCGCATTGCTTGAAAGTATTCCGGTTGAAGAGCACGATGAGGAATCCGCATGACCCAGATCGACGTCATCATCATGGGCCAGGCCTACAAGCTGGCGTGCAGGGAAGGCGAGGAAGAGGCATTGCGTCAGGCGGTCGCCTACCTCGATGAAAAAATGTGCGCCATCCGCGATGCCGGCAAAGTCAAGGGCAATGACCGGATTGCCGTCATGGCGGCGCTGGGAATCGCCGCCGAATTTCTCTCGACCCGCTCGCCGGACGGCCCGTTTTCAGGCCTGAGCCTGGCGGAAGTGAAGGCGCAGATTGCGGCGATGCAGACCGCGATCGACGGCGCTCTCGCCCCGCAGGAAAATCTTTTTTGAGGCCCGCTTAAAACGTTTGACAAGCGGCCCAATTCAGGTAGACTTAAGTCTCCTGCCGTGTTCGCGATTGCCATATATTCCTTGAACCATTTATGTGCATAGGTCGCGGAAATTTGTTTGATGGGCGTGCTTCGTCGCTAGTCCGATGAACCCGAAATTGAACTAACTGTGACCACCTTGAACCGTAAGGTTCGGGATGCCGGCAAAGCGGCATAGGCGGGTCTTTATTCCGAAGCGGTTGCATTGTGAAATGCAGCCGCTTTTTTTATTTTTCCGCCCCCGGCGCTATCGCTATATAAGAAGAATTGCAAGCCGCCTTAATGCGGCTTACTCTGTCCCCGACACTATAAAATGATGCAGTACTGGCTGATGAAATCCGAACCGGACGAGGTGAGCATCGACGATGCGCTCGCTGCGCCCGCGCAGACGGTCGCCTGGACCGGCGTGCGCAATTACCAGGCGCGCAATTTCATGCGCGACGCCATGCGGGCCGGCGACGGCGTGCTGTTCTACCATTCCAGTTGCGCCGAACCCGGCATCGCCGGCCTGGCCGAAGTCGCCGGTACGCCATACCCCGACCCCACCCAGTTCGACTCCGCCAGCAAGTATTACGACCCCAAGGCGTCGCCGCAGCAGCCGCGCTGGATGCTGGTCGATGTGCGCGCCCTGAAGAAGACTCCCCTGATCCCGCTGGCTGCCTTGCGCGCGCACGAGGAGCTGGCCGACATGCAGATCCTGCAGCGCGGTAGCCGCCTGTCGATCACGCCGGTGACGCCGGCGCAGTGGCGCTTCATCACCGGCCGCCTGATGAAACAGGCCTGACGCCAACCATTAATAAACCGCTTCAAGAAAACAGCAAATGGATATCGGATTGATCATTGCGCTACTGGCGCTGGGGGCCGCGGTCGGATTCGCGGCAGGGTTGCTGGGGATCGGCGGCGGCATGTTGCAGGTGCCCTTCATGACCTACATTCTCGCCACGCAGGGATTTGCGCCGGAGTACACAGTCCACGTCGCCATCGCCACCTCGCTGGCGACCATCATGTTCACCTCGATTTCGTCAGTGCGCGCTCACCACCAGCGCGGCGCCGTGCTGTGGCCGGTGGTGAAGTTGCTGGCGCCCGGCATCCTGATCGGTTCCTGGATCGGTCCCTGGATCGGCGCACAGATGAATGCGGCGGCGCTGGCAGGATTTTTCGCCTGCTTCGTCGCGCTGTCGGCAACGCAGATGCTGATCGATAAAAAGCCTGCGGCGACGCGCGAATTGCCGGGCGCGACCGGGCTGTTCGCCGCTGGCGGCGGCATCGGCACGCTGGCGGGCCTGGTCGGCGCCGGCGGCGGTTTCATCTCGGTGCCTTTCATGACCTGGTGTAACGTCAGGATCCACAACGCGGTCGCCACCAGCGCCGCGCTGGGTTTTCCGATCGCGCTGGCTGGGACGCTGTCGAATGTCGTGCAGGGCTGGGATGCGCCGGGCTTGCCGGCGGGCTCGCTCGGCTTCATCTACCTGCCGGCGCTGGTGGTGATTTCCGCCGCCAGCGTCATGACCGCGCCGCTGGGCGCGAAAACCGCGCACAGCCTGCCGGTCAAGTCGCTGAAAAAAGTGTTCGCGCTGGTGCTGTACGCGCTGGCCGCCTACATGGCGTACCGTGCCCTGAAATAAGGCCCAGGCGCGCGCGCTTCCACGCATCGCACGCCATAGTGCCTTTTCCCTCAGCCGTCCTTGAACTGCTCGCGTAAGACGTTCTTCTGCACCTTGCCCATGGTGTTGCGCGGCAGGTCAGCGATGAAATGCACGCGCTTGGGTACCTTGAAGTTGGCAATCTTCGATTTCAGGAAGGCGATTACTTCCGCTTCCGTCAGCCCGGAGTTGGGCGCAGCCACCACTACCGCTGTCACCGCTTCGCCGAAATCCGGATGCGGCACGCCGATCACCGCCGATTCGACCACGCCGTCGATTTCGTCGATGAAGGATTCGATTTCCTTCGGATAGACGTTGTAGCCGCCGGAAATAATCAGATCCTTGCTGCGGCCGACGATGGAGAGATAGCCCCTGGCGTCGAACTTGCCGACGTCACCGGTCTTGAAAAAGCCGTCGGTGGTAAATTCTTCAGCGGTTTTTTCCGGCATGCGCCAGTAGCCGTGGAACACGTTCGGCCCCTTGACCTGGATGTCGCCGATCTCATCGATCGTGCAGGGCGCGGTCTGGCCCGAGGGCATGCTCTTGACCACGCGGATGGTCACGCCCGGCAGCGGCAGGCCGACCGTGCCGCCGACGCGTTCGCCGTCGTAAGGGTTGGAAGCCTGCATGGTGGTTTCACTCATGCCGTAGCGTTCCAGGATGGTGTGGCCGGTGCGCCGCTCGAATTCGCGGAAGGTTTCCATCAAGAGCGGCGCCGAACCGGAAATAAACAGCCGCATGTTGGCGCAGGCGGTGCGGTCGAAGCCGGGCTCGGCCAGCAGGCGCACGTAATAGGTCGGCACGCCCATGAAGATAGTGGAGCGCTTCAGGTGGCGCATGGCTTCGGCGGCGTCGAACTTCGGCAGGAAGATCATTTTGCTGCCGTTGAGCAGGGCGCCGTGCGAGGCAACGAACAGGCCGTGCACATGGAACAGCGGCAGCGTATGCAGCAGCACGTCGCCTTCCTGCCAGCGCCAGTAGTCGTGCAGCACCAGGGCGTTGGACGAGAGGTTCTCATGGCTGAGCATGGCGCCCTTGCTGCGGCCGGTGGTGCCGGAGGTGTAGAGGATTGCCGCCATGTCGTCGGCGCGCTTGTGCACGGTCTCGAAGCTGTCTGGAAAATGATTCGCGCGCTCCAGCAGGCTGCCCTGGCGCGCTTCGCTTAGCGTGAAGACATGCTGCGTGCCGGACTGGAAGGCGATCTTCGAGACCCAGCCGAAATTGTCTGGCGAGCACACCACCACGGCCGGTTCGGCGTCGTCGATGAAGTATTCGATCTCGGCGGCGCGGTAGGCGGTGTTGAGCGGCAGGTAGACATAGCCGGCCTGCAGCGTCGCCAGGTACAGGATCAGTGCTTCAGGCGATTTCTCCACTTGCACGGCGATGCGCGCGTCCGCAGGCAAGCCCAGGCTGGCCAGCAGGTTGGCCATCTTGGCGGTGGCGCGCTCGATGTCGCGCCAGGAATAGTAGAGGCCGTCATGGGTCTCGATGGCGCAGGCGGATTTATCCTGCGGGAAGCGTGATTCGAACAGGGCGTAGAGGTTGGCGTTCTTCATATGGCTGGAATAAATACTCTGCAGGCGGTTATGCTTTCTTGCGTTTGGCAGTAACGGGTTGCGCCGGCCGCACAGGCTGCGGCTGGGCCTGGGGCTGAACCGGTTGCTGGGCATTTTTTTCCTCGACTGGAGGTTCGGGCTTTGCCGCCGCCTGATACAGCGGCATGACCTTGGGCAGCATGGCGTTGATTTCCTCGACGCGGGTTTCCGGCGCCGGATGGGTGGAAAGAAATTGCGGCGGATTCTTGTCGCCGGATTCGGCCGCCATCTTTTTCCACAGACTGATCGCCGCCGCGGGATTGTAGCCTGCGCGCGCTGCCAGTTCCAGGCCGACTGCGTCGGCTTCGCTCTCGTTCTGCCGCGAGTTGGGCAGCGTGTACAGGTAGTGGGCGAACTGGTTGGCCACGGCGATCTGCTGCTGGCTGTTGTTAGTGGCAGCCAGCGCCACGCCGGTCAGGATATTCTGCGCATACGCTTGCGAGATGCGCTCGCGGCCATGCTCGCGCAGGGCGTGGGCGATCTCGTGGCCCATGACCATGGCGATTTCATCGTCGGTCAGCGCCAGCTTGCGGATGATGCCGGTGTAGAAAGTGATTTTGCCGCCCGGCGCACAGGTGGCGTTGATCACCGGCGCATCGATCAGGGTCAGCTGCCATTTCCAGTCGCGGGTGTCTTCCCGGAAGATGCCGACCTGCTTGCGCAGCCGGGTGGCGATGCGGTCCAGGCGCTCGTATTCGGCGCCGGCGGTGATCAGCTTGCCTTCTTCCTTGGCTTTCTGGTTTTGCTGCGCATAGCTGACCAGCGCCATTTTCTCCACGGTGGCGGCCGGTACCATCAGGAATTGCTGGCGCGTGACGCCGACTACGCCCGGCTTGGTGGTGGAGGCGCAGGCGAGCAAAAGGCTGGCCAGCATGGCGGCCGCTGTCAGTTTCAGTCGTGTTTTCATATGCGTGGAATTTCCCTTCCGTGGTTTGCGCCACGGCCGCTGATTGTAGACTATCTTATTTGCCCTGGAAAACCGGTTTGGTCTTGTGCAGGAAGGCTTGCACGCCGTCGCGGTAATCCTGCGAAGCCAGGATGGCAAAGGCCTCGGCATATTCCTGTTCACTCAAGGCTGGCGGCTGAGAGGTCAGGCGCCGCACCATTTTCTTGTTGGCGCGCGCTGCCAGCGGCGCGCCCTGGGCGATGCGCTGCGCGGTGTTCTCCGCTTCCAGCGGCACGTCGCTGACGATGCGGTGCAACAAGCCCTTGTCACGCGCCTCGGCGGCAGGGAATACGCGGCCTTCCAGCAGGATTTCCAGCGTGGCGGCCTGGCCCGCCAGTTGCAGCAGGTGCCGCAGCTCGTCGGGCGCCAGCGAAAAGCCGAGGCGGTTGACCGGGATGCCGAAGCGCGCGTCGGGCGCGGCAATGCGCAGATCGCAGGCGCAGGCGATTTCCAGTCCGCCACCGACGCACACGCCTTCGATGGCGGCGATGGTCGGATGCAGGCAGCCGGCGATCGCGTCCAGCGCGCGGGCGATGGTGTGGCGATGATACTGCATGCCTTGCGCCGTGCCGTTGCGTACCTGAGGGAATTCCTCGATATCGGCGCCGGCGGCGAAATTGCCCTGGTCGCCGCGCACGATCACGCAGCGCAAGGCCTCGTCCTGCGACAGTTGCGCAAAGACCTCGGCCAGGGATTCCCACATGGCGATATCGACGGCATTGAGCTTGCCCGGGTTGGACAGCGTCACGGTGGCGATGACATCGTTCCTGTCGAGGCGGACTTCCGACATGGCGCTGGCTCCGGCCGGTTCAGGAACGGGCGGAGGCCGCCGGCCCGGCGGCCTTCGGCTTGCCGGGCTTGCCTGAATTGCCGGATTTCCGATAGGCGATCGTCAGCAGCACGATGCCCAGCACAATCATCGGCAGCGACAGCATCTGGCCGGCCGAGATCGTCAGTCCGGCGAAGCTGACTTCATAATCGGGGGTGCGGAAATATTCCGTAAAAAAGCGCGCGCAGCCGTACAGCAGCGAGAACATGCCGGACACCGCCATGGCCGGGCGCGGCTTGCGGGCGAACAGCCACAGCACGATGAACAGCAGCACGCCGTCGATGGCGGCCTGGTACAGCGGCGAGGGGTGGCGCGGCAAATTGTCGACGTTGGGCCAGATCATCGCCCAGGGCAGGCTTGCATCGGCCAGGCGCCCCGGCAGTTCGGCATTGATGAAATTGCCGATGCGCCCGAAGGCATAACCGAGCGGCACCAGCGGCGCGATGAAATCCATCACTTCCATCAGCGGCCGGCGCGCCTTGCGGCTCCAGAACCACATGGCGATCAGCACGCCGAGGAAGCCGCCATGAAACGACATGCCGCCTTTCCAGACCGCGAAGATCTCAAGAGGATGGGAAAAATAATAGGCGGGATGATAGAACAATACTTCGCCCAGCCGTCCGCCCAGCACCACTCCCAGCACGCCATAGAACAGCATGTCGTCGAGGTGTTCGTTTTTCCAGCCGGCCGCCGCCACATGTAGCTGGCGGATGCGCATGCGCCCCAGGACAATGAACTGGATGAAGGCAGCCAGGTACATCAGGCCATACCAGCGGATGGCCAGCGGACCGAGCGAAATGGCGATCGGGTCGGGCATCGGGTGAATCAGCATTGTCTGGGCTTTCGTAAAGGTTCCGGCTGCGGGGTCCCGGGCCGCAACGATCCGTATCGGGTATCCGCTTATTTCATATTTGCCATGGATTGTGGCACAAGTGCGGCCCCCATTCCACTCTGCTTCGGCGGCGAGCGGATTATCTTCAACTTCTATCGCCGTTTGAACTAGTGTTGACGCAAAACAAAAAGGCCGGAACGATCCGACCTTTTGCTTGCCATGCGGGATGACAGTAATTCAGTTTAGCGCTTCTTGGTATCGAAGGCTTTTTTGACGCGTTCCTGACGGCGTGTTTCCATTTGTTCATGTGCCTTGCGCTTATCCAGGCCAAATATTCGTTCCAAAAATTCGAACCAGATAAATGCGACCAAAAACAAGCCGATAATCCACCACCAGGACAGGTTCTCGACGATTCCTACTTCAAAATATTTCAAAGCTGCCAACACAGCGATGAGGATAATGATGGGCATGATGTTCTCCTTGTTACAAAGAATAATTGGGAAGTTGCAATAGGTCAATTCCACCGGTCAACCGGCGTGCGGCTGGTGCGTTATTGCTACAAAGAAGATATATTTGCTCCTCATTGGGCTTACAATGTGTCCGTCATTCAAATGGAGATAACAATGAAACGTTCCGTCTTGCTGGGTTTCGCCGTACTGGCGCTTGCTTCCAACGCCGCCCTGGCGAATGCCGACCTGGCCAAGGCTAAAAATTGCCTGGCTTGCCATACTGTCGCCAACAAGGTGATCGGTCCGAGCTTCAAGGATGTCGCCGCCAAGTATGCCGGCCAGAAAGATGCCGAAGACAAGCTGGTGAAGAAGGTCGTCAAGGGTGGCAGCGGCGTTTGGGGCACGGCAGTCATGCCGGCCAACCCGCAAGTCAGCGAAGCGGAAGCGCATACCCTGGTGAAATGGATCCTGTCGCAGAAATAAGCCGATCCGGCACGCAAAAAAAGCGCTCGACATCGAGCGCTTTTTTCATGGTCGCCCGGAAAGCTCCGGGCATGTGTTTTTATTTTACGACAGCGATCTTTTCCTTCTTGCCGCCCTTGTAGGTGTACAGGGTCAGGGCGCCTTCCTTGAGGTCGCCCTTGGCATCTAATTCGATCTTGCCGCTGACGCCGTCATGTTTGATCTTTGCCAGCGCCGGCAGATACTTGGCCGGCTCGGCCGAACCGGCCTGCTGCATGGCGGCGGCCATGGTCATGGTGGCGTCGTACACATAGGGCGCGTACAGCTGCACGTTCTGGTTGAACTTCTTCTTGTAGCGCTCGACGAAGGCATCCATTACTTTTTCCTGTTCGCCCATCACGCCGCCGGCTTCGGCGCATACCACCTGGCCGTCGCTCAGGCCGTCGCCGGCCAGCCGGGGCAGTTCGGCGGTGCAAAGGCCGTCGCCGCCCATCATTTTCGCGTTGATGCCCAGCTGCTTCATTTGCCGCAGCATCGGCGCGGCGACGTTATCCATGCCGCCGAAGAAGATCACATCCGGTTTTTTGGCCTTGATGGCGGTCAGGATGGCGAGGAAATCGGTCGCCTTGTCGGTGGTGTACTGCCGCGAGGCGATGTTGCCGCCGGCCGCCTTGACTGCCTTGGCGAATTCGCTGGCGACGCCTTCCCCATAGGCGGTGCGGTCATCGATTACGGCAATGCTCCTGGCCTTCAGCGTATCGACGGCATAACGGCCCAGGGTGCCGCCCAGCTGGGCGTCGTTGGCGACCACGCGGAAGGTGGTCTTGTAGCCTTGCTGGGTGTATTTCGGATTGGTGGCCGAAGGCGAGACTTGCGGGATGCCGGCTTCGGCATAAATCTTCGACGCCGGGATGGTGGTGCCCGAATTCAGGTGGCCAATGACGCCATTGACCTTGGCATCGACCAGCTTTTGCGCCACGGCGGTGCCCTGTTTCGGGTCGGCGGCGTCATCTTCGGCCAGCAGCTGGAATTTCACTTTCTTGCCGCCGATGGTAATGCCCTTCGCATTCAAGTCCTCGATCGCCATGATGGCGCCGTTGGTGTTGTCGCGGCCGAAGTGGGCCTGGCCGCCGGACATCGGCGCTACATGGCCGATCTTGACCACGGTTTCCTGGGCCAAGGCCGGTCCGGCAAAAGCCAGCATGAGTGCGGCAGACAACGGGGCCAATCCTGATGGGAAGTGCATGAAGACTCTCCTGGGTTTGAATGAGGAAACGGGCTTGTTGATTCCTGCATGCAAAAAGGTACAGCATTCGGCTTGCTTCGCAAAGATTTTTTGTGGCGTTTTAATTACATGTTGTTGCGTCCGTGTTGCGCGCGCCTCTTGTCCGTTCAGGAAGCTGTCGAGGAAACCGGCGACACAGCCGCCGGCCGCCGCCGCGGCATGCCGGTAAAGGCGAAGTCCACATCCGGCACGCGGCCCGAGACGATTTCGGCGATGGCCCGGCCTGAGCCGCAGCCCATGGTCCAGCCCAGTGTGCCGTGGCCGGCATTGAGGAACAGGTTTGCGTAGCGAGTCTTGCCGATGTAGGGCACGTTGGAGGGCGTCAGCGGCCGCAGGCCGGTCCAGTAAGTCGGATTGTCATAGTCGCAGGCGTCCGGGAACAAGGTGCGCGTGCGTCGGGTGATGGCTTCGCAGCGGGTGGTGTTCAGTTCGCGGGTATAGCCGTTCAGTTCGCAGGTGCCGGCCACGCGCAGGCGGTTGCCCAGGCGCGAAACCACCAGCTTGTAGCCGTCGTCGGTGAGCGAGACGGTCGGCGCCGCCGCCGGGTCTGTCACCTGGTAGGTCGCCGAATAACCCTTGCCCGGATAGATCATCAGGTCGATGCCGAGCGGCTTGAGCAGGGACACCGAAAAACTGCCCATCGCCATCACGAAGGCATCGGCGCGCAGCACGCGGTGGCGCCCATGGCCATCGATAATTTCCACGCCGGATACGCGCGCCGAGGCGCCGGTGCCCTCGGTCAGCAGGCGCGTGATGGTGCTGTTGAACTGGAAGTCAACGCCGGCCGCTGCCGCTTTCGCCGCCAGCTCGGTGGTGAACTTGTAGACGTCGCCGGATTCGTCGGTGGCGGTGAAATCGCCGCCGACGATCTTGCCGCGCATGCCGGCCAGGGCCGGCTCGATCCTGATGACGGTGTCGGCATCGACGGTCTCGCGCGGGCAGCCGAGCTCGCGCATCAGCCTGGCGGCCGGCTGGGCTTCCTCAAAATCCCTCTGGTCGGTATAAAAGTGGAGGATGCCCTTGGTCAGGCAATCGTAATCGATGCCGGTCTCGGCGCGCACCGCTTGCAGGGTCTGGCGGCTGTATTCGGCAATCGCGACGATCTGGCGGATATTCTCATGAGTGCGCGCCGGCAAGCATTCACGCAGGAAATGCAGGCCCCAACGCCATTGCAGCCATTCCGGGCGGAAGCGGTAGAGCAGCGGCGCATCCTCATGCCCCAGCCACCTGAGCACCTTTTTCGGGGCTGCCGGATTGGCCCAGGGTTCGGCGTGCGACACTGAAATCTGGCAGCCGTTGGCAAAACTGGTTTCCTGTGCGGCGCCGGGCTGACGTTCCAGCACCGTGACGTCGTGCCCGGCTTTTTGCAGAAACCAGGCCGACGCGGTACCGATGATACCCGAGCCCAGGACGATGACTTTCATGGCAATCTCCGTTTATCGATGCTGAGATTGTAGAAAGTGAAATGGCTTTGGCTTTTCAACTCAGCGTCGAAAATAATTGGCGATATTGAACGATAAACGCAAGACTCCATTCTCGCCTAAAAATAAAACAATTTCCGGATTATTTATTTTTTGCGCTTTGCAGGCGGGTGATTTCCTGCGCCACGGCGCGCGACACCATGTCCGTCACGGTCTCATGCAGGCCTCGCTTGATTTCCACCGCCAGGGCATCGATCGCGGTATCGACGATTTCGGTCAGGGTGTTGCGCACCCGATGGTCCAGCACGAAATCGATGCGGCCCAGCACCTGGCGCGTGATACGCAGGCGCAATTCGCTTTCCAGGTCACGCAGTTCGCTGTCGCTCCAGGCGCCGGCTTCCTGGGCTGCTGGTGTTTCGGCGGAAGGGGGGGCGGCAGCGTCGGCGCGCGGCATCGCCTGCGCGGAGTTCAAGGCGCGGGTGCCGGTGTCGAAGGAGGCGACAGCCGAGGCGGCCGGGGGCGCAGCAGCGTCCGCTGCGGGCGCAGCGCCCGGCGCCGGCGATGGCCTTGCCGCGGTCGGCGTGCTCGGAGCCGGAGTTAGAACCGGGACCGGCGCGGCGCGAACATCGGCTGCCGGGCCGGGCTGCGGCCCGATCACTTCGGTGAGAATCGGTATGCCCTGGTCGGGTGGGGGATTAGTCATGCTTTTGCGCGACGAAATGGTTCAATTGATAACCCTGCCCCTTGTAGAAACGGTAACGCTCGCGGCCGGCCTGGGCATCGGCTTCGCCCGCGCCAACGATCTCGATCAGCCGCTCGAAGCGGTCGAACCGGGCCGGCGGCGTGCCGGACAGGTTGATCAGGACCTGGTGATGCGGCAGTTCGACCGTATCATCGTCGGTCAGGATCACCGGGGTTTGCGACGCCAGGGCGTCGCCGGCGTGCACGTGCGGCAGGAAGCCGTCGGCGGCAAAAGTCCAGAGCGCGGCATCGATTGCCGCCAGATCCTGCCGTTCCGCTTTCAGCACAATCCTGCTGTTGGCGGCGCGCGCCTTGCGCACCAGCCGGCAGACGTAGTGGAACTTGTCGGCGACGTTGCTGTGGAAATCGATGTGCGTCATGGGGGCAATTTAGAAACGGAATCCCGGCGGAGCGTTGCCGGTGGCCGGCGGCAGGCTCGGCGCGGCGGACGTCGAATCGCTGTTCGCTGCAGGCTTGCCGCTGTGCGCGGCCTGTTCTATTTTGGGCTGCGGCGCCGCGGCTTCCGCCGCCGGCTGGCGCCAGGTCTTGGGCAAGCGGCTGGTTTGCGGATAACCGGCGGCGGTCAGCGCCGCGCCCCATGCCCCGGCTTCGAAGCCGGCCTGCTTGTTGCGGCCGACGGTCAGCACCGGCAGGCCGGATTCGCCAGTGGCCTGCTTGAGGCGGGCAAGGTCGTCGCTGGTCGTGACGGTTTTTTCCGAGAACGGGATGCCGCGCTGCTTCAGATAGGCGCGGCCGTCGTCGCAAGGCACGCATTTGTCGCCGCTGTACAGCGTGACGGGATGGTTGCTCGCGGCTTGCGCCAGCTCATAGGGCAGGCCGGCGGTATTCACACCGGACGCTGCGCGGATATTCTTTTGCTCGACCTGCGCGGCGGTCTTGGGCGGCGGCACGTCGCTGTAAGTGATCTTGCCATCCGACCCGACCCACTTGTACAGCTGGGCATGGGCTGCGCCCGCGACCAGCAACGCGAGAATGAACACCGATGCAGTGGATTTCATAACGCTCCCCTTGAATTCGCCTTGTGCTTTCTGTTTTGTCAATCCGATCAGCCTGGCGTCATGCATTCGCCATGCGTCTAGGCGGTCATGCCATTATGCCGCAACAGCGCATCGATATTCGGCTCACGGCCGCGGAATGCGGTAAACGATTCCAGCGCCGGGCGCGAGCCGCCCATCGCCAGCACCTCCTGCGAGAACTTCAGCCCGGCTTCGCTCGACAGCACGCTGCCGGTGGCTTCGCTGGCTTCCTCAAACAGGCTGTAGGCGTCGGCGGACAGGACCTCGGCCCATTTGTAGCTATAGTAACCTGCCGAATAGCCGCCGGCAAAGATATGGCCGAAGGAGTGTTGGAAACGGTTGAATGCCGGCGGGATGATCACGGCAACGCGCTGGCGCAGTTCGTTCAACATATCCTGCACGGTCTTGCTGCCGCTCGGATCGTAGTCGTAATGCAGGTGCATGTCGAACAGCGAGAATTCCACCTGGCGCAGCATCTGCAGGCCGGACTGGAAGTTTTTCGCGGCGATCATCTTGTCGAACAGTGCGCGCTGCAGCGGCGCGCCGGTGTCGGCGTGGGCCGTCATGTGCTGCAGCACATCCCATTCCCAGCAAAAGTTTTCCATGAATTGCGAGGGCAATTCCACCGCATCCCATTCGACGCCGGCAATGCCGGCCACGCTGAGGTCGTCGACCTGGGTCAGCATGTGGTGCAGACCGTGGCCGAATTCGTGGAACAGGGTGATGACTTCATCGTGAGTGAACAGGGCGGGGCGCTGCTTGCCGTCGACCGTCACCGGCTCGCTGAAGTTGCAGGTCAGGTAGGCCACCGGGGTCTGGATGCGGTCGGCCAGCTTGCGGCGGCCGCGGGCATCGTCCATCCAGGCACCGCCGCGCTTGCCGTTGCGCGCGTACAGGTCGAGATAGAACTGGCCGATCAGCTCGCCATCCTGCTCGATGCGGAAGAATTTTACGTCCTTGTGCCAGACCGGCGCACTGTCCGGCTTGATCTGCACCGCAAACAGGGTCTGCACCACGCGGAACAGGCCTTCGATGACTTTCGGCTCGGGGAAATATTCCTTCACTTCCTGCTCGGAAAACGCATAGCGCTTCTCGCGCAGCTTTTCCGAGGCGTAGGCCATGTCCCAAGCTTCCAGCTGGTCCAGGCCGAGTTCATCTTTCGCAAAGCTGCGCAGCTCGGCCAGGTCCTTCTCGGCGAAAGGCCGCGCGCGCTGCGCCAGGTCTTCCAGGAAGCCGATGACGTGCTGGGGAGACTCGGCCATTTTCGGCACTAGCGAGACTTCGGCAAAGTTCCTGTATTCCAGCAGCGCCGCTTCCTCGGCGCGCAGCTTGAGCAGTTCTGCGATGTTTTGCGTATTGTCCCACTCCGCTTTGGCGCCGAGTTCGGAAGCCTTGGTGGCGTTGGCGCGATAGATGGTTTCGCGCAGCGCGCGGTTGTCGGCATATTGCAGCAGCGGGAAGTAGGACGGAAAGTGCAGGGTGAACTTGTAGCCGCTCTTGCCATCCTTGTCGGCGGCGGTGCGCGCCGCCTGCTTCACGTCCTCGGGCAGGCCGGACAGCTCCTCTTCGGTGGCGACGATGAGAGCATAGTCGTTGGTAGCGTCGAGCACGTTTTCCGAAAAGCGCGTGGCAATCGCGGCGTGCTTCTCCTGGATTTCGGCAAAGCGCGGTTTTTTCTCTTCCGGCAGCTCGGCGCCGCCAAGGCGGAAATCACGCACGGCATTCTCGATGATCTTGCGGCGCGCTGCCGGCAGGGCGGCAAAGCCCGGGCCGGTCTGCAGCGCCTTGTACTTTTCGAACAGGGCAAGGTTTTGCGCCAGCGCGGTCCAGAATTCCGTTACCTTCGGCAAGTTCTCATTGTAGGCCGCGCGCAGTTTCGGCGTATCGACCACGGCATTCAGATGACCGACCACGCCCCAGGCGCGGCCCAGTTTTTCCGTGGCGTTTTCCAGTGGCTCGACGAAGTTTTCCCAGGTCACTTGCGCCATCGGCGCTTCCAGTTGCGCCACCACTGCACGATTCTCATCCAGCAAGGCTTCGATGGCGGGGGTGACGTGCTCGGGCTTGAATGTGTCAAAGCGCGGCAAGTCGGAAAAGTCGAGCAGGGAGTTGGTGGCGTTGGCATTCATGGCAAGACTCTCATATGGTGTTGAGGACAGAGTACCGCATCTTAATCGGTTGGGGACAGAGTACCGCTTCGTTTAACTTTGTCCCCAATCGTAAGGATTCTGTCCCGCAATTAATCAGATTCGCTCGGCAGCTTCGATCGTGTTAACCAGCAGCATGGTGATCGTCATCGGGCCGACGCCGCGCGGTACCGGCGAAATGAAACCGGCGACTTCCTTTGCATTGGCGAAATCGACGTCGCCGCACAGCTTGCCGTTTTCATCCTGGTTGATGCCGACGTCGATGACGATGGCGCCGGGTTTGATCATGTCTGCTTTCAGGGTGTTGCGGCGGCCGACGGCGGCAACCACTACGTCGGCCTGACGGGTGTGGTAGCCCAGGTCCGGCGTTGCACTATGACAGATGGTGACGGTGGCATTGGCTTGCAAGAGCAGCAGCGCCATCGGCTTGCCGACGGTGTTGCTGCGGCCGATGACGACGGCATGCTTGCCGCGCAGGTCGATGCCGGTGCTTTCGATCATCTTCATGCAGCCGTAGGGCGTGCACGGGCGGAAGCCCGGCAGGCCGGCCATCAGTTCGCCGGCGGACAGCACCGAGTAACCGTCGACATCCTTGGCGGTGGAAATGGCTTCGATCACCTTGTGCGCGCTGATATGCGGCGGCAGCGGCATTTGCACCAGGATGCCATGGACGGTCGGGTCCTGATTCAGGGCATCGATGCGCTGAAGCAGCTCTGCTTCCGAAAGGCTGGCGTCGTATTTTTCGAGCACGGAACGGATGCCGGCGTCTTCGCATGCCTTGACCTTGTTCCTGACATACACGTGGCTGGCCGGATCGTCGCCCACCAGGATGACGGCTAACCCGGGCTGCTTGCCTTGCGCAGTGAGCGCGCTTGCCCGCTGGGCAACTTCGGCGCGGATTTTTTGGGAAAGCTGGGTGCCGTCGATGATTTGTGCAGTCATGATGTGCTTAACAAGAATAAAAGTGGTCAAACCGAGATTATAGAGCCTGGCTCGACTGACAAGGCTGGAAGCGCAGCAAGGAATTTGGAGTTGGGGCTGGCGCAGTGTGTGCTGAGCAGGGTTGACAGTTTTCCATGAGATGCGGTTTTATTGCTGCGGCAAATATCACATTATGAAACTTACTCTCGCTATTTGAAAAATTTAAAAGCCGTGCTAAACTTTTTGCCAATTTCAACCACCTAGTTCACAACATGCCGGTTTCCATGCAGACTATTCCTGCGACTGGCCATTCAGGAGACGACAAATGTCAGCCCAACTCGACCAATTAATGGCACAGGCAGCCAATGATCCGGACATCACGGAAACGCAGGAATGGCTGGATGCCCTGGAAGCCGTCATCGAAAACGAAGGAACCGAGCGCGCCCATTATCTGATGGAGCGCATGGTCGATCTGGCGCGCCGCCGCGGCGCCCATATCCCGTTTTCCGCCAATACCGCCTACGTCAATACCATCCCCGAACATCTCGGCGCCCATTCGCCGGGCAACCTGGAATATGAAGAGCGGCTGCGTTCCTGGATGCGCTGGAACGCCATGGCGATGGTGGTCAAGGCCAATCGGGCCGACGGTGACCTCGGCGGCCACATTTCCAGCTTCGCCTCGCTGGCCAACATGCTGGGCACCGGCTTCAACCATTTCTGGCATGCGCCGACCGAAGAGCACGGCGGCGACCTGCTGTACCTGCAGGGCCATTCCTCGCCGGGCATCTATGCGCGCGCCTTCCTGGAAGGCCGTCTCTCCGAGGATCAGTTGCTCAATTTCCGCCGCGAAGTCGACGGCAAGGGCCTGTCGTCCTACCCGCATCCCAAGCTGATGCCGGATTTCTGGCAATTCCCGACCGTGTCGATGGGCCTCGGCCCGATCATGGCGATCTACCAGGCGCGCTTCCTGAAGTACCTGCATGCGCGCGGCATCGCCGATACCGAGAAGCGCAAGGTCTGGGTCTTCTGCGGCGATGGCGAGATGGATGAGCCGGAATCGATGGGCGCCATCGGCATGGCTTCGCGCGAGCAGCTCGACAACCTGGTGATGGTGGTGAACTGCAACCTGCAGCGCCTGGATGGCCCGGTGCGCGGCAATGGCAAGATCATCCAGGAACTGGAAGCCGATTTCCGCGGCGCCGGCTGGAATGTCATCAAGGTCATCTGGGGCGGTTATTGGGACGAGCTGCTGGCGCGCGACAAGGATGGCATCCTGCAGCGCGTGATGATGGAAACCGTCGATGGCGAATACCAGAACTGCAAGGCCAACGACGGCGCCTACGTGCGCAAGCATTTCTTCGGCAAGCATCCGAAGCTGCTGGAAATGGTGGCCAACATGTCGGACGACGATGTCTGGCGCCTGAACCGCGGCGGCCACGACCCGCACAAGGTGTATGCTGCCTTCAAGGCTGCCAGCGAACACA
>DPRS01000058.1 GCA_003537575.1 Oxalobacteraceae bacterium
ACGACTACGACAAGAACCAGCCGATCTGGCGCATCCTGCCTGAGTTCGCCGCCGTTAATCCGCGCTACGAGCGCATCGGCCTGCGCGACCTGTGCCACCAGATCCACGACATGTACAAGGCTTACGACGTGGCGCGCCTGACCACCGAGATGTACCTGTCCGACATGCAACCGGCCATGAAGCCATCGGACGCTTTCGCCAAGATGGCGCATCGCGACATCGAACGGGTGGCGATCGACGAGCTCGAAGGCCGCGTCACGGCGATCCTGCTGACGCCCTACCCGCCCGGCATCCCGCTCTTGATCCCGGGCGAGCGCTTCAACAAGACCATCGTCGATTACCTGCGTTTCGCGCGCGACTTCAACGAAAAATTCCCTGGCTTCGAGACCGACGTGCACGGCCTCGTCACGCGCGACATGGGCGCCGGCCGGCGCGGATATTTCGTGGATTGCGTCAAGCAGGACTGAGTCTCATATCGCTTCGCGCATGGCACATTCCGGCAGCGGTCGGATATCGCCACTGCCGGACTTGCGCCACTGGGGACGATCAGGAAGTCGCCAGGCTCATGTCATTGCGCTGCACCGACGCCGAGCGGCCATGGTTGACCAGCAGGATAGCGCCAGTCGCTATCACGGCGGGAATGGCGATGGCCAGGAAGTTTTGCTCCAGCGGCAGCGACATGCCCACCAGGGTGCCGATCACGATGGGCGCCAGGATGGCCCCGCTGCGGCCGACGCCGGATGCCCAGCCGATACCGGTGGAGCGCACCGCCATGGGGTAAAACTGGCCGGCGTAGGCGTAGGTGACGATTTGCGTGCCGATCGTCGATGCGCCGGCTAGCCCGACCAGCAGGAACAGCACTTCAGTGGGCACCTTGTAGCCCAGCAGTGTGATGGATACCGCGGCCAGCGCATACATGCCCACCAGCACATACTTGATGTGGAAGCGATCCGCCAGCCAGCCGCCGCCGACCGCGCCAATCATGGCGCCAAAGTTCAGCACCAGCACGAAAGTGAGCGCCGAACCGAGGCTGTAGCCGGCGCTTGCCATCAGTTTCGTCAGCCAGGAACTGAGCGCGTACACCATGAACAGGCACATGAAAAAGGCAATCCACAACATCACGGTGCTGAAGCCGCGGCCATCCTGGAACAGCTTGCCGATCGGCGCGCTTTCCCCCTTGTCGCCGTCCGGCAGGGAAAATCGGTCATTGGCGCCCGGGATGTAAGCAGGAGCGATACGCGCGACAATCCCCTTGAGTTCGGCGAGCCGGTTATTCCTGATCAGGAAAGGCATCGATTCGGGCATGGACTTCAGGATGAGGGGAATCAGGACGATCGGTGCGCCAGCGGCCAGGAACACCGACGACCAGCCATAGGTTTCGATCAATCCCTTGCCCAGCAGCGCGGCAAGCATGCCGCCGACGGCATAGCCGCTGAACATCAGCGTGGTCATGGTCGCCCGTATCTTTTTCGGCGAATATTCGGTCATCTGCGCGACCACATTCGGCATGACGCCGCCAATGCCCAGGCCTGCCAGGAAGCGCATGGCGCTGAAGGTATACGGATCATCGCACAGGCCTGCGGCCGCGGTGAAAATGCTGAACAGGGCAATGCAGACGGCGATGGCCTTGTTGCGGCCGATCTTGTCGGCGATAGTCCCCAGGAAGATGGCGCCGAACATCATGCCGAACAGCGCCGAACTGACCATGAAGCCGGCATTCTGCGCAGTAACGCCCATCTCCTTCATGATCGAAGGCAGCGCGATGCCGGCCACCGCCAGGTCATAGCCGTCAAAAATAATGATCAGCGAGCACCATAACAGGATACGGCCATGGAAACTGTTGAATTTTGCCTCGTCGGCAAGCTTGTGAACATCGATGTGGCGCATGGTTTTGTCGTCCTCTAGTCTCGTTGGTTTGGGGGTGAAATTTGTTATGTATCCCATGTATTTCCATGGGTGGATATGTTTCTGGCTGCCAGTCGCTTGCTGAAACGGTCGCTGCCAGCCGCAGATTTGCGCATGCCCTCTTTGCGCATGCCTTCCATTACTCAGGCAAACAATGCCGAATCCGGGGAAGAGCTCTCATGCGGATTGCGCACATGCAGATGAACCAGCATAGCGCCAGCTTCATAGGCTTGATGGGGGATTCAACCTGCTCCGCGACTGTGACCGGCACAGCGGGATTATCTTTCTTGCACGGTACGGAACCGGCAATGGCAGCGGCTATAACCACTGGTCGCATGAATGTCTCCTCATCGCTATTGGTATCAGCTCACCCAGCCAGGCATGGAATTGGTATGTAATTGCCAGACTGTTTTAACTTAACGATAGCTATCTGCGATCAGGAGGTCCAAGACCGATTGAGTATATTTTTGATACTTTTACGGTATAGATGCGAACTGCCAGCAAGAGGCAGTTTCATGGGAGGCTATTTCATGCTGCACGGTAATTCATGGCGCAAGGCTTGGCTGCCATGCATCCACGGAGGCATTTACGGGCCAGCAAGGGATTCTTCGTTATGCGGTATGCCTTTGGCCCGGTACAGCTCGTAAATCAGCGCCAGAAAAGACTGGATATCTTCCGAATGATCCTGCGCCCGTATGCTCATGATGATGGGCGATCCCAGGTTCAGATCGTCCAGTGACTTGTAGCAGACATCGGAGCGTTTGAGGCCGAGCACGCTCTTCGGAATGATGGTGACGCCCATGCCAGCAGCAACCAGCCCGAGCGCCACCTGCAGCTCCTTGACTTCGACCACGTTTACCGGTTCGAGCCCGCGGTCGCGAAAGACCGACAGCACTTGGTCCGCCAGGCTTGGCCGCGGCGCCTTCGGAAAAACCAGCAAGGTTTCATTGGCAATCTCGCGCAACTGCAGGTCGCGCTCGACGGCAGCCAGCGGATGATCCATGGGAAGCGCGACGATCAAAGGCTCTTCGCGCAACACGATGCGCCGGATATTCGGATCTTCCCGCCGTATGCGGCCGATTCCCACATCGATCACGCCATCCTTCAGAGCCTGTATCTGCTCCACCGTGATCATCTCATGCAGCGTCACTTCCATGTCGGGATGAGCCGCCTTGAATCTTCTGGTGACTTCAGGGAGCAGCCCGTACAACGTCGATCCGACGAAACCGATGGCGAACTTGCGGTCGATTTTGCCGATGCGCCGTGTCATGGAGATGACGTCAGTGCACTGGGCCAGCAGTTGCACGGCATGGCCGTAAAAAAAGCGCCCCGCCTCGGTAAGTTCCAGGGAACGGGTGGTGCGCCGCAACAGCTCTACCTGCAGCAGGTCTTCCAGTTGCTGGATCTGCCGGCTTAACGGCGGTTGGGCGATATGCAGGCGTTCGGCGGCCCGGCTGAAGTTACGCTCCTCGGCAACTGCGACAAAATAGCGCAAATGACGCAACTCTAAATTCATGCTCTCAAGTAATACCTATGAAGTATTAATTCCATACTAAATCAGTGTTGGACTGCACGCTTCGCCATATCTATCCTGCGAATACCTGATAAACAATTGCGTTATACCTGACAACCATGATTCAAGCAATCGAGACCATTCTGGTCGACGTGCCGACCATCCGCCCCCACAAGCTGTCGGTCGCGACCATGCATACCCAGACCCTGGTGCTGGTGCGCATCCGCTGCAGCGACGGCATCGAAGGCTGGGGCGAAGCCACCACGATCGGCGGACTCAACTACGGCGAGGAAAGCCCGGAAAGCATCAAGACCAATATCGATACCCATATCGCGCCGCTGCTGGTGGGCATGGATGGGCGCAGTGTCGCGGCCTGCATGGCCAAGATCCGCAAGATCATCCAGGGCAACCGTTTTGCCAAGTGCGCGATCGAGACAGCCTTGCTGGATGCGCAGGCACGGCGCCTCGATATCCCGTTGTCCGAGCTGCTCGGCGGCCGGCTGCGCGATGCGCTGCCGGTGGCATGGACGCTTGCCAGCGGCGACACCGCCAAGGATATCGCCGAGGCCGAAGCCATGCTGGAGCGCCGCCGCCACCGCATCTTCAAGCTCAAGATCGGCGCGCGCGGCGTCAAGGAAGACGTGGCTCATGTGCTGGCCATCAAGAAGGCGCTGGGCGACAGCGTGAGTGTGCGGGTCGATGTAAACATGGCGTGGAGCGAACTGGATGCGGTAAATGGCATTGCCGCGCTCGAAGCCGGCGGCATCGACCTGATCGAGCAGCCGGTGCGCGCGGAACTGTCGGCTGCGCTGGCGCGCCTGGCCGAGCGCTTCTCCGTGCCGATCATGGCGGACGAGGCGCTGAAAGGCCCGCAGGATGGCTTGTCGCTGGCCAGGATCGCCGCGGCCGACGTCTTCGCGGTAAAGATTTGCCAGGCCGGCGGCCTGTTCCCGGCCAGGCTGCTGGCTGAAGTAGCCCAGCTTTCCGGCGTAGCACTCTACGGCGGCACCATGCTGGAAGGCGCAATCGGCACAGCCGCATCGGCGCATCTGTTTTCCACTTTCGGCGACCTGCAGTTCGGCACCGAACTCTTCGGCCCGCTGCTGCTGACGGAAGAACTGCTGGAGCAGCCGCTCGTCTACAAGGATTTCATGCTGCAGGTGCCGACTGGGCCGGGGCTGGGCATCCGCTTCGACATGGACAAGCTCGACGCGCTGCGCCGCCGCTGATTTTTTATTTACCCCCGCTACATTGATCTTAAGCAAGACATCATAACCAGAGGAGAAATGCCATGACCCATACCGAAATCGACCAACTGGTCAAAACCTTTATCGTCGACACCGCAAGCGGCCCGGTCGATGCCCGCATACAGCAAGTTGTCGTGCGCCTCCTGAGCGACGTGTTCAAGGCGGTCGAAGACCTTGATCTGACCGCAACTGAAGTGTGGAAGGGTATCGAGTACCTGGCTGAAGCCGGTGCGTCGCATGAACTGGGCTTGCTCGCCGCCGGTCTGGGGCTGGAGCGCTTCATCGACATCCGTGCTGACGAAGCCGAAGCAAAGATCGGTCTGACCGGCGGCACGCCGCGCACCATCGAAGGTCCGCTGTACGTGGCTGGCGCGCCGGTATCCAAGGGCTTTGCCCGCCTTGACGACGGCACCGAAGAGAAAGACGCCGAAATCCTGTTCATGCAGGGTACGGTTTACGGCGCCGACGGTAAGCCGCTGCCGAATGCCCAGGTGGAAGTCTGGCATGCCAACCTGATGGGCAACTACTCCTTCTTCGACAAAACCCAGTCGGCCTTCAACCTGCGCCGCACCATCATTACCGATGCGCAGGGCCGCTATCAGTTCCGCAGCATCATGCCGGTCGGCTATGGCTGCCCGCCGGAAGGCACCACGCAGCGGCTGCTGGACAAGCTCGGCCGCCATGGCCGCCGCCCCGCGCACATCCACTTCTTTGTCACCGACGCCGGCCACCGCAAGCTGACCACGCAGATCAACATCGACGGCGATGCCTACCTGTGGGACGACTTCGCGTTTGCCAGCCGCGAAGGCCTGGTGCCGGCAGTCGTGCGCGTGAACGACCCCAAGGAGCTCGCCGCACGTGACGTCAGCAAACCCTTTGCCAGCATCGACTTCGATTTCCGTCTGCTGGCCGACAAGCCGAACGCGCCTGCTGCCGAAGTGGACCGCATTCGCGCTGCAGCCTGAAGCAGGCCTACTCCAACGCAGAGACTTAGAGGACGACAGCAATGATCCCCATCTATCCCGACAAAGCGGCAGTCAACAGGAATCTGGACGAGCTGCTGGTAGAGAACGAGGAAACCGGCGAATACCGCGTGCACCGCAGCGTGTTCACCGATGAAGCCCTGTTCGAACTGGAAATGAAGCATATTTTCGAGGGCAACTGGATTTATCTGGCCCACGAAAGCCAGATTCCGAACAATAACGACTATTACACCACCTACATCGGCCGCCAGCCCATCATCATCGCCCGTAACCGGCAGGGCGAGCTGAATGCCTTCGTCAACTCTTGCACGCACCGCGGCGCCACACTGTGCCGTTACAAGAGCGGCAACAAGGCGACCTATACCTGCCCCTTCCATGGCTGGACTTTTAATAACAGCGGCAAGCTGCTCAAGGTGAAGGATCCGGAAGATGCCGGCTACCCGGATTGCTTCAACAAGGAAGGTTCGCACGATCTGAAGAAGCTGGGCCGCTTCGAAAACTATCGCGGCTTTTTGTTCGGCAGCATGAATCCCGACGTCGCGCCGTTGACGGAATTCCTCGGCGAAGCGGCCAAGATGATCGATATCATGGTAGAGCAGTCGGTCGAAGGCCTGGAAGTCTTGCGCGGCTCCTCGACCTACACCTTCGAGGGCAACTGGAAGCTGGGCGCGGAAAACGGCGCCGACGGCTACCACGTCTCGGCCGTGCATTGGAACTATGCTGCAACCACCAGCCATCGCAAGCAGGATGCCGCGCGCGAAGATAAGGTGCGCGCCCTTGACGCTGGCCAGTGGGGCAAGTTGGGCGGCGGCTTCTATGCTTTCGAGAATGGCCACATGGTGCTGTGGAGCCGTTTCGCCAACCCGGAAGACCGCCCAAACTACCTGCGCCGCGAAGAGCTGGCCGAGCGCTGCGGCGCCGACAAGGCGCACTGGATGCTGCACAACTCGCGCAACCTGTGCCTGTATCCGAATGTGTACCTGATGGACCAGTTCAGTACGCAGATCCGCGTGGTGCGTCCGCTGGCAGTCAACAAGACCGAAGTCACCATCTACTGCATCGCGCCCAAGGGAGAATCCGACGAAGCGCGCGCGCGCCGCATCCGCCAGTATGAGGATTTCTTCAATGCCAGCGGCATGGCGACGCCGGACGACCTGGAAGAATTCCGCGCCTGCCAGCAAGGCTACGCCGGCAGCGCCCTGGAGTGGAACGACATGTGCCGCGGCGCCAAGCACTGGGTGAAGGGGCCGGATGCGGAAGCCGAGCGGATCGGCATGAAACCGGTCCTGTCGGGCATCAAGAACGAGGATGAAGGCTTGTACACCGTCCAGCACCGCTATTGGCTGGAAACCATGAAAAAAGCGCTGGACACGAAAGGAGGCCGGTAATGAAAAACATCGATATCGCAAGCATCAACGCCTTCCTGTATCGCGAAGCGCGCCTGCTGGACGACGAGCAGTGGGATGAATGGCTGCAATGCTACCACCCGGACGCCGTCTTCTGGATGCCGTCATGGGATGACCAGGACAAGCTGACCACAGACCCGCAGCGCGAAATCTCGCTGATCTATTATCCGAACCGCCAAGGCCTGGAAGACCGCGTGTTCCGCATCAAGACCGAGCGCTCCAGCGCTACCATGCCGGATACGCGCACCAGCCACAACATCGCTAACATCGAGATGGAACAGCGCGAGGGCGACGTGTGCACCGTGCGCTTCAACTGGAATACGCTGAGCCATCGTTACAAGACCAACTACAGCTATTTCGGCATGGCGCGCTACGTCATCGATTTTTCCGGCGACAGCCCGAAAATCCTGAACAAGTATGTGGTGCTGAAGAACGATTACATCAACCAGGTGATCGACATCTATCACATTTAAGTAATAAGGCGGCAAGCCTGAGGAATTGGCACATGAGCTACAACATTGCACTACAGTTTGAAGACGGCGTGACGCGCTTCATCACCTGCGAAGCGAACGAAACCCTGTCCGACGCGGCGTATCGCCAGAAGATCAACATCCCGCTGGATTGCCGCGACGGCGCTTGCGGCACCTGCCGCGGACTGTGCGAAACCGGTTCCTACGACTTGCCGCCATCGAGCTACATCGAGGATGCGCTGACCGAAGAAGAGGCAGCCCAGGGTTATATCCTGGCGTGCCAGACCCGGCCGAAGTCGGATTGCGTGATCAAGATCGCCGCCTCTTCCGAAGCCTGCAAGACCGGCGTTTCCTCCTACGAAGGCACAGTGACCGCGGTCGAGCGCCTGTCGGAGTCGACCATCGGCTTTTCCATCCAGCTGGACGACCCGGCATCGCTGAGCTTTTTGCCCGGCCAGTACGTCAATGTCGGCATCCCCGGCACCGAACTGACCCGCTCGTATTCGTTCAGCTCGGCGCCCGGCGCGGCGCAATCCTCGTTCGTGGTGCGCAATGTGCCGAATGGCCGCATGAGCCATTTCCTGGCATCCGACGCCAAGGTGGGACAGAAGATGTCCTTTAGCGGCCCTTACGGCAGCTTCTATCTGCGCGAAATCACGCGCCCGGTGCTGTTTCTGGCCGGCGGCACCGGCATCGCGCCGTTCCTGTCGATGCTGGACGTGCTGGCCGCCTCGGGCAGCACGCAGCCGGTCCGCATGGTGTTCGGCGTGACCAATGACGCCGACCTGGTGGCGCTGCAGCAGCTCGATGCCATCAAGGCAAAGCTGCCGCAGTTCGACTACCGTACCTGCGTGGTCGCCGCCGAAAGCAGCCATCCGCGCAAGGGCTACGTGACCCAGCATGTCGAGCCGGAATGGCTCAACGGCGGCGATGCCGACGTCTACCTGTGCGGTCCGGTGGCCATGGTCGAAGCGGTGCGCAACTGGCTGAAGGAAACGGGCATCACGCCGGCTTCCTTCCATTACGAAAAATTCTCGGCAAGCAGCGAGGCTTGAACAGCATGCGTACCTATACCCGTTTTACCGACAAGGTTGTTGTCATCACCGGCGCGGCGCAGGGCATCGGCCGTGGCGTGGCGCTGGCTGCTGCCGAAGAAGGCGCCCTGCTGGTGCTGGCGGACCGCTCCGAACTGCTGCAGGAAGTGGCGGAAGAAATCACCGCGCAAGGCGGCAAAGCCGTGATGGTATATGCCGACCTGGAAACCTATGCCGGCGCGCAGAAAGTGGTGCAGACCGCGCTCGATGCCCATGGCCGTGTCGATGTGATGATCAATAACGTCGGCGGCACCATCTGGGCCAAGCCTTACCAGGAGTACCAGGAAGCGGAGATCGAGGCAGAAGTGCGCCGCTCGCTGTTCCCTACCCTGTGGTCGTGCCGCGCCGTATTGCCGGGCATGATCGAACGCCAGGCAGGCGTGATCGTCAATATTTCGTCGATCGCCACACGCGGCATCTATCGCATTCCCTACTCGGCCTCCAAGGGCGGCGTCAATGCCATGACGGTCAGCCTGGCGCTGGAACATGCGGCCGACGGCATCCGTGTCAACGCCGTCGCCACCGGCGGCACCGAGGCGCCGCCGCGCAAGGTGCCGCGCAATCCCAACAAGCTCTCGCCGCAAGAAGAAGTCTGGTACCAGGGCATCGTCGACCAGACCAAGGCTTCCACCCTGATGGGCCGCTACGGCACCATCGATGAGCAGGTGCGCGCCATTCTCTTCCTCGCCTCCGACGAGGCGTCCTACATTACCGGCACCATTTTGCCGGTCGGTGGCGGCGACCAGGGATAAGCCCATGCGTCGCGGTGACTGGTCCCTCTCGGCAGTAACCGCGGGCTTCCTCGCGGTGCTGGTGTCTTACTCGGGGCCGCTGGTCATCTTTTATCAGGCGGCGCAGGCCGGTCACATGCCCGCCGACATGTTTGCATCCTGGGTATGGGGCATCTCGATCGGCGCCGCGCTCTCCGGCATGTATCTCAGCTGGAAGTTGCGCATCCCGGTCATCACGGCCTGGTCGGCTCCCGGCACCGCGCTGCTCATCTCGCTGTTTCCGGCGATCTCGATGCATGAAGTGGTTGGCGCCTATATCACCGCGGCGCTGATCATCCTGGCGATCGGCATGTCGGGATACTTTGAAAAACTGGTTGCCTGCATCCCCAGGGGTATCGCCAGCGGCATGATGGCGGGCATTCTGTTCCAGTTCGGCCTGAATGCGTTCAAGGCCGTGACTACCCTCCCGCTGCTGGCACTGGGCATGATCGCCGCCTACTTCGTTTTCAAGCGCATGTTACCACGCTATTGCATCGTGCTTCTGCTGGCATTCGGCGTCGTGCTTGCCGCGCTGATGGGGCAGATGCAAGGCGCGAATATCAGGCTTGAACTGGTCGCACCGCGCCTCATCTCCCCGGAATGGTCCTGGACCAGCACCTTCAGCCTTGCGCTGCCGCTGGTGTTGACGACGCTCACCGGACAATATCTGCCGGGCATGGCCGTGCTCAACACATCGGGCTACCCGAGTCCGATGCGCCCGATCATCACGGTCAACAGCATCGCCTCGGTGTTCGTGGCCATGTTCGGCGGCATCACGATCGCCATTGCCGCCATCACTGCGGCGATCTGCACCGGAAATGACGCCCATGAGGATCCGGCAAAGCGCTACATCGCCGGCATTGCGAATGGTTTGTTTTACCTGATCGGCGGCCTGTTCGGCGGCACCCTTGTGCTGCTGTTTGCCGCGCTGCCGAAGGAACTGATTGCCGTGCTCGCCGGCATGGCCCTGCTGGGGGCCATCATGGTCAATCTCGGCGGCATCGTTGCGGCGGAAGACCACCGGGATGCCTCGCTGGTGACCTTTGTCGCCACAGCATCCGGCATGAGCTTTCTAGGCCTGGGCTCGGCTTTCTGGGGCATTGTGATCGGCATGGCGGCGTACGCCCTGCTGCATCACAAGCCGGCGCGCCGATAGCAGCAGCGGTACGCCGGCGCAGGCAAAACGGCATCGGGCTCTTGCACGAGATGCCGGTTTGCCTGCTCTCTTGGTGAAGTGACGGCCGCTTCAGATCTCCGGCTCACTGTGCTGCACAAGCTCCCTGCCCGCAGGACGCCGGCGCGATGCTATCCGGCTTACCCGGTATGCCGCCCTTTTCACGGCGCGGTCGATCGCGTTGTACATGTTCTCCTGCACTTCCCTGATGACGACTGCCGGCTTGCCTGGCATCGTCACCAATACCTGGCATTGCATGTCGCGTCCGCCGCGCGGGCCATTCAGATCGCGCAAGCGCACTGCGATGTCGGCGATTTTTCCGCGCAACGGCGCAAAAGAAGAATGGAGGCGCTGTTCGAGATATTCGCGCAATGAAGGCGTGATGGAAAATTCCGGGGAAACCATATGTACGTGCATAACAAGCTCCTTTGAAAGACCACGGCATCAACAGTCGAGGCCAAATCAATGTTACTGCAGTAAAGCTTTGATGGAAGCTCAATTAAACTGAACGCTGCTTCAGAAAAACCGAAGTGTCGGCCCGGCCTTCCGTTCTGACCAAATAAACTTGGCAAACTCTGCGCACAGGCGGTAATCTTGCCGGACATTATCCACATAAGATCGCCCCGATACCGCCTGCCATGGATCTTGAAGTTGCACGAAATTTTCTGATCGCCTTGTCGATCGGCGCGCTGATCGGCATCGAACGCGAAAAAAAGAAAGATACCGAACCCGGCCGTTCGGTCGGCGGCATCCGCACTCACATCTTACTTGCGCTGATTGGCGCCGCCTCCGCCTGGCAGGCTCACGCGCTGGCGATGGACTGGATTTTCGTCGTTACCCTGGCAATCGTCGGCATCGCGATGGTAGCCAACAGTGTGCGCAATCCGGTCCGCAATCAGGACAGTGCCTCGGGCTTGCTCAGCGAAGTCGCGGCATTCACCGCCTGTCTGCTCGGCGGCATGGTCGTGGTGGGAAATGCGGCACTTGCGGTTGCGCTGGCAGTAGCCACCTCGGCTGTGCTGGCATACAAGCAGCCGCTGCATGGCCTGGTGGACCGCATCGGCGTGGATGATATCTACGCCGGCATCAAGCTGCTGATCGCTTCTTTCATCGTACTGCCCCTGCTGCCGGACAAGGCCATTGATCCATGGGGCGCGCTTAACCCGCATAGCCTGTGGCTGCTGGTGGTGCTGATTTCCGCGCTTTCCCTGGTCGGTTACGCGGCGGTGCGCTGGGCAGGCACGACTCACGGGCTTGCCTTGACCGGCATTACGGGCGGACTGGTATCGTCCACTGCCATCACCCTCAATTTCGCCCGCAGCAGCCAGATCCAGCATGAACCGGCGCAAACCCATGCCTTCAGCGCCGGCATTCTGCTGGCGTGGCTGGTGATGTTTGCGCGAGGGATGATCCTGGTAGCGATCGTCAATACAGGCTTGTTGCGCTCAATCTGGATCCCGTTTGCCGCCATGGGAGCCGTGACCGCGATCTTTGCGGGGTGGCATTTCCGCTCCAGCCTTGCGGCAAGCGCGCCTGTCGAACAGCATGGGATAGCTGTTACCAATCCATTCAGCCTCAGCTCGGCAATCCGCTTTGGCGCGCTTTTCGCCCTTGTGCTGCTGGTGATCAAGCTGGCTCAGGAATATGCCCCGGGAGCTGGGCTTTACCTGGTGTCCGCGCTGGCAGGCTCCGTCGATATCGATCCCCTGGTTCTTTCCCTCGCCAAGGAAAGCCAGAGCGGCGCCAACCTGGAGCAGGCTGGCACGGCAATCGTCATCGGCGTGCTGGCCAATACGGTAGTCAAGTGCGCAATGGTTGCCGGCCTTGGGGCCGGCGCGACACGGCGGCACATCGCAGCGGCCAGCGCCGCCGTCATTGCCACCGGCTTGGCGGCCATCTGGCTATTCTGAGGAGCCTGGTCGCATTCAGGTCTTCGGCAAGGTTACGCAAAACTGTCTGCAGCACGTGTTAGCAGCATTTCATTTCTAGTGCAGACCGCATCATAAAGCGGAACCGCCGTCCTGCCAGGCGAACTACGCAGTCGGTGGCACTGCGGATTCATCCTGCCTGGCACCGGATTCCTGGGTCAGTTCGTCAATGAACATGCGGGCGACTGGCGACAGCGCGCTACCATGCCGCGTGACCAACTGGTACGGTTCGCTGCGCGAATGCAGCTCCAGCGGCAGCACGGTCGTCATGCCGAAACGGGAACAGAATTGCGCAACGTCGGTAGACAGCAATGCCACCAGCGTCGGGTTCCTCTGCAGCAGGGACAGCGTGGTGAAGGCCGAAGTCGTTTCCAACAGATAAAGGGGGAAACGCAAGCCTGCCTCATGAAATTCGCGTTCCAGCAGCAGTCTCATCGGCATGTTGGCCGAGTAGACCACCCAGCGAAAGCCTGCCAGATCGGACAGCACCAGCTTTTTTTCCTTTGCCAGCGGATGACTCTTATTGGCCACCACCGCCAACTGCTCTTCTCGCACGTCCAGGCTATCGTAGAGATGTGGACGCTGGCTGATGCTGGTGCGGCAGATCGCCAGGTCGAGCCTGCCCTCATCCAGCAGGTGGAGCAAGTGGGCGCTGGTATCCTCAACGATTTCGACTGATAGCGCCTGGCGTTTTTCCAGCAACCGCGACAAGGCATCCGTTAGCAGCGGCACCGCCCCCATGATCGTGCCGAGCGATAAACGGCCGCCATGGCCTTGCAGAATGCCGATCATCTCTTCCCGCAAATGCGCCAGATCGGTCTGAATCAGGCGGGCGTAGCGGATGACGACGTGTCCCACATCATTCGGTTCTAGACCGCGATTGGTACGTACGAACAGGGTGGCGCCTAATGCCGATTCGATTTCGTGCAGCGCCTTGCTGGCACCGGGCTGGGTCAACCCCACATGTTCGGCCGCCTTGATGAGAGATCCATGCTCGTCCAGCGCGACCAGCAAACGCAGTTGTTTCAAGCGTAGGCGGGAGATGATTGAATTAAGGTTAGGCAACATAAAGGATTCTGATATGAAGAAAAGTTATACCAGCATAATCACTTCTCAATAGTCAGGCAAGCCTACCTGACTTACAGTTGCCCCTAAGTTTCTGGCTTCCACCCTATAAAAAGAGCAATCGTCTGCATGCCGATACGGCGTTGACGTGCCAATACGCAGATTTTTTCATCTATAACTTTTGAGGCACTCCCATATGGCACTGATTAACTATATTACTCAGGTTCAATTTGATTTCGGCGCACTGAGCTTGCTGCAACAAGAATGCGACCGCATCGGCATCCGCCGTCCAATGATCGTCACCGATGCCGGCATCAAGGCCGCAGGCATTCTCGACCGGGTGCTGGCGCAACTGAACAATGCCGCCAGCGTGGCAGTATTCGACCAGACACCGCCCAATCCGAACGAAGCTGCGGTGCGCGCCGCCGCTGACATTTACCGGGAAGGCGCTTTTGACGGCGTCATCGCGGTCGGCGGCGGTTCCTCGATCGACTTGGCCAAGGGTGTCGCCGTGCTGGCCACCCACACCGGTGCGCTGAAAACCTTTGCCGCCATCGAAGGCGGCGTTGCCCGCATCACTTCAGCCACCGCGCCGGTGATTGCCATTCCAACTACCGCCGGCACCGGCAGCGAGGTGGGACGCGGCGCCATCCTGATTCTCGACGATGGCCGCAAGGTTGGCATCCTGTCGCCCTACCTGGTGCCGAAAGCGGCAATCTGCGATCCGGAACTGACGCTCAAGCTGCCGGCCATGCTGACGGCAGCCACCGGCATGGATGCCATTGCTCATTGCATGGAAACCTTCATGGCGCCGGCCTTCAACCCGCCAGCGGACGGCATTGCCCTCGACGGCCTGTGGCGCGCATGGTCGCATATCGAACGCGCCACCCGCGATCCGCAGGACCGCGAAGCGCGCTTCAACATGATGAGCGCGTCGATGCAGGGCGCCATGGCATTTCAAAAGGGCTTGGGTTGCGTGCATAGCTTGAGTCACTCGCTGGGTGGCGCCAATCCGCGTCTGCATCACGGCACGCTGAACGCGATTTTCCTGCCGGCGGTGATCGACTTCAACCGGCCCTCGGAGTCGGTGCAGAAAGAAAACAAGCTGGCGCGCATGGCACAGGCGATGGGCCTGGCAGATCCAGCTGAAATCGGCCCCGCCATCAAGACGCTCAACCAGCGACTAGGACTGCCGGCCGGCTTGAAGGAACTGGACGTACACCGCAGTCTGTTTCCGAAGATTATCCAAGGGGCGCTGGCCGATCACAGCCACAAGACCAATCCACGCGTGGCTAGCGAAGAAGATTACGCCACGATGCTGGAACAGTCGCTGTAAGCGGCGGTGAATTTCACTACACGCCATGACGACACATCGCTGAACCAACAAGGACTTCATCCAGTGACAACTTCCATTCTCGGCCACAATTACATCGGTGGCCAGCGTAGCGCCAAGGGCGCCATCACGTTGCGCAGTCTTGCAGCGGCCAGCGGCGATGCCTATCCGGTGGCGTTTTACGAAGCCACCGACGCCGAAGTCGATGCCGCAGTCGCCGCTGCTGCTGCCGCCTATCCGCGCTATCGCAAGCTGCCGGCGGAAAAGCGGGCGGCATTTCTTGACACTATTGCCGAAGAACTCGACGCCCTGGGCGAGGACTTTGTCGCCGAAGTCGCCCGCGAGACGGCATTGCCGAGCGCCCGCATTCTGGGCGAGCGCACGCGCACCAGCAACCAGATGCGCTTGTTCGCCAAAGTTTTGCGACGGGGCGATTTCCATGGCGCGCGCATCGATCATGCATTACCCGAGCGTCAACCGCAGGCGCGTCCGGACCTGCGCCAGGTGAAAATGGGCATCGGGCCGGTCGCGGTGTTTGGCGCCAGTAATTTCCCCCTGGCGTTTTCAGTAGCCGGCGGCGATACCGCCGCGGCGCTGGCGGCTGGATGTCCGGTGGTGGTCAAGGCGCATACCGGCCACATGGTGACTTCAGAAAGAGTGGCCGACGCCATTGAGCGCGCTGCCCGCCGCTGCGGCGTGCCGGCCGGCGCATTCAACATGATTTACGGCGTCGATGTCGGCGCGCGGCTGGTCAAGGCAAGCGGCATCCAGGCCGTCGGCTTTACCGGATCGCTCAAGGGCGGGCGCGCATTGTGCGAGATGGCTGCAGCACGGCCGCAGCCGATTCCGGTCTTTGCCGAAATGTCGAGCATCAATCCGATCATCATGCTGCCGCAGGCCCTGCACCAGCGCGGCAATGCGATCGCCAATGAACTGGCGGCGTCGGTCACCATGGGTTGCGGCCAGTTGTGCACCAATCCGGGCCTGGTAATCGGTGTGCGCTCGCCGGATTTCAGCGAGTTTGTCGGCCAGCTGAAAAAAGCCATGTCGGCACAGGCGCCGCAAACCATGCTGACTGCCGCCACCCACGCCAATTATGCCGCCGGCATCAAGCGCCTCGCTCAATTGTCTGGCATCGAGATGCTCGCAGGCGGTGACGCCGCCGGCAACCAGGCCACGCCCCACTTGTTCAAGGCTAACGCAGCGTTGCTGTTCAACCCTGCCGCGCCGCTGGAAGAAGAAGTGTTCGGTCCGGCGACCGTGGTGGTCGAGCTTGACAAGCGGGAGCAGCTGCTCGACTTTGCCGCGCGCATGCATGGCCAGTTGACGGCGACGCTGCAGGCGGAGCGCGATGACTTGCACGCCTGCCAGGACTTGATCGAGTCTCTGGAAGAGAAGGCCGGGCGATTGCTGATCAATGGTTACCCGACCGGCGTCGAAGTATGCGATGCGATGGTGCATGGCGGACCTTACCCGGCAACCTCGGATGCGCGCGGCACGTCGGTGGGCACCTTGGCGATCGATCGCTTTTTGCGGCCGGTGTGCTACCAGAATTACCCGGACGAGTTGCTGCCGCCTGCCCTGCAGGATGCCAATCCGCTCGGCCTGCTGCGACTGGTCGACGGCACGATGACACGCATCGCGTGCTGATGCGAGCCGGCCGCCACAGCCGAGGTTGGATGTGGATGTAGTAAAAAATGCCGGGTGCATTGCCTGGTGAATAAATAGAACGACACCATAAGTTTTTATTGGAGGAAAGACCATGAGAATGAATAGAAAAATCACCTCGCTCGCCGCTGCGATCGCTGGAACGTTTGGATTGGCGGCGTCGGCTTGCGCAGCAGACAATGTCATCAAGATTGGCTTCATCACCGACATGTCCGGCGTCTATGCCGACTTTGACGGGCCAGGCGGCGTCGAAGCGATCAAGCTGGCGATTGCCGATTTTGGTGGTGTAGTCAATGGGAAAAAGGTCGAGCTGATTGCCGCCGATCATTTGAACAAGGCCGATGTGGCGGCAGCCAAGGCCCGTGAATGGTTCGACAGCCAAGGCGTGGATATGCTGATCGGCGGGGCGAACTCGGCGGCGAATCTGGCGATGGCAAGAATCGCCGCGGAAAAGAAAAAGGTTTTCATTTCAGCCGGTTCGGGAACCACCCGCCTGACCAACGAAGAATGCAATGCCTACACGATTCAATATGCGTATGACACGACAGCACTTGCCCGCGGCACCGGCGCAGCGCTGACCAAACAAGGGGGCAAATCCTGGTATTTCCTGACCGTCGATTATGCGTTCGGCACTTCGCTGGAAAAAGATACCGCCGATATCGTCAAGACTAACGGCGGCAAGGTCGTCGGTAGCGTCAAGCACCCGCTATCAGCGCCCGATTTCTCATCGTTCCTGTTGCAGGCACAAGCCTCGAAAGCGCAAATCCTTGGACTGGCCAATGCGGGCGGCGACACCATCAATGCAATCAAGGCCGCCAACGAATTCGGCATTACTAAATCGATGAAACTGGCGGGCATGCTGATCTTCATTAACGATGTGCATGCACTCGGCTTGGATGTCACCAAGGGCATGTATCTCACGGACGGCTGGTACTGGGACCTGAACGATGATTCGCGCAAATGGTCGGCCCGTTATTTCGACAAAATGAAAAAAATGCCATCGATGTTTCAGGCCGCAGATGCCTCCGCGACGATCCAGTATCTGAATGCGGTCAAGGCGACCGGCACGACCGATGCGGACACCATCATGGCGTATTTGCGCAAAACCAAAATCAACGATTTCTTCACCAAAAACGGCGTGGTTCGCCCGGACGGCCGCATGGTGCATGACATGTACCTGATGGAGGTGAAGTCGCCGGCCGAATCGAAACGGCCATGGGATTATTACAAGCTGGTGCAGACCATTCCCGGCGAACAGGCCTACATGACCAAAGCCGAATCAAAATGCGCGCTCTGGAAATAATGCGATTGTCCATCGCTGACGGAAGACCACTGGCGTCGAAGTCGCGTGCGGCAGCAATTTGAGCAAGAGCCCCGGACGGATAATTACCAGCCGGGGTATTTTTTTGCCATGTACTGGAGGCAGCAACCGCACCTATGTTCTGCGGGTGCTGATCGAGGCTGTGAAAAATACAATCCTCAATTGGCCTCGTGATCGCATGGCCGCCAAGCAGACGCGACGCGCCGGCACATTGCAGCAGGCAGCAGGACCGTCATTGCCGCCAGCCTGGCCGTCAACCGGTTTGCTTGAGAGAGCCTGGTTCAGGTCTTGGGCAGGGTCACGCCATGCTGCCCCTGATACTTGCCGCCGCGGTCCTTGTACGAGGTTTCGCACACTTCATCGCTTTCGAAGAACAGCACCTGGGCACAGCCTTCGCCGGCATAGATCTTGGCGGGCAGCGGCGTGGTGTTGGAAAACTCCAGCGTCACGTAGCCTTCCCATTCCGGCTCGAACGGGGTGACGTTGACGATGATGCCGCAGCGCGCGTAAGTCGATTTACCCAGGCAAATGGTCAGCACATTACGCGGAATGCGGAAGTATTCCAGGGTGCGCGCCAGCGCAAAGGAGTTCGGCGGGATGATGCAGACATCGCCCTTGAAATCGACGAAGGATTTCTCATCGAAATTCTTGGGATCCACAATGGTGGAATTGATATTGGTGAAAATCTTGAATTCGTCGGCGCAACGGATATCGTATCCGTACGATGAAGTGCCGTAGGAAACGATCTTCTGGCCATTGGCCTGGCGCACCTGGCCGGGCTCGAACGGTTCGATCATGCCCTGCTGTTCGGCCATGCGGCGGATCCACTTGTCGGATTTGATTGCCATGTTATCTCTTAAAAAAATGCCGGCCAAACGGGCCTGTCTGGCATGAATTATTTACGCAGTGGAATTCTACGTGAAATCACCGTGCCACGGCCAAAATCCAGGTCAAGTCTTTTGCACAGGATAGTGTTTGCAAAACATAATGAAATTATGCTAACGCTGCATGGATTCCCAGACTTTTTGCAGGCGTTTGACCGAGACCGGCATGGGCGTGCGCAATTCCTGGGCAAACAGGGACACACGCAACTCTTCGAGCAGCCAGCGGAATTCCATCATCTTCGGGTCGGATCTGGCTCCCTGCCCCTTTTGCGCCCGCTGCCAGGGCTGCGCGGCCTGCTGCCATTCTGTCATCAGTTTGGCATCGCGGGCCGGATCCGCGCGCAGCTTTTCCAGGCGTACGCTGATCGCCTTCAGGTAACGAGGAAAATGGCTAAGCTGCGTGTAATCGTTGTCAGTAATGAAACGCTTGGTCACCAAGCCTTGTAATTGCGCCTGGATATCAGCCACCGCCTGCGGATGCCCCTTGGCGCCCTGCAGCTTTTTTGGCAAGGCGTAGTATTCGGCCAGGATCTGCCCCGCCAGCCGCGCGATTTCATTGACCAGCAAACCCAGGCGCGCCTTGCCCTCATCCTTGCGCTGGTTGAATTCAGCGGCATTTTTCGGCAGCGGCAATTGCAGGCAGGCGCGCTCCAGCCCGGCCTGGATGATCTGGTCGCGTAACTCTTCCTGGGTGCCCAGGGCCATGAATTGCATGCCCATCTGCTGCAAGCCGGGAATGTTCTTTTCCAGGTACTTCAACTGCTCTTTCAGCTGCAGCGACATCAGCCGGCGCAGACCGGCATGGTGAATGCGGGAGGCCTCGTCAGGGTCGTCGAATACTTCGATGTCGCAATAGCTGCCCTTGTCCACCAGCGCCGGAAAGCCGATCAGGGCTTGCTTGCCGCGCTGGATTTCGAGCAGCTCGGGCAATTCGCCGAAGGACCAGGTGGTGAGGTTTTGCTGGTCCGCGGTGCCTTGTTGACCAGCTTGACCAGCCGGGCCTCTTGACTCGGCCTTGCCGGCGGCCGCCGTTTCCCTGACTCCAGCCTTTGCGCCATCCTGCCCTGCCGCAGCCGCGACGTCGCTGCCTGCCAGCGGCGCCACTACGGCGGTTTCCGCCAGCCGCTGGAAACTCTGGCGCGCCTGGCCGCCGAACTCGCCCTGCAGCGCCGCCAGGTTGCGCCCCATGTCGAGCTGGCGGCCATGTTCGTCGACCACCTTGAAATTCATGAAGTGATGCGCCGGCAGGGTTTCCAGCTTGAAGTCGGACAGTTTCACCGCGATGCCGGTCTGCTCGCGGATATCGGCGATCAGGGCGTCGAGCAGCGGCCCCTTGCCGAAACCGTGGGCGGCGTCGGTGCGATCGCAAAAACCGGCGGCATAGTCGGGCAACGGCACGCAATGGCGCCGCAGCTTCTGCGGCAGCGATTTCAGCAGCAGATGCACTTTTTCCTTCAGCATGCCGGGCACCAGCCACTCGCAACGCGCCGCCGACACCTGGTTCAGCGCATACAGCGGCACCGTCAGCGTGACGCCGTCGCGCGGTGAACCCGGCTCGAAGTGGTAACTCAGCGCCATCTCGACGCCGGCCACGCTCATCGCTTTCGGGAAGATGTCGGTGGTGATGCCGGCGGCCTCGTGCCGCATCAGGTCGTCGCGGTTCAGGTGCAGCAGTTTCGGGTTTTGCGCGGTGGCGTCCTTGAGCCATTTCTCGAAGGCAGCGCCGTTGCAGATATCGGCCGGCACCAGCTTGTCGTAAAAGGCGAAAATCAATTCCTCATCGACCAGCACATCCTGGCGGCGCGACTTGTGTTCGAGGTTTTCGATTTCACGCACCAGCCGCTGGTTGTGCATGAAGAATGGCGCGCGCGTGTCATAGTCGCCGCCCACCAGCGCGTCGCGGATGAATATCTCGCGTGCCTCCTGCGGATTGATCGCGCCATAATTGATGCGGCGCTGGCTGTACACCACCAGGCCATACAGGGTGGCGCGCTCATAAGCCGAAACTTGCGCGGCGCGCTTTTCCCAGCGTGGATCGCCCCAGGATTTCTTCAGCAGGTGGCCGCCGATGCGCTCCAGCCATTCCGGCTGGATGTTGGCAATCGAGCGCGCGTACAGGCGGTTGGTCTCGACCAGTTCGGCAGCCATGACCCACTTGCCGGCTTTTTTCGCCAGGTGCGAGCCGGGCCAGACATGGAATTTGATGCCGCGCGCGCCGAGGTAATGCGGCTCGTCCTCGGCCTTGAAACCGATATTGCCCAGGAGGCCGGTCAAGAGCGCGGTGTGCAGCTGCTCGTAGGTGGCGGGCAGCTCATTCAGGCGCCAGCCCTGCTCTCGCACCAGCGTCAGCAATTGCGAATGGACGTCGCGCCATTCGCGCAGTCGCAGTTGCGAGAGAAAATTCGCGCGGCAATTGTCGGCCAGCTGGCGGTTGGTTTTCTTGTGTTCGATGGCTTCTTCGAACCATTTCCACAGCTTCACGTAAGACAGGAACTCGGACTTGTCGTCGGCGAATTTCTTGTGCGCCTGGTCGGCTGCCTGTTGCGCCTCCAGCGGCCGCTCGCGCGGGTCCTGCACCGACAGCGCGGCGGCGATCACCAGCACCTCCGACAGGCAAACCTGCTCGCGCGCGGCCAGGATCATGCGGCCGATGCGCGGATCCAGCGGCAGCTTCGCCAACTGCCTGCCGGTCGCGGTCAGCTGGTTGTCGTCGTCGACCGCGCCGAGCTCCTGCAGCAACTGGTAGCCGTCGGCGATCGCCCGCCCCAGCGGCGGCTCGATGAAGGGGAAAGTCTCGACATCGGCCAGATGCAGGGACTTCATGCGCAGGATGACCGAAGCCAGCGAGGAACGCAGGATTTCCGGATCGGTGAACTTTGGCCGCTGCAGGAAATCCTGCTCTTCGTACAGGCGGATGCATACGCCGGCGGCAACGCGGCCGCAGCGGCCGGCGCGCTGGTTGGCGGCCGCTTGCGCCACCGGCTCGATCTGCAACTGTTCGACCTTGTTGCGGTAGCTGTAGCGCTTGACGCGCGCCAGCCCGGCATCGACGACGTAACGGATGCCCGGCACGGTCAGCGAGGTTTCCGCCACGTTGGTGGCCAGCACGATGCGGCGCGCGTTGGATACCTTGAACACGCGCTCCTGCTCCTGCGCCGACAGGCGCGCAAACAAGGGCAGGATCTCGACGTGCGGCGGGTGGTGCTTGCGCAAGGTTTCGGCGGCGTCGCGGATCTCGCGCTCGCCCGGCAAAAACACCAGCACGTCGCCCGGCCCCAGCCGGCAAAGTTCGTCGACGGCGTCGGCCACCGCATCCATCAGGTCGCGCTGCTCGCGGCCCTTTTGCGCGGCCGTCGGCGCTGCGCCCGGCTTGGCGCCAGTGCGATCCGTCCGGTCGGGTGGCTCCACCGGCCGGTAGCGAATTTCCACAGGATACAGCCGGCCCGACACCTCGATCACCGGCGCCGGCTTGTCGCCGCGCGCGAAGTGGCGCGCAAAGCGTTCGGCATCGATGGTAGCCGAGGTGATGATGACTTTCAGGTCGGGGCGCCTGGGCAGCAATTGCTTCAGATAGCCGAGCAGGAAATCGATGTTGAGGCTGCGCTCGTGCGCCTCGTCGATGATGATGGTGTCGTATTGCCTGAGCAGCGGATCGGTCTGGCTCTCGGCCAGCAGAATGCCGTCGGTCATCAGCTTGACCGACGCGCCTTTCGACAGGGTGTCGGTGAAACGCACCTTGAAGCCGACATGCTCGCCCAGCGGCGAACCCAGTTCCTGGGCGATGCGCTTGGCGGTGGCCGAGGCGGCGATGCGGCGCGGCTGCGTATGGCCGATCAGGCCGGCCTGTCCGCGTCCCAGTTCCAGGCAAATCTTGGGCAATTGCGTGGTCTTGCCCGAGCCGGTCTCGCCGGAGACGATCACCACCTGGTGCGCGCGCAGGGCGGCGGCGATCTCCTCGCGCCGGCCGGAAACCGGTAATTCCTCGGGAAAGACAATGGGCGGCAGAGGATTGCGCACAGGCACGGACGCTGGCTGGCGGCCGGACTTGGGCTTGGCGGGGGGCTTCCCCGTAGTATTTTTGGAAAGTTCAGGTGCAGACATGGCTGGCCGAATTATAATGCGCCCATGGAAAACCCGATTGAATTCGTCGCCTGGCTGCGCTCGGTCGCGCCGTATATCCACGCTTTCCGTGGTAAGACTTTCGTGGTCGCCTTTCCGGGCGAGCTCGTCATGGCCGGCGCCCTGCCCGTGCTTGCGCATGACTTGTCGCTTTTGCACGCCCTTGGCATCAAGGTCGTGATCGTGCATGGCTCGCGTCCGCAAGTCGAGGAACAGCTTGCCTTGCGTCACGTGGAAGCGCGTTTCCACAATGGCTTGCGCATTACCGACGTGGCGGCGCTCGAATGCGCCAAGGAAGCATCCGGCGAGCTGCGCCTCGATATCGAGGCCGCCTTCAGCCAGGGCTTGCCGAACACGCCGATGGCGCATGCAGCCATCCGTATCATTTCCGGCAACTTCGTGGTCGCCAAACCGCTCGGCGTCATCGACGGCATCGACTTCGAATGGACCGGGCTGACCCGCAAGATCGCTTACGAAACCATCAACCCGATCCTCGCCAACGGCGGCCTGGTGCTGCTGTCGCCGCTCGGTTTTTCACCCACTGGCGAGGTGTTCAACCTGACGATGGAAGACGTGGCGGTCGCCGCCGCCACCGCCCTGCGCGCCGACAAGCTGATTTTCATTACCGAAATACCAATGCTGGCCGACCCCACCGGCGCCGAAATGCGTGAATTGTCCACGCATCAGGCCGCAGCGATTCTTGCATCTGAATGCCTGCCGGCGGATTCAGCCTTTTACCTCGAGCATGCGATGAAGGCTTGCCGCAACGGCGTGCCGCGCGCGCATATCGTGCCTTTCGCCACCGATGGCTCGGCCCTGCTGGAACTGTTCACCCACGACGGCATCGGTACCATGATTTCCAATGAAAACGTCGAAAGCCTGCGCCGGGCGACCATCGAAGACGTCGGCGGCATCCTGCAGCTGATCGAGCCGCTGGAAGCCGACGGCACGCTGGTCAAGCGCGGCCGCGAACTGATCGAGCGGGAAATCGACTATTTCTCAGTGATCGAGCACGATGGCGTGATTTTCGGCTGCGCCGCGCTCTACCCCTTCCCGGCCGAAAAAATGGCCGAGATGGCTTGCCTGATCGTCAACCCCGATGTGCAGGGACAGGGCGATGGCGAACGCCTGCTGAAAAACATGGAAGACCGCGCGCGCGCCACCGGCATCAAAAAACTGTTCGTATTGACCACCCGCACGGCGCACTGGTTCCTCAAGCGCGGTTTCGTGGCCGCCACGGTGGACGATTTACCCAAAAACCGTCAACTTATGTACAACTGGCAGCGCAAGTCGCTGGTATTCATCAAGAACCTTTAAGGACACAACATGGCACGCACCGTTCACTGCATCAAGCTCAACAAGGAAGCCGAAGGACTGGATTTCCCGCCGTATCCAGGCGAACTGGGCAAACGCATCTATGAAAACGTTTCGAAGGAAGCCTGGGCCGGCTGGATCAAGCACCAGACCATGCTGGTCAATGAAAACCGCCTGAACCTGGCCGATGCCCGCGCGCGCAAATACCTGGCCACGCAAATGGAACGCCACTTTTTCGGCGAAGGCGCCGATGCGGCGGCGGGTTACGTGCCGCCGAGCGAATAAGCCTTCCGGCTTTTGCATGAAAAAAGCCCGCCGATACACGCGCGGGCTTTTTTCATTGCCATGGCAAGATCAATAGGTGAATTTTTTCACGCCATCGGCCATGCCCAGCAAGCCGACATCGGCGCCGCGGCGGGCGAACAGGCCGACCGTGACCACGCCGACGATATTGTTGATCTTCTCTTCCAGCGCCGCCGGATCGGCGATTTGCAAGCCATGCAGATCGAGGATGTAGCAGCCATTGTCAGTCAGCAGCGGCTGGCCATCCTTCAGGCGCAGGCGCGGCTCGCCGCCCAGCACGGCCAGCTGGCGCGCGACGGCAGCATGCCCCATCGGGATCACTTCGACTGGAAGGGGAAACTTGCCAAGCCTCTCGACCAGCTTGGAGCCGTCGGCGATACAGACGAACTTGCCGGCCACCGAGGCGACGATCTTTTCGCGCGTGAGCGCGGCGCCGCCGCCCTTGATCATGGCGCCGCTCGCCGTGATTTCATCGGCGCCGTCGACATACACCGGCATCGAAGAAACCTCGTTCAGGTCGAACACCTGGATGCCGTGCGATTTCAGGCGCGCCGCGGTGGCTTCGGAGGAAGCTACCGCGCCCTTGATCTTGTGCCTGATCTTGCCGAGTTCGTCGATGAAGAAATTGGCGGTGGAACCGGTGCCGACGCCGATAATCTCGCCTTCGACTACAAATTCGATGGCGGCACGGGCGACCGCCTGCTTGAGTTCATCCTGAGTCATGTTTTCTCGCATATGAGGGAATGCGTTATTTTAGCCCAGAGCAGCAGCCGTCCGCCCAAGCGAAACTGCCGTTTCCACATCAGGAAGGCCGTAACGCACTGGCTGACCGCGCCAGCGCCGTGATGGCCGCCCAGTCGCCGTTCCGCAATGCGTCCTTCGGCGTCAGCCAGGAGCCGCCGACACAGGCGACATTGTCCAGCGCGAGAAATTGCGGCGCCGTCTCCAGGCTGATGCCGCCGGTGGGGCAGAAGGTCACGTCCGGCAGCGGCCCGGCCAGGGCCTTCAGCATGCCAAGACCGCCGGCCTGCATCGCCGGGAACAGCTTCATCTGCTCGAAGCCATGCTCACGTGCTGCCAGCACTTCGCTTGGCGTCATCACGCCGGGCAGCAGCGGCAAGCCCGACGTCCGGGCGGCCTCGGCCAGCGCGGGCGTCAGTCCCGGTGATACGCCGAACGCGGCGCCGGCATCGAGCGCAAGACCGAATTCCTCCGCTCGCGTCAGCGTGCCGACACCGACGATGGCCCCCGGAACCTGCTCATTGATGGCGCGAATCGCGGCCAGGCCATGTACGGTGCGCAAGGTCACTTCGAGCACGCGGATGCCGCCGGCAACCAGCGCCTGCGCCAGCGGCACCGCCTGCGGCAATTCTTCGATGGCTATCACCGGAATCACCGGTGAAGCGCGCATGATGTCGATCAGGTTCATGGTCAGCGTTTCCGTATGATCAGAGTATCGCGGTCGTTAAAGGGGGTATCCTCATCATTGAAGGGCTCCCCTGCGTTATCGCTCATATCGCCCAGCAAATTATTCTCATAGCCGTCCGGCAGGATCGGCGGCAGGCCGAAGGTGGCGCCTCCCTCCTCGGCCGAACTGACGGAGCGGCGGAACATCGCAAACAGCTCGCGCCCCATGCCGACTTCATTGCCGGACAGATCCACCGCATCGATCTTACGGGCGTTCCATTCATCCAGTGGCACCCGTGCTTCCAGCAAGGCATTTTCAGCATCGAGCCGGATGATGTCGCCGGTTCGCACCTTGCCAAGAGGACCGCCCGCCAGCACTTCCGGCGTGACATGAATTGCCGCCGGCACCTTGCCGGAAGCGCCGGACATGCGGCCATCGGTCACCAGGCCGACATGGTAGCCGGCATCCTGCAGGCTGCCCAGCGCCGGCGTGAGCGAATGCAGTTCGGGCATGCCGTTGGCGCGCGGTCCCTGCAGACGCACCACCGCGATGAAGTCGCGCTGCAACTCGCCCGCCTCGAAGGCGTGCATGAACGCTTCCTGGGAATCGAACACGATGGCCGGCGCTTCCACCAGGCGGTGCTGCGGCTTGACCGCGGAAATCTTGACTACCGCGCGCCCCAGGTTGCCGGACAACAGGCGCAAACCGCCTTCGGCAGAAAACGGTTCAGCCACCGTGCGCAACACATTCAGGTCGCCGCTCGCCGCCGGCACCGGCTTCCATACCGCCTGCTCCTGTTCCAGGAAAGGCTCGGCGCAATGCGCGCGCAAACCCTGCCCAAGGATGGTCGTCACATCCTCATGCAACAAGCCGGCATCGAGCAGTTCGCGGATCACGAAGGACGTGCCGCCGGCGGCATGGAAGTGATTCACATCGGCGTCGCCGTTCGGATAGATCCGCGCCAGCAATGGCACCACGCCGGAAAGCACATTGAAGTCATCCCAGTCGATCACGATGCCGGCGGCTTTGGCGATCGCCACCAGGTGCATGGTATGGTTGGTCGAGCCGCCTGTGGCCAGCAGCGCGACGATGCCGTTGACGATGGCCTTTTCATCGATCACGCGGCCGACCGGCAGATATTCCCTGCCTTGTGCGGAGATTTCCACCGCGCGACGCGCCGCCGCCCGCGTCAGGGCGTCGCGCAGCGGCGTGTTCGGCGTGATGAAGGCAGCCCCCGGCAAATGCAGGCCCATCACATCCATCAGCATCTGGTTGCTGTTGGCGGTGCCGTAAAAGGTACAGGTGCCGGGGTCGTGATAGGACTTCGATTCCGCCTCGAGCAATTCTTCCCGGCCGATTTTCCCTTGCGCGTACAGCTGGCGCACACGCGACTTTTCCGGATTGGACAAGCCGGACGTCATCGGCCCGCCCGGAATGAAGACCGCGGGAATATGGCCGAAATGCAAGGCGCCGATCAGCAGGCCAGGCACGATCTTGTCGCAAATGCCGAGATAGACGGCCGCATCGAACATGTTGTGCGAGAGCGCCACCGCGGTCGCCATAGCGATCGTATCGCGCGAAAACAGCGACAGTTCCATGCCCGGCTGTCCTTGCGTGATGCCGTCGCACATCGCCGGCGTGCCGCCGGCAAATTGCGCGACCCCGCCGGCTTCGCGCACCGCTTCCTTGATCACGGGCGGAAATCGTTCATACGGCTGATGCGCCGACAGCATGTCGTTATAGGCCGAGACGATCGCCACCGAAGGCACTTTCAACTGCTTGAGCTTCAGCTTGTCATTGGCGGGAAAGGCGGCAAAGCCATGTGCCAGATTGGTACAGGACAGCGTGCCGCGCTGCACCCCCTGGTGAAGGGCAGTATCGAGCCGGTGCAGATAAGCCCGGCGATAGGGTTGACTGCGCCCAATGATTTTTTCGGTGACAGCCGCTACAGTGGTATGAATCGACATGGCAAACGGTCCCTTGGCTAAGCCGTTTTGAAATTTTACTACAAAGCTGCACTTTCATTCTATTTGTGCAACGACTTGTTCACATGCTTCCGAAAAATCATATTGCCTATTGGCATGATGAGGAACCTTCAAACTGTCCGGCAACTTCGACACCCCCAAATTGATGTCATTTTTCAGTAGTAAATTTACTTCAGAATATTGTATATTTATCTCAATTATCATTCAGTCAAACAAATGCCGGCCATGCCTTTCACCGCCACTGCGGCTCACCTTGCGTTGACCAATCATTTTGCTGCCAGCCGCCGCGGGCAAATGCGCGACCTGTTTGCACAAAACCCGGCACGCGCACAGGAATTTTCACTTGAAGCCGCAGGCCTGTTCCTGGATTACTCCAAGAACCGCATCGACAGTGAAACCGTCCGCCTGTTACTGGCCCTGGCGCGCGAATGCCGCCTCGAACAGCAGCGCGATGCCATGTTCGCCGGCGAACGCATCAACACCACTGAAGGCCGTGCCGTGCTGCACACCGCATTGCGCGCGCCGCGCGGACAATGCCAGGAACTGGATGGCTGCGACATCAATGCCGATATCCATGCCGTGCTTGACCGCATGCACGATTTCTCCAATCGTATCCGTGACGGCATCTGGCTCGGCTGCACGGGGCAACCCATCACCGACATCGTCAACATCGGCATCGGCGGCTCCGACCTCGGCCCGAAAATGGCCTGTCAGGCCCTGCGCGCCCATGGACATCCGCGCCTGACGCCGCATTTCGTTTCCAACGCCGATGGCCACGACCTGGGTGCACTGCTGCCAAGGCTCAACTCCGCCACCACGCTATTCGTCATCGCTTCCAAGACCTTCACCACGGCGGAAACCATGATGAATGCGCAAACCGCGCGCGCCTGGTTCCTGCAGCAGCATCCGCACCTTGACGAACTGAAGAAACATTTTGTCGCGGTATCGACCAATGCCGAAGCGGTCCAATCGTTTGGCATTGCCCCGGAAAATATGTTCCCCTTCTGGGACTGGGTCGGCGGCCGCTATTCGCTCTGGTCGGCGATCGGCCTGCCGCTGATGCTGGCGATCGGCTTCGAAGGCTTTACGCAACTGCTGGCGGGCGCGCATGCGCTCGACCAGCATTTCCGCGAAGCGCCGCTGGAACGTAACATGCCGGCCCTGCTGGCGCTGGTCGGTATATGGAACCGCAATTATTTCAATGACGCTTCGCTTTCCATTTCGCCCTATCATCAGGATCTCAAATATTTTCCTGCTTATCTGCAACAGCTTGAAATGGAAAGCAATGGCAAGCAAGTCACCTGTGACGGCATGCCACTGGAGGCGGCCACCTGTCCCATCATCTGGGGCGATGTTGGCACCAACGGCCAGCATGCGTATTTCCAGCTGCTACATCAAGGCACCGATATCATTCCGGTCGATTTCATCGCCGCATTGAAACCCAGCCACGGTTTGCCGGGCCACCATACCGCCTTGCTGGCCAACTGCTTTGCTCAATCGGAAGCATTAATGCTTGGTAAGAATGCCGAAGAAGCCAGGCGCGAGCTGCAGGCCGAAAGCAAATCCGCGCAAGCGATTGAAGCGCTCCTGCCGCACAAGATTTTCCATGGCAACCGACCCAGCAATACCATCCTGATGGATGAATTGTCGCCGGCAAACCTGGGCGCGCTGGTCGCCCTCTACGAACACAAGACTTTCGTGCAGGGCGTGATCTGGGGCGTCAACAGCTTCGACCAGTGGGGCGTCGAATTCGGCAAGGTGCTGGCCAGGCAAATCCATGCGGAACTGGCCGGCGCCAGCGCATCTAAGCAGCACGACAGTTCCACCAATGGCTTGATCGCCCGCGCCCGCGCGGCCTACTCTTCCTGAACGCACATGCATCATGGCCCTGGCTGATTTCGATATCGTACTGTTTGGCGGCGGCGGCGACCTGGCGATGCGCAAGCTGCTGCCGGCGCTGTTCGCGCGCGACCGCGAAGACCATTTGCCGCCCGCCGCACGCATCATCTGCGCCGGCCGCCACGACTGGAGCCGCGAGGAATTTCTCGACGTGCTGGAGCAGAACGCCCGTCCGCACATCGCCGCGGCCGCCAGCGAACCGCAGCGCTGGCAAGCCTTTTGCGAGCGTGTCCAGTATGTGGCGCTCGATGCCACAGATCCGGCCGGCTATGCGCCGCTGATCGCCGCCATGCGCGCCGACCCCGAGCTGGTGCGGGTGTTTTACATGGCCACTCCGCCCAGCCTGTTTTCGCGCATCTGCCACAATCTCAAGCAGGTCGGGCTGGCCAACGAGCGCTCGCGCGTGGTGCTGGAAAAACCACTGGGACGCGACCTCGCCAGCGCCAGGCAGATCAACGCCGAAGTCGGCAAGGTCTTCAATGAATCGCAGATCTACCGGATCGACCATTACCTCGGCAAGGAAACGGTGCAGAACCTGCTGGCCCTGCGCTTCGGCAATGTCCTGTTCGAGCCGCTGTGGCGCCGCGAATTCATCTCGGACGTGCAGATCACCATCGCCGAGGAACTCGGCGTAGGCAACCGCATCGAGTACTACGATACGGCCGGCGCGCTGCGCGACATGCTGCAGAATCACCTGTTGCAGCTGCTGTGCATCGTCGCCATGGAGCCGCCCCTGAGCGTGCAGGCGGACTCGGTGCGCGATGAAAAGCTCAAGGTCTTGCGGTCACTCAAGCCTTTTACTCCGACCACCCTGGCGCAGGATGTGGTGCGCGGACAGTACCGCTCCGGCCACGTCGGCGGCATCGCCGTGCCCGGCTATCGCAAGGAGGGTGCGCCGCCCGATTCGCGCACCGAAACCTTCGTCGCCCTGAAAGCCGAGATCGATACCTGGCGCTGGTCCGGCGTGCCGTTCTACCTGCGCACCGGCAAGCGCATGGCCGATCAGCTGGCGGAAATCGTGGTGCGCTACAAGGCCATCCCGCATTCGATCTTTGCCCAGCCCAGCTCCACCTTCCAGCCAAATTGCCTGGTGATTCGCCTGCAGCCGGAAGAAGGCTTGCAGATGAACCTGATGGCCAAGACGCCAGGTGACCGCATGCGGCTAAGGCCGGTCGAGCTGGAACTGGATTTCCGCGAACAGTTCAAGGTGCCGCGCATGGAAGCCTATGAGCGGCTGCTGCTGGACGTCCTGCGCGGCCAGCTCACCCTGTTCATGCGCAGCGACGAACTGGAGGCGGCGTGGGAATGGGTCGAGCCGATCCTGAATTACTGGGAACAGGAACAGACCGAACCGCTGCCCTACAGCGCCGGCACCTGGGGCCCGGCCGCCGCCAGCGCGCTGATCGGCCGCGACGGCCTGCAATGGCGCGAAGAAGCCTTGCCGGAGATGTGAGCGCGCATGCTGCTGGATTCGATACGCACCCAGATCCCTACGCTCTCCCGCTCGGAGAAAAAAGTTGCGCTCGCCGTGCTCGACAACCCCGGACTGGCGGTAGCGGAAAACATCACGGCGCTGGCCAGGAATGCCCAGGTATCGGAGCCGACCGTGGTGCGCTTCTGCCGCGCCATCGGCTACGACGGCTGGCATGAATTCAAGCTGAAGCTGGCGCAAAACCTGGCGCTGGCCATGCCCGGCAGCGACGAGACACTGGCGCCGGACGACCTGACCGCCGACCTGGTAGGCAAGATCTGCAGCCGCTCGATCAACGCCCTGCTGGACTTGCGCAACAACCTGCAACCGGATGCCATCCAGCGCGCGCTGGATATCCTGGCGCGCGCCAACAAGATCGAATTCTACGGTCAGGGCACGTCCGGCATCATCGCCGCCGATGCTCAGCACAAGTTTTTCCGCTCCGGTGTGCCGACAGTCGCCTATTCCGACCCGCACATTCACAGCATCTCGGCCTCGCTCCTTAACAAGGGCGATGCCGTGGTCGCCATTTCGCAGCGTGGCGGCAGCACGGCGCTGCTGGGCAGCGTGCGCCTGGCCAAGAAAGCCGGTGCCGACGTGATCGCCCTGGTGCCGAGCGGCACGCCGCTGGCCGAACTGGCCACGGTGCTGGTGCCGATCGACCTTTCCTTCAACACCGACCCCTACACGCCGATCTCGGCGCGCCTGGCGCATCTGGTGGTAATCGACATCCTGGCGGTTGGCCTGGCCCTGAAGCGCGGCCCGGAAGTCCGCAAGAAGATGCTCAATGCGCAAAAAGCTTTGCAAAAAATCGATATGCCTTTCGACACTTTCCTTTAATTGATTTTTAGCAATGCCATGCACGCCGCCCCTGAAAACTCGACCAGCATTGCTTCCGGATTGCGTACAATAGGCGATTGCCTAATCGCTTAAATTTCTACATCTCATGAACCAGCTCGAACAACTCAAGCAATACACCACCATTGTTGCCGACACGGGCGATTTCCAGTCCATGAAAGCCTTCGCGCCGCGCGACGCCACCACCAATCCTTCGCTGATCCTGAAAGCGGTGCAAAAGGATGAATACCGGCCGCTGCTGGAGCAGGCGGTGCGGCAGCATGGCGGCAAGCCTGTCGGCGAGATCATCGACCATTTGCTGGTGGCGTTCGGATGCGAGATCCTCAAGCTGATCCCGGGCCGCGTCTCCACCGAAACCGATGCCCGCCTGTCGTTCGACACGGCAGGCACCATCGCCAAGGGGCGTGAGCTGATCCGTCTGTATGAGCAAGCCGACATTCCGCGCCAGCGTGTGCTGATCAAGATCGCCTCGACCTGGGAAGGCATCCGTGCCGCCGAAGTGCTGGAAAAGGAAGGCATCCGCTGCAACATGACCCTGCTGTTCTCGCTGCCGCAGGCGGCGGCCTGCGCCGAAGCCGGCGCGCAGCTGATCTCGCCTTTCGTCGGCCGCATCTACGACTGGTACAAGAAGTCGACCGGCGAGGAATACAGCGGCGAGAACGACCCCGGCGTGCAATCGGTCAAGCGCATCTACAACTATTACCGCAAGTTCGGCTACCAGACCGAAGTGATGGGCGCAAGTTTCCGCAACACTTCGCAACTGACTGAGCTGGCCGGCTGCGACTTGCTGACCATCAGCCCCGATCTGCTGCAGAAGCTGGCGGAATCCGAGGCGCCGGTGGCGCGCAAGCTCAGCCTTGAGGCAGCGCAGGCATCCGACCTCGAAAAGCTCTCGCTGGATGAAAAGACTTTCCGCCTGATGCTCAATGACGATGCCATGGCCACCGAAAAGCTGGCCGAAGGCATCCGCCTGTTCTGTGCCGACGCCGTCAAGCTGGAAAAGATGGTGGCTGCTCTGCGGTAGTCGCCAGCCGGCAATCGCCCATGAAAAAAGCGGGAAAATATCCCGCTTTTTTCATGTCCGCAAACAGCTTCGCAATCACGCCACATTGATCACCTTGCGCGCGCTCGGCAGAAACTTGGCGATTGTCGCCAGCAATTCATCCTCACTGACCGGCTTGCCGAGATAGGCATCGCATCCCGCCCAGTTGCCGCGGAATTTATCGAAAGCGCCGGACTTGCTGGTCAACATGACGACCGCCATATTCCTGGTGGCAGCGCTGCCCTTGATCCGCTTGCAAACCTGGTAGCCATCGATGCCCGGCATCATAATGTCGAGAAAGATGCAGGTGTAGGGCTTGGCTTGCGCCATGTCGATGGCAGTTTCACCATCTGCCGCGAAGTCGACGTCAAAACGGAACGGCGCCAGCTTGGCTTTCATGAAGGCGCGCACGGTGGCGCTGTCATCGACTACCAGCACCGACTCGTTTGGGCTGGGCTCGACAAACACTTCTTCGGGCGGCGCATCCAGGTCGATCGCACGGCGGAAAGTGCGGCCATCCCACTTCTCGCCGCCACCCTGACGCCGGCTGCGTTCGCTCAGCGCCGTCTGCATCACCGCATCCAGCTGTTCGAACAGACGCATCCAGTGAATCGGCTTTTCCACTCGTGGCCAGCCGATATCCATTGGCGAGCGACCGATCAGCACCGCCGGCGCATACGCATTGGGAGCGCGTCCGGCGAGTTCCTTCAAGGCGGCAGGGCTGTCGCCATTGGCCAGGTAGATGTCGGTACGCTGATTGGGCTCGCTTGCTTCGGCATAGAAAAAAGCGCGTCGCCCGGTGAGGCGGAAGGTCGAGGACAGCATGGCCTTTTCCGCGGGAGAAAACCCAATAATTTCAAGATTGAAACGCCGTGGTCCGGAAGCAGCAGGAGGAGTCTGTAAGGCCTGATTCATGATTTTTTCTGAAAAGTATTACTGCTTGCCTTGCAACGAGGTTATTGATCAAATGATAACAGAACTTTTATGCAACTTAAGCTGCACAATTGCAAATTTTTGTATCAAATTGTTATGTTGCGACAATAAGATTGCCAGTAAATTTCCAAAGGGAACTAAAAAATGTCCAAAAACATGTCGTTCTAAGACAAGCAAAGCAGACAAGCTTGCAATCCGGCTCTTTGCGGCTAAATGACTTTCCCCAAACGCAGTTGCTCGATTTCCACGGCAGCGTAACCCAGCCCACGCAATACTTCTTCAGTATGCTCTCCCAGTTTCGGACCAAGCCAGCGGGTTTCGCCTGGCGTCTCCGATAATTTCGGCGTAATCGCCGGCAGCTTGATCGGCGCACCGTCATTGAAATGATGTTGTTCGAACATTCGCCGTGCCAGAAATTGCGGATCGCTCATCATGTCGCGCACCGAGTATATTTTCCCGACCGGCACATCGGCCGCCTGCAATGTTGCCAGCGCCTCGTCGATGCCTTGGGTGGCGCACCAGGCCTGAATTACCTCATCGATTTCTGCCGTACGCGGCACGCGCCCATCGTTGCGCGCCAGTTGCGGATCGTTTGCCATATCCTCGCGTCCGATGGCGAGCATGAGCCGCCTGAAGATTGCATCGCCATTACCGGCGATGACGATATTGGCGCCCTCTTTCGTCGTGTAGGTGTTCGATGGCACGATACCGGGCAGCGCGCCGCCGGTGCGTTCGCGCACCACGCCGGCATGGTCGTATTCCGGCACCAGCGATTCCATTATGTTGAAGACGGCTTCGTACAGGGCTACATCGACCATTTGCCCCTGGCCGGCGCGACTTGCCGCGCCTGTCTCGCCATTCCAGCGGCCGCCGGTGGCATCGCGGTGCCGCAGCGCCATCATGGCGCCGATCACGCCGTGCAAGGCTGCCACCGAATCGCCGATCGAAATGCCGATGCGTACCGGCGGGCGATCGGGATGACCGGACACATAGCGCATGCCGCCCATGGATTCGCCGATGGCGCCGAATCCCGGCAAGTCCTTCAGCGGCCCGGTCTGGCCATAGCCGGACAGGCGCACCATGATGGCAGCCGGATTGATCGCCTTCAGTTCTTCATAGCCGAGCCCCCATTTTTCCAGCACGCCGGGGCGGTAGTTTTCAATGATGATGTCGGCTTCCAGCGCGAGTTTTCTGGCGATTTCCTGGCCGCGCACCTCCTTCAGGTTGAGCGTAATGCTTTTCTTGTTGCGCGACTGCACATACCACCACAGCGAGGTGCCATCCTTCAGCACGCGCCATTGGCGAATCGGATCGCCGCCATCAGGTGATTCGATCTTGATCACCTCGGCGCCGAATTCGGCAAGCATGCGCGAACAGAAAGGGCCGGCGATCAGGGTGCCGAGCTCCAGCACCTTGATGCCGGCAAGCGGGCCAAAAGCGGTTGAAGCGGTTGTCATGGCGGTGTCGCTCGATCGGAAAATGGAAAACCCGCATTATCCCACGCGGGCAGCAGGATTCGCCGCAGGAAGGCGATGGTGGACGATGGTGGACGATGGCGCCGCTGCATGGGCGCCATCATTTTGACAGAGGAGAATCGGCGAACCGGAACTCAGGTGGTGCGGCGGTCCAGCATGGCACGCGCGATGGTGCCGGCATCGACGTATTCCAGTTCGCCGCCGACCGGCACGCCGCGCGCCAGGCGGCTCACTTTCAGGCCACGAGCCTTGAGCGTCTCGCTGATGTAGTGGGCAGTGGCTTCGCCCTCGTTGGTGAAATTGGTCGCCAGGATCACTTCCTTCACCACCCCGTCGGTGGCGCGCGCGATCAGCTTCTCGAGATGGATATCCTTGGGACCGATGCCATCGAGCGGCGACAGGTGCCCCATCAGCACGAAGTACAAACCCTTGAAGGTCAGGGTCTGTTCGATCATCAGCTGGTCGGCCGGTGTCTCGACCACGCACAGCAAGGTTTGGTCGCGCTCGTCATCCAGGCAAGTCTCGCACACGGGATTTTCCGTGAAGGTATTGCAGCGCTCGCAGTGGTGCACGCGCTCGACTGCCTGGCTGAGCGCGCGTCCCAGCATGGCGGCACCTTCGCGGTCATGCTGCATCAGGTGATACGCCATGCGCTGTGCGGACTTGGGCCCGACGCCCGGCAGGCGCCGCAGTGCTTCAGTCAGGAAATCGAGGCTGGAAGGTGACTTCATTAAAAAGGGAGTTTAAAACCCGGAGGCAGCGGCAGGCCGGAGGTGATGCCAGCCATTTTTTCCTGCGACGTCGCTTCAGCCTTGCGCACGGCATCGTTGAAGGCGGCGGCCACCAGGTCTTCCAGCATGTCCTTGTCATCGCCCAACAGCGACGGATCGATCGACACGCGCTTGACGTCGTTCTTGCAAGTCATGATGACCTTCACCATGCCGGCGCCGGACTGGCCTTCGACCTCGATGGCGGCCAGCTGGTCCTGCATCTTTTTCATGTTGTCCTGCATTGCCTGCGCTTGCTTCATCAAGCCTGCCAATTGGCCTTTCATCATGGTCGTGCTCCTTTAATGGTTCAAAAATCTGGGGGACAGAGTACCGCTGCGCTCAACAAACCCTATCCAGTTATATTCAGTTGGGGACAGAGTACCGCTGCGCTCAACTCTGTCCCCAAGTAATTATATTGGCCTTATCGAGCCCGGCACGATGGTGGCGCCGAATTCGCGCATCAGTGTCTGCACGAAAGGATCGCTTTGCATCGTTGCCTCGGCCTGACGCTGCCGTTCCGCCCGCTCTGCTTCTGCCGCTGCATTCGCGGTTTGTTCGACCGCGCCGATCTCGGTCGTCACGCGGGCGGTCTTGCCGAAGTGTTCGGTCAACGCCGCCGCTAGCTTGTCGACGCTGCCCGCCGCGCACAATGTTTCCAGCGGCACTCGCAAATGAAATACCACCGCATTGCCGCCGGCATCGCATTCGAGTAATTCGCTTTGCTGCGCCAGTTGTTGCGCCACTCCGCGCACCGGCAAGCCCGCGGCCAGCGTCGGCCAGTCGCCGTTCCACTTCAATGCCGGCACCGGCGTACACATGGCCGGGCGCTGCGGCGGCGCGCTTACCCTGGATGCTGGCGCGGCGACCGCTGCGAGTTCTGCCGGCGTTTCAGTTTTTTTTTGAGCTGCGGCTATCACAGCGCCGCCAGCGGATGATGCCTGCGGCTTGTCATCTTCCCATGGTGCAGGAGACATTGGCTGCGAAACAGGCAAAGCAGCCGGCGCTGGCGTCGGCGCCATTGCCGGCCGCGCTGCGGTCACTGTGGCGCCGGCCGGTAATTTGCCGCCATTGCGGGCCGCCTCCAGCGCAGCACGCGCCGGGCTCATACCGCCAGCTGCACGCGGCATCACCGGCACGCTGGCGCTGGCAACTTGCGGCGTCGCTGCCAGCTTGGCCGGCGCCGGCGCGGATGGCGCGGCGGCTGATGCCGGCGCAGGAATGGCATGCATTTCCGCACCGCCGACCCCGGGCCGGAACGCCAGCATGCGCAGCAAGGTCATCGAAAAACCGGCGTACTCGTCCGGCGCCAGCCCCAGTTCATTGCGGCCATGCACGGCAATCTGGTAAAACAGCTGCACATCTTCCGGATCGAACTCTTTCGCCAGGCGCAAAATATCTTCACGCTCCGGCAAATCGTCCGGCACCGCCGCCGGCACCGACTGCGCCAGGGCGATGCGGTGCAACAGCGAGCCAAGGTCCTGCAGCGCGCCGTTGTAGGAAAGGCTGCGCGCCGCCATTTCGTCGGCGACCGCCAGCAAGCCGGCGCCATCCTTTTGCGCCAGCGCGTCCAGCACACGCACCAGGTAAGACTGGTCGAGCGCGCCCAGCATGCCCTGCACCGCCGCCAGCGTGACCTCGCCGGCAGCGTAGGCGATCGCCTGGTCGGTCAGCGACAGGGCGTCACGCATGGAGCCGTGCGCTCCCTGCGCCAGCAGGCGCAGGGCCGGCGTTTCGAAGGCAATACCTTCCTGGCCGAGAATATTTTCCAGATGCCCGACGATATGACCGGGCGGCATCTGCTTCAGGTTGAACTGCAGGCAGCGCGACAGCACCGTCACCGGGATCTTTTGCGGATCGGTGGTGGCGAGAATGAACTTGACATGTTCGGGCGGCTCTTCCAGAGTCTTCAGCATGGCGTTGAAGGCGTGGTTGGTGAGCATGTGCACTTCGTCGATCATGTAGACCTTGAAGCGCGCATTGGAAGGCGCATAGATCGCCTGCTCCAGCAATTGCGCCATCTCATCGACGCCGCGGTTGGATGCCGCATCCATTTCGATGTAATCGACGAAGCGCCCGGCATCGATCGCCACGCAGGCTTCGCACGCGCCGCAAGGCTGCGCGGTGATGCCGCCGTTGCCGTCAGCGCCCTGGCAATTCAGAGACTTGGCAAGGATGCGTGACAGCGTGGTCTTGCCGACCCCGCGCGTGCCGGTAAACAGGTAGGCGTGATGGAGACGCTTGTGCTCCAGCGCATGCGTCAGTGCCCGCACCACGTGCTCCTGCCCGACCAGGGTGTCGAAGTTTTTGGGACGATACTTTCTTGCCAGAACTTGATAGGACATAGCCGCGCTACATGTTGGATGTAAATAGCATTTTACCTGACCTGTGGCCGGTCAAGGCGACTTCCGGACTGCCGCTGCGCAAAACCGCATGCAGGCGCCTTGCCATGCTTGCAAATGCCGCCGGATTGCTCCTATTATCAGGATACCGACAGGCGCCCGGAGACTGCGATGCAATGGTTCACCCATGAAGTCACCAACCAGGTACCGGAATTGCGCGACTATGATCTGTTCGCCAGCGATCTTGCCCTGTGTGAAGGTGTGGAGCGGGAAAACGCCGACTGGCATCTCGATGAATTGCGGCGCCTCGGCACCGAACTGGGACAGGGACGCATCCTGCAGCTCGGCGACATGGCCAACCGCTATCCCCCGGAGCTGATGACGTACGACCGCTGCGGCTATCGCACCGATGTCGTCAGTTTCCATCCTAGCTGGCATTTGCTGCTGGCCCTGCTGCGGCGCGAAGGCCTGCACGCGTTGCCGTGGATGTCGCCGTGCTCCGGCGCCCATGTGGCGCGCGCCGCCGGCTACTACCTGCACGCCCAGATCGAAGCAGGAACACTATGTCCAACCACCATGACCTTCGCGGCGATCCCCGTGCTGCAAAAGGAGCCGCTCCTGTTTGCTCAGTTGCAGGAAAAACTCTACTCGCTGGAACACGATCCGCGCGACCTGCCGATTGAGGCCAAGGATTCGATCCTGATCGGCATGGGCATGACGGAAAAACAGGGAGGCTCCGATGTGCGCAGCAATGCCACAATGGCGCGCGCCGACGGGCCCGGCGGGCGCGGAGGGGATTACCTCATCACCGGGCACAAGTGGTTTTTTTCGGCGCCGATGTGCGACGCCCACCTGGTGCTGGCGCGCTGCGAAGAAGGGTTTTCGTGCTTTTTCGTGCCACGCTGGCGCCCCGACGGCAGCAAGAACGCCGTACTAGTGCAGCGCCTGAAGGACAAGCTGGGCAACCGCTCCAATTCCAGCTGCGAAGTCGAATTCCAGGAAGCTTGCGGCATCCTGGTCGGCGAGGAAGGCCGCGGCATCCCGACCATCCTCGAGATGGCAGCCTATACTCGCCTGGATTGCGTGATCGGCAGCGCCGGCCTGATGCGCCAGGCTTTCGCGCAGGCGGCGCACCACGCGCGCTACCGCAGCGTCTTCGGCAAGCCGCTCATCGAACAGCCGCTGATGCGCAACGTGCTGTGCGACCTGGCGCTGGAAAGCGAAGCCGCCACCCTGCTGATGCTGCGCCTGGCCGCCGCTTTCGACTACCCGGACGATCCGCTGGAACGCGCCTGGCGGCGCATCATGACGCCGGCCGCCAAGTTCTGGATCTGCAAGCGTGCCCTGGAGTTCTGCGGCGAATGCATGGAAGTCTGGGGCGGCAACGGCTATGTCGAGACCGGGCCAATGGCGCGCCTGTACCGCGAGGCGCCGGTCAACTCGATCTGGGAAGGATCGGGCAACGTCATGTGCCTGGATGTCCTGCGCGCCATCGAACGCGAGCCGGAAAGCATGGAACTGCTGCTGGAAGAACTGGAATCGGCGGTCGATGCCGATGCCGATGCCGATGTGCGCGCCCTGATCGGCGAGGTGAAGGACTTGCTGGCAACGCCGCCGCAACAGCGCGAGATGCTGGCGCGGCGCCTGGCACAGAACCTGGCGCTGGCGGCACAGTCATGCCTGATGCTGCAGCATGCCCCATCGGTCTGCGCGGAAGCCTTCATTGCCAGTCGCAACGACCCTGGCGGCGGGCGCGTCTATGGCACCCTGAGCGGCACCTTGGGCACCAGCCAGTCGGGGCACCTGGCCTCCATCGCCGCGCAGCGGAAAATCCTCACGCGCGCCTGGCCAATCTGATTGCCGGCTTTTCCTCCAGTTCCTCCGGCAGTTTCACCGGGCCGCTGCCGCTGAAACGATCCAGGTACAGGTAGATCACCGGCGTGATGAACAGCGTGATCACCTGCGACACCAGCAGGCCACCGACGATCGCCACGCCCAGCGGCTGGCGCAGTTCGGCGCCGGCGCCCAGGCCGAAGGCGATCGGCACCGCGCCCATCAAAGCCGCCAGCGTGGTCATCATGATCGGCCGAAAGCGCAGCAAGCAGGCGGTGCGGATCGCCTTCTCCGAGGCCATGTCCTGGCTGCGCTGAGCATCCAGCGCAAAGTCGATCATCATGATGGCGTTCTTCTTGACGATGCCGATCAACATCAGGATGCCGATGGTGGCGATCAGGGTCAGCTCGAAGCCGAACAAGGACAGCGCCAGCAAGGCGCCCACCGCCGCCGACGGCAAGCCGGCGAGAATGGTGATGGGATGAATATAGCTTTCGTACAGCACGCCCAGCAGGATATAGATGACCGCCACCGCCAGCGCCAGCAGCGCCAGCTGGCTGGTCTGCGAAGACTGAAAGACTGCCGCATCGCCCGCATACGAGGTGATCACGCTGGCCGGCATGCCGAGCTCGCCCTTGATCGCCTCGATTTTCGCGCTGGCATCCCCCAATGGCACGCCAGGCGCCAGATTGAACGATACCGTGATCGCCTGCAGCTGGCCCTGGTGATTGACTGAGATCGGGCCGGCCGCGCGGCGCACGCTTGCCAGACTTGTCAGCGGCACCAGCACGCCGGCCTTGCTGCGCACATGGATATCCCTTAGGTCGCCCTCGTCTTGGCTGCCAGATCCGGCGCTTTGCAGGATCACCTGGTAGCTGTTGCTGCTGGTGAAAATGGTCGATACCTGCCGCTCGCCGTAAGCGCTGTACAGCGCGGTGCGGACATCGTCGATTTCCACGCCCGCCTGATTGGCGCGGTCGCGGTCGATATCCACCACCGCTTCCAGCCCCTTCAGCTGCGAATCGCTGGTGACGTCGCGGAAGATCGGCTCGACGCGCATTTTCTCCTGCAAGCGTTCGACCCAGACATTCAGCTCATCGGCGCGCACGCTCTGCAGCACGTACTGGAACTGGCTCTTGCTGGCGCGCCCGCCCAGGCGCAGGTTCTGCACCGGCGTCAGAAAAATCGACATGCCCGGTATGCTGCCAACCTTCTTTCGCATCTGCTCCAGCACCTTGTCCATCGATGCGCGTTCGCTGCGCGGCTTCAGGCCGATGAAGATGCGGCCGGAATCGTTTCCGGTCACGCGTGAGGAAACGGTGGCGACATTCGGGTCTTTCAAAATAACGTCCGAGGCTTTCTTGACCAGGTCCACCATCACCGGATAGGAGGCATCCTGAGGCCCTTCCACCACGGCGGAAATCTGGCCGATATCCTCGCTCGGAAAAAAGCCCTTGGGCATGCTGTAGAACATCCAGGCCGTCAGGGCAAACGTGGAAAGCGCCACCGCCAGCGTGAAGCGCCGGTGTAGCAGGCACCAGTCCAGCGCATGGGTATAGGCGCCGAGCACGGCCTGGAAGCCCCGCTCGAAGGTGCGGCTCAGCCAGTTTTCCCGTTCCGGCTGTTCGTGCTTCAGGTAGCGGCTGCACAGCATCGGCACCAGTGTCAGCGAGACCAGCGCGGACACCAGCACCGCCAGCGACACCACCGCGGCAAATTCATGGAACATCAGGCCGATCACGCCCGGCATGTAAAAAATCGGAATGAACACCGCCACCAGCGAAATCGAGATCGAAATGATGGTGAAACCCACTTCGCGCGCGCCTTTCAGGGCAGCCGGCATGACGATGTTTTGGCTCCGGCCGGTCGCTTCCGCGCCCTTAACCCCGGCTGCGCCGGCGTTAGCCTCCGCCGAAACATTATCCGCCATCTCCAGATGGCGGGTAATGTTTTCCAGCATCACGATGGCGTCATCGACCACCAGGCCGACCGCGATCGTGATGCCGAGCAGGGAAATATTATTGAGGCTGTAGCCCAGTGCGTACATCAGGGCAAAACAGCCGATCAGCGAAATCGGCAGCGACAGCACCGGGATGATGGTGGCCGACAGGCGCTTCAGGAACAGGAAGATCACCATGATCACCAGCGCGATCGTCAGGTACAGCGTCAGTTCGACATCATGGATCGCTTCGCGGATCGAGGTCGAGCGGTCATTCAGCACGCGGATATCGACCGAAGCTGGCATCTGCGCCTTGAAGTGCGGCAACCGTGCGATGACCTGGTCAACCACCTGCACCGTGTTGGCGTTGGGCTGCCGCTGGATACCCAGGGTAATCGACGGCTCGCCATTGGCCCAGCTGCCGCTCTTGGCGGACTCGACGCTATCCTCGACATCGGCCACGTCCTTCAGGCGCATCGGCACGCCGTTGCGGCTGGCGATCACCAGATTGGCGAACGCCTCGGCATTCGGCAACTGACGGTTGGCCTGCAGCGTCAGGCTCTGGCGCGGGCCGTCGAGCACGCCCACCGGCGTGTTGGCGTTGGCAGCACGTACCGCCGCAGCGAGCTCATCCATGCTCATGTTGCGCGCGGCCAGTTCATCCGCGCGCGCATTGATGCGCACCGCATAACGGCGCTGGCCGAACACGTTCACCTGCGCCACGCCGTCGATGGTCGACAGCGAGGGCGAGATGAGGTTTTCGGCATAGTCGTTCAGCTCCGCCAGCGACATCGACGGCGAAGTCAGCACCACCAGCAGCACCGACTGGTCGGCCGGGTTCACCTTGCGGTATGCCGGCAGCGAGGTCATCTCATCCGGCAGGCTGCGCTGCGCGCGCAGCAGGGCCGCCTGCACATCCACCGCGGCGGCGTCAATGTCGCGGTCGGGATTGAATTCCAGGGTAATCGAAGTGCTGCCGCGGGTATTGGTCGAACTGATCATCGACAGCCCGGCGATCGTCGAGAACTGCTTTTCCAGCGGCGTCGCCACCGAAGCCGCCATGATCTCGGGACTGGCGCCAGGAAGCGAGGCAGTGACGTTGATGATCGGCGTGTTATAGGTCGGCAGCGCGGCGATCGGCAAACCGGCGTAGGCGAACAACCCGACCACGACGATCGCCACGGACAGCAGCACGGTCATGACCGGGCGACGGATGCAGAGTTCTGAAATATTCACGATGGATTGCGCTTTCGATGAAGGCTGCCGGCTCAGGCGGCATCCTTGCGGGCATCCTTGGCGGCGCCGGCTTCCCTGATTTTGCTGCCAGGACGCAGGTTCTGCGTTCCTTCGACTACGACGCGCGTGCCGGCGTTCAATCCACGCACTGCGGCTTCACCCTGTGCAATCGTCACCACTTCAATATTCTGCGCCTTGACAGTATTATCCGGCTGCACCACATAGACGAACTTGTTTTCCGGTCCGGTGACGACTGCCTGCGCCGGCACCACGACCGCATCCAGCAGCGTGCGCGTCACCAGTCGCACGTTGACATAGATGCCCGGCCACATGCGCCGCTCCCGGTTGTCGAACTGCGCCTTCATGCGGATGGTGCCGGTCTGGACATCCGCGGCATTGTCGATGAAATACAGCTTGCCCTGGACTTCATGGCCGCCCGCCAGCTGCGCCGCCACGGGAGCATCGCCCTCTGGATAGCTGGCGCGGATATGCTGCAACTCACGCTCCGCCACCGCGAAGCTGACTGCGATCGGATCAAGCTGAACGATGCTGACCATCGGATCGCCGCCAGGCTGGGCCAAGCTGCCCGGCCGCACGCTGATGGTCCCCAAGCGTCCGCCGATGCTGGCGGTAATCCTGTTATGGCTGAGGGCCACGCCGCTCGACGCGATCGCGGCCTGGTCGCCGCGAACCATGCTGCGCAAGGCGTCCACTCTGCTAGCCGCGGTATCGACAACGGCTTGAGAAACAAACTTCTTTTCCAGCAACTCGCGGTTGCGCTTGAGCGCCGCTTCGGCCTCGGCCAGATCGGCGCGGTTTTTCGCCATCTGCGCGCGGGCACTTTCGACACCGGCCAGATCGCTGCGGGCATCCAGCGTGAACAACAACTGGCCTGCCCTGACTTCCTGACCTTCCTTCACATGCACTTCGCGCACGACGTTCTGCACCTGTGGCCGCACATCGACCGTATTGAGCGCGGTGACATAGCCGTTGGCCTGGATCGTGACCGGAATCGACTTTTGCTGCGTCAACGTGGTCTTCACGACCTGGACCGGATTGCGCGGCTTTTGTCCTTGGCTTTCAGGCTGGCGTTGCCAACCGAAATAGACAGCACCGAGGGCGATGGCCAGAACGACGAATCCGGCGATGAACTGCTTGCGTGTCACATGCATACTGGACAGAAAGGTAAATAATTCAACGAGATATCAAGCAAGGGATAGTACTTGATGAGCAGATTTGCTGCCATTGATCATCTTTGTCCATGGCGGAGCGCACAAACGCCGCAAGCCGGCTCGCGGAGCCGAAACAATCTTGCAGGGAAGAATATCGGGAAATTATGACAGGAAAAAGAAAGGCGAGCCTTGTCTGCGGCACTTGTGGGGATCGGCTGTGGCTGCTTCGTTCCCGACCTGACCAGGTTGACCAAGCCACAATGCGCAGGGGCCCGCCAATTGAATTTTACCAGCAAAGCCGGCATCGCAGGCGGCTATTTTGTCCCGCCTCGCCGTTTCCCTCGCAGTCATGCGCCGCCGAAGAAGCCCGCATCCGCGGCGCAAGCCCTGCCGCCTCAGATGCCGAGCTGCTGCCAGAGGTTGTCGACTCTGGTTTTGACCTCGTCGGTCATGGCAATCGCTCTTCCCCATTCCCGACTGGTTTCTCCAGGCCACTTGTTGGTCGCATCGATGCCCATCTTGCTGCCCAGGCCGCTGACCGGCGAAGCAAAATCCAGATAATCGATCGGCGTCTGATCGACTAGGGTAGTATCGCGCACCGGATCCACCCGTGTCGTGATGGCCCATATCACTTCCTTCCAGTCGCGGATATCGACATCCTCATCCACCACCACGATGAACTTGGTATACATGAACTGCCGCAGGAAGCTCCATACCCCGAACATCACGCGCTTGGCGTGACCGGGATAGGATTTCCTCATCTGTACCACAGCCATACGATAGCTGCAGCCTTCCGGCGGCAGGTAGAAATCGGTAATCTCGGAAAACTGCTTTTGCAAGAGAGGGATGAAGACTTCGTTCAATGCGACGCCGAGCACCGCCGGTTCGTCCGGCGGCTTGCCAGTATAAGTAGAATGGTAGATCGGATCGCGCCGCATGGTGATGCGGTCGATGGTAAACACCGGGAACCAGTCCTGTTCATTGTAATAGCCGGTGTGGTCGCCAAATGGCCCTTCCAGGGCCATTTCGTAACCATGGCCCGGACGGGGGGGCGCGTTAGCGCCTTCCTGTCCTTCCAGGGCCATTTCGTAGCCGCTTGGGTGTGCCGCATCCGGATAGATATGCCCTTCCAGCACGATCTCGGCCGAAGCAGGCACTCGCAACTCGCTGCCGACCGCCTTCACCAGTTCGGTACGGCTACCGCGCAGCAAGCCGGCAAACTGGTATTCCGACAGGCTGTCAGGCACCGGGGTAACCGCACCTAATATAGTTGCAGGATCGGCGCCCAGCGCCACCGCCACCGGATATGGCTTGCCGGGATTGGCGATGGCGTGCTCGCGGAAGTCGAGCGCGCCGCCGCGATGCGCCAGCCAGCGCATGATGACCTTGTTGCGGCCGAGGACCTGCTGCCGGTAGATGCCCAGGTTTTGCCGCTTCTTGTGCGGCCCCTTGGTGATGACCAGACCCCAGGTAATCAGGGGCGCGATATCGCCCGGCCAGCAATGCTGGATCGGCAGCTTCGCCAGATCGACATCATTGCCTTCCCAGACGATTTCCTGGCAGGGAGCCGAGCGCGACTCTTTCGGCGCCATATCCCACAAGGCCTTCAGCAAGGAGCCGAGGCCCAGCGCATCCTTGAACCCCTTCGGCGGCTCCGGTTCCTTCAGGCTGGCCAGCACCTGGCCGATACGACGCAATTCTCCGACGTCCTCCGCACCCATGCCGAGCGCGACGCGGCGCGGCGTGCCGAACAGGTTGCCCAGCACCGGCATGGTGTGCCCGGTCGGATGTTCGAACAGCAGTGCCGGCCCGCCCGCGCGCAAGGTTCGGTCACACACCTCGGTCATCTCCAGATAAGGTGAAACGGCAGGCACGACACGCTTGAGTTCGCCAATTTCTTGCAATTTGGCAATAAAATCCCGCAAATCCGTATATTTCATGTTTTTTTACAATTTTTCTTGGCTCATGCTCATTGTCAAAACACAAGAAGCAAGTCACTGTTTTCATTGAACTTTGCTGCGCCGCAGCATATTTCAATATGCTAATTAGTTATAGGTTTTACTTTTTATATTATTGACTAGATATAATTCAGCCCCTACAATCCGTTCCACTTGAAGAGGAAGCAGCCTTCACACAAGAACAAGTGCTGCAGAATAAACCAAATCAGTTCACGGGGTTCGGGGCCCCACATGACATTTTAAGGAGTGTTGCCAAAGGCGTCAGCCTTCCCCCCGAAAAATTTGCCTGCCACTGGGTCCGTTGCCGCAGAGTGCCGCCAGCTGAAAACAGGCAAATCCGACCGTCTGACTTTGCGCCATGCATGGGCAGACGATGTTCTGATTGACGGCATCAACAGAAATCGATCCGGGTTCGCCCGGCGTGCGATCGTTCGTGCCGTGACGATTCAGGAGAAGCTATGTTACAACGATTCATCCAGGCCGGAGAGGCGTTGAGTCGCAAGACCGCTGACCAATCCGCCGCCATGGCCAGCTCGTTCGTCCGTGCCACCTTGCGCGGCATGATGACCATTGCCCATCATTCCCTGATGGTGCTGGGTGTGGCTGCCATTGCCGCCCTGACCCTCATGTTCGTCAAGCCGCACTTCACTGAGCATCTGAAAGCTTTGTCGCCTTTTGCGGCAAGCACTGCAGAACTTGCTGACGAAGAAATTGACGGCATGAACAGCATCGCCGGATTGCCCGGCAAAGACGAGGCTGCGATGCTGGCGTTGGTCCAGGCCAATTCCGCCAAACAGCCTGTCGTCAGGCAACCGGCCAGAATTCCGCTGCAAATCAGTAAGGCAGCCTTGTCCGAGGAACAATTGGCCGTTTCGCGCTGGATTTCCCGCCGCTACCGCGTCGCAGGAGATGCCACCCATATGCTGGTATCCGAAGCGTACAAGAACGCTGAAAGACTTGAACTCGACCCCCTCCTGATTTTGGCAGTAGCAGCCATTGAATCCGGCTTCAATCCTTTTGCCGAAAGCGCCGTTGGCGCGCAAGGCCTGATGCAGGTAATGTCAAAAGTGCATCGCGAGAAATTCCGCGAACATGGCGGCGTGCACGCCGCGCTCGATCCGGTCGCCAATATCCGCGTCGGCTCGGCGATCCTCAAGGATTACGTCAGGAGTGGCGGTTCGGTCGAAGCAGGCCTGAAACGCTACGTCGGCGCGGCGGCGTTCGCCACCGACTCCGGCTATGGTTCGCGGGTACTGGCTGAATACCGGCGCCTGCAGGAAGTGGCAGGACGGGCTGCCCCTGTCGTTTCCACCGTCGCCACGACGTCCGAGCCGGATGCTTCCACCAAAACCGACAGCCACCAGAAAAAAGTCGCGGATGATGCAGACAACAAGGCAGCTGCTTTCACGTCAACTTTCGGCGCACGCGATCCCTCCGTTCCGGTCTAGTTGTCAAGGACGTGCCTGATAAAAAAAATGGAGCCGGATGGCTCCATTTTTTATTCACCTCCACAAGCGGCTGGGGCGCCACTCTGTACTTTGCAATCTAGCCTTTAAAATAGGCTTTCAGGCGCGCCACCGCTTCCCGGAGATTTTCCATGGAGGTAGCATAGGACACCCGGATATGCCGGCGCGCTGCATGGCTGCCGAAATCCAGGCCAGGCACCATCACTACCCCTGCCCGTTCGAGCATGTCGCGGGTCAGGCGATCCGCATCGTCAGCCAGGGCGCTGCAGTCGGCATAGACGTAAAAGGCGCCGTCCGGCTTGACCGGGATCCTGAAACCGATGCCCTCCAGCGCCGGCACGATATAGTCGCGCCGCCGACGGAATTCCGCCTTGCGTTCCTCGAACAAGGCCAAAGATGCCGGAGCGAAGCAGGCCAGCCCGGCATGCTGGGAAATGGCGGAAGCGCAAATGAACAGGTTTTGCGCCAGCTTTTCGATCTGTGGCACCAGGCTCTCCGGCACCACTAGCCAGCCCAGGCGCCAGCCGGTCATGTTGAAATATTTGGAGAAGCTGTTAATGACAATAACATCCTCGCCCAGCGACAGCGCCGAAAATGGCGCCGCATCGTAACTCAAGCCCTGGTAAATCTCGTCGACGATGGTGAAGCCGCCCCGCTCCCTGACGCTGGCGACGATCCGACCCAGTTCCGCCGGGTCGATCGAGGTGCCGGTCGGGTTGGACGGCGAAGCCAGCAACACGCCGCGCGTGGCCGCGTCCCAGTTGGCGCGTACCATCTCATCCGATAGCTGGAAACGTTCGGCCGGACCGCTGGGAATCATCTTCGCCTGACCGTCGAAAGCTGCGACGAAATGCCGGTTGCAGGGATAGGATGGGTCTGGCATCAGGACTTCCGTGCCTTTTTCGACCAGCGCGGCGCAAGCCAGCAACAGCGCCCCCGAGGCGCCGGCGGTGACGATGATGCGTTCCGCCCCCACCTGCAAGCCATAGACGGACTGGTAGTGAGCGGAAATGGCTTGCCGCAAGGCGGGCATGCCCAGCGCCGAGGTGTATTGCGTCAGGCCCCGGGCCATTGCCAGGCTGGCGGCTTCAATGACCTGCGGTGCGGCAGTGAAATCGGGCTCGCCTATGCCCATGTGGATGATGGAGCGTCCCTGGCTTTCCAGTTCGGCGGCCATTTTGGCCAGTTCCATGACGTGGAAAGGGGCGATATTCCCAAGGCGGGATGCGAGAGAGGTAGGATTCATGACTGCATTCCGGCCCGGCGCAATGCGGCGGGCCGGATTCGAGGTGACTAAATGCGTACCTATGTGCGCCAATGGGTGCCTATAGGTGCCAGTGCGTGCCGGCGGGACTCCCGGGGAATTGCTTCCGCCGAATCAATCCCTGCGGGCGGACTGGACTTCCGTTGCACGGGCCTGCCCAGCCAGCTTGTCGAGCACGCCATTGACATACTTGTGGCCGTCAATGCCGCCAAACGACTTCGCCAGCTCGACCGCCTCATTGATAACTACCTTGTACGGAATTTCAAGATGGTGCTTCAATTCGTAAGCGCCGATCAGCAGCACCGCATGCTCGATCGGCGACAATTCGCCGATCGGCCGGTCGATCAGCGGGCTCAGCTCATTGCGCAGCACGGCGACGTCGCGGATGGAGCCATGCAGCAAGGCATCGAAATGCCCGGCATCGGCCTTGTCGAAACCATGCGCTTCGCGGATATGGGCATCGATTGCGCCCGCATCCTCATTGTTCAGCAGCCATTGGTACAGCCCCTGCAGGGCGAACTCGCGCGCGCGATGGCGCGGGGTACGGTTCTTGTTGGGATTGGCGTGAAGTTCTTTTTGAGTCATGGATGAAAATCCCAGAAGTTCCGGGCAATGCCGGAACACATGAAAACAGAGTCAAAGGCGCCGTGCGGCGTCAGAAAAACCGGCTGAGCGATTGCCAGTGAGGCGATCAGTCTTCCTCGGTCGAATCCGCCAGGTCTTCCAGGGCGATCGTCAGATTGGCCATTTCGACAGCGACACGGGCGGCATCGGTGCCCTTTTCGACCATGCGTGCTTCGGCCTGTTCATCGGTTTCGGTGGTCAGCACGGCATTGGCGACGGGGATACCGTAATCCAGGCCGACACGGCTGATGCCGGCGCCCGATTCATTCGACACCAGTTCAAAATGGTAGGTTTCGCCGCGAATGATGGCGCCGATGCCGATCAGCGCATCGAATTGCCGGGTTTCCGCCAGCTTTTGCAAAGCCAGCGGTATTTCCAGCGCACCTGGAACCGACACATGCAGGATATCTTCATCGGCCACGCCCAGGCGCTGCAATTCGGCCAGGCAGGCATCCAGCAAGCCCTGGCACACATTCTCATTGAAACGCGCTTGCGCAATCCCGATGCGCAAGCCTTCGCCATCCAGATTCGATTCGTAGCTTCCCACTGTCATGGCTTTTCCCCTTATAACTGCATGCAAAATTCAATGTCCCGGGCAGCTCTCCGCCTCAGGACCGTTCCTGAAAACCGACCACTTCCAGATTGAAGCCCGCCATCGACGGCATCTTGCGCGGATTGGACAACAAGCGCATCTTGCCGACATTGACATCCTTGAGGATTTGCGCGCCGATGCCATAGGTGCGCAAATCCATGCTGGCAGCCCGCGCTTGCGACCGCTTGTTAGGCACATTCAATGCGGCAAACTGGCCAAGCATCTGTTCCGCCGATTCTTCGCAATTCAGCAAAACCATCACGCCATGCGCCTGCTCCTGGATCGCCTTGAGCGCCGCGGCCATGTTCCACGAATGCGTAGTGGCCTCGGTATCGAGCAGATCCAGCACGGAAACCGGCTGATGCACCCGCACCAGGGTTTCGACGTCCGGGCGAGGCTCACCATGCACCAGCGCCAGATGGGCGCCGCCACTGGGCTTGTCGCGGTACGCCACCACCTTGAAGCATCCGTGCGCGGTCTGCATGCTGCGTTCGCCGATGCGCTCGATCATGCTCTCGTGCTCGCTGCGGTAATGAATCAGGTCGGCGATGGTGCCGATCTTCAGGCCATGCTCCTGGGCGAATTCGATCAGGTCCGGCAGGCGCGCCATGGTCCCGTCATCCTTCATGATTTCGCAGATCACGGCGGCCGGCGTGAGTCCTGCCATTTCAGCCAGGTCGCAGCCGGCTTCGGTATGGCCTGCCCGCATCAGCACGCCGCCTTTTTGCGCTTTCAGCGGAAAGACATGGCCCGGCTGTACGATATCTGAAGCCTTGGCGCGCTTGTCTACCGCCACCTGGATCGTGCGGGCACGGTCCGCCGCCGATATGCCGGTGGTCACGCCTTCGGCCGCCTCGATCGAGACGGTGAAATTGGTGCCGAATGCGGTGCCGTTACGGCTTGCCATCATCGGCAATTCGAGCTGCTCGCAGCGTTCCGCAGTCAGCGTCAGGCAAATCAGGCCACGGCCGTACTTCGCCATGAAATTGATGGCTTCTGGCGTGACGAAGTCGGCGGCCAGTATCAGGTCGCCTTCGTTTTCGCGGTCTTCCTCGTCGACTAGAATCACCATGCGCCCGGCGCGAAGTTCAGCGACGATTTCCTGTGTTGTTGCTAAAGACATAAAATGGTTCCTCGGTAGACCGCTATTTTAATTGATTTGGCCAGGTCCTGGCCGTAACGGCGTAAGGTCGGGAGCGCATGCAATGGCCTGCGCCGGCATGGCACAGCTCTCGGATACGTCTGCATAAGAATAAATATTGTTTTATCGGCCAGAGTCGGACAGAGACAGCATGCGTTCGACGTAACGCGCGATCAAATCCACTTCCAGGTTGACTCTCGAACCGGCGCGCAAATGCCTGAGCGTCGTCACCTCGACCGTATGGGGGATCAGGTTGATCGAAAATTCGCAACCGGACTCCAGGTCGGCAACGCGGTTGACGGTAAGCGATACGCCGTTGACGACGATCGATCCCTTGAAAGCCAGATACTTCGCCAGCGATTTCGGCGCCTCGATCAGCAATTCATGCGATTCGCCAACCGGCTCGAAGCGCCGCACCACGCCGAGGCCATCGACGTGCCCGGAAACCAGGTGACCGCCGAGACGCTCGGCCAGGGTCAGCGCCTTTTCCAGATTGACTTCTCCCGGCGCATCCAGGCCGACCGTGCAATTCAGGCTTTCGCGTGAAACCTCGACTTCGAAGCTTGCGGCAGTCTTGGCAACTACCGTCATGCAGGCGCCGTTCAAGGCAATCGAATCACCCAGGGCAACATCGGCCAGCGACAGCGCGCCAGCTTCAACAGTCAGGCGCAGGCCGGCATCCGACTCGCCTCCCAGCGGTGTGACTGCGGAAATTTTTCCAACTGCGGCAACAATTCCAGTAAACATGGTGAAATAAAATTCAGGAGAAACGAGCAAGGATACGCAAATCGGCGCCGATTTGCCGGACTTCGTGAAACGATAATTCGCGCCGGCCGTCGAGCGCTTCCAGCGCGGGCAAATCGAACAAGCCCTGGGCGTCGCCCAAAAGAGCCGGCGCCAGGTACAGCAAAAGCTCATCGACGCAGCCTTCGGCAATCAGCGAACCATTCAGCCTGGAACCGGCCTCGACATGCAATTCATTGATTTGCCGTCGGCCGAGTTCCTGCATCAGCGCCGGCAAGTCCACCTTGCCCTGCGCGTTCGGCAGCATGATGATTTCCGCGCCGCGCTCGCGCAGCAGCGCTTCCTTTTCCGGGTTGGGCTGGGCAGCGACGATCCAGGTGCCGCCGCCTTGCAGTATCCGCGCATCCGGGCTGGTCTGCAGCCTGCTGTCGACCACGATGCGGCGCGGCTGGCGCGGCGTTTCGATGCCGCGCACCGTCATTTGCGGATCATCCTGGTTGACCGTGCCGCTGCCGGTAAGGATGGCGCATGCGCGCGCGCGCCACCAGTGACCATCCTGGCGCGCCGCGGCCGAAGTGATCCACTGGCTCTGGCCATTGTGGAGCGCCGTCTTGCCATCCAGGCTGGCGGCGGCCTTCATGCGCACCCAGGGCCGGCCTCGCTGCATGCGCGAGAAGAAGCCGATATTCATTTCGCGCGCCGCATCTTCCAGCACGCCGCAGGCCGTCCGGATACCCGCCGACTGCAATTTCGCCATGCCTTGCCCTGCCACCAGCGGATTGGGGTCGCTGATCGCCGCCACCACGCGCCCCACCCCGGCTGCGATCAGCGCATCGGCGCAAGGCGGAGTCTTGCCATAATGGCTGCATGGCTCCAGCGTCACGTAAGCGGTGGCGCCGCGCACGTCCTGCCCGCGGCTGGCGGCGTCGCGCAAGGCCTGCACCTCGGCATGCGCCTGACCGGCGGGCTGGGTAAAGCCTGCGCCGATCACCAGCCCATCGCGCACGAGAATGCAGCCGACGCGGGGATTGGGGGCTGTGATGAACATGCCCTTGGCTGCCCACTCCAGGGCAAGCCGGATACCGTCGACGTCATTTGTAATGTTCACAAGGCTGGGCCAGGTAGATGTTTCAGAAGATGCGGAAACACGATGGCCGCCAATGGGCCAGCCTTAATCCGCATCGCCGGCGCCCGTGCAGGTTTTATCCAGCTCCGGATTGCAAATCCGCGCACGTCCCGAAAAATTCAGCTTGATGCGCCGGATTCCGCCGTCCAGGAAAAACGATATCGTCCCGAGTTGCGGTGTCTGGCTGCTGGCGTTGGTACGCGTGCGTCCGCTGCCATTATAAGCAAGATAGGGTTTGCTTGAATCGGTCAGCGCTGATTTTATGGTCATTCCACGCGCTGCAGCCCCTTGTCTTGCGATCACCGCTTCGCCGGCATCTGCTTGCTGATTGCCGTTTTGATCAACGAATACGACCCAGCCCCGCGCCCAATCGGCGCTGTCCGCCGGCGCCAGGTCGACCCGTGCGCCGCGCCGGATCGCTTCCGAGCGCGTCATATGGATTGCGCCGACAAACCCGTTGACGCTTGTGCTCAAACGCTGGTTGCGCAGCAGGGACTGAAATCCCGGCACTCCCAGTGCCAGCAAAATGGCGACGACTGCCAGCACCGTCAACAACTCAATCAGGGAAAATCCCGGCTGAAGTCCGGCTTGCTCCTGCTGGCGTGCGTCTTCCATGGCCTTACCAGCAATTATTGTCGGCCGGAAGCTTCATGCCGGTGCTCGACAGCGACTTGACGCGGCAGTGCGGATCATTGTATCGCCTATCGACCCTGGCGCTGCCTGCTGTCGCCGTCAGCAGAATGCATTCCTGCAGGCTCTCGGCGGCGCAAGGGGCGCCGTCGATCTCATAGGCGCTGACGGCAGCCGATTCGCCGGAAAACCACTTGAATCGTTTTGCATCCTCATCCGTCGAGTCGGCTGCAAATGCCACATAACGTGTATGCAGCAGGTAGTAGCGCTCCTGTTGCTGCATCAGTTGCAGCAACGCTGCCCGTCCTTCGGCACGCTTGGCCAGGCGCACCGCATGGCGATAGGAAGGATAGGCCAGTGCGGCAAGGATGGCGATGATCACGGCAACCGTCATGACCTCGACCAGCGTGAAGCCGCGATGATCGGATATGGCGCGAAAGCCTGTGCGGATATGCTTGTTCTCCATTTGCTTGCCCATGTCGCTTGCCTATTTCTTGCCGGCGCCGAGACGCAGTTCCTGCCAGTTCAGAATCTCGCGCCAGGAGAAACGCATGGCGGCCAGCGTGGTCTCGACCAAGCCGCCCTCGGCATCGCCGCGTCCGGCTGCCAGACTTCCCCTGGCGCCGCCGGCGCCGGCATTGATTACGACCGACTGGCGGCGCACAACAGCCTTGCCGAAGGCATTGCGCGCGCTGCTTGCGACCGACGTTTCCAGCGACAGCGGCGCCGCCAGCATGCCCAATTGCGACGCCATGCCGCTGGTGTTTTTCCCGATCGCCAGGCCGCTCAAGGGATTCAGCATGTAACTGCGGCCGCCGTCTGCGGAGCATGGCGTGGCGCAGGGAATCAGACTGTTGAACAGCAGCCGCCCGGACTCCAGCAGCGGATTGCTGACGCTGCGTTCGCCGGTTTTATCCGAGGCCAGGAAATCGAAATACCATCCCCGCTTGCTGCCCGCACCGTCGCCATAGCCAAACTGCTTGCCGACGATTTGCACTACCTCGCCTGTTTTTGTCAGCGTCCTCGGTTCCAGTTGGCTGCGGCCTGCGACCGAATAGGATTTTTGCAAGGGATCATAAATGCCGTAAAAAGACTGCGCAGCGAAGCCAGCCGGATTGATATCCGCATCCTCCGCGAATTTCCCGGTGCCAAACAAGATGATGTAACCGCCGCCGGGAGCGAACGCCACCTGCGGCTTGGTTGTGATCGGCTGCCTGCGCAAATGCTCGTCCACTACGGTAAACAGGGGTCGCGTGCCGGTATTCTCCTTCGTCCATGGCAGGCTGCCGGTAAAGTCGAAGCGCCAAAGGTTTCCCTGCAAATCGCCGGCATAAACATATCGAACCGCGCCATCATCTCCTCCGACCACGGCGGGCGAACTCAGGCCATTCGGCAAGGACACATCGAGAATCGGCTTCCTGAATTTAAAGTAATTCACCCCGAGCTGCCACGGTTCGCCCGCTGCCTTATCCAGCGACAGCAAAAACAGGACAGCGGGCGCAAGCGGATTGGCATGTCCGTCAACCAGATAGTTATTGAAGCCGCTGCCTACCACCACGAAATGACGATATTCAGGAATTCCTGTTGTCATCCTGGTCTGGAAGCGGGCAATTACCGGCAGATTGGATACATTGCCCATATCCGCATCATCGCTATCGGTGAATTCCCACAGTACCCCGAAGCCGCCCTCGAAATTGGCAGGATCGGAAACATCCAGCGCAAACACGCCCTGGGCGCCGCCGCCCATGCCAGCGGCCAGCACGGTCTTCCACTTCCCCCGCGCGCGTGCTTCAGTCACCGCAATCGCACCATCCACATAAGGCCGGTGCGTGTAATCCGGCCGGCTCAGCTGCGACAGGCTGCCCAGCAGAGCCTGGGGAATGTAGGCAAACAGTTCAACGCCATCCGTGGCGCCGAAGGCATGCAACATGCCATCATTGGCGCCGACATATATTGCCTTTGCGCGGCTCTTGCGCGCCTCGTAAAACAGTCGATAATCCGCTCCCGCATCAAGTGCCGACGGCGCGCCGACATGGACGAGATTACTGTTGACGATATCGCCCAGCACGCCATCGCGCAGCCGGAATATCCCGTGCGGCTTTCCTGTTTCATCGCTGCGCACACCGCGCAGAAAGTTCACGCGCCGCTCGCCCAGCCCGTCGCCGGCACGATCCAGAGGCGAGACATCCAGTATCGATCTCTGCGTGACCGCAAGCTTGTCCCACTTGAATTCGACCAGCCCTGATGCAGTATCGGGGCTGGCGGTGTAGATTTTCCGGTTTTCCGGCAAGGGCAAGGGCGGGCTTCCTTTTTGCCCGCTCAAGATGTCAGCCGCATCCCATTCCGGCACGTCGGCTACCTGGATCCCGCCGTCGCTGGCGGTAGTGACTCCCAGCTTCCTGAGCGTGCCGCTCCATCTGGCAGCATTAAACCCGGATTGATATAGGAATGTGCCCGCTGCATCCAGCTTGCCATTGCCAAGCGTGCTTCCAGACATACCGGCAGTACCATGCAGCAGCGGCTCCTGAGCGATCATCACGACTGGAACGACACCCCACGCCGAATGCATCAATCCCGGGCATATTCCCGATATCAGGCAGATGCCGCAAAAAGTCCGCAGCGCAGCGCCGAGGATATGTTTCTTTTCGCGAATCACTCTCCCTCCTTCCGATAAAAGCTTTGCAAGGCGACTTGGGTACTCTCTCGCGCGCCGAAACCGACTGCCGTCACGCGATAGAAATAGCTTGGCTTGTCAGCGGCTTCACCCGGCTTGTTATAGGTAAAAAGTTCAATGATGTAGCGCGGCAGGCGGCTGGGCAAAGCGCCCTTCCCCACCTGAAGACTTTGTCCGGTGAAAGTGCCGTAAGCCACCGAATTCGTCGTAGCCTCGTCCTCGCCGAAATCAGCCGAATGCCAGACTGGCTTGGCGTCATTACCCGCACGCCGGCATAATCCCTGATAAATGCTTGCGGCGAGCCGATTGCAGGCCGGCTCGTCAGCGCCGGGAAATCCCAGCGCGCTCTTCCTGGAAAAAATATGGCTGCGCGATCTGGCCGGATCAGATGAATGCTCGATATCCATCTCGGCATCGCGCAATGCCGCTTCAGCAGCCAGGAAGGCGATTTGCCGATCGGTGTCGTTGCGCGCTGTCTTCCAGCCTTGCAATGCGCTTTGGGCAGCGGCGATCCCCAGTATCAGAACAGCCATCAGCATGATCAGCGCCACAAGCAGCGCGCCCTTCTGCCTGTCCAGGTAATTAGAGCGGCCCAGTCTTCCTGCGAATAGAGAGCAACTCCCTTGCCGTGTATTCTGTCGCCGCCTCATGCCGGGCCTCCGGCATTCTGGTTGCGCAACTGTATGGTGGCGACAAATGACTTTCGAATTCGGTTCCGGCTTTTTGCCGGCAATTTAATCTCTTCGATCCGCGTGCCTGGATCGATGCCAGCGTATGCATCGCCGTAATCCTCGCCAAACAATTCATAAGACTTTGCCAGTGCATCGGCACGGACAGCATGCGCTCCACGCATCAGCAGCGCCACCTTGAGCGCAACGATCTTCTTCCAATGCGTCTTGCGGTTCCTGTCCAACACTAGTGCGGCGCTATCAGCCCCGCTTAATACCAGTGCATCATCCAGCGCTTCGATCTGTGTGGCAGTAAGGAATTGGTTGGGCAAACCGTCCGCGTCGCTATCCAGTCCATACAAAACCTGGAAGGTTTCTACTCCGCGCGCGATCGCCACCGCGGACCAGCTGCTTTTGCCACGGTACTTGCAGCGCAGTTCCGGTTCGCCAAGCGAATCTTCCGCCACGAAGAATATGCTCCAGCCGCGTTCGCTCGTGCCGCCTTTTTCCAGGACAGACGGAACGCCAAAACCCGCGCAATTGAGCATGCTGCCATCGCCATGGTTGCCAGCACCGGCGCCATGGAAACGGATCCCCAGCACATCGCTGCCGTTGACGGATTTACCCAAAGGCGAATCCATCGCCGCATTTGTGCTTTTCAGGCTGCTAGCATCCAGGCCTGCCAGGCTGGCGCTGTCAGTCGCTTCCGTGAGCCTGGCTGCGCCAGATCCATCCCAGTCCTCATGTCCCGCCTGACGTAAGGCCCGCGCAACGATTTCCAACACATGTCGTCCGCTTTCCTGGATCACTACGGCATCCTCGTTTGCGATGTAAGCTGATTTGCTGCTCAACAGAAGGGAGGTGGCGACCAGCATCACGAGCAGACTCAAGGCAAGCGAAACCATGAGTTCAGCCAGCGTGACGCCGGCATGGCGCGACAAGCCGCAGAAGCTGGAATGCTTGTTCATGTCCATTTGCTTTCTCTGCTCAGGATTGAACCAGCAGCACCAGTTGCGGTGTCGTTGCTATCTTGGCACCGGCAGACACGCCTGCGAGAGGCTCGCGCCAACCGAGCTTGACCACGACAGGAGCATCGCTGCTGCCGGCGTGGCAATCCCAAGTAAAGCTGTTACTGCCGTCGTCCCATGGCATCGCATCACGACAAACCTTGATGCGCCCTTGCGGCAGCAGCCGCTTCAGCCGAGCCTGAACTTCATGGATCCCAAACGCCGCCAGAGCCATGTCGTCACACCCGGCTTCAGTGCCGAAGCAAAGCGCTGTCGGCGTATCAGCGCTGTCACCGCTCTTGAAATCCAGGGAAAGAAATGGGTTGCTGGCGTCACTGATCTTGCTAACCGTCAAGCCATGTATCTGATCAGCGAGATCAGTCCCCAATTGAAGTGCGATGCTGTGAAACCCGGCTTGCTGGTTGTTCCGGAAAGCGGTGAGCTGCATGGATGCGGCCCCGATTATTCCCACTGATAGCACCAGCAAGGACACCAGCACCTCAACCAATGAAAACCCCGCATCTGTGTGTTGCCTCATATCGCCCCCGCCATGTCGAATTTACGAATCTTGACGATACGACAATACAGGCAAAGCGCAGGGGCGCGCCTCTCATATTCATGGGAGATAGGGCGAGAGAATTCCTATCATTTGATATGTATTAATCAATTGCCGCGCTACGCCGGAACTTAATCATCTCCGGCGAGGGTGCGGATGGCGGGGACTCGAATGTAAGGGATAAATGCAGATATGAAAGGACCGTCTCACGCATATGCGTGATTGTTAGAGCAATTTTCGCATGCTAACGTCAATACATACCGGCTCGCCGCCCCGCGTTGTCGATGTGTTTTCTGGCGGCTGATTTTCATTGAAAGCGATATATGTTGAATTTGGATGCGTATTTTTCTCGTATTGGATATACGGGCCCGAGGCAAGCAAGTCTTGACGTTCTCACAGCGATCTGCCGCGGGCATTCATCGAGCATTGCATTTGAAAATATCGATTCGCTGCTGGGCCGCACGCCCGCTCTGGAACCGGCAGCCCTCCATGGAAAGCTGGTTGCGCAGCTGCGCGGCGGCTACTATTTCGAGCACAATAGCTTGCTGCGGGATGTCCTCAAGACACTGGGCATGAAAGTCAGCAGCCTGTCGGCGCGCGTGGTCTGGATGATGCCGCAGGAAGCTCCGCTCACCCCGCGCACCCATATGCTCCTCAAAGTCGAGGTGCCGGACTGCGAAGGAATTTCATATGTCGTGGACATGGGTTTTGGCGGGCAATTGCTCGATGCCCCCCTGGCCCTAACGCCGGGGGTGGAGCAACCCAGCCACTTGAACCGCATGCGCATCACCCATGCAGATGATAGCTATGTGGTCGAAACGCAGTTGCCGCAAGGCTGGATGCCGATGTATCGCTTCACCCTAGATGAGCACGAACCGGTGGATTACGAGCCTTTGAACTGGTTTACTGCGAGCCATCCGACATCCCTATTTCGCCACAACTTACTGATCCAGAAGCTCGGCCCCCATGGCCGCACCAATCTGTTGAACGACAGGCTGGTTACCATGGCAAAGGGAGAAGAGCCCAAAGTCCGGCGCATCGAAGATGCGTCCGATTTTGCGGATGTGCTCCACCAGGTATTCGGCATAAGGCCGCCGGTACCGCCCAGCGAACTCTTCGCCCGTATTCCGAAACAGATGGAGGGGATTTTCATCCCGGACAGTGCATCACCGTGATGCGCTGTCTTTGTATGAACGCTGCACAGCGTCAGCGCAGGGCCTTGCGCAACAAGGCCCTCGCGTTCGGGGCAGAGGAAAACGGCGGGAGAGGCGGTGCGAGTAGGGCCACAAAAGCAAAAAGCCCCAGACTCTTGAAGAATCTGGGGCTTTCTGGG
>DPRS01000054.1:0-6714 GCA_003537575.1 Oxalobacteraceae bacterium
CAACTTCATCCTGTCCGAGATGCGCGACAAAGGCCTGGATTTCGACACCGTGCTGAAGGAAGCGCAGCGCCTGGGCTATGCCGAGGCCGATCCGACCTTCGACATCGAAGGTATCGATGCCGCCCACAAGGCCACCATCATGGCCTCGATTGCTTTCGGCATCCCGGTGCAGTTCGACAAGGCTTATGTCGAAGGCATCACCAGACTGCAGGGTATCGACATCAAGTATGCCGAGCAGCTCGGCTACCGCATTAAGCTGCTGGGCATCGCCCGCCGCACGCCGATGGGCATCGAGTTGCGTGTCCACCCGACCCTGATCCCGGCCAAGCGTCTGATCGCCAACGTCGAAGGCGCCATGAATGCCGTGGTGGTGCAGGGCGATGCCGTCGGTGCCACTCTTTATTACGGCAAGGGCGCCGGCGCCGAGCCGACCGCCTCGGCAGTGATCGCCGACCTGGTCGACATCACTCGCCTGGCCACCGCCGACCCGGAACACCGCGTGCCGCACCTGGCGTTCCAGCCGGACGCCATGGCCGACCTGCCGATCCTGCCGATCGAGGAAGTCACCAGCAGCTACTACCTGCGCCTGAACGTCGCCGACCGCCCGGGCGTGCTGGCCGATGTCACGCGCATCCTGGCCGACGCCGGCATTTCGATCGACGCCATGCTGCAGAAGGAGCCGGCGGAAGGCGAAACCCGCGCCGACATCATCCTGCTGACGCACCAGACCCAGGAGAAGAATATCCTGGCGGCGACCGCACGTATCGAAGCCTTGCAGACGGTGGCGCCGGGCATCACCCGCATCCGCCTGGAAGAATTGGGCTGATATAAGACTGCGGGGCGTGCCGATGCGCGCCCCGCAGCAGCAAACAGCTGCACGGGATCCTCCCGGGGCATGGCCAGCAGACGTGTCAGCTCAAGCAGGGCGACGACGTTATAATTGGCCTAATCATCTATTTTTACTATTTCCATGCAATACATTTCCACCCGCGGCCAGGCCCCGGCGCAAAATTTTTCGCAAATCCTGCTGGGCGGCCTGGCGCCGGATGGCGGCTTGTATCTTCCCGTCGAATATCCGCAGGTTTCCGGCGCCGAACTGGATGCCTGGCGCAAGTTGTCGTATGCCGACCTGGCTTTCGAAATCCTGAAGAAGTTTGCCACCGACATTCCCGAGGCGGACCTGAAGGCGCTGGTGCACAGGACTTACACGCCGGCAGTCTATTGCAACGCCCGCAAGGGTGACGATGCCGCGCAGATCACGCCGCTGCACGTGCTGGAAGAAAAGGATGGCAACAAACTGGTGCTGCAGGCGCTGTCGAACGGTCCGACCCTGGCCTTCAAGGACATGGCGATGCAATTGCTGGGCAACCTGTTCGAATACGCCCTGGCGAAGCAGAACGCCGAGCTGAATATTTTCGGCGCGACTTCCGGCGACACCGGCAGCGCCGCCGAGTACGCCATGCGCGGCAAGAAAGGCATCCGCGTCTTCATGCTGTCGCCGCACAAGAAGATGAGCGCGTTCCAGACCGCGCAGATGTTCAGCCTGCAGGACCCGAACATTTTCAACATCGCCGTCGAAGGCGTGTTCGATGATTGCCAGGACATGGTCAAGGCGGTGTCGAACGACCTCGAATTCAAGAACCGCCAGAAGATCGGCACGGTCAACTCGATCAACTGGGCGCGCGTGGTGGCGCAGGTGGTGTACTACTTCCGTGGCTATCTGGCGGCGACCACCAGCAACGAGCAGAAGGTATCGTTCACTGTCCCGTCCGGCAATTTCGGCAATATCTGCGCCGGCCACATCGCGCGCATGATGGGCCTGCCGATCGACAAACTGGTGGCGGCCACCAATGAAAACGACGTGCTCGACGAATTCTTCCGCACCGGCGTCTACCGCGTGAGGAAATCTGCCGAGACCTATCACACCTCCAGTCCCAGCATGGATATCAGCAAGGCCTCGAATTTCGAGCGCTTCGTGTTCGACCTGCTGGGCCGCGACAGCGCGCGCCTGGCGGCGCTGTTCAGGAAGGTCGAGACCGAAGGCGGCTTTGATTTGTCCGGCAAGCCGGGCAGCGACGGCGATGAATTCAGGAAGGTGGCGCAGTACGGCTTCCTGTCCGGGAAATCGACGCATGCCGACCGCGTCGACACCATCCGCGACGTGCATGCCAAATACGGTGTGACCATCGATACCCATACCGCCGATGGCGTGAAAGTCGCGCGCGAGCATCTGACTCCGGGCGTGACCATGATCGTGCTGGAAACGGCCTTGCCGGCCAAGTTCAACGAAACCATCCGCGAAGCGCTGGGACGCGACGCTGAACGTCCGGCCGGCTTCGGGAATATCGAGGCGCTGCCGCAGCGCTTCCATGTCATGAAGGCCGACGTGGCGCAGGTCAAGCAATACATCGCCGGGCATACCGGCCTGTAAAGCCCAAACGCTGCCGGAGAGGCGAAGATGCAAAAGAAACCGATGCTGAGCGTAGCCGAAGCGCTGGACTTCATGCTCGACGCCGCCCGGCCCGTGGCTGCGGCCGAAACCGTGCCGACCCTGCAGGCGAATGGCCGCGTTCTGGCCGTGGCGCAGGCTTCTGGTCTGGACGTGCCGCCGATGGACAATAGCCAGATGGATGGCTACGTGGTGCGCGCAGCGGACTGCGCCGGCGCTGCTGCGGATGCCGGCGTGCATCTGAAGGTAACGCAACGCATTCCCGCAGGCCATGTCGGCCAGCCCCTGCAACCCGGCACGGCCGCGCGCATCTTCACCGGCGCCATGATTCCCGCGGGCGCCGATGCGGTCGTTATGCAGGAAATGTGCGAGCCGGAACAGCGGGCCGACGGCGACTGGATCGGCATCCGCCATGCGCCGACAGCCGGCGAGTGGGTACGCCGTCGCGGCGAAGATATCCGCGCCGGCAGCGTCATCCTCGCCGCCGGCACGCGCCTGCGCGCGCAGGAACTCGGACTGGCGGCCTCGGTCGGGCTGGCCCACCTGCCGGTCCTGCGGCGCCTGCGGGTGGCAGTGTTTTTCACCGGCGACGAATTGGCGATGCCGGGCGAAGCCCTGAAGCCCGGCGCCATCTACAATTCCAACCGTTTCATCCTGCGCGGCCTATTGGAAAACCTCGGTTGCGACGTCACCGATTACGGCATCGTGCCGGATTCGCTGCAAGCCACGCGCGATACCCTGCGCCAGGCTGCCGCCGCGCATGACCTGATCATCACCTCCGGCGGCGTCTCGGTAGGCGAGGAAGACCACGTCAAGCCGGCGGTGGAGGCGGAAGGGCGGTTGAACATGTGGCAGATCGCCATGAAGCCCGGCAAGCCGCTGGCTTTCGGCGAAGTTGAGTCCGCATTTTTCCTTGGCTTGCCGGGTAACCCGGTGTCGAGTTTCATCACCTTCCTGCTGTTCGTGCGGCCCTTCATCCTGCGCCTGCAGGGAGCGGCCGACGTCGCGCCCCAGGCGTACGCCATGCGCGCCGATTTCGCCTGGCCCAAGGCCGACCGCCGCAACGAATTCCTGCGCGTAAAGCGCAATGCGGGCGGCGGCCTGGACCTGTATCCGAACCAGGGGTCGGCCGTGCTGACTTCCACCGTATGGGGCGATGGCCTGGTGGACAATCCGCCGGGACAAACCATTGTCGCGGGGGATACGGTGCGTTTCATTCCGTTTACCGACTTGCTGTATTAAACTGGCCTCATGAATATCCAGCTCCGCTTTTTTGCCAGCGTGCGCGAAGCCCTCGGCACCGCGCAGGAAGACATCAATGTGCCCGAACATGTCCGCACCGTCGGCGATGTGCGCGATTTCCTGCGCCAGCGCGGCGGCGCCTGGGCCGAAGTCCTGGCCGAGGGCAGGGCGCTGCGCATGGCCTGCAACCACCAGATGACCGAGCCGGCCACGTCCCTTTCGGAAGGTTGCGAGGTGGCGTTCTTCCCGCCGGTGACGGGAGGCTAGCCATGCCGATTCGCATCCAGACAGAAGATTTCGACCTGGGCGCGGAAGTCGCGCGCCTGCGCGCCGGTCAATCTCAAGTAGGCGCGGTGGTGGCCTTCGTCGGTACCGTGCGCGACATGAACGAAGGCGCCAGCGTCGCCGAAATGGAGCTGGAGCATTACCCCGGCATGACCGAAAAATCGCTGCAAGCCATCCTTGATCAGGCCCGTTCTCGCTGGGATATCATCGATGCGCTGGTGATCCACCGTGTCGGTCCCCTCAAGCCGCTGGACCAGATCGTGCTGGCGGCGGTGACGTCGAAGCACCGCGGCGAAGCTTTCGCCGCCTGCGAATTCATCATGGATTACCTCAAGACCCAGGCGCCGTTCTGGAAAAAGGAACAGACTCCGCAAGGGGCGCGCTGGGTCGATGCGCGCGTGGCCGATGACGAGGCGCTGGCCAAGTGGGGGCCATTATCGGACCAGCCCGGCCAATCCGGTCCGGACGATGGCGTCGCATTGCCTCCGGGTGGGCGGCAATGAGCCTGGGCTGGCTTGCGGTCGGCCTTGGTGCCGCGCTCGGTGCCTGGTTGCGCTGGGGGCTGGCGCTTGTCATGCACGGCTGGCACAACCAGTTGCCGCTGGGGACGGTGGCAGTCAATCTCGGCGGCGGTTACCTGATCGGCATCGCGCTGGCCTTTTTCCAGAATCACCCGACCTTGCCGCCCGAGTGGCGCCTGTTTGCCATCACCGGATTCCTCGGCGGCCTGACGACTTTCTCGACCTTTTCAGCGGAATCGATGACGCTGCTGCAGAACGGCGATTACCTGTGGGTGCTGACACATGCGCTGTTGCACGTGCTGGGCGCGCTGCTTCTGTGTATTGCCGGTTATGCCAGCTTCAGGGCGCTCATGGCCTGAATCGCTTTTCCACATGGGCCGGCCTGTCAAAGCCTTGTCCGTGATCATGAAAAGGCCGCTGTCGCGCGCTTTCTGATTGCGCTCCCTTGCCGATTGCCATTGCCGTCATGCCGGCATGGAAGGCTTGGGAGTGGCCAGTGAACCCGCCCTCGCCTTGCCAATCCAATAGTCTGTTCCAACCCTGCATGGAGCAAGACCATGAAAAGAACCGATGAGGCTGTCCAGCATGCCGAACGCAAGCAGCGGGCCGCGCTGAATACTCCCACCGATCTGGATGCCGAAGCGACGCGCAATATTGCGGCAGCGCTGAACGCCATCCTGGCGGATGTCTATGCCTTGTATCTGAAGACCAAGAACTTCCACTGGCATATGAGCGGGCCGCATTTTCGCGACTACCACATGCTGCTGGACGAGCAGGGCGCGCAATTGTTCGCCATGACCGATCCGATTGCCGAACGCATTCGCAAGCTCGGCGAGCCGACGCTCAAATCCATCGGCCATATCGCCCGCATGCAACGCATTCTCGATAACGACGCCGACTATGTGGAACCGGGCGGCATGCTGGCCGAGCTGGCCGAAGACAACCGCACGCTGGCGGCCCGCCTGCGCGAAGCGCACGGCGTCTGCGACGAAAGCCGGGACATTGCCTCCGCCAGCCTGATCGAAACCTGGATAGATGAATCCGAGGAACGCACCTGGTTCCTGTTCGAATCCAGCCGGCGGCTGGATTCGACTGGGCACTAGGAAATTATTTAGCTTGCTTGTTTCCACGTGAGCGTAGTGGGCGGGGCGAGAAGGATAGATATTTCTCACAGCTAAGATCGCAACAAGACCGCTAGTACTGGGGCCAGCACAAGCACCGGCATGTCGGCCATGGATGCTTTTATAACAATCCCCTGCTTGAAAAGCGGTTTTCGATCCCCACTTACCAGGCAACGAATGATTTCTGGAGTGTAAACGATGCGCCTAGATAAATTGACAACCAAGTTGCAGGAAGCCCTGGCCGATGCCCAAAGCGAAGCGGTCGGTAACGATAACCAGTATATCGAGCCGGTCCACCTGCTGGTCGCCCTGCTGAACCAGGATGACAGCAGCGCCCGTTCGCTGCTGCAGCGTGCCGGCGTCAACGTCGGCGGCCTCACCAACGCCCTGAAGGGGGCGCTGGCGCGCCTGCCCAAGGTTTCCGGCACCGGCGGCGAAGTGCAGGTGGGACGCGACCTGGCATCGCTGCTGAATCTGGCCGACAAGGAAGCGCAAAAGCGCGGCGACCAGTTTATCGCCAGCGAAATGATCCTGCTTGGCCTGACTGAAGACAAGTCTGACGCCGGCAAGCTGGCGCGCGAAAACGGCCTGACCCGCAAGGCCCTGGAAGCTGCGATCGATGCCGTGCGCGGCGGCGCTGCCGTCAATTCGCAGGAAAGTGAAGGGCAGCGCGAGGCGCTGAAGAAATACACGCTCGACCTCACCGAGCGCGCCCGCCAGGGCAAGCTCGATCCGGTGATCGGTCGCGATGACGAGATCCGCCGTGCCATCCAGGTGCTGCAGCGCCGTTCCAAGAACAACCCGGTGCTGATCGGNNGGGCTGGCGCAGCGCATCGTCAACGGCGAAGTGCCGGATAGCCTGAAATCCAAGCGCGTGCTGTCGCTCGACATGGCGGCGCTGCTGGCCGGCGCCAAGTATCGCGGCGAATTCGAGGAGCGGCTGAAATCGGTATTGAAGGAAATCGCCCAGGACGAAGGGCAGACCATCGTCTTCATCGATGAGCTGCACACCATGGTCGGCGCCGGCAAGGCCGAGGGCGCCATCGACGCCGGCAACATGCTCAAACCCGCGCTGGCGCGCGGCGAGCTGCATTGC
>DPRS01000054.1:6742-6896 GCA_003537575.1 Oxalobacteraceae bacterium
CGCCGCTTCCAGAAGATCCTGGTGGACGAGCCGAGCGTTGAATCGACCATCGCCATCCTGCGCGGCTTGCAGGAAAAATATGAAGTGCACCATGGCGTCGACATTACCGATCCGGCCATCGTCGCCGCCGCCGAACTCTCGCACCGCTACATCA
>DPRS01000012.1 GCA_003537575.1 Oxalobacteraceae bacterium
CCAGGTGGTACAGAAACGAGCCGCCGTAGGTGCTATTGTCCAGCGGCCAGCCGGCGGTATGCACCACCAGGCCCGGCTGGTGCTTGGCCGGGTCGATTTCCCACAATTCCTTGATGCCGATGCCATAGGTTTGCGGATCGCGTCCGGCATTCAAGTCATATTTGGCCATCAACTGCTTGCCGAGATGGCCGCGCGCACCTTCGGCAAAGAAGGTGTACCTGGCATGCAATTCCATGCCCAGCTGGAAGGCGGCGGTGGGCTGGCCTTCGCGGTCCACGCCCATGTTGCCGGTGGCGACACCCTTGACCGAGCCATCGTCGTGGTAAAGCACTTCGGCGGCCGGAAAGCCAGGGAAGATTTCCACGCCCAGTGCTTCGGCTTGCTGGCCGAGCCAGCGCACCACGTTGGCCAGGGAAATGACGTAATTGCCGTGATTCTGGAAGCAGGCGGGCAAGAGCCAGTTGGGGGTCTTGATCGCCTTGCTTTGCGTCAGGAAGAGGAAACGGTCTTCGGTGACGGGGGTATTGAGCGGGGCGCCGAGCTCCTTCCAGTTCGGGAAGAGCTCGTTGATGGCGATGGGGTCCATGACGGCGCCGGAGAGGATGTGGGCGCCGAGTTCGCCGCCTTTTTCCAGGACGCAGACGGAGACTTCATTGCCTTTTTCCGCGGCAAGCTGCTTCAGGCGGATGGCGGCCGCCAAGCCGGCAGGTCCCCCGCCCACCACCACCACATCGTATTCCATCGCTTCGCGCGGGCCGTACTGCGCAAAAATTTCTGCGTTTGTGTTCGACATGGCCGTTTACACTCGCTCCAGCACGACAGCAATACCTTGTCCGACGCCGATGCACATGGTGCACAGGGCATAGCGGCCGCCGGTCGCATGCAAGCGGTTGACTGCCGTCGTCGCCAGGCGCGCCCCGCTTGCTCCCAAAGGATGGCCCAGCGCGATTGCGCCCCCCCAGGCATTGACGCGCGCGTCATCGTCCGCCAACCCGAGCAGGCGCAACACGGCCAGTCCTTGTGCGGCAAATGCCTCGTTCAGTTCGATCACGTCGATCTGTTCCAGCGTCAGGCCGGTGAGTTCCAGCACCTTACGGGTCGCGGGCGCCGGCCCGATGCCCATGATGCGCGGCGGCACGCCCGCGGTGGCCATGCCGACGATACGCGCCCGCGGAACCAGGCCATTGCGCTGAGCCGCATGTTCATTGGCCAGCAAGAGCGCGCAGGCGCCATCGTTGATGCCGCTGGCATTGCCGGCGGTGACGCTGCCGTCCGGGCGCACTACTCCCTTCAGTTTTGCCAGCGCTTCCAGGCTGGTTTCGCGCGGATGTTCATCTTGCGAAACGACCAAGGCTTCGCCCTTTTTCTGCGGAATCGTCACAGGCACGATCTCGCGCGCCAGATGGCCGGCCTTTTGCGCGGCAATGGCGTTACGCTGGCTGGCGAACGCCATACGATCCTGGGCTTCGCGTTCGATGCCGTATTCGACGGCGACATTCTCGGCAGTCTCCGGCATCGAATCCACGCCGTACCGCTCTTTCATCAGCTTGTTGACAAAGCGCCAGCCGATGGTGGTGTCGTAGACGGCATTGCTGCGGCTGAATGCGCTGTCGGCCTTGGGCATGACGAAAGGCGCCCGGCTCATGCTTTCCACGCCGCCGGCAATCATCAGCTGCGCTTCGCCGCTCTTGATGGCACGCGCGGCCGTGCCGACCGCATCGAGACCGGAACCGCACAGGCGGTTGATGGTGGCGCCCGGCACCTCGACCGGCAAGCCGGCCAGCAGACTGGCCATGCGGGCGACGTTGCGGTTGTCTTCGCCAGCCTGATTGGCACAGCCGTAGAGCACATCGGCCAGCACTGCCCAATCGACAGCGGAATTGCGTTCCATCAGGGCCTTGATGGGAATCGCCGCCAGGTCATCGGTGCGCACGCTCGAAAGGGCGCCGCCGTAGCGGCCGATGGGAGTGCGGATGGCATCGCAGATGTAGGCGTCTGTCATGGTTTGTTTCCGTAATAGTTGTGGTAATAACTTGGCATGGCTGGCGCTTAATCCATCAGCAGGGCGGCATTCCCGCGGATAAAACCGCCGCCGCTGAGCTGCTCCAGCTCATCCATGGTTTCCTGCAGGGTCTTGGCGCCCAACTGGCACGCCCAGAACACCGGCCCGCCCTCCCAGCGGGGAAAGCCGTATCCCTGCACCAGCACGACATCGATATCGCTGGCGCGGATGGCGACTCCTTCCGACAGCAGCAAGGCTGCTTCGTTGGCCATGGCTGCAAGCGCACGGCGCTGGATCTCCTCGTTGCTGAAGGCGCGCCGCTGGATGCCCCGCTCGACGGAAGCCTGTTCGATGATGCGGTGGACGATGTCATCGGTCGTCGCGGATCGCTTGCCATCCGTATAGGTGTAATACCCGGCGCCGGTCTTCTGGCCGTAGCGTCCCTGCTCGCACAGGCGGTCGAGGATGGCGACGTAGCGTTCGCGCGGGTCGCGGGTGGCGGCCTGGGCCTTGCGCATGCGCCAGGGGATGTCGAGTCCGGCCAGGTCGGACACGGCGAACGGCCCCATGGCCATGCCGAAGGCTTGCAGCGCTACGTCCACCTGTTCCGGCCAGGCGCCTTCTTCCAGCATGAATTCGCACTGCTTGCGGTAGGCGTTGTAAATGCGGTTGCCGATGAACCCGAAAGCATTGCCGGCCACCACAGGCTGTTTGCGCAGCCGCTTGGCCAGTTCCACGCCAGTGGCCAGGACATCCGGCGCCGTGCGCGTCGCGCGCACGACTTCCAGCAGCCGCATGACGTTGGCCGGACTGAAAAAATGCAGGCCAAGCACATCCTGCGGACGTGTCGTCGCCTGCGCAATAGCATCCACATCCAGGTAGGAGGTATTCGTGGCCAGCACCGCGCCTTGCCGCGCATGGGCATCGATCCGGGCAAAGACTTCCTGCTTGACGGCCAATTCTTCGAATACCGCCTCGATGACAAGATCGGCACGGCGTAACTGCTTCCAGTCGACCGTGGCGTCCAGGCGGGATGCGGCGGCAACCGCCTTCTCGGCCGCCATCTTTCCGCTTACCACGCGGCTACTGTAATGCGCCCGGATACGCTCGCTGCCACGCTGCAGCGCAGCGTCATCCTGCTCCAGCAGGACAACGTCCAGGCCGGCATCCAGCGCGCTGATGGCAATGCCGGTGCCCATGGTGCCGGCGCCGATAATGGCCACGGTTTGCAAGGATCGGGGCGATGCCTGCAGCTCTTTCGGCAGCTTCATGGCGTCACGCTCGGCAAAGAATTGATGGCGCAGGGCGAACGCTTCGCGCGACAGCCGCAACTGCTGGAACGCTTCGCGCTCCTGCGCCAGCGCGGCATCGAAAGGCAGGCTGGCGGCAGCCCGGATTGCTTCGATGGCGGCAACTACCGCGGGCCGGCGCTTGCCCGCCTTTAAGGCCGCCTGCACGGCGGCGTCGATGGCTTGCGGCTCCTCCTCCGGCACGGATTCATCGCGGATGCGACACTTGCGTCCCGCCAGGCTGCGGGCATGGATAATTGCAGCGCTGCGCAGGTCGCCATCCGTCACGGCATCGACCAATCCCAGTTCTCGCGCCTCGGCGGCGGAAATGCGTTCGCCGCCGCACACCATGCGGATGGCGCGCGCGGCCCCGGTTCGCCGCGGCACGCGCTGGGTACCGCCGGCGCCCGGGATGATCCCCAGCGTCACTTCAGGCAATCCGACGATGGTTTTGACCGCCGCCACGCGCGCATCGCATCCCAGCGCCAGTTCAAGACCACCGCCCAGCGCAGCGCCATGCAAGGCTGCCACAACCGGCTTCGGGCAAGCCTCGATGGCTGCAATTACGTCAGGTAGTATCGGCGCCTGCAAGGGTTTGCCGAACTCGCGCAAATCCGAACCGGCAACGAAAGTACTGCCGGCGCCGATCAGGACCGCTGCCTGCAGATCGGGAGAAGCTTGCAGCAGGGTGACCGCCTCCAGTACACCGCGGCGCACCTCGAGCGAGCCGGCATTGACCGGTGGATTATCGATGACAATGACCAGCACATCGCCGTCGCGCTCGGTGCGAACCATCGGTTTAACCGCTGCCGTCTCGTTAATCATACTGCACCAGTCAATTCCGGAACGATGGAAAACAGATCGCCGACGATGCCGTAATCGGCCACGCTGAAGATCGGCGCTTCCGCATCCTTGTTGATCGCCACGATAATCTTCGAATCCTTCATGCCGGCCAGNNCCAGGTGCTGGATGGCGCCGGAAATACCCACGGCAATGTACAACTGCGGCGCCACGATCTTGCCGGTCTGGCCCACCTGATAATCGTTGGGAACGAAGCCCGCGTCCACAGCGGCACGCGACGCGCCCATGGCGGCGCCCAGCTTGTCAGCGAGCGGCTCAAGCAGCGCCCGATAATTTTCACCATTGCCCATGCCGCGGCCGCCGGAGACGATCACCTTGGCAGCGGTCAGCTCGGGGCGGCCGGACTTGGCCACTTCGCGCGAGACAAAGGAAGACTTGCCAGAGTCGGCGACACACGGAAGAGTTTCGACAACGGCATTGCCGTCCGTTGCGGCGGCGTCAAAGCCGGTGCCGCGCACGGTGATGACCTTGACGGGATCCAGCGACTGCACGGTGGCAATGGCGTTGCCGGCATAGATCGGCCGCTCGAAGGTGTCCGGGCTGTCGACTTTGGTGATTTCCGAGACCTGGCCGACATCCAGCTTTGCCGCCACGCGCGGGGCGATATTCTTGCCATAGGCAGTGGCCGGGGCGAGGATGTGCGAGTAGTCCTTGGCCAGCGCCAGGACCTGTTCGGCGACATTCTCGGCCAGTCCATCGGCAAAATACGCGGCATCGGCCACCAGCACCTTGGCCACGCCGGCCAGCTGGGCGACGGCCTGGGCGGCGCCGGCGCAATTATGGCCAGCAACGAGGACATGGACATCGCCGCCGCACTGGGCAGCGGCGGTCACGGTATGGGCGGTGCTGCTCTTCAGGGTAGCGTTATCGTGTTCGGCAATGACGAGCGTAGTCATAATTTTCCTGACAATATGATGGATCTAAGCGGCGAGGAGGTCGTCGCTCGGACTTGCTGGTTGAATGGATTGATCACCTGTGCGGCTGCCCTCCGCCCAGCCCAGCTGATGTCGGATTAGTGCGGCATCGGGCAGCGGCGCATGGCTTAGCCGGCGCTCGGCCAACCATTGCCTGACTTGTTCTTTCGTGGGGCGATGAACATTGTCCATGATGCGTATTCCTGAGTATTACAGATTGGGCTAGATGACCTTGGCTTCGTTCTTCA
>DPRS01000052.1 GCA_003537575.1 Oxalobacteraceae bacterium
ATCCCTATCCGCAACAAGCGTTAATGCTTGTGCTGCGGCCGGCCCGTGATCACGGGTCGGCCGCAGCGATGGTTCGAAGCCATCAGGATTGCAAGCCTCCCCGTGCGGGAGGCTTTTTTATGCGCTCAAGCTGTGCTCAATCGAGCGTGGCAACCACCGGGGTGTGGTCGGAAGGCTGCTCCCACTTGCGCGGCGTCTTGTCGATCTCGCAGGCCTTGCAGCGCGCCGCCAGCGCGGGCGACAGCAGGATATGGTCGATGCGCAGGCCCATGTTGCGGCGGAAGGCCATCTGCCGGTAGTCCCACCAGCTGAACAGCTTTTCCGGTTGCTCGAACAGACGGAAGGCATCCTTCAGGTTCATGTCCTGCAGCTGGCGGAAGGCTGCGCGCTCGGCTGGCGACACCAGCACGCTGCCTTGCCAGGCGACCGGATCGTGGACGTCGCGGTCTTCCGGGGCGATGTTGTAGTCGCCGAGCAGGGCCAGTTGCTCATGTTCGGCCAATTCCTCGGCGAGCCAGCGGTGCAGGCCTTCCAGCCAGCGCAGCTTGTAAGCGTACTTGTCGGAATCCACCGCCTGGCCGTTCGGCACATAGGCGCAGATCACGCGCATGCCATTGATGGTGGCGGCGATCAGACGCTGCTGCTCATCCTCGAAATGTGGATTGCCCTTGACGACTTCCGTCAGCGAATGGCGCGACAGGATAGCCACGCCGTTATACGTCTTTTGCCCGGTGAAGGCGACCTGGTAGCCGGCCGCCTCGATCTCGGCGACCGGAAACTTGTCGTCGGTGAGCTTGGTCTCCTGCAGGCACAGCGCATCGACCGGATTTTCCGCCAGCCATTGCAGCACCTGCGGCAGGCGCACCTTCAGGGAGTTGACATTCCAGGTGGCCAGCTTCATGCGGCTTTCTTGCCTTTGCCGGTGAGGGACTGAACTTGCGCGCGCTGGATCAGGAAAGTGGTCAAGAGCGGCACCGGGCGGCCGGTCGCGCCCTTGGCGGCGCCGCTCTTCCAGGCGGTGCCGGCGATATCCAGGTGGGCCCAGGTGTACTTGCGCGTGTAGCGCTCCAGGAAGCAGGCGGCAGTGATGCTGCCTGCGGCCGGTCCGCCGATGTTGGCCATGTCGGCAAAATTCGACTTCAGCTGCTCCTGGTAGCTGTCCTCGATCGGCAGGCGCCAGGCGGTGTCGCCGCTGGCGCGGCCGGCGGCCAGCAGTTCGTTGGCGAGCGCATCATGGGCATCGTCATGGCGCGTGAACAGGCCGGAATTGTGGTGGCCGAGCGCGGTGATGCAGGCGCCGGTCAGAGTGGCGATGTCGACCACGGCGGCGGGCTTGAAGCGCTCGGCATAGGTCAGCGCATCGCACAGGATCAGGCGGCCTTCGGCATCGGTGTTGAGAATCTCGATGGTCTGGCCCGACATCGAGGTGACGACGTCGCCAGGCTTCGTGGCGCTGCCGGAAGGCATGTTCTCGGTGGAGGGGATGACGCAGATGACGTTCAGCTTCAGTTCCAGTTCGCCGATGGCGCGCATGGTGCCGAGCACCGAGGCGGCGCCGCACATGTCGTACTTCATTTCATCCATGCTGCCGCCCGGCTTGAGCGAAATGCCGCCGGAGTCGAAGGTGATGCCCTTGCCGACCAAGACCACCGGCGCTTCCTTGGCCTTGCCGCCGTCGTGCTTGAGGACGATGAACTTGGGCGGCTCGACGGTGCCATGGGTGACCGACAGGAAGCTGCCCATTTTCAGGGCTTGCATCTGCTTGCGGTCGAGCACCTCGATGCCCATGCCGTATTCGCGCGCCAGCTTCTTGGCGGTTTGCGCAAGGTAGGTGGGAGTGCAGACATTCGGCGGCAGGTTGCCGAGGTCGCGCGTCAGGTCCATGCCATTGGCCATGGCCACGCCTTCGACAAGCGCAGCCTTGGCGGGCGCTGCCGATGGCACGGAAACGGCAAAGGCGATTTTTTTCACGCCCTGGGTTGCCGGCTCCTTCTTGCTTTTCATGGCATCGAAGCGGTAGGCGTGTTCGCGCACGGCCAGCACGCTGGTGCGGATGGCCCAGAACAGGTCGCGTTCCCTGACTTGCTCGAAAGGCAGGGCAATCACGGCATCGCCGCCACCCAGGCTGGCCAGCACGCGCGCGACGGCTTGCATGGCGCTGGTGAAATTCTTCTCGCTGACGGTATCTTGCTTGCCGAGGCCGACCAGCAGAATGCGCTCGGCGGGACCGCCATTGCCACGCAGAAGTAAAGTAGAGCCAGGCTTGCCGCTGATGTCGCCCGACTTGACGGCGGCGCTCAGTTCACCTTTGCGGTCGACTTGTTGTGCGGCGTCGGACAGTTTCCCATCTTCAAATGTACCGAGGACCAGACAGCCCGTTTTCAGCGCGCCCGCGGGGTTTTTTGTATCGAATGATTTTATGCTAAAGTCCATGCCATTCTCCGTTATATTCCCGCAATTATATAGTCAATGATTTTCGAGCGCGCTTTCCGACGCGAATTGATCAGCATAGCAGGCGCGGTCTTCACGACTCTGTTTACGATCACCGTCACCATCATGCTGATCAAGATTCTCGGCCAGGCGGCCGGGGGCAGGATCGCTTCGCAGGATGTGGTGGCCATGCTGGGTTTTGCCGCGCTATCCTATTCGCCGTATATCCTGATCCTGACCGGCTTCATCTCGGTGTTGCTGGTAATTACGCGCAGCTACCAGGATTCCGAAATGGTGGTCTGGTTCGCTTCCGGCCTGGGCCTGACGCGCTGGATCAAGCCGGTGCTATCGTTCGGCATTCCCGTAGTGCTGCTCACCGGGCTGCTGAGCTTTATCGCAACGCCCTGGGCCAATGAAAAAAGCGCCGAATTCCGCGAACGCTTCGCCAAGCGCAGCGATATATCGCGCGTTTCTCCGGGGCGCTTTCAGGAGTCCGCTTCCTCGGACCGGGTATTTTTCGTCGAAGGCGTCTCCGGCGACGAACTCAAGGTGCGCAACATCTTCGTCAACACTCGCCAGCCGAACGGCCAGACCAGCGTCGTGGTGGCCAAGGAAGGCACCATCGAAAACGATCCCAAGGGAGACAAGTTCCTGGTCATGCACCAGGGCCGGCGCTACGACGGCGTGCCGACCCAGTCGGATTTCCAGATGATGGAATTCGAACGCTACGGCATCCTGGTGGCGCGCCAGTCGCAGATGCTGATGGGCGATACCACTGCGCGCGCCTTGCCGACGCCGGTGCTGATCGCCAACCCGACCAATGTAAACCTCGGCGAGCTGTTGTGGCGAATTGCCACGCCGGTGATGGCGCTGCTGCTGATGCTGCTGGCCATTCCGCTCGGTTTCGTCAATCCGCGCGCCGGCCGCTCGGCCAACCTGCTGATCGCCCTGCTGCTGGCTGTCATGTACAGCAACATCATCAGCGTGATGCGCGTGGCCGTCATCCAGGGCAAGATACCGTTCTCGATTGGCTGGTGGGCGGTGCATCTGGTGGTGGCGCTGATTGCGCTATTCCTGTTCCTGTGGCGCATTAACGTCAACAGTCCTTATCATCCTCAGGCGCTGTGGGCGGCGCTCAGACGCGGATCCGGTTTACGGCGGGCCAAAGCATGAAGATCCTCGAAAAATATGTGCTGTCCGAGATTTTCAAATCGGTCCTGTTCGTGCTGGTGGCGTTCCTGGCGCTGTTCGCCTTTTTCGACCTGATGGGGGAATTGTCGGCGGTGGGGCATGGCGGCTATGGTTTCAAGGATGCCCTGGTGTATGTCATGCTCGGCCTGCCTGGCTATGCCTACGAACTGATGCCGATCGCGGCACTTATCGGCACGATTTACACCCTGTCGCAGTTCGCTTCCCGTTCGGAATTCACCATCATGCGTGTTTCCGGCATGTCGACCGTACAAGCCGGCATGATGCTGGCCAAGATCGGCGTGGTCTTTGTCGTTTTCACCCTCGTGTTCGGCGAATTGATCGCCCCCAAGGCCAGCGAAATGGCGGAGAAATGGAAATTGCGCGCGCAGGGCGGCAGCCTGTCGCAGGAATTCCGTTCCGGCCTGTGGGCCAAGGATGTCATCAAGCCCGAGGATGGCAGCGGCAAGGTGCTCGGCTCGCGCTTTCTGAACGTGCGCGAAGTGCGCGCGGATGGCACGCTCCAGGGCGTGCGCATTTACGAATTCGACCTCGATTTCCGCCTGCGGGCATTGCTGACGGCGGCCAGCGGGTCCTACCTCGGCGACCGTGCCTGGAAACTGCAGGACGTGGTGCAGACGCAGTTTGCCGTCGATGCCTTCAAGCAGCCGGAAGCCACCGAGCGCCCCGCGGGCATTACGATGCAGCGCCTGCCTGAATACCGGCTGGCATCGGAAATCACGCCCGACATCCTGTCGGTGGTGTTCGCCGATCCGGACCGCATGTCGGCCAAGGACCTGGCGGCCTATACCCGTCACCTGGAGGAAAACCGCCAGGCCACCAGCCGTTACGAAATCGCCTTCTGGAAGAAAGTGATTTACCCCTTCGCCGTATTCGTGATGCTGGCGCTGGCCTTGCCTTTCGCCTATCTGCATTTCCGCTCCGGCGCGGTGAGCCTGAAGATTTTCGTCGGCATCATGATCGGCGTCGGCTTCCAGCTGCTGAACAACCTGTTTTCCCATCTCGGCCTGATCAATACCTGGCCGCCGCTGATAACGGCGGCCTTGCCCAGCACGGTGTTCCTGCTGCTGGCGATCGGCGCGCTGTCATGGATGGAGCGGCACTAGATGGCGACCCGGGCGCTCATCCTGTTTGCCCATGGCGCGCGCGATGCGCGCTGGGCGGCGCCGTTCGAGCGCCTGCGGCAGCTTTTGCGCGCGCAGTTGCCGCAAGTGCGGGTGGAACTGGCTTTCCTGGAGCTGATGTCGCCCAGGCTGCCTGAACTGATCCGCGAGCTGGCGGCGCAGGGATGCGACGACATTACCGTCGTGCCGGTGTTTTTCGGCCAGGGTGGCCATGTCTTGCGCGATTTGCCGCCGATGGTGGAGGGCATCCGCCTGGCGCATCCGGGCATGCGGCTGAAGCTGGCCGGCGCGGTGGGCGAAGACGAAAGCGTGTTGCGGGCGATCGCGGCTTACTGTGCCGCCAGCATGCAGGATTAATCGCGAGCGAGCGCCGGCAAGCGGCGGCATCCTGAATCACAATGCATCGACCGGCGCTTCGGGCTGCCAAGGCTGCTAGCTGCGTGGCGCCAGCGCCTCGCCGATCATCACCAGCACCGGCCCGTGACAGGCTTCCAGGCCCTGCTCGAGCTGGCCCAGCGTCAGGCGCAGGATGCGTTCGTCGGCGCGGCTGCAGTTTTCCACCACCACCACCGGCAGCGCAGGGGGTTCGCCGCGCGCCAGCAGGTTGCGCGCGGTAGTAATGGCTTCCTTGCCGCCCATGTACTGCACCAGCGTGTCGCAATCGGGGAGGGTGGTTTGCTCCGGGTGGCCGGGCGCCGTGCTCGAGGTAAAGAAGGCGACGCTGCGGGCGATGCCGCGCCGTGTCAGCGGCAGCCTGGCGGAGGCGGCGGCAGCCAGCGCCGCCGTGATGCCGGGCACGATTTCAACCTCGATGCCGGCCGCTTCCAGTGCGCGCAATTCCTCGTCGGCGCGGCCGAACAGCATCGGATCGCCGCCTTTCAGCCGCACCACGCGTTTGTACTTTCCGGCGCATTCGACCAGCTTGCGGTTGATTTCCGCCTGCGCGGTGGAGCGCTGGCCGGAACGCTTGCCCACCGAAATTTTCTCGGCTTGCGGGCACAGTTCCAGCATTTCTTCAGTCACCAGGGCATCGTGCAGCACCACCTCGGCTTGCGCCAGGATGCGCGCGCCGCGCACCGTGATCAGGTCGACGGCGCCAGGCCCTGCGCCCAGCAGCCAGACCTTGCCGAAGCGGGCCAGCCCCTGGGCTGCGCTGGAACGGGACATGGCGGCAGAATCAGTCGAGACGGATCATGCCGGCCGCCACCGTCTGGTGCGTGACTTCATCGATCAGGATGAAGGAACCGGTGGCGCGGATGGCATCGTAGGCGTCGGCCGCCAGCGGCTGCTGGACGGTGAGCGAGACCTTGGCGATGTCGTTGAGCTTGAGGGTATCGGCCGGCCGCTTTTCCTGCGTGTTGATATCGAGCAGGAATTCAATCTTGCCGACACGCGCATTCACCTGACGGGTGGTGTGCTTCAGCCAATACTTGCGGCGCATGTCGAGCGGCTCTTCCGACAGCCAGCATACCGCGGCTTCGACGTTTTTCAGCAAAGTCGCAGGCTGATCGGCGGCGGCCAGCATGTCGCCGCGCGAAATGTCCAGATACTCTTCCAGCAACAGCGTGACCGACTGGCCGGCCCGGGCGCTTTCCAGCGAGCCGTCCAGCGTGACGATATCCTTGACGGTAGCGGAGAGGCCGCTCGGCTGCACCACCAGCTTGTCGCCCTTCTTCACCTTGCCGGCTTCGATGCGGCCCATGTAGCCGCGGAAATCCTCGGCCAGGTGGCCGCCATGGCGCGCCACCAGCTGCACCGGGAAGCGGAACGGCTCTTCGTGGGCGTCGTCGTACACCGACAGCGATTCCAGCAATTCGATCAGGGTCGGGCCCTCGTACCAGTTCATGTTGTCGCCGCGTTCGACCACGTTGTCGCCGGCCAGCGCCGATAGCGGGATGGCGTGCACATCGGTCAGGCCGATCTGCTGCGCGAACTTCTGGTATTCGGCGATGATGCGGTCGTAGACGACGCGGTCATAGTTGACCAGGTCCATCTTGTTGACGGCGACGATCACGTGCTCGATGCGCAGCAGGTGTGCGATGGTCGAGTGACGCTTGGTCTGCGTCAGCAGTTCGACGCTGCCATCCTCGCCCAGCTTCACCTTGGAAACGTCGACCAGGATGATGACGGCGTCGGCGGTGGAGGCGCCGGTGACCATGTTGCGGGTGTACTGCTCGTGGCCCGGAGTGTCGGCGATGATGAACTTGCGCTTCGGCGTGGCGAAATAGCGATAGGCCACGTCGATGGTGATGCCTTGCTCGCGCTCGGCTTCCAGGCCGTCGGTCAGGAGCGACAGGTCGATGATGTCGCCCACCGTGCGCTTGTGCTTGGCGCGCGAGATCGACGCCAGCTGGTCGGCGAAGATGCCCTTGCTGTCGAACAGCAGGCGGCCGATCAGCGTGCTCTTGCCATCGTCGACCGAGCCGGCGGTGATGAAGCGCAGCAGGCCGCGTTCGGTCGAGCCTGTCTGGGACGGAGTTTTTTCTGCAACCACGGCGTTCATTTAGAAATATCCTTCTTTCTTGCGTTTTTCCATCGAGGCTTCGGAAGTCTGGTCATCCATGCGGGTGGCGCCGCGCTCGGTGATTTGCGTCACTGCCGTCTCGGCGATGATGGCATCCACGTCGGCAGCGTCGGAGGCGACCGGGCAGGTGCAGGAAATGTCGCCGACGGTGCGGAAGCGCACCACGCGTTTTTCCACCTGTTCGCCTTCCCTCGGCGGCGTCAGGTCGGTGAGCGGCACCAGCAGGCCGTTGCGCGGGATGACTTCACGCTCGTGGGCGAAGTAGATCGGCGGCAGTTCCAGCTTTTCGCGGGCGATGTATTGCCAGACGTCGAGTTCGGTCCAGTTCGAGATCGGAAATACGCGCATGTTTTCGCCCGGATGCACGCGGGTGTTATACAAGTCCCACAGTTCGGGGCGCTGCGCCTTCGGGTCCCACTGGCCGAATTCGTCGCGGAAGGAAAAGATGCGTTCCTTGGCGCGGGCCTTTTCCTCGTCGCGGCGGGCACCGCCGATGCAGGCATCGAACTTGTGCTCGGCGATGGTTTCCAGCAGCGTCACGGCCTGGGCGGCATTGCGCGAATCGGTTTGCGGATTGCGCAGGCGCACGGTGCCGCGCTTGATCGAATCTTCGACCGAGCCGACGATCAGGCGCTCGCCCAGTTCGGCCACGCGCTTGTCGCGGAAGGTGATCACTTCCGGGAAGTTGTGGCCGGTGTCGACGTGCACCAGCGGGAAGGGGAATTTGCCGGGGCGGAAAGCCTTTTCGGCGATGCGCAGCAAGACCACGGAATCCTTGCCGCCCGAAAAGAGCAGGGCAGGATTACTGCACTCGGCGGCGACTTCGCGCATGATGTGGATGGCTTCGGATTCGAGCCAGTCCAGGTGGCGGTTGCTGGCCGCGTCCAGGAAAAATTTGTCAACTGCTGTATTCATAGGTTCTTCACGCTGATGCGAACGATGTGATTTGATTTTTCAGGCCGATTTGATTCTTACCAGTTTGCCGTCGACGACATGCAGGCCGCACTCCTTGGACTCGGGATTTTCCCACCACCAGCGGCCAGCGCGGATATCCTCGCCCGGCTGGATGGCGCGGGTGCAGGGTTCGCAGCCGATCGAAGGGTAGCCCTTGTCGTGCAGCGGGTTGTAGGGCACGTCGTTGTCGCGAATGTAGCGCCAGACGTCGTCTTCCGACCAGTCGATCAGCGGATTGAACTTCACCATGCCGTGGGCGGCGTCGTCTTCCTGCACGTGCAGCTCGGTGCGGGTGGTCGATTGCGCGCGGCGCTGGCCGGTGATCCAGGCTTTCTTGCCGGCGAGCGCGCGGCCCAGCGGTTCCACCTTGCGGATGCGGCAGCATTCCTTGCGCAGCTCGACGCTGTCGTAGAAGGCGTTGAGGCCATTGGCATTGACATAGGCCTCCACGGCTTCCGGTTGCGGCCGGTAGAGCGCGACGTCATAGGCATAGGTTCGCTTGATGCGGCCGATCATCTCCAGCGTTTCATTATGCAGGCGGCCGGTTTCCAGCGTGAAGATGCCGATCGGCAGCCCGGAGCGCAGGATCATGTCGGTCAGGACCATGTCTTCCGCCGCCAGGCTGGAGGCGAACACGGCGGGCGAGAATTCGGCCGCAATCCTGCCCAGGGTCGCCTTGGTCGCGTCGATCAGAGCGCTGTATTCGACAGTCTTCATCGCATCATTCCTGGCTTGCCTTTTGCCCGCGCTCGGCACGGCGATAGAGCGGCAATTTCTGGTCGATCGCGGTTTGATAGGCTTCCGAGAAATCGAAGAGGCTTTTCAGCGCATCATGAATGTTGCGGTCTTCACGCGTGGCGAAGGCATTGAAGCCCATGCGCTGCATGTAAAACATCTGGTCGCGCAGCACGTCGCCGATGGCGCGTAATTCGCCGGTATAACCCAGGCGCGTGCGCAGGTTATAGGCGATGGAAAAACCGCGGCCATCGGAAAACTTCGGGAAATCGACGGCGATCACCGGCAGCCTTGCCACGTCCGCCTTCAGCACTTCCGGGCGTTCATGGCTGGCGATCCAGACGCCGATGTCGGCGCGTTGCTGCAGGCTGGTGCGCTGCGCTTCCCATACCGCCAGCGGGACGATGAATTTGCCGGCCGGGACGACTGCCATTTCCGGAGTTTCGCCTTCCGCCAGTTTCAATACGGTCCAGTCGTCCTGGACGACGGCCTTGTCCTTGATAATTTCACGCATATTCATCTTCCCCTACCAATGCGCCACCCTTGATCGGCGACGCATACACATGTTCCTTGAACGGTTCCACGCCAATGCGGCGCACCGTGTCGATGAAGCGCTCGCCGGCGATGCGGTCGCGCACATAGACTTCCAGCAGCCGCTCCACCACGCCCGGCACCTGCAGGGCGGAGAAGGACGGGCCGATGATCTTGCCGACCGCGCTTTGGTTGCCTTGCGCGCCGCCGATCGAAACCTGATACCACTCGCTGCCATCCTTGTCGACGCCGAGGATGCCGATATTGCCGATGTGGTGGTGGCCGCAGGCATTGATGCAGCCGGACATGTTCAGCTCGATTTCACCGATATCGTGCTGGAAATCGATATCCTCGAAGCGCTGAGTGATGGCCGCCGCGATCGGGATCGACTTGGCATTGGCCAGCGAGCAGAAATCGCCGCCAGGGCAGCAGATGACGTCGGTGAGCAAGCCAATGTTGGGCGTGGCCAGGTGATGCGCCTTGGCCTGCTCCCACACGGCGAACAGGTCGGATTGCTTGACATCCGCTAGCACCAGGTTTTGCTCGTGGGTGACGCGCAATTCGCCGAAGCTGAAGCGGTCGGCCAGGTCGGCGACAAAATCCATCTGCTCGGCGGTGGCGTCGCCCGGCGGCACGCCGGGCTTCTTAAGCGACAGCACCACGGCGGCGTAGCCCGGCACCTTGTGCGGCTTGACGTTGCGTTTCACCCAGTTGTCGAAAGCCTTGCTCTGCGCCCGCTGCTGCTTGAGCAGGGCTTCCTCGTCGGCCAGCTTTTCATAAGCCGGCGGCGTGAAATAGGCGGCGATGCGTTCAAATTCCTCGACGGTGAGGGTGCCGGGGCCATCCTTGATATCGGCCCATTCCTCTTCGACCATGCGGGCAAACTCTTCGACGCCGGTCGCCTTCAGCAGGATCTTGATGCGCGCCTTGAACTTGTTGTCGCGGCGGCCGTACTGGTTGTAGACGCGCAGGATCGCTTCGATATAGGTCAGCAGGTGCTGCCACGGCAGGAATTCGCGGATGAAGCTGCCGAGGATCGGGGTGCGGCCCAGGCCGCCGCCGACCAGCACGCGATAGCCGAGTTCACCGGCGTCGTTCTTCACGATCTCGATGCCGACGTCATGCATCTGCAGGGCCGCGCGGTCTTCCTTGGCGGCGTTGAAGGCGATCTTGAACTTGCGCGGCAAATAGGCGAATTCCGGATGGAAGGTGCTCCACTGCCGCACCAGTTCCGCGTAGGGGCGCGGATCAACCAGTTCATCGGCGGCAACGCCGGCAAATTCATCGGCGGTAGTGTTGCGCACATCGTTGCCCGAGGTCTGGATCGAGTGCATTTCGACCGAAGTCAGGTGCTCCAGGATGTCCGGGGTATCTTCCAGGCTGATCCAGTTGAACTGGATGTTCTGGCGGGTGGTGAAGTGGCCGTAGCCGCGGTCGTACTTGCGGGCGATGTAGGCGAGCTTGCGCAGCTGCGTGGACGACAGCAGGCCGTACGGAATGGCGATGCGGTACATGTAGGCGTGGCGCTGCATGTACAGGCCGTTCTGCAGGCGCAGCGGCAGGAATTCTTCTTCCGTCAGCTCATTGGCGATACGGCGGCGGACCTGATCGCGAAACTGCGCGACGCGTTCTTTCACAATCAGGTGGTCGTATTGGTCGTAGCGATACATCTCTTTTCCTTAAATATGACTACGGCTTAATAAAGTAATTTCACGGCGACGCCCGTCAGCGTGGTGGCCAGCAGGCCGCGCAGCACTTTTTCCGGGATGGCCCGGGCGCCCATCGCGCCGAGCGTGATGCCTGGCACCGAACCGATCAGCAGCATGACCAGCAATCCCCAGTTGATCGAACCCAGCCACCAGTGGCCGAATGCGGCGATCGCGGTCAGGGGGACGGCGTAGGCGATGTCCGTGCCGGCAATTTCGGCGGGCGACAGACGCGGATACATCAGAACCAGCAGGGTGGCACCGATCGCGCCGGCGCCAATCGAAGAAATGGTAACCAGGGTGCCAAGAATGGCGCCAGCCGCTATTGTAGCAATAGTGAGGTTTTTGCCTTGCAGTTGTTTTTCCGGATGGTGCTTCAGCCAGTTCAGCATGCGGCCACGGAACAACAGCGCCACCACGGTCAGCAACACCGAGCAGGCGATAGAATAGCGGATTACCTGGTTGATCTGTTCATCCAGCCCGCCGAAATATTTGAGCGCCAGGGTGGCGACCAGGGCGGCGGGAAGGGCGCCGAAGCATAGTTTTTTGACAATGTCCCAGTGCACGTTGCCGTTGAACCGGTGGGCCAGGGTGCCGGCGCCCTTGGTAATCGAGGCGAACGCAAGGTCGGTGCCGACGGCGACGCTGGGCGAGACGCCAAACAATAGCGTCAGCAGCGGCGTCATCAGCGACCCGCCGCCCACACCGGTCAGGCCGACCAGCAGACCCACCGCAAATCCCGACGCTATATAAGAAAAATCCATAACACCCCGCCCAAAGTAGAGTGAATGGTAATAAACTTAGGCAATATTCCAAACTACATAGTATTTATTTGCTTATATGCGGATTTGGCATAAACAAATGCGCAAGTGCGCAGGCTGAATGCGGAGGTGCCATGAATCTTCATCAATTGCGGTTCGTACGCGAAGCTGTCCGCCAGAATTTCAATCTCACCGAGGCGGCCAAAGCCTTGTATACCTCGCAACCCGGCGTTTCGAAGGCGATCATCGAACTCGAAGAGGAACTCGGCATCGATATCTTTTCGCGTCACGGCAAGCGGATCCGCGGCTTGACCGAACCGGGCCGAGCGGTGCTGAAGTCGGTGGAACTGATCATGCAGGAAATCGATGGCCTGAAGCAGATCGGCAAGGAATTCGCTGCCCAGGACAGCGGCGGCTTCACCATCGCCACCACGCATACCCAGGCGCGCTATACCCTGCCCAAGGTGGTGCAAGCCTTTGCACAGAAATTTCCCAAGGTGCGCCTGTCTTTAATCCAGGGTAATCCGAAGCAGATTGCCGAAATGGTCTTGAAGGACCAGGCCGATATCGCCATCGCCACCGAAGCGATCGCCAGCCTGGACGGATTGGTGACCTTGCCGTGCTACCAATGGGAACATATCGTGGTGGTGCCGCAGGAGCATCCGCTGCTGAAGTCGGAAGAGATCACGCTGGAAGAGATCGCCGCCTATCCGATCATTACTTACGACAGTGCGTTTACCGGGCGGAACAAGATTGACCACGCCTTCGCGGTGCGCAACCTCAAGCCCGACATCCTGCTGGAGGCCATCGATGCCGATGTCATCAAGACCTATGTGGAAATGAACATGGGGGTGGGCATCGTCGCCGGCATGGCCTTCGATCCGGAACGCGACCGCAACCTCAGGGCGATTCCGGCGGGGCACCTGTTCGGAACCAATGTCTCGCGCGTGGCGATCAAGCAGGGCGCCTATCTGCGCGGCTATGTGTATACCTTCATCGAATTGCTGGCGCCAGTGCTGAGCCGCAAGATGATCGAACGCGCCATGAGCGGCGAAAAGGAAAGCTACGAGTTATAGGAAGGGCTCCCTTGGACGGCAACGATAACTATGTGACGCGCGGCGAACTGATCCGCATGCTGCAATCCTGGCAAACCGGCGAACTGGCGACGCAGCAGCTATGGGACTGGGCCAGCCATCGTTTTCAGGCAGGCCGGGCCGACTTCGACGACTGGGATGGCGAGGAGTCGGTGGCGCGCGAAGTGCTGACGATGTTCGATAGCCTGGATCTGCATCTGGTTCTGGTAGAGGATGTACCATTGCATCTTGCATTTTTGCAAACGCCGATTGGAGCGTTCGGTGAAGGACGAAGCGCCTGGCATGCCGCGCTGGCGGCGCTGGACTATGCAGCGCGCCGGCGTAACTTGAGGGAAGATCCGATTTACGCCTTGTATTGCGACTAAGGAATTAATTTACAAATTTTTTCATCTGGCGATTCAACCGATTCAATGTCTTGCGCGTTAAGAAAGAAAACAGCAAGCAGTACACATGTACATTGAATGGAAGGAAACGCTATGACCAAATTGCCACACGTAACATTCAAGCGCTGGAAACAGGAACTCGAGGCTTATTATCCCAAGGTCCGTATCCACACCGACCGTTACGGCGCCGTGGCGCACGACATGAGCAAGCCTTTCCCGGCACGGGTTGGACAATGGATACGTGAAATCGGCGGCTCGTTCGACAAGCCGAAAACCTGCAATTAATTTTCTTTCAATAAACGGATTTCATCCGACCATGAAAAAAGGCGCTGACGGATTCCGCAGCGCCTTTCTTATTGGATAAACGGCGCTCAGGCCGCCAATCGCGCCGTGGCGCGGCAGCCATCCATCAGGAACGACAGGTCGAGCACCAACACCAGTTCGCCTTCCGCCGAACGGGCCGTGCCGGTAATGCCGGCCACGCTCATGGCTGTCAGCGGCTTGATCACCATTTCGGCCGTGCCTTCGACCTTGTCCACCGCGAGGATATAGGGCTGCGGCGCGGCGATGACGATGCCGATGCGTTCTTCCGATGCTTCATAGCCGAGCGTCTGGCCGAGCGAGCGCACCGGCAGCGGCCGGCCCTGGTCGCGCATGACGGGAGCACCGCCGACGGCTTCGAATTCTTCCGGCAATTGCACCACGCGTTCGACGATACCCATCGGGATCGCCAGCGCTGCGCCGGCGGTGCGCACTAGCATGGTCGGCACGATCGACAGTTCGATCGGCAGGCGGATCGAGAAACAGGTGCCCACGCCCATGGTGGATTCGATGGTGATGGTGCCGCGGTGCTTTTCCACCGCAGTGCGCACCACGTCCATGCCGACGCCGCGGCCGGATACGCTGGAGGCCACCTCCTTGGTGGAAAAGCCTGGCAGGAAGATCAGCTGCAAGGCTTCTTCCGTGGTTTGCGCCATCGATTCGGTGATCAGACCCTTGGCCAGCGCCTTGTTGCGCAGTATTTGCGGGTCCATGCCCTTGCCGTCGTCGGCGACCTGGATCATGACGCTGTTGGCCTGCTGCCAGGCGCGCAGCGAGATGGCTGCCTTGGGCGGCTTGCCGGCGGCGACACGCGCGTCGGCGCTTTCGATGGCGTGGTCGAGCGAATTGCGCAGCATGTGCACCAGCGGGTCGTACAGGCTGTCCACCACCACGCGGTCGACTTCGGTCTCGGCGCCTTCGATGTTCAGGTCCACTTCCTTGCCGAGGTCGCGCGCCAGCTCGCGCACCATGCGCGGGAATTTCTGGAACAGCCGTCCAACCGGCTGCATGCGGGTCGACAGGGTGGCGCGCTGCAGTTCGGTCGAATAGCGCGAGGCGCGGCCCAGGGTTTCCGCCAGGGTCGTCATCAGGGTGGAAGCGTCGCCGTCGAACTTGAACTGCATGAGCTTTTCGAGCAGGACGCTGGCCTGGTTGGCCGCCTGCACCGATTCGCCAGCCACTTCCAGCAGGGCGTCGAGCTTGACGGCATCGATGCGAATGCTTTCATCCTTGGCCGAAGCCTGCGCCGGCTTGCCTTCCTTCTCCGCCGGTTTGGCGCGCGTGGCGGCAGCCGTCGGCGCGACGCCTGTGGCGGGCGCTGCCGCTTCGGTGGAAGCAGGGGCGGCGGCCGCAGCTTGGGCAGCGGCTACGCGCGGCGGCGCCAGTTCGGGCGGAACCACGGCGTAATACAAGGCTTCCCAGTCCGGGCCGTCGCCGGCTGCCGAGGCGGAATTGCCGTGCACCGGCGCGGCATCCGCGACAGCGTCCGCCGCAGCGGCAACGCTTGCAGACGGGGCCGGCGCTGCTGCAGGCGCGGCTTCTGCCTTGCCTTCAATGGCCTGGTTCAGCAGGTCCTTCAGCGTATCCGGCATGGCCGAGAGCTCGCCCGGTTCGGCGCCGTTGGATAGCTCCTGCAACTGGTCGGCGACGAAACCGCTGGCTTGCAGCGCTGCTTCGATCGCCAGCGGCGTGACCGGCACCTTGCCGGTGCGCAGGCCGTCGAACAGGTTTTCAGTGAGGTGGCAGGCGGCGACCATCGCCGGCAGGTTCATGAAACCGGCGCCACCCTTGATGGTGTGGAACGAGCGGAACAGGGCGTTCAGCGTGTCGGCATCGTCCGGATGCTTTTCCAGGCTGAGCAGGTGTTCTTCCACGTTCGTCGCGAGGTCGAGCGCTTCGACGACGAATTCCTTGAGCATTTCATCCATCAGAATCCGAGACCTTCCAGCAAACTATCCACATCGTCCTGTCCCAGCGCATTGGTGGAGGGGCCCTGCATCAGGGATTCCGGGCTTTCCTTGAGCGTTTGCGCCACTTCCGCCGGCGCATTGTCCAGCAACAGCTGCGCCAGCTCGTTTTCGACCTTTTGCGTGACGGCGACGATTTTCTTGATCAGCTGGCCGGTGATGTCCTGGAAATCCTGCGCCATCATGATGTCGAGCAAACGCGCCTTTTCGGTTTCGGTGGCGCTGGCGACCTGCAGCGCAAATTCCTTGGAATCGGTGGCCAGCAGGCGGAACTCTTCGATACTCATCTTGCCTTCAAACAGGCGGCTCCAGCGGCTATCCATTTCCTGGGCGCTCTTGAGCACGGCTTCCTGCTCGGGGATGCCGGCGTCGATGGTGTTGAGCACGCGGTTGGCGGCCTGTTCGGTCAGTGCGGCGATATGTTCCAGGCGGCCCTGGGCGTCGTTGATCTGGGTGGCGGCATCGGACAGGCTGCGGTCGTAGCCGAGTTCGCGCAGCGAATCGTGCAGCAGTCGCACGATCCCGCCCAGGCGTTCGTACATCGGTTTGTCCTGCATGTTCTGGCTGTCGTAGGCGATGTCCGACGCCAGCTTGCCATCATCCGGGACGGGCGCGGCGTCGACTGTCTGTTCCATCTGTGCCGGGGCGTTGGCTTGCGCGCGTTGGGCCGACACTTCTTCAAACAGTGCTTCAAGATCATCAGTCATAACCAGTGCTTCTCCAGAGTGCGGGTGTGCCGTCGAGCGGGCCGGAATTGCCACGACGACCTGCCCCAGGGCGCTAATGGCTTGAGGGGCAGAACCGGGCAGGCGCAAGGACGGCAAAGTATCGTTGATTAATGGCAATAATACCGAAGAAACTCCTTGTATGGGAAAACGAATTGGGAAAACGTCGCAATTGCGCAAGCATGCCGCTTTCTCCTTGCCGGATTGACTAGGCGCGGCCGTGGCGAGTACACTCGCACGGTTCTGGTGCCCGCGCGCCTCTCCGGCGCGCAGTTAAACGGGAAACACGAAGCTCGACGGTTCGCGTCTTTTCGCGGAATCGGGAGTCAACGTGTGCTGCCCCCGCAACGGTAAACAAGCGTACGGCATTGCCGTATCAGCCGCTCTACAAAACCACTGTGTCACCAGGCATGGGAAGGAAAGGCGGTTCGTCTTGTCAGCCCGGATACCGGCCAGGACAGGTGAAAGTGCTGCGAACGGGGTATTTCGCGAACATGAAATGACGCCGTTGCGCATTTGCGCAATTCCTTTGTCTTTCGTTTTCAAGATTGTTCCGGCCTTTTGTTCAACCCGGCCCGCGGGGAGGCTGACCGGGGAGCTTTTCTTGAAAATGAAATCATGTCTATTTCCCATTTCCGTCCGGTCGTGTTGCGCGGGTCGCCTCGCCTTTTTTGCCTGAAGCCGTTAGCCGCCGCGCTGCCGCTCCTGTATGCATCCAGCCTCTGCGCCGAACCGTCGCTCGCTCCTGTCGTTGTGACCGCCACGCGCTTTCAATCTGAAGCTGCGAGCCATCCGATCGCCGCCCAGGTCATCACGGCGGAGGATATCCGCAATAGTTCTGCTACCACGGTTTCCGAGGTGCTCAACAAGGTCGGCGGGGTGCATACCCGCATCAGCTTCACCGGCGTGCCTGACGCGCCTCTCGATCTGCGCGGCTTCGGCATGACTGGCGACCAGAATACGCTGGTGCTGCTGAACGGCCAGCGCATCTCCGAAAACGAAGGGACGCCAGCGCGCCTGTCGGCGATCCCGATCGACTCCATCGAACGCATCGAAATCCTGCGCGGCGCCGGCGCCGTGCTGTACGGAGGCGGCGCCACCGGCGGCACCATCAATATCATCACCCGCTCGCCGGTCACGCAGGGCGTGAGCGGCAACGTGCTGGCGCTGGCGGGCAGCTACGGTCTGCGCGATGCACGCGGCTCCGTGCAGGTCGGCAGCGGCACCTGGGGCGTCAGGCTGAATGCCCAGCACTATGAAAAGGATGGCTATCGTGCCAACAACCGTGCTGAGCTGGATACCGTCAGCGGTGAGCTGCGCTTTGGCGGCCAGGATGAATTCATCTCCTTCAATTTCAGCGCCGACGACCAGAAATCGCGGCTGCCGGGCATCCGCACCGAGGCGCAACTGGCGAGCAATCCGCGCGGTGCCACCACCCCCGACGACTTCATGAACAGCGACAGCCGGATTTACTCCCTGCGCGGGGAAAAGCGCATTGGCGACGTCACGCTGGCCCTCGATATCGGACACCGAGAAAAAGACCGGCGGTCGTTCGGCTCGATCGCCGGGGTTGGCACCAGTCTTGCCGATACGGACGTCGACGTCACCACCGTTTCTCCGCGCCTGCTGTGGAAGAGCCGCCTGGCGGGAGTCGACAACCGCCTGACCGTCGGCGTCGACTGGAGTGACTGGTCCTATACCAACCGGACCGTGGCAACGGGCTGGCTATCCAGTCAAAACGAAGTCGGGAATCAGGAAAACCGCGCTATCTACTTCCGCGACGAAATGCTGTTCGCCACCGGCACCCGCCTGAGTCTGGGCGCGCGCCGTGAAATCGTCGAACAGGACGATGCCGACAGCATCACGCCTCGCCCGCGGACTTCGGTCAAGCATCGCCTGCTGGCGCACGAGCTGTCCCTGCAGCAGGAGCTCGGCGCGGGCTATTCCGCCTACGGCCGCGTCGGCAAGAGTTTTCGCGTGGCGACGATCGATGAAAATCGCTGTCAGTTCGCCCCTTGCGCACCGGGCTTGCTCAAGCCGCAGAGATCCAGCGACCGCGAAATCGGCATGCAATGGAGCGGCAAGGGGACGAGCCTGCGTGCCGGCCTGTTCGACATGGATATCAAGGACGAGATCCATTACAACGCCTACAGCGGCAACAACTCGAACCTGTCGCCGACCCGGCGTCGCGGCCTCGCGCTGGAAGGTAAGCTGGCCATCGGCAAGTCGGTGGATCTGGCCGCCCACTATACCCGAACCCAGTCCCGCTTCCGTAGCGGCACATTTACCGGCTTCGACGGCGATCTCGGCTTTGCGCCATTCAATGCAAATGTCGCCGGCAAGGACGTGCCGCTGGTGCCGAAGGATCGCCTCGGCCTCAATCTCGGCTGGCAGGCAACGGCCGCCACGCGCCTGGCTTTCAACGTAACTTATGTCGGCAGCCAGCGCTACGACAATGACCAGGCCAACCGCTTCCGCCGCATGCCCGGCTACACGGTGAGCGATCTCAAGATCAGCCATGACATCGGGGCGTGGCGCCTGGCGGCCGGCGTCAATAATCTGTTCGACAAGACGTATTATTCCTACGCCGTCACCAACGTATCGGCAACGCCGTCGCGCTTCAATGCCTATCCCGAAGAGCGGCGCAACGGCTATGTAAGCGCCGAATATCGCTTCTGACCCTGAACTCCTGGGCTGCCGGCACGCTGCACGGAGCCGGCGGCGCCAGGATCTGCAGGACTGAATTTTTAGCCAAATCATGAGAAAAGCTTTCTTCATCCTGTGCTGCCTGCTGTTGCTCGGGCTGGCGACGCTGGCTCTGGCAGTCGCCTGCGGCAGCAGCGGTTGCCGCGCCGGCTGGGAGAGCGATGACATTTTCTGGCAATTGCGCCTGCCGCGCGCGCTGGCGGCGTTCGCGGTCGGCGGCCTGCTGGCCTTGTCCGGCGCCTTGCTGCAGCTGCTGTTGCGCAATCCGCTGGCCGACCCCTATGTGCTGGGCGTGTCGGGCGGCGCCGCCGCCGGCGCGCTGGGCATGCTGCTGCTGGCGCCGGCTGTGCCGCTGTTGTGGGGCTTGCAATGGAGCGTGCAGTTGGGTGCATTGGCCGGAGCGCTGCTGGCGACCGGGTTGCTGTTCGGCCTGGCGCGCGGCGCCTTGCTGCGCCTGGAAAGGCGCGGCAGCGAAGGTGGCGTGCGCCTGATCCTGACCGGAGTGATGCTGGCTGCCGGCTTCGGCGCCTTGCTGACCCTGATTCTGTCGCTGGCGCCCGACACTACCTTGCGCGGCATGGTGTTCTGGCTGATGGGTGACCTGGAAAACGCCCGCTGGCAAGGCCCGGCCTGGGTGGTGCTGGCGTTGTCCTTCGCCTGGGCCCTGTGCAATGCAGCGCGCCTGAACGTGCTGGCGCACGGTGACGCCGCCGCCCAGTTGCTGGGGGTGCGGGTGGTGCGCCTGCGCGCGGCGGCGCTGCTGGTGGCGTCGCTCGCCACGGCGGCCGCGGTCGCCGTGGCCGGCACCATCGGCTTCATCGGCCTGGTGGTGCCGCATGCCTTGCGCCTGTCGATCGGCAATGATCAGCGCCTGCTGCTGCCGGCATCGGCGCTGGCCGGCGGCATTGCGCTCACGCTGGCCGACCTGCTGGCGCGCACGATAGCCGCACCGGTACAATTGCCGGTCGGCGTGATCACCGCCCTGGTCGGTGTGCCGGTATTCCTGATACTGCTGGGACGGGGAAGGGCATGAGCATCATGCAAACGGAACTGCGCGCTGAACACCTGGCGATCGCGCCGGGCGGGCAAAAGCTGATCGATGATTTGAACTGGCGTGTTGCGCCGGGCGAGTTCTGGTGCATCCTCGGCCAGAACGGCGTGGGCAAGACCAGCCTGCTGTATGCCTTGTGCGGACTTGAGCCCGCCGCCTCCGGCAAGATCCTGCTGAACGAGGTGCCGCTGGCCGCATGGCCGGCCGGGGAGCTTGCCAGGAAACGCGGCTTCATGCCGCAGCAGCAAATTGACAGTTTTTCCAGCAGCGTGCTGGCCACCGTGCTGGTCGGCCGCACCCCGCACCGCACGGGCGGCGGCTGGGATAGCGACGAGGATGTGGCGGCGGCGCAGGCGGCGCTGGCGGCGGTCGGTCTGACGCACAAGGCGGGCATGGATGTGCTGACGCTGTCGGCCGGGCAGCGCCAGCGCGTGGCGCTGGCAGCCTTGCTGGCGCAGGATCCGGCGCTGATGCTGCTGGACGAACCGGTGGCGCACCAGGACGTTTCGCAGCAGCTGGCGATGATGCGCTTCATCCGCGAGCTGGCCGGCAGGCATGCAGTCATTTCAAGCTGCCACGATATCGACCTGGCGGCGCGCTTCGCCACCCATGTGCTGGTGCTGGCGGAAGGTCGCTACTGGCTTGGCGCCGCAGACGAGGTGCTGACGGTCGAGATTCTTCAGCAAGCCTTCGAGTGCCGTTTCGAGCTGCAGAAAAGCGGCGGCGTGCGCAGTTTCATCCCTTATTGATTGCTTCCGCAGCGCAGCATTGCGATGTATCCGACTTGGTGTAGTGCCTGACTATTTTGCTAGGACAATATCGTGTTTGGCGGCAATTTACGCATGCTATGATTTCGCAATGATTCACCTGAGCCACCGTTTCGAAGCCAAACGCGCACTGTATGCCGTGCTCGTGCTGGCGTTGCTCTTGCTGACGCTGGTGCTGCTGCCGGTCTTCGAGGCGGGCAGGGGCATGGTAAGCTATGCGCCCCTGCATACTTCGCTGGAAGTCGTTGCCATCGCCATCGCCGCGATGGTCTTTGCGGTCGGCTGGAACACGCAGCGGCACCAGTCTTCGCAAAACACGCTGTGGCTGGCTTGCCTGTTTTTCGGCGTGGCGCTGCTGGATCTTTCGCACACGCTTTCCTACCAGGGCATGCCTGACTTCGTTACGCCGGCAGGCCCGGAAAAAGCCATCAATTTCTGGCTGGCGGGGCGCGCCATGGCGGCGATAGCCTTGCTCGCGGCTGCCCTGCTGCCGTGGGCGGCGCCTGCGCGGCTGCCGCGCCTTGCTATTTTGGCCGCAGTTCTCTTTGTCGTCGCGCTGCTGCATGTGCTGTTCCTGTACCACCCTGAAGCCGTGCCAGCCACCTTCGTGGCTGGCCAGGGACTGACCCGCTTCAAGGTCCGCTTCGAGTACGGCCTCATTGCCGCCTATCTTGCCGCCGCGGTCCTGTATCTCTGGCATTTGCGCAAGCCGCGCACGTTCAATGCCACCGGTTTGCTGGCCGCTGCGTGCGCGATGGTCATGAGCGAATTTTTCTTCACGCTCTACGCCGACGTCACCGATATCTACAACCTGTCCGGGCACGTCTACAAGATCGTCGCCTATGTCTGGCTGTACCGGGCTATCTTCGTGGAGGAGATACAGGTGCCGTATGCGCGACTCGCCGCCGCGCAGCGCAACTTGCGCGCGACCCTGGATGCATTGCCGGACATGCTGCTGGAAGTGGATGAGTCGGGCAATTGCCTGTTCATCCATGCCAGCGATGCCGACAATCTGAGAGGATCCGTCGCATCCCTGCTGGGAAAAAATATCAGGGATGTCATGCCCGGCGAGGCGGCCACTACCTGCCTGCAGGCGATCGGCAAGGCAAAGGAGTGCGGCATCGCGCACGGCGCCCGGATCGCGCTGGAGGCGCCGGACGGCATGCGCTACTTTGAACTGTCGGTGGCGCGCAAGGATACCGACCTGATCCGCGGACAGCGGTTCGTGGTGCTGGCGCGCGATGTCACCGAACGCAAGCATCAGGACGACGTCATCCGCAAGCTTTCACTGGCGGTTTCGCAAAACCCCAATCCGATCGTCATGACCGATCTCAAAGGGCAAATCGAGTATGTCAACGAGGCATTCACCATCACCAGCGGCTACAGCCAGGGTGAGGTGTTGGGCCGGAACTCGCGCATGCTAAAGTCCGGCAAGACGTCGCCGGCCGCCTATGCTGCCATGTGGGCCCGCCTGAACCAAGGCGAGTCCTGGCGCGGCGAGTTCATCAACCGCCGCAAAGATGGCTCGGAGTATGTCGAATTGACGCTGATTTATCCGATGCGTAACGAAGCCGGCGAGATCGTCAGTTACCTGGCGCACAAGGAAGACATCACCGACAAGAAGAATGCGGCCGAACGCATCCAGCGCCTGTCGCACTACGACCAGCTTACCGGCTTGCCGAACCGCGTGTTGCTGGAGGAGCGATTCCGGCAATCCCTGGAGCAGGTCCGACTTCAAAAGCAGCCCTTGACCGTGGTCTGGCTGGACCTGGATAACTTCAAGGCGATCAATGAATCGCTGGGGCACGGCATCGGCGACCTGGTGCTGCGTGAAATAGCCGAGCGGCTTCGTTCGGCGCTGCGGGACCAGGATACGCTGTCGCGGCAGTCGGGCGACGATTTCATGCTGCTGCTTCCGGGCGTGGATGAGGATGGCGCGGCGATCATCGCGACACGGCTGCTGCTCATACTGGAACAGCCGATTCTCATGGAAAAAGAGGAATTGATCATCAGCGCTTCCATCGGGCTGGCGCTTTATCCCAACGATGGCGATACGCTGGACACCTTGCTGATGTGCGCCGAATCGGCCATGTACCAGATCAAGCAGGATGGCCGCAACGGCTTCCGATTCTACGCGCCGGATATGCAGGCGCATACGGCGCGAACGCTGGCGCTGGGCAATGCGCTCAAGCATGCGCTGGCCCGAGGCGAGTTGCACCTGGTATACCAGCCGCAGCTTTCCCTGCGAACTGGCCGGATGATCGGCGCCGAAACCCTGCTGCGCTGGCGCAGCCCGCAATGGGGCGATGTTTCGCCTGCCGAGTTCGTGCCGCTGGCGGAAAGATCCGGCATGATCGTGCAGATCGGCGAGTGGGTGCTGCGCAGCGCCGCGCAGCAACTCAAGCAATGGCTTGAAACCGGCGTAGCGGACATGACGGTGGCGGTGAACCTGTCCGCGGTGCAGTTCGCGCAGCCAGACCTGGTCAGCAGCATCGTCCGGATCGTCCGGGACGTCGGCATCAATCCCCGCCATATCGAACTGGAACTGACTGAAGCGGTGGCCTTGAAAAACCCCGAAGCGGCCGGCAAGATCATGGAAGAGCTGGGACTGCTGGGCTTTCGCTTGTCCATCGATGATTTCGGCACTGGCTATTCGTCGATGAGTTACCTCAAGCGTTTTGCTGTGGACAAGCTGAAGATCGACCAGTCATTCGTGCGCGAGGTCAGCGCCAATCCGGAAGACCAGGCCATCGTCACCGCCATCGTGCAGATGGCGCACAGCCTGGGCATGACGACGATCGCCGAAGGGGTCGAAACAGCCGAGCAGCTAGCCTTCCTGCGCGAGCGAGGCTGCGACGAGGTGCAGGGTTTCTTCTACAGCCGGCCGCTCGCCCCCGAGGTTTTCGAGACGTTTGCGCAGGAAAGGGCCGACGCGCCGATGGCGCCGGCAGCATGACGCTCCGGCAAAGGGGTGCGCCGGCCTGCTTCTTCACATAGGCGCCGCTGTCAGGCCGCTGCCGTCTCGCGGCGCCGCTGCAGCACGAAAATCGGCTGCGCCCAATGCACATCCTTTTTCTTTTTGCTGGTAATCAGCGTCAATTCTGACGGGTCGTACACGTCGGTATTGTGCGTCAGCGGCGTGGTCATCAGGTACTGCGCGTCGGTGTTCTTCAGGAATTCGCCGACCAGCTGGATGTTGCGGATATCCAGGTGAGCAAAGGGCTCGTCGATGAAGACGAAGCCGCCTGACCCCTCGTCGGACTTCAGCAGGCCGATCAGCAGGATCAGCGACTTCATCACCTGCTGGCCGCCGGACGCTTCGCCGTCGTTCAGGCCGATCGGGCCCTTGCCGTCGAACTTGAAGCGTACATGTAGGCCGGCTTGCGCCAGCAGCAGGTCGTCGTTTTCCAGGCGCACCGTGTCGGTATGCACTTCGATGCCGGCCAGCTCTCCCAGCTCCTTGATGTTGCGGCTATAGGTCTTGATGGTGTAGCGCAGGCGCTCGATGTAGGCGCCGCGGGCGTTGGAAGTCGCTTCGATGGCCCGGTTGTTTTGGTAGCGGCGCTCTTCGGTCTCGGCCTGGCGACCTTGCAGCAGGCTGGACAGTCGCACGTGCTGGTCGACCACGGTGGAATCGGTTTCCCAGTCGTCGCGCGCCAGGTCGACGGCGAGGTGCTTCAGGCGCAGTTCGACCTGGTGCGCATTCTGGTGTTCCTCTACCAGCGCCAGGCGGCGCTGCGGGCGGCGCCAGGCATGCGGCAGATGGCGCCAGGTCTTGCGCAGCTCGGCCAGCTTGGCTGCATGTTCGGCGCGTTCTTCCTGGCAGCGCTTGTTGGAGACGCGCACATGCGATTCGGCATCGGCCAGCGCGCGCTTGGCGTTCTGCCAGTTGTTATCGGCCAGGGTGCGCGCCTCGGTGGCCTTTTTGGTCAACGGGAACAGTTCGCCCAGGCGGCCGCCGACTTCGGTGCGGGATGCCTTCAGCGGCGCGGCGCCGCGTTCGGCTTCCTCGAATTCGGCCTGGCGCGCGACCAGTTCCTTGGCCGCATCGACGCCGGCGATGCGCGCCTTCAAGGCGCTGACTTCGCTTGCCAGCTTGCCGATCTTTAGCGTCAGCTGATCTTCCTGCGCTTCCAGCTTCGGCAGCGAGGCCTGCAGGGCAGCCAGGCGCTGCAGGCGGCCGGCGTCGCCGAAACGGTAGCGCGAAGGCTCGACAAACAGCGAGCGGCCGCCGCGGCGCTCGTGGTGATAGGCTTCCGGCGTGATCCATTCCTCGTGGCCCGGCAATTTTGCGCCGGCTTCGACCGAATCGACGCGCGTGATGCGCGCCAGTTGATCGATCAGCCAGCCGGGCGCCGGCGCGGTGAAGCGCACCGCCGACAACAGGCTCTTGTCCTTGACTTCGGGGGCCTTGACTCGATCGGCGACGATGAAGTGACCGTAACGCTCCTTTTCGGCGATGCGGTAAGCGGCGGCGGTATCGCCCGCATGGGCCAGCAGCACCACCGAAGTGTAGCCGCGCAGCGCGCCTTCGACGGCGCCCTGCCAGCGCGTGTCGGTCACTTCGACGATGTCGGGCAGCATCACGTGGTCGATCTTCGCATCGGCCAGCGCGCGGCGCATGGCGCGCACGTTTTCCGGGTCGGGCAGGGCAGACTTGCTTTCCAGCGCCGCGATCGCCGCGCGGTCGGCGGCAATCCGCGTCGCCAGTTCGTCGCGCGCCTGGCGCTGGCGCATGTAGTCGGCTTCCTTCTGTTCCAGTTCGGCGGCGACATCGGCGATGTCGGCGCCGGCATCGGCCGCCAGCTTCTGCAGGCGGGCCTTCTGTTCGAGCATGCTTTCCAGCGGCTTCAGCTTGCCGTTGATTTCGTTCAGCCGCATCTCCAGCACCGATTTTTCCTCTTCCAGCGCGGTTTCCTGCTGATGCGCGGCGCTGAGTGTGGCTGCCCGTTGCGCCACCTCGGCGCGCCTGTCGGACAATTGCCCATCCTGCGACGACAGCGTGGCGCGCGCTTCGCGCAGCGCGGCGCTGGTCGTCGCCGCCTTTTCGCGGAGCTCGTGATATTGCAGCGTCGGCAGGATTTCTTCCTGCAGGTCGCGCTGTTCCTTCACCAGGCCTTCCCACTGGTGGAAATTGGCGGCGCGCAGGCGCAGGCGTTCCTGGTTGGTCTGCGCCGATTCCAGTTCCGCCTCGAACCTCTGCAGCTCGGTTTCGGTGTCGCGCTGGTGGCGCTTGGCCTCGTCGTAGGCATCCAGCACTTCCTTGTCGCCGAACACCTGGAACACCAGGTCGAGCAGCTGGCGCGGGGCGTATTCGCACAGCTTGTCGGTTTCGCCCTGCTCCAGCGCCAGCACTTTCGCCATCGCCTGCGACAGGCCGGCGGCAGCCAGCCGCTTGCGGTAGGCGTCCAGCCCGAGCCAGTCGCTGGCTTCCTGCACTTCCTCGATGTCGACGACGCCGCCGCGCATCAGATACTGGCGCTTCCAGTCGCCGCCGTTTTTCTGAATTTGGCAGAACAGCGTGACCTCCTCCTCGCTGAAGAAGCCCGAGGCGCGGAATGGCCGGTTCGACAGCTGGCGCCCGCTGGCGCGGTTGTCGACCACGGCGCGCAGCCAGGAAATCTGCTGGCCGGCGTGGCGGGCGTAATGCTTGTACGAGCGGCCCATCGAGCAGTCCAGGCCGAACAGCGTGCGCAACGCATCGAGCAGGGTGGTCTTGCCGGAGCCGTTCTGGCCGGCGATGGTGATGATCTTGGCGTCGAGCGGAATGTTCTTCACGCGCTGCCAGTAGTCCCAGTGGACCATTTCCAGGGATTTGATGTGAAACATGGGGCGTCCTTATTCCTGGTTTTCCTGATGTAGTTCTTCGGCCTGCGGGAAGGCGATGACCTCGGCCTCCTTCGGCAGCGGACGATGGAAGATGTCGGACAGCGCGCCGTTGACGATGCGGTCCTTCAGCGCGTCGGTGTCCATCATCAGGTCCAGCAACGGCCCTTCCATGATCATGTCGCCGCGGCGCTCGACGAAGCCGAGCTTGGAGAGCTGGCCGAGGTTCATGTCCATGCGCGTCTTCTTGCCGAGCTTGTCGCCGAAATCGGCCAGCAGCGCGCGGTAGGAAATCCCCATCGAGGCGTCTTCGGCGCGCGGCAGCGGCTTGTCTTTGCCGAACATGTCTTCCTGGTCTTCCAGGGCGGCCTGGTGCGCTTCCTGGCGCTCACGCTTGGGCAGGATGATCAGTGCCCACAGCACCACCAGCAGCGCCACGCCGTCGCGCGCGAGCCCGAGGTTGTTGTTTTGCCAGACCTCGCGCGAGCCGAAAATCTTCGGCTCGATTTCACGCGTCAGCGCCAGCGTGACATTGTCGGCGTACACGTTGTCGAGAAACTTCATGCCGCAGGCGGCCAGGCGGTTATCGACTTCCTGGCGGAAGACTTCATCGGTCAGGGCGCGCTTGACCAGCTTGTTTTCGCGCGCCAGGGTCTGATGCGTGAGCAGCTGCGCAATCAGGATTTGGGCGTCATCTGTCATGTAATTTGTCCTGTTCGGTCTTCGGTGCAAGTGGCGTAATGGGCGCCAGCGTGGCGACCGAGATGGCAGCCACGTGCGGGTCTTGCAGTTTCAGCATGTCGTCCTGCGGAGTGAATTCCAGCGGCAGGCGCGCCATCGAGGCGGTGCCGCCCTGCAGCGCGGCTTCGCTTTCATCGCCTAACAACGGCAGCATCGAAGCGCGGTAGGAGGCAACCGCGAACGGCGCCGGCAGCAGGGTGTCGTGCACCGGGCCGGAGACTGCGCCGGTTGCCACAAAAGAGGTAAGCCGGTTGAGCCAGTCGTTCAGCTCAAGCGAGGTCGAGGCGGCCTGGCTCTCGGTGACATTGGCATTTTCACCGGCCGGCAATGCAAAGACCGGCGTGCTGTGCTTGTCGGCCAGCAGTTCGGTCTCGGCCACGTCGATCATTTCGGACGGCGTGATGAACATCGGCGTGGCCGGCAGCGCGATCGCGCCGCGCGCCAGTCCCGTCAGGTCTTCATGCCGCATCAGCCAGGTCTTGATGTCGGTGGTGGTCAGGCCCGACTGGCCGAGATGGACGCGCTGGCGTTCGATCTGGTTGAGCGCGCGCGAAAACATTCCCTGCATGTTGAGCAGGGCGCTTTGCGCGCGGCCGATTGCCTGGGCGGCGCGGTGAGTGGCGCCGTCGGCATCGGGGTCGCTGGTGATGGCCTGGATGATTTGCGAGCCCTTGTCCACCCAGTCGCAGGCGGTATTCCACTTTTCCTGGGCCGCGCGCAGGCGGAATTCCGAGCCGGAGGCGATGGCGTCGCGGAATTCCTCGGTAAGGTCGACCATCCTCCCCAGCAGGTGGTGCAGCTGCTCGGTGGTAATGCCGCCGACCGCTTGCGCACCGGCCACCTGCGACAGCAAAAAGCCCATGCCGGCCTGATTTTCCTGCTCGGATAGCGCGATCAGGCTGTCGACTGCCGACAGCACGTTGCGTGCTAACGGGGTGATGCGGTAGACGCCGTTGGCGGCATCCCAGTTCAGCATCTGGTGGGTGCGCAGCCGCGCCAGCACCGTTTCCAGGCTTTCCGGTTCCAGGTAGCCGAGCTTGGCATTGATGTCGGCGCGAGTCAGCGCTCCGGCCTGGGCATCGGCGGCCAGTTCCCCCAGCACCAGCAGGCGCACCAGCACGCCGTCGGCGCCGCCGTGAAACAGCGCGTTAAATGCTTGCAGCACCGGCTGCGCACTTTTCAGGCGAAAGACCTGTTCGACGTCATCGGGAGAAATATTCGGCTTGAAATAGGATTGCAGCGAATCCAGCTGCTCGTCGTCGGTGTGGACGGCGGCAGCGCTCGTTGTGTTTTGCATGGAGCCATTTTAAGGCAATGCAGGCCATTTACAAATTGCTCTGATGGGCATTTGCCACTTGCCTATTCGGCCCGGACATGCGTTGGCCGCGGTTTGCCGCATCTGCGGGCGGATACGGCCGTTTGTCCGACAGATTTTTTGCCGGCGCCATGCTATTCTTGCAAAAAAATCAGTAGATTGCCAGCGCGGCGCCGCACAATTGGCGGCGGAAGCTGCAACCATCCAGTCCAGGAAAAGTCCAGGGAAGTCATGCCAGTCTTTGTCATTGCCAATCCAAAAGGCGGCGTCGGGAAAAGCACGTTTGCCGTCAATCTCGCCGGCTATTTCGCCACGCGCGGCCACAAGGTGATGCTGGGCGACGTCGATGTCCAGCAATCCTCGCGTTCCTGGCTGGCGTTGCGTCCGCCCAGCCTGGCACCGATCGGCGCCTGGGAAATCGGCGCCGGCAATGTCGCCAGGCCGCCCAAGGGAACCACCCATATCGTGCTGGACACGCCAGCCGGTTTCGACGGCGTCCGTTTCGACGAGGTGCTGCGCATTGCTGACAAGATCATCGTGCCGCTGCAGCCGTCGATGTTCGACATCCTTGCCACCCAGGCCTTCCTGCTCAAGCTGATCGCCTGCAAGGGCAAGGCGCAGATCGGCGTGCTCGGCATGCGCGTCAACAGCCGCACGCGCGCCGCCGACCAGCTGGCGCATTACGTCAACAATCTCGGCTTGCCGGTGCTGGGCTTCCTGCGCGATACGCAGAATTACGTGCAGCTTGCCTCACAGGGTGCCACCGTCTGGGATGCCGCGCAGTCACGGGTGGAGAAAGACCTCGATCAGTGGCAGAGCGTGAGGGAGTGGGTGGAGCGCTAGGCGCAGGCCAGGACCTGGGGCCTAGGGTCTTCTGGCGCGAGCGGTTTCCAGCAGCCGGCAGATCTGCCCGGCGCCATCGATGATGCGCGGCCCGGGACGCGTCAGCAGGTCGGGGTCGGCGACAAACAGATTGCCGCGCGCCACCGCCGTCATTTTCGGAAAGCGCCTCCACGAAGAGAGCGCGTTGTTATCCTTGCTCGTGCCGCCAATGATGGCTTCCGGGTCGATACGCACCACGTCTTCCACGCCCACCGTCGGCGCCAGCTGCTTCAGGCCGCCAAAGACATTGCGGCCGCCGCACAGGCGCAGCACGGCCGATGCCATGTGCATGTCGTTGAGGGTCATCAGCGGCTTGTCCCAGATCTGGTAAAACACGCGCACCGGCGCGCTTTGCGCGTGGCGCTCCGCCAGGCTGTCCAGGCGCGCGCGAAATTTTGCTGCGGCTGCGCGGCCGGCAGATTCGGTGCCGGCCAGCTGCGCCAGCCGCTCGATATTGCCGGCGATGGTGGCGAAGTCGCGCGGCTCGCTTTCGAATACGGGGATGCCGAGATTTTTCAGGCGGGCGATCTGGGCGGCCGAATTGCCGCTGCTCCAGGCCACCACCAGGTCGGGTTTCAGGGCGACGATGCGTTCCAGGTCGAGCGCCGCGGCGCTGCCGACACCAGGCAGTTGCCTGGCTTGCGGCGGATGGTCGCTGAATTCACTCACGCCGACCACCTGTTCGCCGGCGCCGGCAGCGTACAGCAGTTCCGTCGCATGCGGCGCCAGGCTGACGATGCGCCGCGCCGGCGCCGCCAGCGTGAGCCTGTTGCCGGCATCGTCAACCGTGGCGAGTGCGACTGTCTTCGGCATCGCTGCGGCAGCGGAAGAGGCAAGCGCAGGCCTCTCTTGCGCCAGCGCCGCGCCGGACGCCAGCAGCAGGCCGGCGCCCGCCAGCAGTGAAGCGATCACTGGGGGCACGGAATTGGCGCCGGCAAGCCGGTCAGATTTCCAGATTGTCGATCAGGCGCGTATTGCCCAGCTTGGCGGCAGCCAGCACCACCAGGGGTTCGCCTTGCTCCATGTCGGCGGCCGAGGGCGGCTGCAAGTCGATGCGGCGGCGGATCGAAACGTAATCCGGCTGCCAGTGGCGCTGCGCCAGGCTGGTCATGGCTTGCTGCTCCAGTTGAGCGACTTCCTTGCGGCCGGCGCGCACTTCCTCGGCAACTTTGTTCAGGGTCTGGAAGAGGACCGGCGCCTCGGTGCGCTCCGTGGCCGACAGATAGCCGTTGCGCGAGGAAAGCGCGAGACCGTCTTCGGCGCGATACGTTTCGGCGCCGATGATTTCGGTGGGCAGCGCGAACTGGCGCGCCATGTTACGCACGATCATCAGCTGCTGGTAATCCTTTTTGCCGAACACGGCCACGCGCGGCTGCACGCAGGAAAAAAGCTTCATCACCACGGTCGTTACTCCCGTGAAAAAACCGGGGCGGAATTCGCCTTCGAGGGTGTTGCCCAGGCCATCCGGCGGCAGCACCCGGTATTCCTGCGGCTCCGGATACATGTCTTTTTCGGTCGGGGCGAACAGCACGTACACGCCTTCCTTTTCCAGCTTTTCGGCGTCGTCCTGGAGCGTACGGGGATACTTGTCGAAATCCTCGTTCGGGCCGAACTGCAGGCGGTTGACGAAGATCGAGGCGACCACCGGGTCGCCGTGCCGCTTGGCCAGGCGCATGAGCGACAGGTGTCCCTCGTGCAGGTTGCCCATGGTGGGCACGAAAGCGGTGCGCAGCTGACCGCGCAGCTGGTCGCGCAATTCTTCGATGGAGGAGACGATTTTCATGAAAAGAAAAATAGTAATCAGGTCGGCGAATAGGCAAGCCGTACATAGATCGGCGCGAACGCCTCGGCCTGGGTGATTTCGATCAGGGTTTCCTTGGCCAGTTCGAGCAGGGCGATGAAGTTCACCACCACCACCGGCACGCCCCTGGACGGGTCGAACAAGTCGGCGAATTCGACGAATTTGGCCGATTGCAGACGGCGCAGGATGCCCGACATGTGCTCGCGCACGGACAGTTCCTCGCGGCTGATCTTGTGGTGTTGCGTGAGCTTGGCGCGCTTGAATACATCGGCCCAGGCGGCCTGCAGGTCCAGCGCATGGACTTCCGGCCAGCGCGTGACGATGCTTTGCTCGATGTGGATCTGGGTGCGCACGAAATCGCGGCCCACTTGGGGCAGGGAGTCGAGTTCGAAGGCTGCCAGCTTGATCTGTTCGTATTCAAGCAGGCGGCGCACCAGTTCGGCGCGCGGGTCCTGCGGTTCCTCGCCGGGTTCGGCGGGTTTGACCGGCAGCAGCATGCGCGACTTGATTTCGATGAGCATGGCCGCCATCAGAAGATACTCGGCCGCCAGTTCGAGGTTGTGCAGGCGGATCTGGTCAACGTACTCCAGGTACTGGCGCGTCACCTGCGCCAGCGGGATGTCGAGGATGTTGAAATTCTGCTTGCGGATCAGGTACAGCAGCAAGTCGAGCGGGCCTTCGAAGGCTTCCAGGAAAACTTCCAGCGCATCCGGCGGGATGTACAGGTCGCTCGGCAGCTGAAACAGCGGTTCGCCGTACAGCCTGGCGAATGCGACGCCGTCGATCACGTCCGGCGTCGAATCCGCCTGGCCGGCGACCGCCAGCTCCAGCGCATCATCCGTCGGCTCGTTCTGCTGCCCGCTCACCGCTTGAATCCTTAAAGCTTGCTCTGGTACACGTAGGCCTGTTGCTTGACGCGGGATTCTTCGGCGCGCCTGCGGGCGTCCAGGTCGAGCGGCGCCTTGTCCCACAACAGGGCACGGCCGGTGCGCTGCTGCTCTTCCAGCTGCGGATTCTTTTGCTTGAGTTCGTTGATGAAGCGGGTGACTTCGGACTCGTATTGCGTATTGTGCTTCGAGAATGCCATGGAAATTTGCCAATTAAAGAGGGTTAAGCCGGTATTTTACCCTGTCTGCCCGCAGGTTTTATCGCTGAAGGGAAATTTCCGGTATCAGGCGGCAGCCGCCTGCAGGTGAGCCAGCGCCGCCGGCAAATCATCGACGCAATTCTCGCGGCCGACGCGGTCGATGAAGCCGGTGCGCTCCATCAGGCTGCGCGGCTGCGGGTTGATGCCGCACAGGATCAGTTCGCTGCCGGCGCGGTGCAAGGCCTTGTGAATGTTTTCCAGTCCATCCAGCCCGGTGGTGTCCAGGCTGATCAGCTTGTGCATTTCCAGGATCATGGCGCGCCCAGGAATGGCCTGCGGCTCGATCAGGCCATCCAGCTTGCCGGCCGCGCCAAAGAACAGCGAGCCGTACAGAGCGTGGGCGGCCACCCCCTGCGGCAGCGGTTGTCCCTGGATGGCGACGATCGGCCGGATATCGGTCAGGCTGGAGATGCGGTAGATAAAGAACACACAGGCCAGCACCAGGCCGACTTCCACTGCAGTGGAGAGGTCCACTACTACCGTCAGCGCGAATGTGGCCAGCACCAGGATGCGGTAATTGTTGGAAAAGTGGCGCAGCTTGCGGAATTCGCGCCATTCGCCCATGTTGAAGGCGACATGCACCAGGATCGCCGCCAGCGCCGCCAGCGGAATGTTTTTCGCCAGCGGCGCGGCGATCAGTACGATCGCCGCCAGCGTCAGCGCATGTACGATGCCGGCCACCGGAGTGGTGGCGCCGGCGCGGATATTGGTGGTGGTGCGCGCCATGGTGCCGGTGACGGGTAGGGCGCCGAAAAAGGGCACGATGAAATTGGCAATGCCCTGCGCCAGCAATTCCTGGTTGGGATCGTGGCGATCCTGGGTCAGATTGTCGGCCACGCGCGCGCACAGCAGCGACTCGACCGCGCCCAGCAAGGCCAGCGTCAGGGCCGGGGAAAACAGCTGGCGCACCAGGTCCCAGCTGAAGGCGGGCAGGTGAAATACCGGCAAGCCTTGCGGAATGCCGCCGAAGCGGCTGCCGATGGTCTCGATGGGCAGGTCAAGCAGGCTGACCGCGGCAGTGGCCAGCACCAGCACCAGCACCGGCCCGGGGATCGCCTTGACCAGGCGCCAGATACGGATACCCAGCGTCGGCGCGCGGCCTTCCCTGGGCGTCAAGTATACCTTGGGCCACAGAAACAGCAGCGCGAGCGAGGCGACGGCGACGATCACCGTGAGCGGATTGGCGGTATGCGCCTGCGCATGCAGCACTTTTAGCTGGGCGAAAAACTCGCCGGGCATGCGGGCGATGTCCAGTCCGAAGAAATCCTTCAGTTGCGACAGCGCGATCAGCACGGCGATGCCGTTGGTGAAGCCGATCACGATCGGCACCGGGATATAGCGGATCACCGAGCCCAGGCGCAGCAGCCCCATCAGGCACAGCAGCACGCCGGCCAGGATGGTGGCGATGAACAGGTTGGCCAGGCCGTACTGCTCGATGATGGCGTAGATCACCACGATGAAGGCGCCGGCCGGCCCGCCGATCTGCACGCGCGAGCCGCCCAGCGTGGATACCAGGAAGCCGCCGAGAATCGCCGCAAAGATGCCGGCTTCCGGTTTGGCGCCGGAGGCGATCGCGAACGCCATCGCCAGCGGCAGCGCCACCACGCCGACCGTCAGGCCGGCCATCAGGTCGCGGAAGAAACGGCTGCGGTCGTAGCCCTGCAGGGCGTTGATAAGGCTTGGGCGGAAGGAGAAATTGAAATAACGCATACCGGTCGCCTGATCGCTTTCCGCCGCTCAGGCTTCCAGAACCCGGCGCATCACGTGCGGCGCCGGTTCCAGCGGGTTGGCCTGGGAGTATTCCAGTTCGGGCGCCAGTTCGAAGCCATAGGCGGCATACAGGTCCATCAGACGCCCCTGATCGCTGCGCACCGCCAGATGCAATTCACGCACATTGGCTTCCTGCGCCCGGTGGATCACTGCTTCCAGCAAGTGCTGCGACAGGTTGTGGCCGCGATGGGCGGGCAGGATGCCCATGCGCAGGATATCCCAGACATCGGATTCGCTATCCAGCGGCATCCAGCGCACCGACCCCGCCGGCTCGCCATCCACCAGCAGCAGCAGGCCGCCGCCTTGCTGCAGGTGCTGCAATACCTGCACCGCGGTTTCGCGATGGCCGCTGGAAGTCACCGCCACCTTGTCGGCCCAGGCGGCGCGGGTCAGGTCGGCCAGCAGCTGGGCATCGTCGAGGCTGGCTTCGCGAATGATCATATCCATGGCGCTGCGCGATCCTCCCTCATCGAACCCGCATGCCCGGCTCGGCGCCGGGCCACGGATTGAGCACGTAGATGCCAGGGTTGGCCTTTTCATCGGCGGCGGAGGCGGCCAGCACCATACCTTCGGAAATGCCGAACTTCATCTTGCGCGGCGCCAGATTGGCGACCATCACGGTCAGCTTGCCGATCAGCTCTTCCGGCTGGTAGGCCGACTTGATGCCCGAAAAGACGTTGCGCGTGCGGCCTTCGCCGACGTCCAGCGTCAGGCGCAGCAGCTTGTCGGAGCCTTCGACGTGCTCGCAATTGACGATTTTGGCGATGCGCAAATCGATTTTGGCGAAATCGTCGATCTTGATTTCCGGCGCCAGCGGTTCGATCGCGCCGGCGGCCGCACTGGCTGCCACAACTGCCGGGGCTGCGCCGGCCTGCGCTGCAGCAGGCGCGGCAGAGGCGGCGGGTGCTACTTCCGGCTTGTCGAACAAGCCTTCCAGCATCTTCGGATCGACCCGGGTCATGAGGTGCTCAAAAGTGCCGATGGCCGTCGGCCAGGATTCAAGATCCGACCAGGCCAGCTCGCGCTCGATGCCGAACAGGGCGGCGACCTTCCTTGCCACCGCCGGCAGCACCGGCGCCAGGAATACGGAAAGACGGTGGAAGGACAGCAGCAGGTCGCTGCAGACATCCTGCAGCGCCTGAGCATTGGCCGGATCCTTGGCCAGTTCCCAGGGTTTTTTCGCATCGACGTACTGGTTGACTTCGTCGGCCAGCGCCATGATGTGGCGGATCGCCTTGCCGTATTCGCGCGTCTCGAAGGCTTCGCGGATGGCGGCTTCCTCGCCGTTCTTCAGCGATTCCCAGAAACGGTTGCCGCTGCTGCCGGCCAGAACCGGGTTGCTCAACTGGCCGTTGAAGCGCTTGCTGATGAAACCGGCCGCACGGCTGGCGATGTTGACGTACTTGCCGATCAGGTCGGCATTGACCTTGGCGATGAAGTCTTCCGGGTTGAAGTCGATATCCTCGACCTTGGCATTGAGCTTGACGGCGATGTAGTAGCGCAGCCACTCCGGGTCCATCTTCAGATCCAGGTAGCGCAGCGGCGAAATGCCGGTGCCGCGCGACTTGCTCATCTTTTCGCCATTGACGGTCATGTGGCCGTGCACGTTGACCTTGGTTCTGTCGATTGCCGGGTGGCCGGAGAAGTTCAGCATGGCCGGCCAGAACAGCAGGTGAAAGGAAACGATATCCTTGCCGATGAAATGCACCTGCTCGGTGGCCGGGTCGCGCAGCAGCGCGTCGTAATCGATGCCTTTCTTGCCGCAGTAATTCTTCAGGCTGGCGAGGTAGCCCACCGGCGCATCCAGCCAGACGTAGAAATACTTGCCCGGGGCGCCGGGGATCGGGATGCCGAAATAGGGCGCGTCGCGCGAGATATCCCAGTCGGCCAGGTCGGCGCCGTCGTTGCCGAGCCATTCGCTGACCTTGTTGACCATTTCCGGCTGCAGGCGGCCCGGCGCATTCAGCCACTCCTGCAGGAAGGCGAAGCAGCGCGGGTCGGACAGCTTGAAGAAATACTGCTCCGACGGCTTCATCACCGGGGTGGCGCCGGTCAGCGCCGAGTACGGGTTCTTCAGCTCGGTCGGCTCGTAGGCGGCGCCGCAGACTTCGCAATTGTCGCCGTACTGGTCCTTGGCGCCGCATTTCGGGCATTCGCCCTTGATGTTGCGGTCGGCCAGGAACATGCCCTTGACCGGATCGAAAAAGCGTTCAACCACCTTGGTGACGATCAGGCCGGCTTCCTTCAGCTTCAGGTAGATGCCTTGCGATAGTTCGGTATTTTCCGGCGAATCGGTGGAATGCCAGTTGTCGAAGGAAATATGGAAACCGTTCAGGTACTGCGGCCGGCCGGCGGCGATCTTCGCCACGAATTCCTGCGGCGTGATGCCAGCCTTTTCGGCGGCGATCATGATCGGCGTGCCATGCGCATCGTCGGCGCCGACGAAATGCACTTCGTTGCCCAGCATACGCTGGAAGCGGACCCAGATGTCGGCCTGGATATATTCCATGATATGGCCGATGTGGAAGGCGCCGTTGGCGTAGGGCAGGGCGGTGGTGACGAAAAGCTTGCGCGGCTGTGCGGTACTCATGTGTATTGCGGTATTTCCGGGGATAAAACAGTCATTTTAGCAGCGCATGCGGCAATTTCGTTCGAAATACGACAGCAAACCTTCTTTCGGCTGGCGTAGGCCGGCTTGACGGCGACAGCAGACCGGCGCCGGCATTTGGTTTAGACTTGCAACTTGCAGAAGAATCCGGGAGAAACAATGAGTATTTCAGTTGATGCAGTGAAAACGGCGCTGGCCACGGTGGTGGACCCGAATACCGGCAAGGATCTTGTTTCCGGCAAGTCCGCCAGGAATATCCAGGTCAATGGCGCCGACGTCAGTCTGGATGTCGAACTCGGCTATCCGGCCAACAGCCAGATCGCGCTGCTGCGCGACGCTGCCACGGCCGCCGTCAGGGGTATTCCGGGCGCCGGCCAGGTCAAGGTGAATGTCTACGCCAACATCATCTCGCATGCGGTGCAGCGCGGCGTCAAGCTGATGTCGAACGTGAAAAACATCATTGCGGTCGCTTCCGGCAAGGGTGGCGTCGGCAAATCGACCACGGCCGCCAACCTGGCGCTGGCGCTGGCCGCCGAAGGGGCCAAGGTCGGCCTGCTGGATGCCGATATCTACGGCCCCTCGCAACCGATGATGATGGGCATTGCCGGCCGGCCGGAAAGCCTGGACGGCAAGACCATGGAGCCGCTGGAAAACCACGGCGTGCAAGTTTCGTCCATCGGTTTCCTGATCGATTCCGACCAGCCGATGGTATGGCGCGGCCCGATGGTGGTGCAGGCGCTGATGCAATTGCTGGAGCAAACCAACTGGCGCTCCCTGGATTACCTTATCATCGACATGCCGCCGGGCACCGGCGACATCCAGTTGACGCTGTCGCAAAAGGTGCCGGTAACGGGCGCGGTGATCGTCACCACGCCGCAGGACATCGCCTTGCTGGATGCGCGCAAGGGCCTGAAGATGTTCGAGAAGGTCGATATCCCAATCCTGGGCGTGGTGGAAAACATGAGCACGCATGTCTGCTCCAACTGCGGCCATGCCGAGCCGATCTTCGGCACCGGCGGCGGCGAAAAGATGTGCAGGGAATATGGCGTTGATTTCCTCGGCGCGCTGCCGCTGACCATGTCGATCCGCGAGCAGACCGATTCCGGCAAGCCGACCGTAGTGGCCGACCCGGAAGGGCAGGTGGCGGCGATCTACAAGCAGATTGCGCGCAGGGTGGCGGTCAAGGTGGCGGAAAAGGCCAAGGATATGACCAGTAAGTTTCCGAGCATCGTAATCAAAAACGATTGAAGCTATGGCGGGCGTGCCGGTTTCCATGCCCCCGCCAACCCTGTAAAATAGATGTTTTATTCACGAATTCAACGGCTTTGGCACTCCAAGGCCGTTTTTGCTTCGGCCGCAGCATAGCTGCTTGACTTGCTGCGCAAGTTCGCCTTCACAGAAACTAAGTTTCCTTTGCCACTTTCATCATGACCGTCCGCACCCGTTTCGCTCCCAGCCCGACCGGCTACCTCCATCTCGGCGGCGCCCGCACCGCACTGTTTTCCTGGGCCTATGCCCGCCATTTCGGCGGCACCTTCATCCTGCGCATCGAAGATACCGACCTCGAGCGCTCGACTCCGGAAGCGGTGCAGGCGATCCTCGACGGCATGCAATGGCTGGGTCTTGAGCACGACGAAGGTCCGTTCTACCAGATGCAGCGGATGGACCGCTACCGCGAAGCAATCGCGCAGATGCTGGAAGCCGGCACCGCCTATTACTGCTATTCCTCGCCGGAAGAAGTCGAGGCGATGCGCGAACGTCTGCGCGCCGCCGGTGAAAAACCGCGCTATGACGGCACCTGGCGCCCGGAGCCCGGCAAGACTCTGCCGCCGGTGCCGGAAGGCCGCAAGCCCGTAGTGCGCTTCCGCAATCCGCTGGACGGCGACGTCACCTGGAACGACGTCGTCAAGGGACCGATCACGATTTCCAACCGCGAGCTGGACGACCTCATCATTGCGCGCCAGGATGGCACCCCGACTTACAATTTCTGCGTCGCCATCGACGACTGGGACATGAACATCACCCACGTCATCCGCGGCGACGACCATGTCAACAATACGCCGCGCCAGATCAATATTCTCAAGGCGCTGAGCGCGCCGCTGCCGCAGTACGGCCATGTGCCGATGATCCTCGGCGCCGACGGCGAGAAGCTGTCCAAGCGCCATGGCGCGGTCAGCGTGATGGAATACCCGGCGCAAGGCTACCTGCCGGAAGCCATGCTGAATTACCTGGCGCGCCTGGGTTGGAGCCACGGCGACGACGAGATTTTCTCGATGGAAGAGTTTTGCGCCTGGTTCGACACTAACCACCTGTCGAAGTCGCCGGCGCAGTTCAATCCGGAAAAGCTGGCCTGGGTGAACAACCACTACATCAAGCTGGCCGACAACGAGCGCCTGGCCGGCCTGGTGCGTCCGGTGATGGAGCGCGAGGGCGCGCAATTCGACGGCGCGCCGCCGCTGGCCGCCGCCATCGGCTTGATGAAGGACCGCACCAATACCCTGAACGAACTGGCCGATGCCGCCATGCTGTTCTACCGCCAGCCGCACCCGGATGCGGCCCTGCTGGCGCAGCATGTCACCGACGCCGTCAAGCCGGCGCTGGCGCAGTATGCGGAATTGTGCAAGACGGTGGAGTGGAAGAAGGAGGCGCTGTCGGCCGTGCTCAAGCAGGTGCTGGGCGAGCACAAACTCAAGATGCCGCAGCTTGCCATGCCGCTGCGCCTGTTGATTACCGGCCAGCTGCAAACGCCGTCGATCGATGCGGTGGTTGAATTATTCGGCCGCGAAACGGTGTTGGCGCGCTTAGCGAAATATCTCTGAGAAATTTTTAAAAGGTGATTTACAGAATTTGAGAAGCTGCTATAATTTCGTTTCTCTGCACCACGGGGGTATAGCTCAGCTGGGAG